>NZ_JAUSZF010000001.1:2685000-3285000 GCF_030817315.1 Sphingomonas faeni | reverse complement strand
CCTCGATGCCGGCAGGGGACGTCGTGAGCCACGAGAGATAACCGCGGAACCAGGTGGCGACGCCTGCGATCGTCCGTGCATCGTAGCCCGGCGCCTGCATCTGCGCGAGCATCGTCGCCGCCCGCGCCACCTCGACGATCTGAAGCGTATCGATGATGCCGATGGCCCGGCCCGTGTCCCGTCCGATGATCGCCTGCGCATGGGCCAGATCAGGCGTCATCCGGGTCTCGGGGTCGACGAACCACGCGCGCAGATGCTCCGCGGCGGCGCGCGCGTACCGCGCCTGGCCGGTCAGCCGCCACGCCGTCGCAAGCGCCGGCATGCGGACGCCGAATGCGATGAGCGCGTTCCGGTGCCCGTCGAACTTGGCAGGGTTGGAGAAGCCGTCCCGCCTCACGTAGGGGCCGCCCGGATTAGCGGGATCGGGCCACCAATAGTCCGCCTCGGAATAATAGTCGTGCACGCCGCCCGGACTGCGGAGCGCCGGTATCGAGGTGAGCGTGCGGGGGGCCTCATGCAGGTAGGCGCTGGCCGCGCGAACCACCCGCGCATGCTCGATGCGTTGCAGATCCAGTCGTTCGGCGAACGCCGAGATCGGCGTGATCAACGCCGCGGATGCCGCGATCATGAGCGAGCGGCGATCGATCATGGCTCGGCGGCGAGGTTTGAAACTATCGCCGAACCCTGCTGGCTCCGATCATCCAAAGGATCAACGGACAATTGGGGCATGAGACCGGTATTCCAGCGCGGCCGGATAGTCGTCGACGGTGCGCGGATAGCTTTCAGGGCCCCAAGCCCAGGAAGCTCTCGTAAGAAGCCCGTCCAGTTCCTTCGGTTCGAGCCGGATCTCCTTGTAGGGCCATTTCTCCAGCTGACCGCGGTAGGACGCCAGGTAGTCGGTCGCCTTCCGCAGACCGCGTCCTTCGGCGTCCTTGTACCCCCACAGGTCCTTTCCGAGACATGCGGCCATCTCCGCCACGTCGTACGCGGGCGTCAGGGCGTAGATCGAATAATGGAAGCTTCGCGTCCTGGCGGTTTCCGCCGGCAGGCGTCCATCGACGTCCATCTGGGCTGAAATACGACGGGCGGCGAATTGATCGACGACCTTGCGTGCCACGTCGGGGCGGCGGGCGAACAACGCATACTGGGTTATCTGGCTGTCGAACCAGATCCCGTGGTTGTTCTTGGCCGCCTGCTCCGCCCGCCCGTTGGGGCTGGTGAGCATCCAGTCGACGTAGCGACCGAACCATCGTTCGAGTGCCTTCTGCTCGTCCGTCGTGATCGCCTTGGACGGGGCGAGCAGGCCGACGGCATCGACGACGGACTGGAACGCGCTCGTATCGAGGACGCCTTCGGCTCTTCCATCCTCCCGACCGCGCACCGCCTGGGCGAAGTTGGCGTTCGGGTTCATCGCGGTGGCCGGATCGAGAAACCATGTGCGGATCAACAGCGCCGCCTTCTTCGCGTATCGGATGTCGTCGCTGTAGTAGTAGGCCAAGGCGAGCACCCGGACGTCGCCGCTCAGGAGCCCGATCGCGGTCCGATCATAGCTGTTGGTATCGCGCGCCGGGTTGATCACGCCGTCGCGGCGGACGTAGGGGCCTTGCGGGTTCGTCGGATCCGGCCACCAATAGGGGGCGATGCTCAGATAGTCGTGCCGGTCCCCGGACGGCGGAAGGGTCGTCTTGTCGGTGACGGCGCCGGGACGACGGAGCAACGCGGCGTCGGCCTGCTTCAGCAGTTGCCGGTAGGCCGCGGATACCGATGGGTCGGTATCCCGGACCGCCTTGATCGCGATCAGTTGGTCGGGCTTCAGGAAGAAGGTCCGACGGCCGCCGAACGCGGGTGCGTAGCCTTCCACGCCGCTGCAGATCGGCCGGGACGGCCGAGGCGTCGGCGAAAAAGCCGCCGCCGCGCACGAGAGCGCAGCGGCGATAGACGCCAGAACCGAGGGGAGAACGGTCCGGACAATTCGCATCACATGCGAACCCTGAAGCCGACGAAATACTGGGTCCCGCTGTTGGAGACTTCCGCAATGCTGTCTCCACCACCCTTGTAGAAGATGTCCTTCGTGCCCGTCAGATTGAGGGCCTGCGCCTTCAGCTGCACGCTGTCGGTCAGGTTGTACTGGGCCGACAGGTTCACGAAGTCGGATCCGCGAACCGAACGGTTCGTCCCGCCGTTCGGTTTGTAGTAGTCGGACCGATACCGGTACGAGGCACGGATCGAGAAGCCGTACTTCTCGTAGTAGACGGAACCGCTCGCCGTCCATTTCGAAAGACCGATGAGGTTGGCCGGGTCCAGATACGGCGCGAGCGTGGACGTGTCGGGATATTCGAAGTTCGCAAACGCGCGGTTGGCGGACGCTTGGATGCCGAACCCGTCAAGCGGCGACGGCAGCCAGGTGAAGGCGTGGCTACCCTGCACTTCGACGCCGTACAGGTTGCGCGTCTTCGGATCGTTCGCGGGCGCTGTCGGATTGATCGTAAGATCGACTGTCTGGCGTGGACCACCGTTCGTGATGGTCGTGACCGTGATGGGCGTCGGGATCGACTGGTTGGCGCCAATCACGGCCCCCTCTACCCATTTGTAGTAGCCCGCGACCGCCAGCAGCGTATCCTTGGAGGCATAGAGCTCCAGCGAGACGTCGGCGTTCCACGCGCGCAGCGGCTTCAGGTTGGGATTGCCGGTAGTCGAATTGAAGATGATGTTGTTAACGCCCGTGCCGGTCGACGGATTGAGGTTGATGCCCGCACCGAAGCTTTCGATTCCGGAGCGGGATATCGCTCGATATCCGGCCAGCCGGAGCTTGAGCTCGTTCGACAGTTCGAACGCGAGGTTCGAACTAGGCAGGAAGTAGTTGTACTTGCCCTTGGCCGTGTTCGACGTGAGTGCGCCAGTCGGATCCACCGCGACGGTGTAGTTGTCGGATCCGGTATCGACGGTGACCAGATAGGCCTGACGGAACCCCTTCGAAACGATATCGGTCTTGATCCACCGGAGCCCGAGATTGCCGCTGAACGGAATGGACCCCAGATCGGACTTGAAGCTGGTCATCGCATACGCTGCGTAGATCCGCTCACGGACATCGATGTCGCTCGGATCGCGGCCGTCGGCCGGGTACGGCAGCGCGTCATCGCTTCCGGTGAATGTCCGGAAGAGGCATTCGTTGTCGAACGTCGCCCACTGGTTCAGGTTGGTCTCGCCGCTGAAATAGGAGCGGGTGGTGAACGGAGCCCTGCAGTTCTGGTTCGCGGCCGTGATGAGCTGCGCCGGCGTCTGCCCGTTGATCGGGACCAACGTCGCGAGATCGCTGTTGCGGGCGTTGTCGTTGGTGCGCTGGTGGTTGGAGATGCGCCCGCCGACCTTGATCTGATTGAAGAAACCGTCGAAGTCGCGTGAGACGTCCGCCCGACCCGCCCAGATCTTGTCGCGCCGGTCGGTGACGAACCGGTTTCGGGCATAGACCGACGTGGCGGTCGCGGAGAGGAAGCTGGCGGGATCCGTCACGTCGAAGCCGTTTCCGAAGGTCACGTCCGGCACGATGTTATCGCCGACGTACGTCAGGGTGTAGGGAACGCGTGTCGTCGAGCGCATTCTGGTCTGCCGCTGCGTCTCCGTGCGTTGGGAGTCGGAATAGGATCCATCGACGGAGAAGGTCCAACGGTCCGGACGCCATATCAGGTTGAGGCCACCACCATAGTACTTCTCGGTCCGTTCCCGACGCTCGAGCTGGTCCTCGATGTTCGAGTTGCCGCTGTAGCTGATCAAAGCGCCCTTCGAGTAGCCGTTCGTTCCGTCGCCGATGATCAACGGCTTCACGCCGCGCAGACCCTCCGCGATCGCAAGGACGTTGCGCTTCTCCAAGCTTGCGCGGTTTGAGAACTGTCCGTCGATCGCGACCTCGAACGTCGAGGACGGCCGCCACTGCAAGGCGCCGATGACGGCGTCGCGGACCTCGGCGGTCTGCTGCGTCCGAAAGCTTCGCGACGAGTTAGCGTAGTATACGGGTCCTATAGTCTCTCCCGCCAGGACCGGTGTCTGCCCGGTCGCAGGCGCGATCGACCGCGGACCGGTCGCCAGCGTGCAGTTCGCGCCAGCCCCCGCCGTGATCAGCGCACCGGCCGTTCCCGTGATAAGGGAAGAGTTGTTCGCCGAGGTGTTGCACGCCTGGAACGTGGCGTTCGCGTTGTAGTAGTCCTCCGGCGCGGTCGTGTCCTGCCGCTGGTAGCCGATGCTGATGCCGATGTCGCCGATGCCGGTCTTGAACTGGTCGGTGTACGAGATGTTCGCACGGTAGCCGAGGCCGTCATCCTGGTAGACGTCGTCGGACTTCGGCTGGAAGTCCGCTCGGACCTCGGCCTGCAAGCGACGCTTGCCGTAGTCGAGCGGCTTCAGCGAGCGAAGTTCGATGATGCCGCCGACGCCGCCTTCGAGGAAGTCCGCCTGCTGGGTCTTGTAGACGAGGACGCCGTTGACGAGTTCGGACGGGAACTGCTGGAATGCGACGGAACGGTCGCCGCCCGCGGTCGAGACTTCGCGTCCGTTGAAGGTCGCGAAGCTTAGCGTGGGGCCGAGACCCCGAACGGAGATCTCGTTGGCGTTGCCCTTGAAGCGGTCGGCCGACACGCCTGCGAGCCGCTCGAGGGTGTCGCCCACGGAATTGTCCGGCGTGGAGCCGATCTCGTCGCTGACGAGCCCATCGACGACAACGCTCGAATTCCGCTTCAACTCGATCGAGGTCCTCTGCGTCGCCCGCGCGCCCGTCACGACGATGTCACCGGTCGTTGCGCCGACCTCGGCCGCCGCCTGCGCGATGGGGTCCGTTGCGGGGCTGGCGATATCCGTCGTCTGCGCGCGGGTGGGGTCGAGCGCACCACCCTCCGGCTGAACGGGGTTGCTCTGGACGGAGGGGGACGCCGCACTGCTCCCGGCGGGCGACGACTGCGCCGCCGCCGGGTCCTGCGCGGACGCGTTCTGGACAGCTCCGAGGGCAGCACTGGAGAGGACCGACCATGCGGTCGTCATCAGCAGCGCGGAGTAGGCGCACCGGTGAATACGTGATTGCTTCATTCAAGCTTCCTCCCTGTTTCCGCCGCACCTCATCGAGGTTGCGTGGCCCGGTTGTTACCGGTGTCATGCGACTCACCTAACACAACAAAGCAGCCTGTCAATAGTTGTATGACAACGCCCAGCTCAGGTCCGTGGAGGCGCTGGGTACCGCCATGACGACGCCGCACTCGACGAGCGATCGGAAGGCGCCGGTCGTGGATCGGTAGGGCTGTTTCGCCACGTCGCGGGTCTCGCATTTGCCGTAGCCTCGCGTGTCCATGCGCTTAACCTCGCCCGTGCCGAAGGTGACCGCCTCGGCGGATCGGGCGACCGCACCCGAGGAGAAGCTCGCGAAAGCCATGTCGATTCTAGCGATCTTCGTGGCACCCTTCACTGAGAGGGAGTCGGTGCGCGTGATGCTCCCGGGGGCGAGGCGGTACTTCGTGACGATCGTGGCACGAGGGTCCGCAATCGCGTCATTCCCGCCCATCCTGTCGAGGGCGTCCTGCCGCCACGTCACTTCGGTCACGGGCCCGCGCGTCGTCACCCGCACGTCCTTGAACCAGGCCAACGGCATGAGCACGCTGCCGTCGGTCAGGGTGATCCGGGGCAGCAGGAGCGGATAGTCGGCGTCCGCCGACCCCTGCAGCATGCCCGGAGAGAACGGCACCGGAAAGTACGGGTTGTGCATGTGCTGTCCTTCCGCTCCGTTGATTATCGGCAGGCCGATCACCGTGCTCCCGTCGCGGATGGTCACGACCGCGCGGTCGTGGTCACCGCGGGCGAACCAGGTGGTCGTCGACTTCGGAAGGGTCTTGAGCCAGCTTTCGTAGCCAGCGTCGGGCGCGCGTCCGCGGTACCCCAGATCGCTCCAGATCGCGTCGGTGTAGATGTACTGTCGCGCAAGACTGAGGTTCTCGCCGAATATGCGGTGCTTTCCGCGGTACGCATCCGTCCTCCGGCCCTGATCCCACAGATCGACAGACCCGGTGGCCGGATCGACCCAGAAGTCCATGTACCTGGCAGCGATCCGCGAGGAGAACGCGTAGGCCATCCGCTCCTCGGTCGGCGTCAGCACCTTCAACCGCGCCGCAGCGGTGAGGACCTCGAGGAACGCGGTCTCGCCGTACGTGCCGATGCTGCGGCCGTATTCCCAGCCCTCCCCCCGCATGTTGAACCGGGGCAGCATGAGGTCGACGGAACGGCGCAGCCACCCCTTCACTTCCGGGGTGGGCTCCATCCCGGTCTCGACCAGGCGTTGCGCGATTTCGCCGATCAGAAGGACGCTGTACCGGTCGAAACGTCCCTTGCCTGCGGTCTCGTCCGCGAAGCCGTACTTGCCCGAGTAGCGGCGATAGTGGTCGAGCGTGCGCTCGAGCAGCCTTTCGCTTCCCTTCTCGTCCTCCCAGCCCATCAGGAAGCGGAGTCGTGCTATAGAGAACGCCACCCCGTAGTAGTTGTTGGGAAGGTCGACCAACGAGAGGTCGGACCTGACGAACCTGTGCCAGTCCAGTCTCGCCTTGACGAGCGCGAGCGTCGCAGGCGACACCGCGTCCTCCAGCAGTCCAGCCTGCTTCAGACGGTACAGCGCCGACACGTAGTAGTAGATGCCCCACGTGTCGTTCGGGTCGCCGACGGTGAGGTCCGCGATCGTCGCGAAGTCCTTGAGACGCTGAGGAAGGCGAGGGTCGCCTTTGGGCAGGTCCAGCACCCGGTACGACATGGCCGCCGCGATCTTGCCCGGCAGGAACTTGTCGCCGCTCTTGAAGACCTCGACGCCGCCCAGCTTCATGCTCCGCTTGTCGCGAAGCAATTGGGTCAGCAGCCGCTCCATCTGCGGCATCAGCCGTCGCTCGACCGTATCGTGCATCGCGGGGGCCGTGGCGTACATCGGTCCGTGCGGGCGCCAGGTCCAGTCCGACGCCACGGCGCCTGGCTCGGGTGCGGCGGAAGCGAGCAGCGGAAGAACGAGTGCGACGCGGAGGTTGCGTAGGGTCATCTTGCGGCTCCATGCCTGGAAAGATCGTATAGGGCCGTTCCTGCGAGAATGTAGGCGCCGGCGCCGTAGAACTGGGTGTCGGACGCCGCGACGCTGTCGGGTCGGTCGCTGACCTGCTGCACCCAGCCCAGCATGCCGTCACGCTGGACGCTGCGTTCGAGCGCGCCCCAGCCGCGGATCGCCGCCTGCCTGTAGGTCTTGGCGTCGAGGATTCCGACGTCGACACCCCAGGCGAACGCGTAGGTGAAGAACGCGGTGCCGCTCGTCTCGGGCGGCGTGTCCGCCCCGTTGTCGAGCAGCGAAGGTGCCCAGTATCCGTCGGGCTTCTGCAGTCCGACGATCCGCGAGGCCATGTCACGGAACAGGCCGACGTAGTACGCTCTTTGCGGATCGGTTTCCGGAAGTTCGCCTATTATGCGGACGAGACCCGCCATGACCCATCCGTTCCCGCGGCTCCAGAAGAGCTTGTGACCCTTCGCATCGCGCCGCTCGAAGAAGCGGCTGTCACGGAAGAACAGGCGTTCCCTACGGTCGTAGAGGTAGTCGGTGGTCGCGCGGAACTCCTCGTGTGCGAACCGGGCGTACCGTCGGTCCCCGGTTACGCGGGAGAACCGCAACAGCGTCGGCGGCGCCATGAACAGGGCGTCGGCCCAGCACCACCGCTGCGTGCAGACCGGATCGCCGCGTCCGCTCGGATTAGGGCGGAACTCCAACTCGCCGACCGGCCGGTTGGCAAGGACCGCGTCGAAATAGGCCTTCGTCGGAACGAGCGCGCCGCCCCCGGCGCCATGCGCCGCCGCCCAGATCCAAGCCTGCGCGATCAGCTGGTCGTCGGCGTGGAAGGGCTTGTCGCCGAGCCGCCAGCGCTGAGCGCGTCCCAGTTCGACGATCGCCCGGGCATACGCGGGATCGCGGGACCGATCCGCCAGTTCCGTCAGCGCGACCCAGAAGGTCGCCTGCTGCCAGTCCCGGGGATCGCGTACGCTGCGCGACGCCGCCGGCATGTGCTCGAACGTATCTTTGTGATCGAGCTGCCACGTCGCCACCCGCTCGGTCGACTTCAGGATGGCGGCAGGATCGGGCATCTGCGGCGAGGGCGTCGCTGGGACCGTCATGACGAAGGCGGCGGATAGGAGCACGTTCAGGAGCATGGTTCGCCTTGGCTGGGCTGGAGTGATATCGAGGAGATGGACAGACGCATCTCGCCGCTGGTCGTCATCGCGAACGGCGCTGTGGCCTTGTGCAGATCAGCCCCGATCAAGCACGAGAGAGGCATGGAGAAGGTCGTCCAGCCGCGCCCGGCAAGCCGCGTCAGCGCCGCGGTGACGTCGCGCTTGCCGACGCAGCCCTGCCCGCACCGCATTTCCAAGGACGTCGGAGCAGTCGGAGCTCGGTCTACTCGAAGAGTCAACGTGACGGTCGGCGACTGTGGTCCAAGGTCCTGGGGCCGTAGGTTTGCTACCAGGAGCGTCCCCCGTGATCTGCCGCTCCAGACGATCTCCCTGGCGTCCTCCTGCCGCTCGCGATCAACTGGCCGCACCGCGACGGAACCGTTGTTCCCCGAGCCGGTCACGGTCTGCGGGCTGTCGTTCGCGCCGTCGATCTGCAGGAGGCGTCCGCCAGTCGCGCGGCCGTCTGCAAAGAGCGGACCGACCGCCACGGGCGGACTCTCGTCCACGCCTGATCGCTCGGAAAGAACCTTCCAGGCATGCCGACCCGGCTTCAGCCCGAAGCCGAAGGGAAATAGTGGTGCATAGCCGGTGTCGCCGGAATTGAGCGGCGCCCCGCCGGCCTGCGCCGGCCAGGAGAAGGAAAGTCGACCGGTGAGCATACGGCGGCCGTAAAGGACGTCCGCGATGCCGCCGCCCTCCGATCCGGGCAGCCAGCCGGCCACGAAGGCATCTGCGGCGTTGAGGTGCCGGTTCACCCATAGCGGCCTTCCGGAGAGGAACACCGCTACGACGGGCACGCCCTCGGACTTGAGGCGGCGCATCGTCGCGAGAGCGCCGTGCGCGTCGTCGAACAACAGGTCGGCACGATCCCCCTGGAACTCCGCATAGGGGTCTTCACCGAACACGACGATCGCGACGTCCGGTTTGATGGCGTATTCGCCCGTTCGAGACAGTTCGGCGTCACCGCCCCCGTAACGCGCTACTTCGCGGATGCCCGCGAAGATCGATTGGGCGTGGGGGAAGTGCTCCGGGTGGGTGCCGGTACCCTGCCATGTCAGCGTCCAGCCGCCCGACTGCTTCGCTACGCTGTCCGCGCCATCGCCTGTGACCAGCACCCGTCCGCCGCGCCGGATCGGCAGAACCCCGGTATCCTTCAGCAGGACCATGGACTTGGCGACCGCTTCTCGCGCCAGCGCGCGGTGCGCGGCGCCGCCGAGAAGTTCGTAATGGCCTGCCAGCGGGCGCGAGGATGGCGCACCCGCTTCGAAGAGGCCTGCCCGCATCTTGACGCGAAGGATGCGACGGACGGCGTCGTCGAGACGCGTCATCGGAATCGCTCCTGAGCGCGCGGCGTCCAGCGTGGAATTGAAGAGTGCCTTCCAGCCCGTCGGGGCCATGAACATGTCGAGCCCCGCGCTCATGGATTGGGGGCACTTCACCGCTGTGCAACCCGCGACTTTCGCATGTCCGTCCCAGTCGCCGACTACGAACCCGTCGAACC
The DNA here is from genome assembly GCF_030817315.1 of Sphingomonas faeni. Classification (NCBI taxonomy): domain Bacteria; kingdom Pseudomonadati; phylum Pseudomonadota; class Alphaproteobacteria; order Sphingomonadales; family Sphingomonadaceae; genus Sphingomonas; species Sphingomonas faeni. The sequence continues at coordinate 3,275,276 of NZ_JAUSZF010000001.1, read as the reverse complement.
CCCAGTGCCGCTTCAGCACGCCGGTCAGAAGGTCGTGGCTGCCGTGCATCTTCGTGCCGCGCCAGCTCGAGAAGCTGGCCATCACCGATTGGACGCCGGCGTTGATCGCGGCCACGTAGGCCGGCGCGTGGATACGGATGAGAGACGCCTCATCGGCATCAGCATCCCCTCGGTCGCGCCCGCCGGCGGTCCCTCCGTCGGCGATGAAATGCTTTGCCGTGGCGATGACGTGGCCGTTGCGCAGCCAATCCCGCGCCCCGCGCCTGCCCTGAAGTCCCGTGACGTAGCTCTTGGCGTAGGAGGCGACGACGGACGGGTCTTCCGAGAAGCTCTCGTACGTCCGCCCCAGCGATCGTCCCGGGCCACGGCGATCGTCGGTGCGAATGTCCAGTCGAGCCCGGTGACGCGCAACTCCTGGGCGGTGGCCGCGCCGATCCGTTCGATCAGCGCGGGGTCCCGCGCAGCGCCGAGACCGATGTTGTGGGGAAAGAGGGTGGCGCCGACGATGTTGTTGTGACCGTGCACGGCGTCGCTGCCCCACATGACCGGTATGCGCGGCAGTTTGCCGTTCGGCCGCATGGACGCGGCATAGTAGGCGTCGGCCGCGGCGAGCCAACTCGATGCGGGGCCGAACTCGTCACCTCCCGGCGACGAGCTTCCCCCATTCAGGATCGATCCCAGATGATACGTCGCGACGTCTTCCGGGGTCGTGCTCGCGATGTCGCCCTGAATGGTCTGCCCGACCTTCTGCTCCAGTGACATTCGTTCGAGCATAAGCGCGACACGCATCTCTATCGCCGCTTCCGACTGCCGGAGAGTCGTTTCCGGCCAGAGTTCGGCATGTACGCGCCCAACTTCGTCAGCGCCGGGAGTCGCCATCGCGACGGCGGCCGCGCACGTCATGGCGCATGCAGCGGTGGCGACGAAACTGCCCCTCAAATCCTTCTCCTTCGATCAGGCCATTGCCTTGACACCGGTGGCATACCTCTTTCCTTTCTAGGGGGATGTCAATAAGGTTGTCACACAACTAGGGCGTCCGGGGAGAAGGTGAATTGTCGGAGATCGCAAGTTTATGGGGGATCCCGACGTCTCACGACCGCAATTTCGTGACGTTACCGGTCGAGCCCACAGCATATCTGCGTGTGAACCGGCTGGAGGGCGGGTTGCTTTGGAGCTGGTGAGCACCGAGCGGCCGGTGAGGCTCGCGGACGCAAGGACGAGCGCCGCGCTTGCGGCTGCCAACCCGACGATCAGCGATGTCGCGCGTCTTGCCGGCGTATCGAAGAAGACCGTCAGCCGGGTCATCAACGACTCGCCGCAACTCAGGATCGAGACGCGCAAGCGGATCGAACTCGTCATCGCCGAACTTGGATACGTTCCGAATCTGCAGGCTCGGAGTTTGGCAACGGGCCGCAATTCTCTCATCGGTCTCATCCACGACAATCCGAACTCGCAGATGATTCTGGGGGTGCAGCAGGGCATACTGGAGGCGATCCGGGAAACGGACTTCGCCTTGGTGATCCGCCCGGTCGACCGGGGATCGCCCGGAATGATGGACGACGTCCGGCGGTTTCTCGATCGGCAGCGGCTCTATGGCGTGATGCTCCTACCGCCCATCTCGGAGAACGACGAACTGGCCCAACACTGCGCGGAACTGGGTTGCCGCTACGTGCGGATGGGATCGGCCCCTCTCGACGATGACGCGCACTCGGTATCCTCGAACGATGCCGAGGCGGTCGCGGAGGCTACGCGCCACCTGATCGGGCTCGGCCATCGGCGCATAGGGCTCATCGCAGGTCCGCACGGCTTCCGCTCGGCGGCGGAGCGCCGCGTTGGCTTTCTCGCAGCGTTGGCGGAAGCGGGGGTGACGCTCCCGCCCGGTATGACCGTCCGAGGCGACTACCGGTTCGATTCGGGGATCGCGGCGGCAAGTCGGCTGCTGGACCAGATGCCGCCGCCCACAGCCATTTTGGCCTGCAACGACGAGATGGCGGCCGGCGCGCTCCATGCTGCGCGTCAGCGGAACCTCACGGTGCCGCGAGATCTGTCCATAGTTGGATTCGACGACACGTCGACCGCGGCGCACGTGTGGCCCCCGCTCACCACGGTGCGATGGCCCATACAGGCGATGGGCCGTTCCGCAGCGAGGAAGCTTCTCGCTGGCAGCGAACCGCGGATGGACGGGGTGACTCAGCCCTCAGTCCTGCCGTCGGAACTCGTCATGCGCGCCTCCGTCGGACCTCCCGCCATGTCTTGATCGCGATCCTGCAGGTCCGGTCCGCAAGTCGTCCTGCGGGTCGGCTACGCGAGGACGACGTCCCATTCCCGCCGCCCCGCGGCAGATCATCGGAGCCTTTCATGTACGAACGCACCTACTACGCCACGCACCCTGACATGATGGAGTGCGTCTCCAACGACGAGCTGCGCGACCGCTATTTGATCCAGGACCTGTTCCGCGACGGCGAGTGCGTGCTGAACTACACGCATGCCGAACGCTTCGTGATCGGCGGCGTCGCGGTCGCCAGCGGTAGCGTCAAGCTGCCCGACCAGACCGAGCCGGCATCGGCGGCGGGTCACCCGTTCCTCGAACGTCGCGAGCTCGCGGTCGTCAACGTCGGCAAGGTCGGCGGCACCGTGACGGTCGATGGCGAGACGTTCGCGCTCGGCAACAAGGACTGCCTGTACGTGACGATGGGCGCGAAGGACGTGCAGTTCTCCGGCGACGGCGCACGCTTCTATCTGGCGTCGTGCCCGGCGCACAAGGCGTTCACGACGCGCGTGATCTCGGTCGGCGATGCGACCACGCTGGAGCGCGGCAGCCTCGAGGAGTCGAACGAGCGGACGATCTATCAGATGGTCATCCCTGGTATCTGCGACAGCGCGCAGCTCGTCATGGGGCTTACGGTGCTGAAGCCGGGCTCGGTCTGGAACACGATGCCGCCGCACATCCATGAGCGTCGCAGCGAGATCTATTTCTATTTCGAGCTCGACGATCTCGAGAAGGACCGCGTGTTTCACTACATGGGCGAAGGCGAGGCGACCCGCCACATCGTCATGGCGAACGAGGAAGCGGTGATCAGCCCACCCTGGTCGATCCACATGGGCTCGGGGACCAAGGCGTACGCGTTCATCTGGGCGATGGCCGGCGAGAACCAGGATTATACCGACATGAACGTCCTCGACATTTGTCAGCTGGCATGATGTTCGACCTATCCGGCAAGGTGGCCATCGTGACCGGGGCGAACACGGGCATTGGGCAGGCGATCGCCTTCGCGCTGGCGGAGGCCGGTGCCGATATCGCCGCGGTCGGTCGCACGCCGGCGGTGGAGACGGTGGAGAAGGTCCGCGCGCTCGGCCGAAGGGCGGAGGTCGTGTCAGCCGACCTCTCGACGATCGAGCCGGTCCAGCGGGTCGTCGACGAGACCGTCGGAAAACTCGGCGGACTCGATATCCTGATTAACAACGCCGGCATCATCCGCCGCGCCGACGCTGTCGACTTCACCGAGCAGGACTGGGATGCCGTGGTGGACACCAATCTCAAGTCCGTGTTCTTTCTCTGCCAGGCGGCGGGGCGACACATGATCGGACAGGGATCGGGCAAGATCGTCAACATCGCCTCGATGCTCACGTTCCAAGGCGGCATCCGTGTGCCGAGCTACACGGCGTCGAAGTCCGGCATCGGTGGCCTCACCAAGCTTCTGGCGAACGAGTGGGCCGCGAAGGGTGTCAACGTCAACGCGATCGCGCCGGGATACATCGCGACCAACAATACCGCTGCGTTGCAGGCCGACGAAGTGCGCAACAAGTCGATCATGGACCGGATTCCAACGGGCAAATGGGGCGATGCGTCTGACCTCGGTGGCGCCGCCGTATTCCTGTCCTCGGCGGCTGCGAACTATGTCCAAGGACATATCCTCGCCGTCGACGGCGGCTGGCTGGCCCGCTGATGGCTTGGCGTCCCGCGCGGCTTGCGCTGGTCATGCCCAACCCTCCGCGATCCGTTCCGGTCGACGGATCCCCCCGAGCCAATCGGGTGCCCCGGTTCGGCAGCCGACTTCGATGTCCGGCGCTAAAGGAGAGACAAGCATGCAATTCAAACAGGCATTCGCCCTCGCCCTGTCCCTGCTTCCCGTCGCCGTCCTCGCGCGCGATGAGAAATCGGAGAAGCGAGGTACGCTTGCGCCGGTTCTCGACCGGACGAGGCGAGCGGCAGTGGTCTTCGCTCCCTATCGATACGGCGACATCCTGTGGGAGAACGATCGGACTGCCCATCGGATCTATGGCCGACCGCTCGAAAAGGCCGAACCGCCCTCGAGTTCGGGGATCGACGCGTGGGGGAAGAACGTCCGGTGGCCATTCATGGACCGCCAGCTTCGGACCGGCGACCAGCACTCCGACCACGGCGAAGGGGTCGACTTCTACAACGTCCACAGCTTCCGCGGCGCTGGCGGCCTGGGCATCTGGTACGACAACAAGCTCTGGGTCTCCCGGAACTACGCCAGGTACCGGATAATCGATGACGGTCCCGTTACGGCTTCCTTTAGCGTCGATTACGATCGCTGGCCCGTGGACGTGGTGCGAAACGTATGGGAGACGCGCCGCTTCACGCTTCCAGCCGGCACGAACTTCACGCGAATGGTCTCGACGCTCAAGTCCGACAAGCCGGGCGACCTCGTCGTCGGCATCGGGATCTCGAAGCACCCGACCGACGAGACGAAGCGCGGCACCTTCACCGTGGACCGGGCCGCCGGACGCCTGACCTGGTGGGGGCCTACCAATCCGACGAAGGGGACGATGGGCGTCGCCCTGCTGGTCGATCCCACGGCGATCGTCGACGTGACGGCCGACGCGGACAACTATCTCGTACTGCTCCGCGCAAGTCCCGGCAAACCGTTCGTCTACTACATGGGCGCAGCGTGGGATCGCGGTCTGGACGTCCACTCCCAACAGGACTGGCTGGCGATGGTCCGAGCTGCGAAGACGGACTTCCGCCCCTAGATCAGAAGTTGTATTACAACCATTGACATCCTTTGGGGAAGGAGGATGATCCACCCGTTACCTTCGCCAACCTGCGAGGGACACGACCCGGGTAACCCGGGCGTAATGGGAGGATGCGATGAAGAAGCCTAGCTTGCTGGCGTGCGCCGCCGTGTACGCCGTTGCCTGCACGCAACTGGCGCAAGCCCAGCAGTCAGGTACTCCGGCGGACGCTGCGTCGGGCGACGCCGGGTCCCCCTCCCCAAGCGCTCCGAGCGCTGCGTTGGAAGACATCGTAGTCACTGCGAACAAGCGGTCGCAGAGCATCCAGGACGTACCCGCCTCCGTGCTCGCGATCACGTCGGCGGGACTTGAACGGGCGAACGTACGGGATTTCGATGATCTCGTCCGGACGGCACCGTCGCTGACCATCACGAAGACGAGCCAGCCGGCCAACAACAGCATCAACATCCGCGGCATCGGGACCTATGCGTACAGCATCTCCACGCAGCCCAGTGTCGTCGTGGTAGTAGACGACATCCCCCAGGCCTTCCAGGCCGCGGCGTTCACTGCGCTCGCCGACGTCGCGCAGATCGAGGTTCTGCGAGGACCTCAGAGCACCTTGTTCGGAAAGGCGGCGTCGGCGGGGGCAATCAACATCACGACGCTGGCTCCGACCGACCGGCTTTCGGCGCGAGCCGAGACGTTCTTCACCGACGACGGCGAACAGCGGTATCAGGGCAGCATCTCCGGTCCGCTGACCTCCACGTTGAAGGCGCGCCTTTCCGGCAGCTACAGCAAGTATCGAGGGACCATTTTCAACACGTTCACCGGCAACTGGCTCAACGGCCAGTCGGACGTTCTGCTTCGCGGCAAGCTACTTTGGGAACCGGAATCGAACGCCTCGATCATCGCATCGCCCTACTATGTCCGCACGAAATCGACCTGTTGTGCGCCGGCGCAGTATCAGCTCAGCCCGGGCGTCACCTTCGCTCGCGGACGCATCGACCAGAACGTCATCCTCGCAGGGATCGTGCCATCCTCTCAGAACCGCCTCACACGGCTCGACATCGATTCGAAGGGGAGTTCCACAGACTACGGCACCGGCGTGAAGGCCGCGTATTCGTTCGATGGCGGCCCGACGATCGCGTCGATCAGTTCGATCGACCGCTACAAGCTGGTCGATCTTCAGGATACGGACTCCAGCGCCTTCGACTTCCGTACGGTTGCCCCGGCTGCACCGGCGGGCGGATCGGCGAACGGCGGGTTCTTCAAGGTTACGACTTTCACCGAGGAGCTTCGCCTCACGTCGCCCGACCGGGGCCGCCTGCGCTACGTCGCGGGATTGTTCTACAGCGACACGCGGTCGCTCCGCGACTACGTGCGCGGATCCAACTCCTTGGGCGACTTCAACGGATTGCCGTCGCTGCCCTCGACGAACAGCATCGCCTATTCGAGCTATCTCGCGAGGTCGGCGCAGCAGACCTATGCCGCGTTCGGGCAAGCCACGTACGACCTGACGCGACGGCTTTCGCTGACCGGCGGTCTTCGGGTCCATCGGGAGGACGTCCGATACAGCTTCGTCGATCGAGGAACCGGCGTGCGCTACGGATACCCGCGGTGTTCGACGACGAGCGGGACCGCCGGTCTCGCGATCTCGACGTGTGACCAGGACACGGTCGTGACCGGCAAGGCCGCGATCCAATTCCGGCCGACCGAGAGCGTGATGGTGTTCGCGGACTATGCGCGCGGCTACAAGGGCTTGGCATACGACCTGACGAGCACCTACACCGTGCGTACGCCGTTGGCGTCGGGCCCGTTGAAGGGCGTACCGGTCGCCGACGCCGTTGCGGCTAGGCAACCGGTGCCAGCAGAACACGGCGACAGCTTCGAAGTCGGCCTGAAATCCACGTTCCTCGACAATCGGCTGACGTTCAACCTCACGGGGTTCTACGAGGCGTTCTACGGTTTCCAAGCGCAGAGTCGCGACGACACGACAGGCCAGAACATATTGAACAGCCTTGGCAAGGTGACGTCGCACGGCATCGAGGTGGAGGCAGCCGCCAGACCGTCAACCGCGCTGACGGTGAACCTCTACGGCGCATACACCGTGGCGAAAATGGACCGCTTCATCAACGCGACATGCTTCCCGCAGCAGACCGTAGCGCAAGGATGCCTCGGAGGCGTACAGGACCTGTCGGGACGGACGCTACCGAACTCACCCCGGTGGAATCTCTCGGGCAATGCGCAGTATGATCGGCCTCTAACGGACGACATCACCGGGTTTCTTCAGTCCAGCGTCCACTATCAGTCAGGCGTCGTGTTCAGCCTGCTTCAGGATCCGGATTCCAAACAGCGCGGGTACACGCTGGTGAACATCGGTGCAGGCGTCCGAAGCGGTCCTTTCAAGGTGACGCTGTTCGTCAACAACGTATTCGACCGCGATTACGTTCTGACCAAGGGACGGGACGGTGTCTGGAACTACGGTGTAACCGCCTCTCCCTCCACTCTCGCCGTCAGCTACAAGCCTGGAAGAGATAGCCAGCGCTACTTCGGCATACGAAGCGGATTTACGTTCTGAGCGCAACGTTGGCGACGGCCCGAACTCAGCGGGCCGATTGCGTCGCCCCCCCCCGAAAGAGGTGGCTGGCGCCCCCCCTTTCGGGTGGTAAGGTAGTTGAATGAAAGTGACGAAAGCCGCCACGCTCGCGGACGATCTAGTTCGGCAGTTCGAGAGTCAGATCGAGTCTGGCGCGTTGCTGCCTGGCGGGCGCTTCCCCACCGAGAAGCAGATAACCGAGGATTTCGGCGTCAGCCGGACGGTGGTTCGCGAGGCGTTCGCACGCTTGGCCGCCCGCGGCTTGCTGGAATCTCGCCGCGGCTCCGGAGCGTTCGTGGCGGACGCCGCGAACTATCGCGCCTTCCAGGTGACGCCCGAGGAGGTCGAGGCGATCGAGGACGTGCTCAAGCTGCTTGAAATGCGGATGGGCTTCGAAAGCGAGATGGCGGAACTCGCCGCCAAGCGGCGGTCGGACAGCCACCTGGCCGCGATGCGCGACGCCCTTTCCGCCATGGAGCAGAGTTCGGATGTTGATGGTTCGGTTCTGGCCGACGCGGCGTTCCACGCCGCGATAGCCCATGCGACGGGCAACGATTATTTCGCGCGCTTCACTTCGTTCCTCGGCGTACGCCTGATCCCCTCACGCAGACTGTACCTCCAGGCTGACGATCCCCTTGCCCACAAGGCCTACGCCCGGACGATCAACAAGGACCACGAGGCGATCTACGCGGCCATCGAGGCCGGCGACCCGTCGCGGGCGCGCCGAGCGGCACGTATGCACATGCAGAAGAGTTTTGAGCGCTACGACGCCCTATCCAAGAGGGCGTGACGAACGCCAGGGTGTGCCCCACCCGTCGGCGAGTGCTGAGCCATGCCGGCAAGGACGCTGCTTGAGCGGGTGGCGGCCCCGGTAGACAAGAGCCGGCACCTCCCGGCAGCGCGACAGGCCCGCTCGCGTTCGCTGTCCTTCGCCGCAAGCGTAAGATACCTGCAACCTCAACCGGCATTCGATCACGCGCTGTGCAGGCCGGGCCCTCTTTCCGAGGTAAAGCTGGCATGGGCGAGAGGGCCCCGCCGCGTGTCCAGTATTGTGTCCGGTATCAGGAGATCCCGCCATAACGCACGGCCGACGTCGCACAGGACATAGCCGCGTCGGTCGGTCATGGCTTTCAGTTTTGGATCCTGGGCACGTGACGAGCGGGTGCCGCCGACGTCCCGGCCGAGCGCGGGCCTGGTCGATCTCGATCACGTCGGTGGCTTCGGGCAGGCTGTCGATCACCCAGCCAAGTGCCATCGCACTCTGCGGCCGACAGATACGGCCTAGCCAATCTCCTTGCGCCCTCAGCGTGTCAGACAACTCCGGCGCCTGTCTAAACGGGCGCGATCGGCTTCGAGCGCGAACTCACGACGAGTGCGGGGATGATCAAGCGGACCTCGGTTCCCTTCCAGACCCCCGAACGGATCCAGAGCCTGGCACCGAGTTGCTTCGCCCGCTCCCGCATTCCTATCAGACCAAAGTGGCCTGATCGACCTCCGGCCTTCAGGACGTCCTCCGGTATTCCGACGCCATCGTCCCGGATCGAGAGCGTCATGCTGAACCGATTGAACGTGAGAGCGACCGTGACGGCCGAAGCGCTCGCGTGACGACGGATGTTGAAGAGCGCCTCGCCGACGATGCCGCCTACCTCGGCGACGACATCGTGTTCCACGGACCGGACCCTACCCTTGATCGTGAAGTTGATCCTGACGTCGGGCGGGAAGTCCTGCCGTTCTATGAGAGCGAGGACGATTCCTTCCAAATCGCTGGAGTCGACCGCCCGGAGAGCGCTAACCCGGTCACGACCATCGATCAGCACGTCGTCCGCAAGATTCATGGCATCTTCAAGTTCACGTCTGACACGGTCGTCGCCCACCGACTGCGCGGCGATATGAAACCGCAGCATCAGGCCGTGGATGCCTTGCAGAAGCGTGTCGTGCAGCTCCCGCGCGATCCGCTCCCGTTCATTGGTACGCTCGGCCACCCGGATGCGCATTCGGCGCGTGAGGTTGCGAACCCGCAAATCCAGCAAGAACCAGAGTAGAAGGGCGGCGAGGATGAAGCACAAGACCTGGAACAGGGCGGACTGCAGGAAGGTAGGCGGGATCATTATCCTGAGTTCGACGCCCTGCCTGTTCCAGATGCCCTTGTCGTTCGAGGCGATCACCCTGAACCGGTAGCTGCCCGGACCTAGATTCGTGTAGAATGCCTCTCTTCGGGAACCGGGATCCACCCAATCGGCATCGACTCCCGCCAACTTGTAACGGAAACGGACGCGGCTCGGCACGGACAGGCTCAAAGCCGTATAGCTGATCGACAGGTTCCGGGTTCCCGCGGGCAGATCGACCGATCGCGGATCCGGATATCGGCGGCCGTTTGCGGTCAGGCCGCGGATGAGGACGCTGGGTGGCCGCGGATTCGAGATCAATCTCCGCGGGTCGACGCGAACGGCGTTCTGCCGGGTCATGAACCAGATCCTCCCATCCTCGGCGACGGCGGCCTGAGCGCCCTCCTCGCCCGTCGGGTGGCTGGACAGACCGTCCTCTGGTCCGAGGGTGAGGTGCGGCAGGGCGGTATGGGGGTGATCGAACGCCGCTTCGAACCGAGCCGAAGCGACACGATGGACGCCCTTGTTGTTGAGCATCCAGGTTTCGCCGTCCTTGGTCTGCACGAGTCCTCGCACGCCGCGCAGCCAAGGGTATTCGTCTATCGACAGTCGCCGGAACTCGTGGCCGTTCCAGAGGGCCATCCCCGTACCGCCCGCGACCAGCAGACCGAAATCCATCGGGAACACGCCGGTCAGTCCGCTCACGCCGATGGTGTCACCGTCCAGATACCGGGCGGCACCGTCGGCGGAGACGAGCAGCAGGGCACGGTTGCTGAACATCACGACCGGGTTTCCCGCACGGTCGATGATGATGTCCTTCGGACGTTGCCCCATCCGAGGAAGCGCAAAGCGCCGCCACGTGCCGCGATCGAGAACGAGAACTCCGGCATTCGGTTGCGCGAGCCAGAGCCGGCCTGAGCGATCGACGCCACACCCCGTGACGGGCTCGGGTCCCGGAACGACCTCGTTGACTATCATACGCCCGCCGCGAAACCTTATCATACGACGGGCCACGGCCATCCAGATCCCGCCGGAAGGGTCTGAGCAGAGTGCACTCGGCTGCTTCGCGGCCGTCACGGCAACGGGGTCCCCGCCCGCATCGGTGCGGTAGAGCGTCTTCCCGCTGGCGACGTAGATCGCGCCGCTCGGGTCGACGGCCATCTTGTAGCCGCGCGGAGACGTCTGCGGCGGCAGCCTGACCTGTTCGACATCGGCCTTACGGAATTGATCGAGGCCGTTCTCCGTGGCCGCCCAGATGTTGTTCTCGCGGTCCTGCAGGATCGCGACGGCCTGGTTGGACGTCATGCCGTCGTTGGTACGAAAACGTTGGATCGCCGCGCGCCCCGGCTGTGTGCGCCCCGGTGAGTCGATCCGGAACAGCCCATCGGTGTAGGTCGATCCCCACAGGGCTCCGTCGCGAGCGAACAGCAAGGCGACGCGGCTGACCGGAGCCAGCGCGGAATAGAAGACCGGCTTGCGTGGACGGCGATGTCCATGCGGATAGTCGGCGACCATGCGGGTTCCGAAGGGGCCTGAAATCCAGATGTCGCCCCGGCGGTCCTGGGCGAACCCCGCCCCGTCCGTCAGTTTCTCGCCGGTATCTTCGAACCGGAACGCGCCTGATCTCAGGAAGAAGAGGTGCTTCGCGGTGGCGACCCAGACGGTGCCATCCTTAGCCACGAACACGGACCAGATCGTTTCGGAAGGAAGTCCCCAGTTCTGTCCCAGACGCTGCCAGCTGCCTCGCCAGAGACGATACAGCGCACCGGGCTCTCGGCCGCCGATGGCGAATATCGCGCCGTCGCCGTCTTCGGCGAAGCTGGTGACCTCGCCCGGGGCGCTGGGCATTGAGGCACGTATCAAGTGTCCGTTCCTATAGACCTCGACGCCACCTCGGCCAGCATATCCTACGAACAGTTTGCCATTACGGGTAACGAAGACCGCCGTGACGGGGATCGCCCCCGAAGGATGACCGGTCGCAGGAGGTATCCTTTCGAAGGTGACGCCATCGAAACGGTAGAGGCCTTCATATGTGCCGAGCCACAGATACCCGTCCGGTGTCTGAGCCAGAGCGGATACCATGCCGGGAACTCCGTCGGCCGTGGTCCAACTGCTGTGGGTGATTTGCGGTTGCGCATCGGCCTTGGTAACCGTCGAGTACCCACCGAGCAGGAAGATGAGCGCGAAGACCATAGAACAGGACACGTTCGCTACCGAACGCCACTGCCGGCTTTGATCTGTCCCTTCGTTCATCGACGTCCGCTAATGTTCGAAAATGCCGTTGGCCGGGTTCCATCGTAGAGGAATGGCATCGGTCACCGTTCCAACTCTATCAGTCGACACGATAAATCGGAAACTCGAATGCATAACTTTCTCGTTGGTGCGGAATGCGGCAAAGCGTTCGCTTTGACATAAACTCTCTACCGCATCCGAACAGTTGAACCCAGGCGGTTCACAAGCTTTCGACGCAGACTAATAGGCGAATGCAGACCGTCGATGCCGCGGTCTAAAGGAGCCCGGCGGCACCGATGCATCCCATCACGGCAACTTTGAAACATCATCAAGGGTTCTTCGTGTTTCTTCCTGCTTATATCCGAACCGTGTCAGCATCACCGCGCCGATGCAGGAGATCGCCGAAGCGGTCAGGACCAATGATCCATCCGCCCGTACGATCGCGTCGATGAATGGTCCCAGAGCGAGCGTGCCGATCGCAACCGAGACCTGCGAGCAGGCGGTGACTGCACCGAGACCATGCTGTACTTCCGTTCGCTTCCGGACGCCGTCAGGCTCGCGGCGCGGTTCCACAGCAAGGTGCCCACCATGCCCAATGCCAAGCCGTGCAATAGCGCACCAACGACCATAGCGGTCAAAGCATCGCTTATTATCGCGGCACCCAGGATGAGCGCCGAGAGGGATCCCGCGGCGGCAACTACCATCATCGGATCGTAGTTCTTCAACGCACGTCTCGTCGGGGTCAGCGCGACTGGCCCGATCACGGAACCGACGGAGAAGGCGCACAGCAGTAGGGCACCGTCGGGCGTTTCTCCGTCGATACCGACGTACACTAGGAGTCTGCTGAGCGTAGGCACGATAGCCACAGCGACGAGAAAGGCTACGAGAAGCGGCATCAGCCTTCCGGACGGCAGGGCCCCCTCCAGCGCATCGGAACGGTATCGGGGCACGTCGTGCAATTCCGGCGTCATCCCCCTCACCTTCAAACGCAAGGTCCCGGCGCACAGTATCATGGCGATGCACAGCATTCCGAGACCCGCCATTCCGAAGGTTGCAAAGCTCTCAGTGGACCAGAAGGCGAGATAGGCGTTCAACCCCGTGATCAGCAGACGGCTGAAGGCGCTCGCCGCCATGCGGACGCGGACATAGCGTTCTCTTTCCGCTTCGCTGCAAGGAAGGAGCGACGTGAGCGTGGTCAGCGGAACATCGAACGCGGCATAGGCAATCCGGAATGACACCGCCACACCGACGAGGCACAGTGGCCGTTCGATCGAGACGATGAATTGCATGAGCAGAAGCGCGCTCGTCGCCACCGCCCCCGTAAGCTGCATCGCAGCCACCGTCTTCAAGTTCATTCCACCGCGCGAGCAGGAAGCCGACGAGGAGATCGGCTCCGGCTCCGACAAGCAGCAGTGCGCACAGGACGAGGGCGATGGTCGGACCGTTCAAATCCGTGAAGCGGCGCAGTAATGCACCCAACAGAAGATCGGTAAGCGCCCATATGGCGCTCTTGGCCGCGGTCGTGGCACCAAAGATCCGCAGCAGCCCGCGGCTACCACGTAATCTCCGTTCAGGTTCTACCGCACCGACTGGTCGCACGATGACTTTTCCTTGCTCAATGGCGACGGTGTGGCACTGCGATGTGAAAGGGTCATGGCGGTACCGGAAGCAGAGTTCCGGCGCGGAAACCCGGAGATCGTAGCGGGAATACCGCATTTTTTTCCAGCGCAACGCCCTTGGCAAGAAGGGGCCGAACGAGAACGACCTGAAGCCCTTTGGCTCCGTCGCATCATGGATACCATGTCTGACATAAAGCGGTGCCATCGCGAAGCCGTCGCGGTCACTCGACGAACGGAAGTTTGGTTTCGTTACCCGCGCTCGCTAAGGTGCCCCTTCAATTCCAAGGAGCACGACCGCAATGAACATCGCTGAACTGGTTAAGGGCGTGGCAGGCGTCACAGGTACTAGCGAGACGGACGCGAAGGCTGCGGTTTCCGCGGTATTCGCGCAGATTGCGGAAGCCGTCGCGAAAGGCGACGAAGTGGCCGTTCCGGGATTTGGGAAGTTCACGGTCAAGGACCGTCCCGAGCGTGAAGGCCGCAACCCGGGAACCGGCGAGGCAATCACTATTGCGGCATCCAAGAAGGTCACGTTCACGCCCGCAAAGGGTCTGAAGGACAAGCTGTAGGATGCAGACGCCGGCGGCGAAATTCGCCGGCGTCGACCATCTGTAGGCCGAACCACGACTTCGGTTTGCGTAGCGCGATCGCCCCCTCCTATATCATCGGGCGGTGGCAGCGAAGCTCGCTCCATGCTGGTAGGCCCCTATCCGTGCCGCCCCACCGTCGAGATACCGAGAGGGGTCGAGAGTCCGGCAATTCCGCCAGGTCGCCGGACGCGCATGGGTCCCTGGTCATTAACCTTTCCGTCCGCTGAACGTGTTAAACGGGTGGATGCGGCATTTTAGACGAGGCGAACCTGAGCCGACCGCGGTCTACGTGGAACTGGTCGCTGCTTCGTTCACGACGCTGGTACCTGCAGCCATCATGTCCTCGATCTTCGCCGCCGTTGGCATCTACTGCGCGCTGGAAATCGGCGGATATTTGCCCTGGATGGCGGTGGCGGCCGGAATGGCTTCATCCGTTGGCCGGCTCGGCGTCATCGTCGCCTACCGTCGGCAGACTGAGCTACGCCGTGAAGACCGCGACGTCAGCGCCGCGTGGCAGTTCAGACTAGGCATTTCGACTCTGTCGTTCGCTGGAGCGCTGGCCTTGCTCGGCGCAATCTGCTTCGCACAGTCGGCGCCGATTCCGCAGATGCTCGCGACGAGCATGCTGTTCGGCTTCTGCTCCGGTGCTGTCGCAAGGGGGTATGTCCGACCACGGATCTGTAGCGCAGCTGTAACGCTTGCTGCGGCACCGATTGCGCTGACCGCGGCGCTGGACGGCGGCGTCGGCCGCCTGATGCTCGCCGCAATGTTTCTGGCGTTTCTCGCCGGCAGCTTGGAAACCATTCGGTACGCTTATCGACGAGAGCGAGAGCAAATTGCGTTGCGCAACGAGATGACGCTCGTCGCGCGGCACGACCCGCTGACAAGTCTGGCGAACCGCTTTGGCCTTCGAGAGGCATTCGACGAGGTGGTTCGTAACCATGGCGAAGTGCCCATGGTTGCCGTCCACTGCCTTGATTTGGATCGGTTCAAGCCCGTCAACGATCGCTTCGGCCATCCCGTCGGCGACGCCCTGTTGCGTCAGCTCGCAGCGCGTATTGCAGCGACCGTCCGCGACGGAGATATCGCTGCTCGCATTGGCGGAGACGAGTTCATCGTCGTGCAAGCAGGCATTGCTCGCGCAGAGGAGGCGCAGATCTTCGCACGCCGCCTGGTCCGCGTTATCTCCGCGCCCTATTCGATCGACGGCAGATCCATCGAGGTCGGTGTCAGCCTCGGCTACGCCACGTCTCCCCCCATGAGCGTATCGCTAGACACGCTCATCAAGGCCGCCGATGCGACGCTGTACCACGTCAAGCGTGCCGGGGGCGGAATCGGTTCAAGCGCGCCAGCACCGGCGCCGGCTTCGACGATTTCGAAGGCCGTGGGCTGGTAGTCTCCTCGATGTGCACCTTGGTGGGACAGCTCGCTGATTGGGCCGTGGTGATCCCATGGGCGACGGTGGCTCGGCGATAAGGTTCGCCAAAGATCCACGGAGCACGGTGGATGCGTGCAAGTGAGTCGCCAGCACTACACGTCGGTCCGCTTCCTGCCCTGCAGAAGGTTCTTTATGGATATGCTGAGGGCTACGACCGAGTTGCGCTTCGAGGTAAGCCACCCTTCTGCAAAGGGGTCGGGTTTGCGCGCGGCGGCGATTAACCCTTCCTTGAGCTGATCGAAACCAGCGATGATGGTCCGCGGCTCGAGGTCGCCGATACCGGTCCCGAGCTCGTCGAAGAGTTCCTCCATGGCAAGCAGATTGATCATCATCAGCTTGTTGTCGCAGCATGCTAACGCCATGCCTTCGGAGTTGAACATCGTACTCGCCTGCATCGCAACCGGGTCCACGTTCGCGTAGGCCGCGAAGCGTTTGATCCGGTCGTAATGGATCCTTGCATTGCCGGCTTCCAGATTGGCATACGTCCGCGCGGGCATGTCCAAGGCCTCGGCCACCTGCGCGACGCTTAGCCTCCGATGCAGTCTTAGACGGCGGAAGACGCGTCCCAGGAGTGCGGTATCGGGTTCGTCGTTCGTGCCGATAGTCATGTCCGACCCTTCCGCAGCCAATCCGCGTAGCTGTCCGTACGCCGTCTAAGACCACGTCGTGGTTGGCATATCCCCGATCTGCGAGCGCTTCCATGCGAATCGGGAGAACGCCGTATTCTGGCCGACATGTCCCGAGACACGACGAGGGTCAGCCAGAATCCGGCGACCAATCCGTCACGATCCGGCGAGACGTCGCCAAGATCTGGCGGAAGGCCCATGTTGGCCTAGTTCGTCGCCGTCTATCCTCGCTAGAGGAGAAGATGACGGTCAATCTTCAGTTGCCGCAAGGACGCGGCAACATCGAAGAAGGACTGACAAATGGATACGAAAAAGCGCCCGCTGCTCGTCTATCTGGGCAAGGTCTCCAAGGAGACGAAGGCCGTCGTCATTATGGGCCTGCCGGAGCTCGGCAATCCGATCCTGGGCTACCGCTGATCTTGCGCTACCGCGCTTGACGGCTGCGGACGGGGAAGCGCGCAATCGCTTCCCCGTTTTCGTCGACGTAGATCGAGATAGGAGGGTTCGATGATTACGATTGTCGATGTCGCAGGCGATATCGTGATGATGGACGCCGAAACGGATGCGTATCTCTGCATCGGACGGAACAGCCTGCCGCAAAATGGGGCAAACGGTCGTGCTGCGCCAGACCGGGGGCAACAAGTCTCGGACGTGCTCGCTGCAGCAGGTTTAGCACGGGATCGGTGGCGGTGGGCGGACCCGGCGCCCCTGTGGGTTCGGCAAGACTTGGATCGGCTCGACGTCAGTGCGCGCCGGACACTCGCCGCCGTTCCGCGGATGATCATTGCCGGTCTCGCCACGTGGCTACGACTACGGGGGCCGGTCTCAAGCTATCGCCGCTGGACTGTCCGCAGTCGAGAGTGCGATCCCGCACTCGTCGCAAGTATCGTGTCGGCGTTCGACGCTTTGCGCCCTTTCGTCCCACGGCTTGGACGATGTCTTCCGAACAGCCTGTTCATGCGCGACTTCTTGGCCTTGTACGGCATTCCGTCGACTTTGATCTTCGGCGTTCGAACGCATCCGTTCGAAGCACATTGCTGGATAGAGCATGACGGGGCCGTGCTGAACGACACGGCTGACCACGTTGCTTGGTTTACACCGATATACTCATGCTGAACGCATCGGCACTCCGCTTCCTCGCATTCATTCCGAAGTGTAACCGTCAGGGGTTCGACGGCGGCACCCGCGAAGACGAGGTGCAACGGTTGGCGCGAAAAGTCGCGCGCCATGATCCGCAACTCGTCCCCGTACGTGACGCCATCGGACTGTCGCTATGGACGGCCGCGGCGCCAGTGGACATCCCAGTCGATGCCGCGCCCGATGGTTCGTCGTACTCCGTCGGCTGGCGCTTCCGAAATTCACGCACCACATCGATTGACCGAAATTGGGGCGGCTTCGTCACCCTGACAAAGCATTCCGAATGCCGCTGGTCCATATCGCGAAGCGTCGACGGATTGATGCCGGCGTCCGTCTTCCGGACGGACGCCGGCTTGGTCGTCGCCTCGCAAGTACCTGAATGGTTGCTCAGGACTTTCGGCTTGAAGCCGAAGGTCGATTGGAGCGTCATCGCCGCGCTGCTTCACGATCCCACGGTCACGGCCTACCGTTCAGCACTGAGCGGCATCGTTACAATTCCCCCGGGGTGCAGCTTCGAACCGGTCACGCCGTACGCCGTTGCGGTGGACGGGGATGTACGGGCAGATCCACCGATCGAAACGAGATGGAACCCGTGCGACCTCGCGCGAGCGGCACATGGCACGTCTGCAGCCGCGGCAGAGCAGCGCCTGCGGGAAGCTGTCGACGAGACCGTCGGGGCATGGGCCGGCGTAGGGGACCGAGCGGCGCTCGAACTGTCGGGCGGACTCGACTCCGCGATCCTGTCCGGTACGCTGTCGCGCATCGAGCCGCGCCACCCGATGACGCTGGTCAACGCGAGTACGATACAGGCGGGCGGTGACGAGCGGCGATATGCCCGCGACGTCTCACGTCTATGCGACATCCCGCTCATTGAGATCGCAGCCGACGAGCGTGTCCTCGACATCGTCTCTCTTCGAAATATGGTTCATCCGTCCGAGCCGATCCTTTACGGGCTCGACGTCGGCCACGACGCGCAGATGTCGCTGCATGCCCGAGAGGTCGGTGCAGACACTATTTTCACTGGCCAAGGCGGAGACGCCGTCTTCTACCAGATGCCCGACGTCGAGATCGCGGCGGATTCCTTCAGGCTGAACGGACCGAGGGCGATCTGGTCGGGTCACACGCGGGACATCGCACGCCGCGCACAGCGGTCGGTCTGGTCGGCATGGGGCGCCATTCTCGCGGATCGACTGGGGCGGCCCGCCATGCCGGCACGCTTTCCGGGGTCGATGGCGACGCCGGAATCAATCGAACGATCCGCGAACTGCGTGCATCCCTGGCTCGCGGATGTAGCTGGCCTGCCACCGGCCAAAGTCCGGCAGATCCAGGCCATCGCAAACTCACAGATATTCTACGGCCCGACCCTCAGGGGAAAATCCACGTTGTTTGTCCATCCGCTGATGTCCCAGCCGGTAGTGGAGGCCTGCCTGTCGATACCTATTCCCATTCTGACCGGCGGCCGGCTCGACCGCCAGTTGGCCCGGGCGGCGTTTGCCGACCGGCTGCCGACATCGGTCGCGCAACGTCGTTCGAAGGGGGAGGCCACGAGCTACTACAATCTAGCCGTGACCGCGGCCGTTTCCGATTTGCGAGCGCTTCTTCTCGATGGTCGGTTGGTCGAACGGGGTCTCCTCGACCGTAGGATCTTGGAACAAGCGCTGGACGCAGACACCCTGCTATGGAGCGACGTGTCCCGGCCTTTGATGCTGTATGCCTCGATCGAGGCTTGGATAGGGTATTGGGAGCGTCTGTGAAGAAAGCCGTTCGGAGGGCAGGCCTGCATGAGATACGGCTGCCGGTCGATCCATTTGCCCAAGCCATGCGAAGATCCGTTTCCATTCGTCCCTGATGTTGCCGGGGCTACGGATCACGTGGCCCTCGGCAGCGTAGCGCAGAAGAACTGCCGTCTTGTTCTGACGATACAGCGCCATGAAGAGCTGTTCCGCGCCTGCGACCGGGACATAGTCGAACTCGCCGTGAATAAGCAGCAGCGGCGCGTTCATTGCGCCCGCTCGGAAAAGCGGACTGTTTTTGACGTAACGCTCGGGCGATGCCCACGGGGTTGCTCCGAGCGTGCCTTGCCCGGACTCGAACCATCCGAAGGCTGCCGTGGTGAAGATACCTGCGTCCTGGGTCTTCTGGCGAGGGTCGATGGCGCCGTAGCCGGCGGCGAGGTTGGCCGGCGCGGCCGATGCGATGACGCACCTTACGACGTCGCCATGCGTCGCCATCGCCAGCGCGGCGTAACCCCCGTAGCTGTGCCCGTACACCGCAACCCGGGTCCGGTCGATCCGCCCGGTAGCTACGGCATCGCCGATCGCCTCTGTTATTTGGTTGGCGATCCGATCGAGGGGGCTCCACCGTTCATTCACGGGCGCGTTCGTCGGCGCCGGCATGCTGGGTTCGAGGACCGCATAGCCCTGCGCGACGAGCAACTGGATGTTGGTGGTGGGGTTGAACGTTGCTACGTTGGGGGTAGAGGCCGCTGCCGAGAGGACGACCCCCGGGTAGGGCATGACGACCAGGGGGGCGGCACCCGTCCCTCCGGCGGGGAGATAGAGATGATGGCTCACGGCAGCCCCGTCCGCACCGCGACCTTTCAGGACCACCGGCGTCACGGCCGCCACGTCGGCGAGGTTGCGATTGATTGCGTCGAGGGTGACGACGCGATCGGCTGAACGCAGTCTCAACGTAGCCGCGCTCCCCCCGAGCGGCGCGAGCTGCAATACCGCGTTCTGTGCAGGGAGACCGGCCACGATCCTTACGTCCGACATGACGTCCTGATAGCGATGCAGGACGTCGCCAGTCCTCGCCAGATCGATCGGCGTCGAAGTTCCAGCGTGCCGCACGAGGACAAGCGTGCTTTCTGGATCAGGATTGAGCGCAGACCTCGCTCCATCGAGAAGAGGATCAAGCGGTGCGGTAGCGGTCTCGACCTTACCGTCAGTGACAAGCTCGGTAGGTGGACCATCGAACGTGGCGCGCAGCAGGCGACCGTTCGTCAGGTACGTCAGACTCCCGGCGCTACTACCCACGATGCGTGCGGTGGGCCCCGCCCCCGATGCGACCGGACCCCGCCCGTCCCGCCCCCGAAGGTACCAGTCCGCCACCGGAGGCGACGAGGCCGCTGTCACCGAAGGGCTACCAAGCAGAACGGGCTGTTCTCCCATCCAACGGGCATGGACCGTGATCGCGCCCGCGCTCGCTGTATCGAGAGACGCGACGAAGTTGGGGAACGGCGTCTCGGGATGGTCGCCCAAGCGACCGCTGGCGACGAGCAGCTTGCCGTTCGTCCACGGGGCGTTCGACGTACGGGCGTAGAAGATGAGCTTCCCGCTCGAGGGCGACCAAGCAAGAAGGTTCGGCAGCACGTCGCACCGTTTACAGGCAGGTGTTGCGCGTCCGGTACTCAGGTCGACGATGTCGAGCCGGCGGGCGCGAGTCAGATCCGCGGGATCGGCTGTACGCGTCTGGTCAACGCCGAGATCGGCATCCTCGCGCACGATCGCCACGCGACGGCGGTCGGGTGACACGAGGACATCCACGATGTCGCCGTCCAGCAGCCGTCGGACGGCTCCTGTCCGGATGTCGTAGATCGTCAGATAGCGTGCGGGGGCTCGGTCGCGTTTGCCCAACATGCTACCACTGCCGAGAACCGACACCGCAGCCTGAAGGCCCTGCGCCGTAAGGGCCCAGGATGCAGGTGCCCGACGGGCAGGCTCGAAACCGAAGGCGAGCATTGCGGGCAGGCTACCGTCCGGACGGGTGACGAGCAGCAGATGATCGTCGTCGAGCCAGCTTGGGTTCGGGTTCGAATACGGCATGTCGGGCGCCGTCTTCAGCCAACGGACGCTGCCTCGGGCAAGATCGAGGATGCCAAGGGCGAGCCGATCTTCGCGTAGCCGGAAGACGGCGAGACGCCGACCGCTAGGGGATAGGCCAGCAGCCCAGTAACCCGTGCCGACCTCGCCGCCGAGCACGCGGACGAGACGGGATGGTTCTGCAGACGAGAAGGTCCACAGTTCTGAAAGTACGCGGCGCGTGAACCAATCATAACGGTAGTTGCCGGCCTCCTTGTACGGACGGGTCCGACCGATCACGACCACGCCCGCGCGAGGCGCTGGAAGAACCTGGGTGTACTCCTCGTTGGCCAGCACGTCTTCGACGGAGAGCCCACGGGCCTGTACAGGCGGGGAAAGCAGGCAGGCGAGCGGCAACAGCCACGCTTGGCGCATGGTATACTCCTGATCGTTCGTTGATGGCGGGTGGGAAAAGCCGGAATTACCAGCGCTTGACGATCTGCAGCGCGGCCTGCCGTCCGAGGGCGCTGCCATTGGTCGCGTCGTAGCCGACCCCGTTGGCGGCGTTCACGAACGGTGGATCCGTCGCGAGCAGGTTGGTGAAAGCGAGACCGATCGAGAGGCCGTTCAGCGTACCCGTCTCCGGACCGAACATCCGTGCGAACTGCAGGTCCAGCGTCGTCCAGCTTCCGATCCGCTGCGACGAAGAAGATGTCCGGTAGCGGGAGCGCGAGACGTAGTTCGCCGCGAGGGACGCGTTCCACGTCTTGCCGGCCCATCCGACGGTCGAGCGCAGTCGGAGTCTGGGCGGGTAACCATAGGTCCCGGCGCGCTGCACGGCTTGCGCCTCCGTCGTGGTCTTGTCGTCGAAGCCGAGGAGATAGGAGGCGTTGGCCGACAGTTCCGCACGGCCGGCCCCCAGGGAGAACCCGCTACGGGCACCGACGTCCAAGCCCCTCACGTTCACGGACGAAGCATTGACGTAACGCCCGTCGACCACCGCACCGAAGACCGCGGCGGGCAGATTCGACGGTACGAGGGAGTTCGGGTCGGCCAGCAGGCCCTCGATCAGGGCGCGGTCTGAAGCGCTCGAAAGCGGTGAGACGACCTGGACGAACGGCGCCAGCGAAGCGTCCGTCAGTGCTTGTAGAATGTTCTGGTAAGCCGGCTGGGATATCCGTTGGGCGAAGCGCGTCGAGAACAGGTTGGCCTCGATGCCGACGCCGCCCAGGCGGCTTGGCGCTATGGTCACGCCGATCGTCTTGGATACCGCCCGCTCAGGGTCGAGGTCCGGGTTTCCGCCCGAAAGGAACAGCACGAGCGCGTTCGTCCCCGCGGTGGTCGGCAGCTGGGTCGCACCGATCCGTATCGGGTCGCCGGTCTCGCGTAGCGAAGGCGCCCTGAACGATCTGCCGTAACTTGCGCGGAAGGCGATCCCGCCAGCGGGTTCGTAGCGGACGCCGACCTTGGGATTGGTAGTCGTGCCGAAATCGCTGTACCTTTCGTGCCGGACTGCGAGTGAGAGTCCGAGACGCGAGACCCCTGCAATGGCGTTGCCATCCCCGATCAGCGGAACCGCCAGTTCGGCGAACAGCGCGTCGATGCGGCGGTTTCCCGCTATTCTGGGCAAGGGCGCGGGTACGTTGGAAGAGTAGAAGTTCGTGCCGGATCTGCGCAGCCCTTCCTCACGGCGTTGCGCGCCGACCGCCAGACGCAGCGACCCGCCCGGCAACGCCGCCAACGAACCGTCCCCCTGCAGGTTCAACGTCGAGATCCGGCTGCGCACAGCTTCTCCGCTGTAGCCTCCGCCGATGAACGAGAGAACTCCGGCGCTGTTTGCAATGCCATCTCCGTAGGGATTGAAGTAACCGTCGCGTTCGGCGGCGTAGCCGGTGTCGGGGTCGTCCGCGCCTCCGAGGGCCTCGGCGAGATGCAGTTGGTTGGCGAGACCGGACGTCCTGTTCGTAGAGCGTTCCTCAGCGCGGCTGTAGTAGCCGTCGAGATGCCAGTCCGCACCGATGTCAGCCGTCGCACCGGCTGTAAGACTGTAGGATTTGACCACGCCGCCGGTGCGGGTAGCGCCCAGCTCGTGCGCGAACGAATAGGCGATCAGTGAGTATGGCGATCCGTCCGGGCTGACGAAATACGGATTACCTGCGTCAATCGAGATGAAGCCGATGTCCGACGATCCAGAATAGGAGAAGCGGCGCCGGGCCGCCCTTCCCTCGACGTAGGCCGTGATGCCGTGACCGAGTTGCTGCTCCGCCGTAACGTAGAGGGCGTGACGCTTCTGATCGGGTAGCAGGTCAGAGCCTTCGCGCTGATTCTGCAGATTGGCGGAACCGGGCAGGAAGTCTTCGGGAGCGAGCGCCGCCCCGGACGGACCGGCGGGTATCGCATAGGTCGGGACGTACCCGTTGCTGACAGGGTCGTAGCCGAGGACGTTACCCGGATGGGCGAAGTAGGATCGCCAATCTGATCCGCCCAACGCCCGCAGATCGGTCGTCCGGGTGTATGCCCGCGCGGCACTGGGAAGGCGCTCGCGCCGCTCGAACTCGTAGGCCCCGAGGACCCGACCCGTCGACCAGACGGTCCCTGCGACCTGGCCGAACTGATATTCCTGCATGCCGCCGCTGGTCGTCGTCCCGGCGCGCAACCGCGTCTCTGCCCCGCGATAGGTCTTGCGAAGGATGATGTTGACCACGCCCGCCACGGCATCGGAACCGTAGAGCGCCGAAGCACCGTCGGTGAGTACTTCTATCCGATCGACGGCGGCGATGGGGATCGTCGAAAGATCGCTGAAATCGCCTTTGCCGCCGGACCCAGCGGTACGGCGCCCGTTCACCAAAGTGAGCGTCGCGTCACTGCCGAGACCGCGCAGGTTGGCACTGGACGCGAGCCCCGTGTTGTCGATGGTGCGGTCGGTGCCGGTGAGGCTGGTTTCTTCGTTTCCGGTCCCTCCGAAGTTCTGCGGAAGCGTCGACAGGACGCCGGCGATCGTCCCTCGTCCGCTGCGATCGATGGCGGCCCGGTCGATCGTGATAACGGGCGATGTTCCGGCCCCCTCGCCCCGGATGTTCGAACCTGTGACCACGATGTCGGCCGCGGCTGAATCGCTTGCTTCACCAGGCGCGACTTCGCGTTGCGATGGCCGCCGCCGGGGGCCTGACGGCGCTTCGGTTCGAGGTTGGACACGAACACCGGCGTCGACCTGCCCTGCCCCACCGCCCACGAGGACGACGTAGCTGTTCGGACCCGTTTGCCGTGCTGAGAGTCCGGTTCCCCTCAGCACGCGGCGTAGGGCGTCTTCACGCGAGAAGCGGCCGCGCACCGGAGCGTTGCGGCGTCCTTCGACGGCGCCGCTGGCGAACAGGATCTGCAGACCCGTCTGGCGTCCAAGCTGAACGAGCGCCGCCTCCACCGATCCAGCCGGTACTTCGACGGGAATGGCGGCGTTCTGCGCCGAAGCCGGTGCCGAGACCGTGATGGCCAGCGCCATGGCGGATGCCACGAGCCCTCGTGTCGAAAAAGCGTTCATCTGATCCCCCTTTCAACCGACCGTCAGAGCTCGCGGCTCCGACATTGCCGATCATGTAGGAGAAACGCTTGATGGGGGGCCGACCCTAACGCGGCTTCGTCGATTTGATCGTGGGCGAGCCGATTTTTCTCGTGTTCGCCCTCTTTGCGTTATCGGACGAGGGCGATTGAGTCCGCAGAGGGCTTCTCGTGCAGATCGAACATCACGGCAACTGTATCGGCGAAGGCCTTTCCCTCCCGAGCCGTGAAGGTACCGCTGATCGGCTCGGTGAGAAGCGCCGGATCGGTCACCACCACCTTTCGCGCCGAGTAGCGGTTGATCTCCGCAAGCGCGGTTCCCAGCGGCGTTCGGAAGAATACGATCCGCCCCTCGCTCCAGTCCGAAGCGCCCGGGCGGATTATGGTGGCCTCGCCGGGGATGCCCGCGGCGACAGATACGGCCTGTCCCGCCACGAGGTCACGATAAGCATCGGGGATGTTCTTCGACTGGACGCGGACGGTGCCATCGAGAAGGGCCACGGAGGTTCCGATCGGGTCTGCACGGACGTCGAAGCGGGTGCCGGTTGCCACTACCCGCGCACCGCCGAAATCCACCGTGAAGGGGCGCGGATCGCCATGATGAACTGTGAAGCGGGCACGCCCGCGTTCGAGCGAGACATGCCGAGCATCGGCTGCATACCGTACTAGCAAGTCGGTGTCCGCATCGATCAGAATGCGCGATCCGTCCTCGAGCGACACTATGCGCTGCTCGCCGACCCGAGTTACGAGATGGTCCGGCTGCACGAGAAACATCCATAGCGCCAAGGCCGCGGCGAGCACGAGGGCGCCGATGGCCCACGGGGTGGCGAAGACGGAACGGCGATGCGAATTGCCGCTCGCCGATACCGCTTCCGCCACCGCGGCTCGGATCTCCGGGTCGTCGCGGAGGTCGCCGCTCCTATGCCAGACCGCTTCCGCATGCACATAGGCCCGGGCGTTCGCCGGATCGCGCCTCCAGGCATAGAAGGCCGTGATCCGATCGGTCGATACGGTCGGCTTGTCGAGCGCGACCAGCCATTCCGCCGCTTCACGCGACGCCGCGCCTTCGCTTCCCTCTTCGCTAGGCCCGCTCACCGGTCTTCACCCTCCTGAAGGACATGCGCTGCGCAGATCTCGACGGCCCTGCTGATACGCCATTCGACCGTTTTGACAGAGATGTTTAGACGCGCGCCGATCTCCTTGTTGGTAAGAGGCGTGAAGCGGCTCATCAGGAAAGCGTCCCGGTACAGGGGCGGCAGTGATAGGATCGCGTCGCGCAAAGCCAGATCCGATTCCTGAGATGCTTCTGTACGGGCGAATCCGTGTCCAGCGTTCCGTTCGACGAAGCTCTGCCGGTGCCCGGCTCGCCGCACGTAGTCCCGCGAGAGGTTCAAGCCGACCGTTCCCAGCAAAGCTCGGGGATGCCGCCCGGCCTCGTCCGCGGCATAGCGCGCGATGCGCAGATAGGCGTCATGGGCGATGTCCTCGGCAGCGTCGGCGTGTCGACCGAGCACTCTCCTGAGCCTGCGTACCAGCCATGCGGAGTGCTCGCGGTAGAGCGCGTCCAGTGCAGTGCCGTCCGCGTGGTCGCGTCCGCCTGTCTTGCTGCTCATCTCGACCCGCTCCATCACGTGGACGTGAAGAGGCGCGCCCCGCACGTCGCGGGACTGGAAACACGCTGACGAGCGCACGGCTCGTCCAGATCCGATCCCGGACCGAGCACAGGCCCATGTCGAGAGCGAACAAGGTCAAAGCCTCCCGTAGGAAGCCTGCACGACCCATACACAGAGGTTTCCACGCCTCTATCGTCGCTCTTGCGACGACCCGGCAATGATGACGGAGGCGCGGACGTAGCGCAAGGGCATGCTTGGCGGCCGCGATCGGTCGTCTTCATCGCATGGGATACTGCCCGGAAGCGCTAATGGGGCCGGGTGTTGGAACCTCTGTGCAAAGGCCCGTTATTTGGATCAGTTCCTCGCGCCGGGTCCCAGGCGCATGGAGGAGATGCCCTATGTCACGGCACCCGGCCGGCCGACGATAGTCGTGGACGGGGCGTACGGCAACGTGCCGATGGATCCGAGACCACGACAGCGACGGCGTGTACTTCGGATCGCGGCTAGCGCCCGCTCAAACACGAGATGTTACGCTACCTGCCCTGTCACGTTGAGCGAACCCGGTCGCGTTGTCTTGGCCGCAGGCTCGGGGCCACCGGTGGTTTCCCCCTGGGGAGGTCGTCTCATGCCACGGTTCTGGCGACCGCCGGCCTGCTGATAGGAACGACGCGGAAGCCGGCGTCGCCGCCGGGTCCTCAATGCGTCCTGCCGAAGCTCGGGTTCATTGCCCGATCGCCGAATGTCGTGGCGCGAGCAGAATGATTCTTGGCTTGCCGCCGGGACCGGAGTAGCAAGGTCCCGCCCACCTCGCGGTGGGCCGAGGCTTGATAACCTCGCCTGTTAGATTTCGGTCGCAAGACCGCCGGTTGCTCCTTTGTGACCGGGTGGCGGACGCGCATGTCCAGGCCTCCCGGCTAAAGGTGTTCGCGCGCGTCTAACAGCGTGTTATCAACGCCCGGTCTCCAGGACCGGCGTCGCCTCGATAAAGAAGGCGACGCCGCCGGAGCGGTGTTCGCCCCGCATGGGGAGCGAAACATGAGGACTTCCGTATCGAGACCGAGTGCATGCGGTCGCTGCCGTATGGCAGCCCCCTTGAGAGCTGCCGCCGTCACCTGACCGTCTGAACCACCGGCGCGTCGCGCCGAACCCTCGCATTCGCGTCGCGCCGCCGGACCATGGGTTTCGGCGAACGCCGCCGCACGTCCATGAAACAGGAGCCCTACGTGAAAATCAGAAACATCGGCGCGATGATGCCGATCGCGCTTTTAGTAATGTCATGCGGGCCGGCTGATGCCGGATCGGAACGAGCAGCGGTCCGGACTTCCGCCCCTCGGGTCCTGGACGTGTCCGGAGTGACCTCCGGAATGCCCCTAGTCGAAGCCAAGCGACGTCTGGAGGCGAAAGGCTTCTCGATCTCTACCAATCCCGGTCCGTCTTGGACGGCGGTGCTTCGTTCGGCAGTCGATCAGTTGAAGACGGGTGCATCGCCCAAGGCCTATGATCAGAAGGGCGTCACCGACATGTACGCTCGCAAGGGCGGAGAGATGATAACGCTGGGCTGGGTGACGCCGACCCCGGCGGGTGGTGAAGTGAACACCATCGTATACTCGGTTCCCCTGCAAGGTCGCTCGCGCGATGAGCTGCGCGCCGCCATGCGCGTTAAGTACGGCGCACCGACACGCGATAGCGGCAATGGCACCATAGCCTGGTGCGCTGCCGGCGATGTCTGCGTCTCCGGTGAAAGCCGGCAGCCGATGATGAGTTACGAGGAGAGCGACCGCGCAAACCTGCGTCTTGATCCGGGTCTCCAGTACGCCGCCGCGGCGAAGTCGAGGATGGAGGCGGCGGTCAGAGCCGTGGTCGGCAAGCCCGCCACGTCGTTCTGAGCGAGACGGCAAGGCCTATCATAGTCTTGCCGTTACCTCGTACCATCCAGATCATAGCTAACATTGAGGTGCTGCTACTTTTCCCGAAAAGGATCCAGAGCGTGTGAAAACGCGGCCTGAGGATTCCCGTAGATCGCGGCGCATGGTATGTTTGTGGCATGGCGCATCTGTCTGGAACGGACCGCTCTCAGCTCCTGCTGCTGCCCGAAGCGGCGGATGAAGGATCGCGGCCATGCAGGGCAAGCGCGACCGTCACAACTAGATGCTCGCCGAACTGGATCGCACGGGCGCCGACCAGATCTCGCCTACCGATCCGGATGCCCGCGCGATGGCGCACATGATCAAAGTGGGGGTCGGCTACAACATCCAGCTCGCCGTCGACGTGAAGCACAAGCTGATCGCCTAGCAGGCAGTGAGCAACCAGGTTCTCGACCTGGGCCTGCTTGCCCAGACCGCGGCAGCGGCCATGGCAGTCGCCGACCGCGGCTACTTCAAGATCGAGGACATCGAGGCCTGCGGAGCGGTCGGGGTGACCGCCTATGTTCCCAAGCCAATCCGCGGCCCCGGCGTTCGCGAGGGCTTCTTCGGCAAGGACGTGTTCCGCTACGAGCCTGACCGGATGTCTTCGTTTGCCCGGCTGGGACAGCGCTCCCGCCGCGCTACAGGGGCAAGTCGCGCGACAATGTGAAGGTCGACTCTGCCAATCGCGATGCCTGCAAGGCGTGCGCGCTGAGATCGCACTGTACTCGGTCATTCCGCCGCGTCTCACACCTGGAGAACGAAGCCGTTCTCGACCGCATGGCGGCGCGGTTGGCGGCCAGGACCGAGATGCTGGACTATCGGCGAAACAGCGTCGAGCACCCCTTCAGCACCATCAAACAACGGATGGGCCAGGGCACGTTCCTCATGTGCCGGCTCGAGAACGTCCGCGGCGAGTTCAGCCTGACCGCGCTCGCCTATAATATCAGACGGGCCATCACCCTGGTCGGGGTGCCGGGCCTGATCGCCGCGTCGAGGGCGTAAACCGGTCTTTTCGCGCCGCAATGATCCGCTGGGCTTCGTATGAACGACTTCCAGAGGCTCTCAAGGCAGTCAGAGGGCGGGATTACGCCTTGTTCGGCTTGGGCGGCCGCTCGCAGGAAAACCTGTCGCCGTCCAGGCCGCTGCTCACGACTTTCCACACGCTCTATTTGATTTTTGCATCAAACGTCGAAACAGGCCCTTTTTTGACTTCAATGGATCAAAGAGAGGATTTCTTCCAACAGGGCATAAGTTTGATGAAAGACGCATCCTTGTTCTGAAGCTGAGGCTGAGACATACCTGGTCTTACACAATCCTTCTGCCTCAAAGTAGAAGACTAAAAGGGAGGTGGGATGGCTTTCTTAAAGCGGACTTTCACTATCCTACCGCCATCCAATACGATTCCGGCGTCCCAGGTCCCTCCTGCAAAAAGAGATATTGCTTCCAGATCGTGTCCCTTCCTATCTTTCAGATCGAGATCTGATAAGGTGTTATCCCAAGCTTTAACATAGTTTCTTACGTAGCTAATGCTTGATATCGGAAACCTCTCGATCGCAACGCGACCGTCGGTGATTGGCGTTATATACTCTTTTGGTAGACCCTTCGCTTGCGAGGGGTTCTCCCTAACATAGTCTTGCATGCCACGAGCCTCTTGGTCGTCAATGCTAACAACAACCTTACGAATCCCGTTCATCCGTAAAGAGTTGAGCAAACGCAGAATCGTAAACGTCCGGTCAGCTAATTTTTCGTCCAAAGCAAAAAATTCGTAGCGTTTCGCTTCACAGCGCGATGCTCCATTTTTTTGTACCGCCATCCGGTATAACTTCGTCAGCGACACAGACTTTGGTCGGGATGGCGGTAATTCTCCCTGACTGCGTAGCACAGGTTCTAACCTCACCACTGCCCTTGTCTTCTCGCAGAAGTCGGCTTGCTGAGCAGGCTCCGCCGCAGAGAAAAGCTTAATTTCGCTTTCCTCGGGCAATTCTGGAGGGGGCGGTGGAAGCATTCCTTCGGGTCCAACAACCGCCTCTACAATAGGCGAATGACCGGCTATGAGTAACGCATCACCCAAGTCGGCTGGTGACATGCCACGAGCTTGATCCAGGGTAACGGGTGGCGCATCACGACGGATATCAATTGTTGCTGCTAACATGATGAGCGCAAGCATATTATCTCCTATATTCAAAAACCGCGCCCAACCAATTTGCCTATGATCTCGCATCATTGGACACGCCGGCTTTCTCGAAAAGGATCACAGACCGTGCGAAAACTCGCTGGCATGGTGCCAACCTGACGTTCTTTTCGACGGGGCGGATCGAGAGGCGATAGAATTTGGTTCTTCGGCTGTGCCGGTGCCGCAATGGCTCGATGGGGAGCATGCTTGGGCTGTGTCGGCGCAATTTGTAGTGTGGATCAGGCCCTCACTGCCTGGATAAGCCCCGGGATGCCGATGATGGTGATGGCCCGCCTGAGATTGTAGGCGAGCGCGGTCAGGCTGAACTCGGCGCGGACCTTCTCCAGCCCGCGCATTAGGAACACGCCTTGGTTCATCCACTGTTTGATCGAGCCGAACGGGTGTTCGACCGTTTCGCGCCGTATGGCGAGGACGCCGGGCCGGGCCGCGAGCCGTTTCGCCATGCGCTCGAGCACCGCCTCGTTCTCCCAACGGTTGATGCGTCGCCAGCGGCTACCGGTGCAGCGTGCCTTGATCGCGCAGGCGGCACAGGCGGCGGGGCTGGAGTACTGGATCGAGACATGGCCCCGCGTCACCGAGCGGTAGCGGGTATCGAGAAGCTGGCCACCGGGGCAACGATAGGCATCGGCTGCCGGGTCGTAAGCGAAGCGCTCCTTGGGAAAGCGGCCGTTGGCAATCGCGCTGCCACGCTCGGGCCGGGCGACATAAGGCGTTATGCCAGCCGCCTCGCATGCCTCGATGTCCTCGCCTTTGTAATAGCCCATGTCCGCCACGGCAGCGATCCGGTCGACGCCAAGAGCTTCCTTCGCCGCGCCGGCGGTGGATGCGAGCAGACCCATGTCGGTCGCGGCGTTGGTGACGTGCTGCTCGACGATCAGCTTGTGCTTCGCATCGACCGCCACCTGCGCGTTGTAGCCGACCGTGGTCTTTTGACCCGTGACCATCGCGCGCGCATCGCGATCGGTCAGCGAGATCTGGCTCTCGCCGCTGGCGGTCAGCTGCTCCAGCATCGCCGCCTGCGCCTGCCGCCGCTCACGCACCCTGGCGATCTTCGCCGCCAGTGCCTCGCCGCGACCAAGCCCATGGCCGTCCTCACCGCGGTCGATGGCATCCAGCTCGACCAGATACCCCTCAAGCCGCTCGTCGGCCGCGGCGATATACCTGGCCAGCTTGTCGCGGGAGAAGTTCCGTCCCGGATTGTTCACCGCCTTCAGCCGGGTGCCGTCCACCGCCAGCAGCTCGCGGCCGAACAGGTCGAGCTTGCGGCACAGGATGACGAAGGCGCGGAACACCGCCTTGAAGGCGCTCCGGTTGTCGCGACGGAAATCGGCGATGGTCTTGTAGTCCGGCCGCAGCCCGCGCAGCAGCCAGATCAGCTCAAGGTTGCGCATCGCCTCCGCTTCCAACCGTCGGCTCGACCGCACCCGGTTGAGATAGCCGTACAGGTACAGCTTGAGCATGTCGCCCGGGGCATAGCCCGGCCGCCCCGTCGCCTTCGGCCGCGAGCGATGGAAACCGGCCTCACCCAGATCAAGGTCATCGACAAAGGCGTCGATGAACCGAACCGGACTATCCGCCGCCACATAATCCTCGACCGATGCCGGCAGCAGCAGCGCCTGGTCGCGCGCATGACCCTCGATGTACGCCATGATCACAGCATACGCTGGTCAGCGACACGATGGAATCAGCCACCGAGTTTCCGCACAGTCTGGATCAAGTCTCAGGAATGTCTGCGTTGGAGAGGCGCCCAAACGATTTGTGATCGAGACAAAACCGATCGGCGGGCTTTAGGCGCCAAGATTGAGGGAGGCCGCTCCAGAACCGTTAATGCGGTGCCGGTCTTGGTGCCGTGTAGTGATCTAGCCAAGCAAGCGTCTCATTGTACACGTCGCGCACGTTGGCGGGTGAGGCGGCCAAACTATGGTTCTCGCCCCAGTAGCGCAGCAGTCGGGCGGTTTTTCCCTGACGGCTAAGGGCGAAATAGAACGGCTCGACCTGCGCTAGTGGGTCGCGCAGGTCGAGTTCGCCGTGAATCATCAGCAGCGGCGTGTGGACGCGATCGACATGCGCCAGAGCGGACCCACGCGCCCATCGTTCGGCCGCAGCATAAGGTGGCATATCCCCGTAAGCGTTTTCGTAGATTGACCAGTTCGCCGACTTTTCGTCCTCGAAGCCCGGATAGC
Organism: Sphingomonas faeni; assembly: GCF_030817315.1. NCBI lineage: Bacteria > Pseudomonadati > Pseudomonadota > Alphaproteobacteria > Sphingomonadales > Sphingomonadaceae > Sphingomonas > Sphingomonas faeni. Next base: position 3,242,701 of record NZ_JAUSZF010000001.1, on the reverse strand, counting down.
CGCGTGCGGCGGGGTCGAACTGACCCCATGCCTGCGCCGGGTCGGTAATCCCGGCTACCGCGATTGCGGCGCGAAAACGGTCGCTTTGCGAGACGAGCGCATAAACAGTGTAACCGCCGAAACTCTGCCCCATCACCGCAACGCGATCTGGGTCTGCGATGCCGAGGCCTGCAAGTTTGTCGATCGCTGGCATTACTCCGCCAGGCAGCGCCGCGTACACATCCTCCTTGCCGTCGCGCGCGGTTGGAATCGATGGGACCAGTACGACGTAACCGTGCGCTGCGTAGAGCTGGAGATTGTAGATTCCGGGAGCATAGCGGTTTAGCCAGAAATCATCCAATCCGCTCACCTGATACCCGCCGTAGACCCAGGTAAGAACAGGATAGCGCCGGCCGGGCCTGTAATCAGGCGGAAGTATCACCGCTGCTTTGAGCGGGGTTCCAACCGTGGAGTTGTAGTCGATAATCCGTCGCTCGCCCCACGCTACCGCATCGAGATGACGGTCGAGCCTCAGCAGGTCCCGCTGGGCACCACTTTCCAGACGAGTGTCCCGTAGAAATAGACCCGCGGCCGTCTGTTCGCTCCAGATCAAACCGCGATTATCGAACGCATGAATCTCACCTGGTGCAACGCGCGCCGTGGCAACAAGACGTCCATTTGCCGCGTCGATCTCGTCGATGATGCCGTTCGTGGTGAGCAGGATCTTCGACGTCCGCTGTGCTGGATCGTCGGGGAAGAGGATCGAAGCGTCTTTTCGCAAGGCATTGCCGATCGGGGTAAGGGAGGCAGCGCGAGGGTCTAGTCTGGCAAGGCGACCATCGGCTACCGTGGCTAACACTCCATCAGCACGCCGACGGAAAGTGACAGGACTTGCCGCCAGCGCCGCAGTGACATTTACTGGTGCGTGTTCACGAGTCGCAAGCCACCAATCATCCCGTTTCCCATCTTTTTGGCGTGCGCGAAGAAGCAGGTGTTTCGCGTCGCTCCAGAGCGCGATCGGTCGCCCGGCTTTCTGGCCGAGCGATGAGGTAGCTGTCACGAGGTCTTTGCCGATCCCGTCAACGGCTACCGAAGCGGCGTCCAGCACGAACGCCGTACTGGTTCGGTCCGAAACCGCGCTGCGCGCACGGAATGCGACATGTCGGCTGTCAGGCGACCAATCGAGCATTTCCAGCGGCAACCGCGCAGCAGAAGGCAGGGCAGCCCATCGCACTGGCGCGCCCGGTGTGAGGTCGACCATGCCTAGCCGCTTTTCGACATGCCAATCGCCATTATTGAATGGCGGGGCGACGCCGTTCGTGAAGGGCAGCTTTCGTACCGGTGCTAAAATCGAGATCCGCCGCAGATCCGGTGCAATCGATACCGTCAGTTCGCCCGAGAAGGGATAGATCGGCACGTCGGCTACCGGAGCCGTGATACCGCTTTTTGCATCTACGATTGTCAGTGTCGCGCGCCACTGCGCTTCATCGCGGGGGATACGCGCCTCTCCGCTGCCAACCGCCGTGACGGTAGGCGTACGCCCATCGCGTAGGGCCGCGCGCGTCCGAACTGCCTCATCGAACGGGCGGCCATACTGGTCCAACAGCGCGGAAACCTGACCTGACGGCAGCATCAGTGCGACCAATCGATGATCGTCGAGCCATGTGAACCCGGCATTTTCGTCGTCCGTGCGGCACGTGTGCGCGATAGACCCGCCGTCAGCGCCACCACGCACGTCGAGCGGGTAAAGGCCCGAGCCGTAGCGGCCCTGAGTCATCACAGCCGCTGAAGACAATCGGCGGACATGGCCGTCAACGCGGTCCCACACGTAGAGTCGGACGTTGTCGCCACCGCGAGGCTCGACACCCTCTGGACTGGTCGAAAGCATCGCAAGCATCCGTCCATCAGGCGACCAGGTTGCGCACCAAAAGCCCGCAGCGTTTGCCGCCCCGTTGGACAGATTGCGCCGCTCGCCAGTTCGACGTGAAACCAGCCACACGTCAGACCGCGAGGGATCGGTTTCGTAGGCATTGCGTCCCGCCGTCTCCCCGGCACGTGCAGGCCGTGGGACTACCGCGGCCACCCACTCTCCATCCGGGGATGGTGTCACCCGGTCGAGCGAAACCGTATCGAGAACGTCGTCGATCGTCAGCGCGTGGCGCGCTGGTGCCATGCCGAGCAGCAGCGTCATGAGAACGCCGCCAAGCACCTTTTCTAATCTCACGTCGATACTCCTGCGACATTCGGGACTTCGCCGGCAGTGCCGCCGCTTGATCAGAGCTGAGAACGCCGATGTTCTTAGCGTGGCAGGGCACTAGATGGACGGCAAGATCGGCTTCCAAAAATGAACGGCGATCAGGATGGTAGCAACAGTTAGATCTGGTCATGAACGCTCGTGACTTTCGAATTTCATGACGTGCGGGAACCGAAGGTGTGGGTCCGTCTTTCCCGAGAAAGGTCGCAAAAGTGCTAGTGCGGGACGTCAGCTAGGCTCGCGCCATCGAAATGCCACGTTCGGTCGATCTTCTGAGGTCATTAGCGATGGCGAGGTGTGAGACGACCGTGAGGGCTGACCTGCTGTTAACTAAGTCTGCTAGCCCGCCAAACGAGCGTGTGGCTTCCAATGACGGCATCAACGACGCGCAATCGAATAGGGGTAACACCCGACCGATTTCAGGCAGCGTACATCGATCCTATCGGCCGATCTCTACGTCTCGGTGTGCCTAAACAGTTTGATCTGGAGCGTTGATATGCCTCATGCTCCGCGAGCTTGTCGTCTAAAAAACTATTCAAGTATTTTGGCCTGCACCTTCGCCTTGCAAATAGTATTTCCTAGCGGGGCCTTTGGTCAGGTCAATTACAGTCTACCCGTAAGAGTAAGGTAGATACGCATCTTACTCCTAACCGCAATGGTTGTGATGGATCGTCGGTATCCGAGGTAGTGGTTTGCGGCAGACGTAGTGCCGAAGAAAAATATAGAATCCCAAAATATCTCCGGGAAGAAGCGGGCGACCCCGTAGTCAAAGACCTGCAAAGTCGACTAGGCCCGAGTTATACATGTAGTAACGTCGGTAGCGTTCCATGCACGAAAGCCTCAATACCTATATTTTCAGTAAAGAACGGCAAAGCGCAAATCGGGCCATTCAAGTCCAACTGACCAATCATATAGCGCGGCGTTAAATGTCGTGTCTTCGCGTGAGACATTTTGCACTGGGACTGACTTATGAAAGAAAAGATATTTCAGCGGCGCTCCATCACGGCAATCATAATCGCCTCTCTCAGTGCGTGCAGCACTAGCCGGCCTGGCACCGGAAACCCGCAGGTAACGCTGGTAGCGCCATATGAAGTCCTGCCCGCAGGCACCAGCCCTAGCGGGATGGAATACAAGCTCGAAGCATTGGGGCGCATTGACCCGAAGCATCCTGTTGCGCCGGATAGCGACACACAAACGCTGAGCATGTTCGGGCGCGAGGATCTGATCGCCGGGTCCAGCGACGATTACAAGTCAACTGGCTGCAGACCGCTGCCGTCGGCAATGTCGGCGATTGACGAGATCGTACACCGCGCGCGCCAAACTTCCATCGTCGTCATCAACGAAAGCCACAAACGGTCTCGACATCGTGGCTTTGCCGCGGACGTGGCGCAACGCCTACGCCCACTGGGCTACGACACGCTAGCGCTCGAGACACTGTCAAACCCACCCGCTGATGTGCCGGTTCAATATCTGCCCCGATTTATCACGCAGCCGGATCTGCCCTATCTCGAAGACAATGACGGCCAATATCTATCCGAGGCGAGTTATGGGCGGCTTGGGCGGAAAGCCAAGGCGCTTGGGTATCGACTGCTGCGCTATGAGGACAATACGCATAACGAGCAGACCAAGCCCGTCAGCCCGGCTCAGCAAATTGCACTCCGCGAGGAAGCTGAGGCCGTCAACCTCGCCTCCGTTCTGAAGAATCGTCCTACAACCAAGCTTTTGGTCTATGTTGGCTTTTCACATGCGGCGGAAGTTCAGCGGGCTGACGGCAGCATGTGGATGGCGGCACGGCTCAAGTATAAAACCGGCATCGACCCGTTGACCATTTCGCAGACGGCCTGCCGCGGAGGCAGCGGCACCGTTCACCTGTCGGCATTACCATCGGATCAGCCAGCCGGAACGTTCGACCTGGTTGTCGATCATCCACGCGAACGTTTCATGCGCGGTCGACCGGCATGGCGGCAAGAGAAGGGTGATCAGGTCGTCAATATTCCTCGTACATTACACCCGACAAAGGGGTGGCGTGTGATTGAAGCCCGGCCTGTCGGCGAAGCCGGTGAATCTGTCCCGATTGATCGTGTCGCAATTCGGCCCGGTGAAAACGTTGCTCTGATGCTACCGCCAGGGCGCTACAGCCTGAGAATCATCGACGTGCCGGAGATGGGGATCGACCAGAAGTCGTGAATGTACCGGTTTACAGTGAAGCGTGAGCGCAACCGGCATTCGCAACTGCAATCTAAGGTAACACTAGAAAGGCAACGATACATCCGCGTCCGATTTTTCCAGTTCGCAAGTACATAACGAGAGGACAGTTAAGTTGAACAAGCGTACTCATACTCCTCTAGCGAAAGACGCCACTTGCATCTTCCTTGTGGTCACCTTCGTTTGTACCGGGGCTGCGGCAGCTAGATCAGAACAGTCGTTCACTGGGCGATGGCGGATAGACACGGCATCACTTAAAGGGCGCGTTCCGCCGACAGCCTTCACGTTGACCGACGGACATTTTAAACGTGACGATAACAAGACTGTAAAGGCAGATGGACAATTCCACCGTGTATCCGGAAGTGGATACGTTGATGAACAGTCAATATCCGTCGAAAACGACCACGTCATCAAAGAGATTGATAGGGTCCGTGCTCAGCTGGCGTACACCGTTGAATATGTCGTTTCGTCCGATGGAAACACTCTGACATGGCACGTAGCCAGTTTCACGAGTCCGAGTGGCCAACCCGTTACCGGTGAAACTGTGATGCGCCGCATTGGTCCATCGACGAAAGGTGCCCATCTGATCACCGGTAAATGGGAGCGCGTCAGTGTGACAGCCGACTCCAAGAACGACTGGATAATGAAGTTGGACGGCAACCGGTTCAGCTGGCGGACAGACGTTGGGACCGGCTACAACGCGACCATCGGCGGCAAATCGGTCAAGATTGACGGCGACAATTCCGGCGCGCGTGCGCAGATTACAAGGCCACGGCCCGACACAATCGTTGAGACTGACTTGTCAGCCAAGGGTAGGCGTGATGCCGTCCTGACAATGCAGCTTATGCCCGATAAAAACACTATTCGTGCATCGGCAGTAACTTTGAAAAGGAAGACCTCAACCACATTCTATGTTCGTCGAATAAATGAATAGTGTAACGAGTTCAGCGGACTGGAGGGTCCTATCTGTCCGTTTATAAAGCTTTGCAGGTAGAGGTAATGGCTGGCCCGTTTGCGGCACTCCGAATTTCAGATATCGGGTTTTTTATCCGAGCGAGCTCCGGGGCTTCTACCCGTAGGTGTCCCGCACCGCTGCTCCATTGTTGATGCCACCATTCGCTTCCCGAGCGTTCGTCAATTTGAGGCAGCATTGTTCGAGCGTAACGGAGGAGCTCATCAGGCGGGATCAGGTAGCGACCGTCGGCAAGCGCGTGGGACAAATCTTTGGCTATCTCTACGTTCGCGGCCATCGGCATCTCCGCTACGTGATGCTCCAGATCAACGACAAGGTTCTGCTTGGCTGTCGCCCATTCCTCTGTCGTAAATCCCACGGTGGCGAGGTCGCACGCGGTCTTCCGCAAACCCGCGACCGCTGGCTTCCACTGGTACTCGGTAAAGTTGTCCCAGAGCATGATCTGACGGTGACCTTGCTCACCATTCTCGATAAATATGCCTACCTTCCCCCGTGGGCTACCAGGCTGGGGAGCCGCGAGTCGTTCGTTGATCGCACGGGTGGCAAGCAAGTCCATGACTTCCGCCCGCGCCTGAAGAGTGCGGGATGAAGGCGGTTCAGGTGTCGGCATAACGACCGTCATGAACGCGGTCCGACGCCCTTGAGGAAGAGCAGAGAAGCTGATCGCATGGATGCGATCAGGCTGGAATACCGGAAATGGCGTTTTTCGAGCTTTCGGCCCCATGGGCTTCCAGTCTCCAAAATGCCTCTCAATCAGTGCCCGAACTTCGTCGGCCTTCACATTTCCGACGACAACGATCGTCATATTTTCAGGGCGGTACAGGCGCCGGTACAACCCGCGAATGGTGCTGATGCTGGCAATGGGCACATCATCCGAATTCTGCGCATCGATCACGTCGTTGGGCGAGCCAGGCGCGACCTCCCCGATGTAACTGGCGTAAATCTGATTACCGAGCTTCTTGTCTGCCATCTCCCGAACGACCTCGCCGCGGGAGGTATCGACCGCATCCATGCGAAGGCTCATTCCCGATGCAGCGTCCCTGAGCAGGGTCAGCAACGAATTAAGATCACTTGAAGCCGTTGTTTTGGTTGCAAGGTAATAATTTGTCTCCCGCCACGACGTGGAACCCGCATTCGGTGCCGGGAACGTCAGCGGCAAACCAATGCGCTTCAGGTGGTCGAGATCGTCCGGTTCAGAAACCGTTGGGCTGTGAAACGCGATATGCTCGATCAGATGTGCCAGACCCCGCTCACCGGGGCGGCGCTCGGCGATGAAGCCGCCCTTCATTGCGCATGAGTAGGCCGATGCCAGGATCGTCGCCATGTCGGGGCAAGATCGCGAATTGCACACCGTTCGCGAGTTCGCCGGTTACAGGTGAGCCCCAATCATTCTTGGATGGCGGTTGGTTCGTGGCATCTGGATTGATGATCTCGGGAGCAGGCATGTTCTTTGCAGCGAGGCCGGAGAAAGACGCAATCAACAAGGGAAGGGTTATCAGGCTTGCTGAAGTTCGGCCGTATTTGCGCATGAAAGGGCTACCCCGTTACCTTCTAACTGCCCACGGCAGTGCTTAGATTATCCGCAGGCTGGATCGCTGATGTGCCAATTTTAAGGCAGGACGGTGAAAGGACGATCGGTGATCAAGCCCTCGTGCCGGATCCGTTCTCCTGGCGGATGGGGCGATGGCTTACCTACTTTTGTTTGCGTGGGAGGGTCATGCTTCGGCTTGTCCTGATCCACTTTGCAGCTTGGATCAGCACGTCGTCCATATGGCTGGTGCCACCTGCCTCTTGCATGGAGTGGTCTAAGTCGGCGAATTCCCAGTACTCTGCGTTGGCCTTTCCGGCTGTTCGCAACATTGTGTGACCAGCCCGCGCAGTCTCGACAGGGGATGATCGATCGCGTGCACCGTGTATGAGGAGAACGGGTGCCGGGGTCTGCGCGAGACTTCGCGCCGGTACCAGATCCACGGCGTCGTCCCACCAGCGGTAGCTGAGCCCCGCCCAACGCTCGTCTCCTGTCGGGCGTTTGTGGGCAGCAGCGTAGACGGATGGAGCTTCGGCCGCCATCTCGGGCGGGATCGCTGCGCGGATAAGGTCGCCGATTGCAACACCGGTCCCCGACGAAAGAACAACTACCGCTTTTGCCTCCGGCACCAAGGGCGCGAGCAGCGCCGCGACTGCTCCGCCCTCTGAGCCGCCGAAAATCACGATTCGCCTGTTCCACCATGGCTGTCGCCGAAGATCGGCGATCACCCGCAGGCAATCCTCGACGCGAAGACTGAGCGTATAGTGGTCCCAATACGCCTTCGGGCACCCATCGATGGTGGTCGCGTCGCCTTCAAGGCCGACGCCGACCTTATCGATCAGTAGTGTCCGCGCATTCGGGCTGAGGATATTCGCAGCGTGATGTAGATTCGGCTTTTCCGACACGGCTTCGCAGCCGGTACCCTGCATCACCAGAACCACCTCTGATGAACGATTTTGTCCTTGTTCCAGCCAGTAACTGATGGTGCTCCCATCAGCTCGATCTACGGTGTGTCGAGCCAGTTCATGGGAACGGGCCTGAGCCTGTACTGAAAATATGGACAGCGCGAGCAGAAGAGCGGCTTTCATAATCCTCCGTGTCGGAACGTGCATTTTTTAGAATAGAAGCAGCGCATTGGACTGCGGCATAGTCCCTAAAAGGGTCGAGCGTCCGGTGCTTCCTGGGAACTGCGCTTGTTCTCAACCGGGGCACTCACTTCCGTATTGAGCTATGAGCTGCGCCGCACGGGCGGCAATTGGATCCAGTCCTGCCTCTTGGCGTAGTTCGGCTAACTCGCTTTCATTTTCCAGTGGTTCGGGGCGCCAGCCCTTTGCGTCGCAAGTGAACTGCGTATCGTAGCGTTGTTTCCCTACAAGGGGCAGCATGACCCTGTCGTAGAGGAGGGCGTAGCTCTGGCGATCCACCTCGCCTCGTCCTGCTAGCGGAGTAATAAGACGTAGGACGCGGAGCTGAAACACCGTATCGTCGTCGGAATGCTGAGCCAGTAGCCAAGCGTTCCCTGAGGCGACTTTGCCGACTTTGAAGATCGCCGGCCAACGTGCGCGACCGGGTCCCAAACCGTTTCCAAGCCGCGTACATTGATCCGTTAGGTCGCTCTGTCCGGCTGGGTCTGCGCAAGCTTTTTTAAAAACATGCGGTCCGCACAGTGTTGTAAAGTGACAGCGGCTAAACGGCCTTAAGTTGCCGGATCAGTTCTGATTGCCCCTGACGACGGATCCGGGGTTCCAATTTAGGATCACGGATTGAAAAGGCGGCAGGCTTCGCAAAACTCTATGCGATCTCATATTGAGAAGCGGCGGGCGTATCTGTAAGGCCCTTAAGTGCATCAGGAACTCGGTACGGGACAGCGATATGCGTTCTTGTAGCTCTGCCCCCAGCAACGGAGGAAGCCGTCGAGAACGCGAATGTTCATCGGCCAGCGGACCGTCCTTGGTTTGCCGTCCGGACCGACCGCGTCCTTGAGTTCGGCCGGGCGAGGCAGAGCTGAGAGTTGTGCACGAGCAGCTTCCAGCCTCCGGCGATCTCCACGAAGGAAAGCGATGCTTCCGTCCACGTAGAGGTTCCATCCCCACTTCGCATCGTCAGCTGCGGGATGCCTCCCTGCTTGGAACAGCCTGATAGCTTCATCATACTGGCCAACATCGGCCCGTAGCTGGCCCTCATGCCATGAGAGGAGGGTATCGGCAGGTCCCATGCTTCCATGCGCCTTCCGCCAGACCTGAATCAGATCGGCAGCTTCCTTGACACAGCCTTTCGTTTCAAGCGTCCGCCATCCCCCACTCATATCCTGATCGAACGCCGGAAGATCGAGCGCCAACATGGCGGATCGATCATATTCGCAGTGGGTCGCGCCGTCAGCGGGAGACAGTACGGCAAGAGCAAGCGCTGCTACGATCATCGCGTATCCTTGTTTATCGCAGTCCTACTTAAGGACGCCCGATAGGTCGATCTAGAAGATACTGAAAGGGATGTCGCACCGGCTTTGCTTTGGGCATCCGCGGATGGCCCGGGCGCAGACGGGCATGCAATCCCGACCTTACCGCTTAGGCGTGATGATGCTCGAACAAGTGGCCATAGCCCGGCCCGCTTCTAAGCGGTCCGATGACGACAGAGACGCGAAGAGGGCATCGTAATCTGCCCGATAACGCTGCTCGCGCCATCCTGGCCTATTGCAAATCCGCCCTTATGCGTTCTTGAGTGGCCCGTTGTTCGTTAGAGAACCGGACGGCGTCCAGACCTGAACCAGTAAACAAGGCTGTTGTGTGCTGTCTAAGACTTGCCAGATACTGCTCCGTTGATCGCAGCTAAAAGTCGTCTCGCGGCAACGTCACATCATACCAAAAGCGCTTCACCCGTTCCCTACTTTGGCTCGACACACGGGAGAAATCACGTTGGCGGCGGCGGGCTTCCCAAAATTCGATCGAGAAATGGGAAACGGAATGTCGGCAACGAAAAGCGAGGTTCGATGAATTGAGATTATTCGACAGCGGTGTTCATGGTCGACTATTATTCGACGGTTAGGAGAGGTTCGATGCCCAGCAGGATTGAGGCGCTGATACCGACGCCCCCGCCGGAGCGGATCGACGCATTGCAGAATCTCATTCTTCGGATCGTGGATTGTTTGGATGCTGACGAAGAGTGCGACGCGCTCATCGCCGAAGCCGATACGCTGGCGGGATCGCAGGGGTATGATAGCGTCACGTTTAGCAACCTGTACAGTTGGACCAGCGAACGTGATTTTGCGGCGTTGGCAGCGATGGGACCTCCTCCGGGCATCCCCGACCTTACCGTTCAGGAAGTTGCGGAATGCATCGGCGTCATCGAAGCTGCGGACGAACCAAGGAGCAGCTTTTGCCTCGGTATTCTAGAGCGCACTTTCCCTAACGTACCGATCTGCGACATGATTTATTGGCCTAAGGCGGCAGCATCATCCGACGATCTAGCCGCGGAGATTGTCAGGCTAGCCAAGGAGCCTCTCCCTACTCTGCCCGCCCCATAAGTGCCCGGGAATGAGTTCTGCAGGTCTGGTTTTCTCGATTGGGGTGGAGTTTTGGGAACGGCCTCAAGGTTGAGCGCAGGCGGTAGCCCTGGTCGCTATGGCGCTGATGCTGCCCTCAACCGCTCGATGGTCTGACGTTCGAATGCCTGTGGATCTTGAGCGGCAGTTACGAGGAGGCGGCTGTCGAGTGCCATTGCAACGTTACCGCTGGCAAGCATGATGCCCGCATCACATGCGACTGCAAGCGTCCCAAGATCATGAAGCGCGGTCATTAGCGTCAGTCCGTTATCGACCATCGCACGCAGCGCTTGGCGAAGATCGAACGCGGCAACAGGGTCGAGCCAGTTGAAGGGCTCGTCTAGTATCACTCGTGTGTGGCCTTGCGCGAACGCAAGGCCGATCGCGATCCGCTGGCGCATACCAGCCGAGCAGTCGCCAATCCAGCGGTCGAGCAAGGCGTCCAGACCGAGCGCCCCGCGGAGTGGACCTAAACGCAGCCAAATCGTCTCGATATTACCACCAACCAGTTCCAGCACCTCGCGTCCGCGCAGCGCGTCGGGCAGTGTGTCAGCTGGTGGCGAAAAACCAAAGTGCATCGCTCGCGCCGGCCGATCCGCAATCATCTCCACGCCGGCAATGCGGCATGATCCGCCGGCGAATGGCAATCGCCCCGCGAGTGCGCGAAGCAGGCTGGTCTTACCCGACCCGTTTGCCCCGATCAGGCCGAACCACGATCCTTCGATGACCCGCAGGTCAACGTGGCGAACGACACGCTCGCCCGTGCGCTCGACCGATACGGCAGTGAGGTCGATGATCGGTTTCATGCAAGCAACCAGGTCCTTGCCGCCGAGCGGCGCTGCAACTGCCACAGGATGGCAATGCCGACGAATGGCAGGACGATCGGCATGGAGAAAGCCGTAAGAATGAGCAGTCCCGTCAACATCGAAACGATGAAATCGGCGAAGCCCTTGCCGTGGATACGATAGGCGAGGGTTCGCATTGCCATCAGAAGCAGCGTCGCGATTGAGGTTGCCGCAACGACGAGGGCGAGGGCAGGTCCGAATGCGAAAGCGCAGACCGGTGCCGCTATACCGACGAAGAGCATCGCACCGCGCGCTTGGCGACCGATGATGCGCCATGCGCCCCGCCCTGCGATCGTCTGGAAGCGGACGTTGCTGTCATCGACGATCGTCAGCGCCAACCCGGATAGGGCGGTCTCGATACCAGCGACTACAAACAAGGCGTCACCCCGTAGGTATTGAGCCGTAAACGCCAGTGACAGAAGCAATATGGCGGCAGCGAGGATTCCGGCGCCGGGTCGATGAATCCATGATCGGAGCACCCGGCCGAACCCCGCCTTGCCCGAGCCAAAGCCGGCTATGAAGAAGTTACCTGTTACATGCCCGACGAATGCACCAATCAGATAGCCGGGTAGACTGGCAATCAGCAGGGATGGGCGGGCTATGACCGTGAAAATTGCCAGCAGTGTCAGCCCGATCGTACACCATGCGATTAGGTAACGCTCGCGGAGCGCTGGACACAGGGCGTCAGCCGCCAAAGGCCCATCGAAGGATTGAAACGCAAGCCTCATCGCGATTTGACGGCCGGCGGTCAGACCGATCAATATGCCGGCACCGAAGGCTGTCCATGCGGCGATCGGCCATGCGCGATCCAAAAGCCATGAACGCGCGGCCGCGAAAGCGAATAACAGCATCGTTGCCGCGATCAGCCGGTCATGCCAACTCGAAAGAGTAGCGCGCGCAGTATTGATCGCGATCCGACGATCGTAGCAAAACAGGCGCGCACGCGGTCCTGCCCCTCTCCCAGCCATCAAACTCACTTCGCTTTTCGCCTTTCGGGTCGAATTCTAGCGGAGAGTACAAGTTCCGCACAACGCCTATTACGATGCCGTAGCTTTGCGTGATTGGGTAGTCTTGAATCAGCAGGACTAAATGTCCGCTAATTGGGCGCTTTCGGCCAAACAATTTTCTTGATCATAATCGAATTTCGGTAATAGCCGGGTTGGGGAGGAAGGCGAACATGCCAATCTAGACTTATCAAATTCCCCCGGTAAAAAACAACATGTGTGGCATCGCGTACACACTGCTAATAAAGGCTAATAGCGCAAGTCCTTTAGCCCCACGCCTAAAGCTATTAGCTAGGACCGCGCATGTCAAAATGGTAATTAGAAAGGCAGCAGGGATGCCAAGATAATAGGTAATCTGTCCGGAGTTAGGCAGGTCCGGCAAATGCAGGCTCTTTGCCCCAGAGTAAACCGAGAATCCCGCGATTAGTATCAATCCCCATATTGAGGTTGCTACCATAATTAGAACGTTGGCGATGCGCATACGCAGGGTATGATACGCGGCTTCAATGTCCGCAAGTAGGCGAATAGTGACCTAGCCGGCTTTCCCAAAAACGATCGAATTTCGGGAATGTCCGGGATGGAAGGAGAGCGGTTAGTCCGCTTCTGGCGGCGCACGACGGTTCATGCGATTAGATGCCGATGGGTGCTCTTCACAAATCGGCAGCTTCGGTCGGCTTCTTCGGCGATGACCTCGATCCGATAGCGATCACGACTGCTCTCGGCGCTGAGCCGACTGTAGGGGTGCGGACGGGCGGAACGTGGCGCACTAGCACTGGAGCAGAAAAGGTCGCTACGCGAGGCTCGTGGCGCATGGTGGCTGAACGACGCGAGCCGGCTGATCTGGATGGCCAAATCAACGATCTTCTAGACGGCTTATCAGACGACTGCTCAGTATGGCGATCGTTGTCGCACCTGTTTCGCGGGAGGGTGTTCTGTGGCTTGTTCCTCGCGAGCGGGAACGAAGGGTTGACCTTGCGTTCCGAGACGCTCGCCCGCCTTAGCGAGAGGGGCCTCCTGCTTGATCTCGACATCTATGGTCCGGATGACGCTACCTAGCTTAGCCGAATAGGCCCGAAGCTGAACGAAGGACCGCTTTCGAGCAAGCCGAGCTGACCTGAACTGCAACAAACAGGTGTGAACGGAATAGCCGGGATGGAGAGGAAAGCGGACGTTGCGTTAGCAGCGGCCTTGCCGGAAGGTGATGCCCGCTAGACTAGTGCGCCCGATGGGGTAACCAGCTGCTAACCCCATTAGCCTAGGAATCTTCGCTACCCTGAAAAGCCACACTTGAAGACTTCGCCCTTCGCAGCGACATACATTATCACGTCTACGACACAGTCTAGGCATTGCTCTTTTTCTTTGACGTCAACGCTCGGGTGAAATGTTAACCCCGAACGAGTTTTAAGGAAAACGGAGCCTACCTCCAGTCCACATTGGCGCTCCAAGGCTGCGGCAAATAGTTCGTCAGATATAAAATTACGCCGTTCGGGAAAGTTTGCTAGGACACCATACTTTTCGAGTTTGGCGCGGGCAGCAGCAAGTTTACCTGGCATCTCAATCTCACGCACTCTGGCGTCATACGCCTGCTGCAATTTAGCGTCGTGAAAGGTCACTAACTCGGTGCCAGCTACCTCACGCACACAATCAAATTGCTCGCATGTTACTCCTGCCTCATGCGCAATTATAATTTCATATCCTTGTAAGTCATGATCGTACTCGACCGCGAACTTACCATTCCGAAGACCGCATTGTAGCAACTTCTGCGTCAGGGTCGATGGATAAGAATGTGGTGAAACTGGGGACATGTCGATCATTCAGTGACTTTAGCGGCCGATCGCCGCAGGGCAACTGGGAGAGGTAAGCATCCGTATTTGTCACGAGTTTGGCAGTTCGGAGCTAACCTAGTCGACCGTACGCTGTCGAACCGGCTTTCTCGCGAGCGATCGAGTTTCGGGAATGGCCGGGTTGGAAACAGCCGACTGTGGTTTCCCGATCTCATTTGACATTCCTAATGGCAAAATCACAAGTTTGCATCAAAACAGCAATGGGAAGCTAGCGAGTGACGCCCTCTAGCGCACGAGCTTGCACGTGTTACGTTACGCCATGCTTGCTCGCACTATACTTATAATCGTTGCGAGGTTGATCGCGGCCTCTGCGACCGCACAAACTTCCAATTCTGCCACCACGATCATGCCAAAGCCGGCGTGCCCGGGTCACTTTGGGGAACCTGTTGCGATCACCGCCGCTCCCCTAACAGTTGAGATGCTGGGGGGCAGCTATCGGGCACATCCCGGCTGGCCAGATCCCGGTGAGCCACGCGTGGATCAGCTTCGTTATAGTTGGGCGTTGATGCTGCACTCATCTGACCCACGCTTTACCGACTTTGATCTCTCTCCTGGCGCAGTGCACTCGCGAACATCGGGATGCTGGTTTTCATGGACCAGTATCCAAGAAAAAAGCGGCATCGTGGGCACTTCCAACGCTCGCATCGGGAACAGCGGTTACGTGAATGATTTTGTCCCGGCGCGGCCTGCCGTGACACCAAATATCGTTGGCTACCGTTTCGTTGCAGCCGATGGCAACGTTTATCGGGACGGCTACACTTCGGTTGGGGTATGGAACGCCGAAGACCTGACAGAGCGGTCGCTGGTCGTCGCCTTCGACGGCAAACGGTTCCTTATCCTTGCGACATTGCCCGTTCGGTTAGGAGCTATTTCACAACTGCCCGACCTTCATACTCAAGCCTATCACCTAACGCTGATCGGCGAAGGCAAGCGTGGTCAAAAAGTAGCTTGGATGCGGCTGGTCTGGTTCTAACCCATCGAATTTTGGGAATGGCCGGGTTGGGCGTTAAGCGGAATGGCCGGAATAGGGAGGAAAGCGGTCCGGCCGTTTTCGGGCAGCGATCGGCGTAACCGGACGTTCGTTCAGGCTGTGGAGCAGGGGCCGACGGACCGTTTTCTGGTGGAAACGGTAATGGCTGCCTTCGGGCAGTCAGCGTTAGCGAGCTGCCGTTCACGAGGGAGAAGGCATACCTGCTTTTCGTGACGGACGGTATGACCGCGACTCTCGGACATCAAGACCCTAAGCAAATCATCGGCGGTTGTGTACCGGCGGCAAAGGCGCTTTTGGTCCACATCTGACTAGCTCCGGCGCGCGAACGCGAGCACGCGCTCGCTGAAATGCGTTAGCTCCTGGTCGTTGATCGCTTCCGTCTCGTAGGCGGCGTTGGCATCGTGGTGAAAGCGGTTCACGTAGACGAGCAGCGCGCGTAGTTCGTCGATGTCGGCTTGGCTTAGCAGCTGGTTTTGCTGGCCCACCCGCTGCTGACAAATCCCGAGGTACGGCCCAAGTAGCATGCCGGGCGGGAATGCGGCCGGATAGGCGACGCGCATGAAGGCTTCGAGGATATGGCGCAGCGCGACCGCGACCCGCCGCTCAGCTGCCGGATTCGCCGCCTGCAGGTATTGCTGAACGAACGCGTGGCGTCTGTCGTGTTCGGTGATGCAGTCCTGGTTCACGTCCCAGACCGCCAGCGTCGAGCCCACGGTATCGCGCTGGATCAGCAGCGCTTGCCGGACGGCCGGGGTGGCGCCTTCCCAAAGCTGGCACAGGAAGGGCTTGGAATGCGAAAGCACGATGATCTGGCTGGCCCGCGCCTGCATGCGGCGCATCTCCTGTACGGTGGTTATGGAACGGTGCTCGTCGAGGCTCGTCATGGGATCGTCGATGACGAGGATCTTCTGCGCCAGCTGCGGATCCTGGTCGAGCGACGCAAAGAAGAAAGCGAGCGCAAGCGTGTTGCGGTCGCCGGCGCTCAAGGTGTTGCGGAAGGCGGGACCGGCATTCGCGGTCAGCGCCACCTGCACATTGTTGATGACGACGCTGTAAGAGCATGAGGATCCGCCGCGGGTGTTCTGGGCGCTGACAGAGGCCAGCCGGAACCCGGCATTAAAGCGCTGCAGGTACGTGTTGATAGCCGCCTCATAGGCGGGAAAGATGTTTTGGCGATAGTTGTTGAGTGCCGTCCGAGCCTGCGCGCGCAAAGTTTCCGTGGCGGTCTTGCCCGCCTTCTCAAGAAGGTAATCCTCGCAGAGGTCCTTGACTGGATTGCTATGGCGCGCGCCAACGGCCTGCAGGCGGGCGATGTCAGCCGCACGCGCGCCGACATCGGCGTTTGCCGCCTGTTCCTTCACGACGGCGATCGGCAGGTTGCACGCCTGCAGCGCGGCCGACAGCGCCGCAACCTCAGCACGGCGGGCATCATATTCCTGAATGAGGGCATGGGTTTCGGGTGCCAGCGTCATTGCTTCAAGTGGCGATAACGCCTTGGCGCGCAGCAACGTCAGGACCGCCTCGCGTGCAGCGCGTCCAAGCTCGTAGGACAGCAGCCGTATCCACCTCGACTTCGGGAACGTCGGTGAATTCATTCCAGAAAGTACGCCACTGTGCGGCTATGCGCACGGCCCGTTCGAAAGCGGCCGGCACTTCGCCGCCATGGGTCGTGTTGATACCCTGGCCCGTCGCCGTGATCGCCAATTTCAGACCGTCGTAGGCTTGGCTGAAAAAGGCGCGATAGTGCGCAATGAGGGGGGAGCCATCCAAATCCTGCGCACAGAACGGGCAAGCCTCGTGCTCCCGCTTCACCGACGCGCCAGCAATACGGGTCATCCCATCGGACACCCATGTCTCGCCGCCCCGGCCCAGGCTGCGCAGCTGCACCCGCACCTGTGCAGCGGCCTCGGCCTCGAGGTCCGGCAGTGTCCGGGCCAGAAGCGCGGCGATGCCATCAGCTTCGAAGATGGGAAGTGTGATGGGCGCAAAGCTCGCCTGCTGGCGGATCGCATCTGCAGAGCGTGCGGCCGCAAGGTTGCGCTCGGCCGTGGTAATCGAAGCCTCGATGTCGGGATCCGCAGCGAGAGCGCAGAAATCATCCACGTTTAGGCTGCCGCGCGCAGGCGCCGGGATGGCGTTTGCTTTCAGCGTCAGCGCCCGGTTGTGCTCCTCGATGCGCGCCACGTGGCCCTGCAGCGCCGCATTGAGCGTCACGCCCTGCGCGCCAAGGATTAGTTCGTGCAGGTTCTGGCGGTGACCCGCTTCGACCTCGACGCCCGAGCAGACATTCGCGGCGATAAAGGCATCATCGAAGATGGCAAAACGCGGCATAGGGGCCGACCAAACGCCATTCTGAAACTGCGCAGTGACGCCCCCGGCAAAGGCCAGCACGATGTGCGGCGGGTGTGCTGCCCCAAGGCGGTGACGCTCCAGCACATGGCTCGGATCGCCCGTGCCGAGCGAGCGCAGCACGGACGAAATGGTCGTCTTGCCGCGTCCGTTCTCACCATAAATCAGCGTTAGCGTCGAGAGCGGGATCTGTGCGCCCGCACTGACTGAAGCGTACTGACCGACATTGCGAAGTAACTGAAAACGTTTGAGCAAAGCATCCCCCCGGATCGCGATTTCGATGCCAAGCAATGCCATCGGCACCATAATGCATGAAGACTAGGGGACCGCGAAAGCCCTACATCCGAAAACATGATATTAAATCTTGAATAGTAACGAGTTTTACGCAGGCGGAGAGTCGCTCCGAACCTCCCTGAGATTCGCTGCCGTCACTGACTTTTCAAGATGCAGCCCTTGCCCGCGGCTCCCCTGAAGCGGCTGCCTAGCTCAAGGACGCCAGCCTCAATCGCGAATTCAAGTCAAGAACCTGCACCTGAACCGACGTCCGCTCCCGGGTAGCCTCCAAGCCACTTGGTATGGCCTCATGTGCGTCCTCATACCGGTCGGCAAGCGCGGCGATGAACCGGACCGGCCGCCGATGATGTTTACTGTAAACCAGCGGCAGGCTTAGTGGTTGCGTGTTCCCGCGTAACGAGTCCGTTCGTTTGAGAGTGTTCCGCGCGAGACGTCTACGATCGGGGGCTGAAGAGTAGTCCAGTCAACATGCCACGTCACGATTTGTAAATCGTGGGTGCGCGGTCGCGGCCCCACGACATCTCAGATTTACACGCGTAGACGGGTGTAGTAAAAATCTTCGTCAAAGCCGAACGGGCCGCCGTTACGCGGATGAACCTAACCGTTCGATGTGCCACCGGTGAGCGGATAGATCCGCATAGTTGAATTGGGAGTCAGCCGATTAAGATGCCCGTCGGTGAAATTCTGAGCGCCGACGGACAGGGTGAATTACTTGAACGTGTAGCTCAGTTCCAGATCGGTGGTGAACTTGCCATCGAACGTCTGGTTCGCGACGCCGACTGCCCGACGTGACCATCGAACCCGAGGTCTAACTGCTTTACGAGTCAGGCTTGCTACCCGTGGCGCGCAGCCAGCCTGTTATTGAGTATCGCCTCCAAGCCGCCGCACGCGTTACTTCGGACACGCTATGCATTTGTGGTACTCTGAACAGATTCAGAGTGTTGAACCGGGGTTCCAGGGCCCGCAGCCACCCTTTGCCGTCCGAATGGAAAACCAGTAGTCCACCCCATTCGGTTCGCCAGATGGGATTGAGACCGAGCACATAGGCGGCACGACGATTGCGCCCATCGACGGCATCGTCATGACCGGTGAGAAAATCCCCGGGCCCATAGGCCGTGGCCTGGGCGTCGGCGAAATCGATATCCCCGGCCCCCGTGACCGTCCGTAGGAACGCGCGAGGCTCACCCGATGAGAGCCACGAGGCAAACGCAGCGAGTGGATCGTCGCTGGCGCGACGTGACGCCTCGTCATCGGGAACGCGTATCGTTTCATACCGGAATTGAAAGCCCCTGCGGGCAGATGCGTAGACTGCATTGTCCAAGGCATCGCGCTGGGCACTGGACATGGCGGCCCGCGTGGCACGGTCCAATTCAATCGTGCGATCACCACTATTTACGAGGTAGCGCCAGTCCGTCCGCTTTCTCAGCAGGGAGTGGAGGGCTGCGGCGCATTCGGCTTCGAGAAAATCCGCTATGTGCAATCGACCATCACGCGCGAACTGATCCGCCAACGCGGTTGCATTGAGTGCTGGGTTCACGGAAAAGCGATAAGATGACATGCCGTCCACCCTATCGCACGCGATGCTCCCGCGTCGACGATCCAATGGAAAATACGATCACGTGATGCAGCGTCTGTTCGACATCAATCCGACGATAGATGTGACCACGGCGTCGACCGTCTTCGCGCGTGATCATCGCGTACAGATACGCGATTTCCTGACCGACCACACGGCACGGGTCGTTCGTCGCGTTCTCCAGCACGAAACGCCTTGGGGAACGGCATGGCAGGCCGGCACCAACGGTCCTTCTTCGATGCGTCAGCAAGAACTGCGTGCGATGTCGGCGGATCGCCGAACCGCGCTCGCAGCGGCCGTGAACACCGCGGCCGCATCACGGGATTATGCATTTCGTTTCGCGCATTATCCCATGGTCCATGCCTACATCGAAAAGTGGAATGCCAGGGGTCTCCACGATCTGCTTGTCGAACACCTGAATGACGCGCCGTTCTTGAACCTCGCACGGGCCGTGACCGGCATACCGGAACTCATCAAAGCTGATGCACAAGCCACGTTCTTCAGTGCCGGCGACTTTCTCGCTCTTCACGACGACAGTCATGCGGCGGAGGGACGCCGCGTAGCGTATGTCCTGAACGTCGCTGATGACGACTGGCACACCGACTGGGGCGGATATCTCAACTTTCTCGACGATGATGGCGATGTCGTCGCCGGATGGCGTCCGCGGTTCAACGCGTTGAACTTGTTCCGCGTGCCTCAGAGGCATCAGGTCAGTTACGTCCCGCCGTTTGCGCGCGCGTCGCGGTTTGCCGTTACGGGGTGGCTTCGCGACAGATGATGCACGGTGCCGCGAGCCTACGCGACCGCGCTCTGGCTGCGGCGCGGTCTGGAGACGATGCCGTTGCGGTCCGCCTCTTCGCCGAAGCAGCTGTGCGATATCCCCGCGATGCCGCCCTGCTGAACAGCGCGGGCAATTTTCATGCAAGAGCCGCACGTCACGACGAGGCCTTGTCATGTTTCGACAGGGCGATCGCCGCTAACGCCGATTTCGGCGAGGCCATCGTCAATCGGGCGATCACACTCGCGGCAATGGGTAAGCAACGCGAGGCGCTTTCAACACTCTGCGCCGAGGAACACCGATTACGGGGACTGCCACGCTATTGGTCAGCGCGTGCGGGTCTCGAGGTAGCGCTGGATGATCGTGTCTCAGCGTCGCGCAGCTACGAGCAATGCTTGTCGCTCGCGCCCACGCACGCATTGGCGCTGCATGGACGCGCACGGATGGCGCTCGACCGCGGCGAAGATGACATGGTGGAGCGTTTCGATCGCGCGCTTGCCCTGGCACCGGGTGATGCCCTGCTCTGGCTGGGACGCGCAAACGCGCTCGATCACGTGGGACGTACTGCGGAAGCGCGCCAGATAGCCGAAGCACTCGTCGAGCAGCTTCCGGAATGGCCGGACGCACTCGAACTGTTGGCACAATTGCGTTGGGCGGCCGGAGAACGGCAGGACTTCTGCCTGCATTACGCAGTCGCTGTCCGTCGCTTTCCCCACAATGCTCTTCTGTATCGTTCGTGGTGCCGCATGCTAGCAGGCGTCGATCACTATCATGAGGCTGCCGATGCAGCAGGGATCGGTCACCGGGCATGCCCCGAGGACCCCGAACTCGCGTTGCGCGAAGCCGTTCACCGGGGCGAAGCCGGTGAAGACGACGTCGCGGAAGCGATCTTCGCGCGCCTGACCCTGGACACTGACGATCGGTCTATGCACGAAGCGCGTCACTGGCTGCGGCGCGAGGAGCCGGAGCGCGCCGAACGCCTCCTCGCCCCGATAGCCGAGGCCAACGGCCCCGTCGCGGCGTGGGCGCTTCGCGATATCGCCTGGCGGATGCTCCAGGATCCGCGGCATGCTTGGCTTCACCAGGACACGTTTGTCCGTCTCCTGCCCCTCGAGCTGAGTGACCGTGATCTGCATGCAGCGATAGCCGTGCTTGATCGTTTTCACGACACCGCTGCCATGCCGATCGGCCAGTCGGTCCGCGACGGCAGCCAGACGCGCGGCGGACTGTTTGATCGCGGCGAAGCTGAGATCGCGCGGTTCCACGAGGCGGTTGTGCGAACGATCACACGATACCGGAATGCGCTTCCGCCTCGCGATGATGGGCATCCGCTACTGCGGTATCGCGATGCTCCCATGCGCGTCGCCGGTAGCTGGTCTGTCAGACTGATGCAGGGCGGGTTCCATACGGGCCATATCCATCCCGAAGGCGTTCTGTCTTCGGCATGCTATCTGTCAATGCCCGAACCGGAGAGCGCAGACCCTTTTGCCGGAGGATTGGAACTTGGCCGTCCGCCCGCCGATCTGCGGCTCGCGCTGCCACCTGTTCAGATCGTTAAACCCGAGCTGGGTTTCTGCGCATTGTTTCCGAGCACGCTGTACCACGGCACGCGTCGCTTTAGCACGGGCAAGCGCATGACAGTCGCGTTCGACGTCGCCCCCTACCGCTAACCGTTTCATAAAATAAGCGCCCGTACGGTTTCCCGTACAGGCGCTGATGGAACAGGTTCTGAAAGGCGGCGGGCCGCAGCCCGCCGCGTACCGGATCAGAACTTGAAGCGGGTCGAGACAAAGAAGTCACGACCAAGCACATCGTAAGTGCTGGGGTAGGTGTTGGCCTGCTGCTGGTTGAACCCGAGGATTCTCGGATTCTTGTCGAACAGGTTGTTGACGCCCATCGACAGGTTGTACTGATCCGTGATGTCGAACGAGAAGCTCAGATCGATCAGGTTGTACGCGGGAATCCGCTCAACGAAATAGTCCGTGCTATCGTCATCGTCACGTACTGCCGACAGGTGCCGCCAACGGACGCTTGTCGTAAGGCCACCGTCCATCCACGATACGCGCGACGTCCACTTGTACTTGGGCGTCGGGTTTCCACACGCCAGGACACCGAACCTGCCGGCGCACTCGTTGACCGTGTCCGGCAACTCCGCAACCGGCGTGAGGTCGTTCTTCCGCGTATAGGTGCCGAGGAAGAAGAAGGAGAGCTTGGAGTCTCCATTGCCCGTCAGTGAAAGCGGGAAGCGCGTTTGGTAATCGACCTGAACGTCGACACCTTCGACCTTCAGCGTCGACACGTTCGCATTGCCGATAAGCGGTGGGTTGCTCGCGTCGAACTGCCCGAGTGCGTTGCGGGTGCCCACGAACGCCTGACAATAGGGGCTGTTGATGTCCTGGACGACGTTATAGCAAAGATCGAGCGAGTTGGCCAAACCACCACCAAGCGTCGAGACCGTGTTTTCGACCTTGATGTTGAAGTAATCCGCCGTCATCGACAGGCCAGGCAGGAAGCTGGGCCGCAGCACGATACCCGCGGTGTAGGAGTCAGACGTTTCCTCCTGCAGATTCGGGTTGCCGCCAGTCCGGTTCTGGATCTGCGTATTCAGCTGGACGCCCGGCGTACCAACCAGTGCGGCCGGAACGCCCGTCGCGACGCATAGAGCGTTCGTTGTACCGTTGGATGCTGCAGCGGCCGTTGCGCAAGGGTCGACCGCCCCCGGAAAGTTCACCGCCCCGCCTGCAAACAGCTCGGCTACGTTAGGAGCACGAACTGCATGCTGATACTGACCGCGGAAGCTGATATCGCGGATTGGCGAGTAGGTGATGCCGCCTGCATAGGTCCAGACGCCGCCTACATTAGACAGCGAATAGTCCGAATAGCGTCCTGCACCGTTTATTTCCAGGTTGTAGATACCTGCGGTGCGCGCGGCGATCGGGACGAGAATTTCGCCGAACAGTTCCTTCACGTTGTAGCTGCCTGCAGTCGGGTCGCCGGCATTGAAGCCGATGACGTCGCCAGACGACAATGCGGTGTCGGGAATGAACTCGGACGTCATCTTGCGATATTCGCCACCCGCGGCGATGCTGACGTCGTCGCCGCCGAAGCCGAAGTTGAACAGGCTGCCGGTTACCGATGCGTTGGCGACCTGCAGCACGGACGTATCGCCGTTCTGCGCGAGGATCGTGATCTGATCGACCATCGCCGGGGTCAGTGTGTTCGGTCCGAAGATGTTGATCGGGGATGCCGTACCGTTGAGCCCGGCCTGGAAAGCCGACCGCGAGATGTTGCCGGACTGGACGTTCGAGTTCCGCGTACGGGCATAGCTGTAATAGGCGTCGTAGTTGAAGCCTTCGATGATACCTCCCTTCACGCCGACGAGCATGCGGAACGCGTTACGCTCGTCGAGCGAATTGCGCGATCCGGTCTCGACCACGCGACGTGACACCGAAAGCGGAACGACACCGTCGCCCACGGTGTTGCCGGCTGCTACTACCGAGTCCAGCTGACGCAGCGCTGCTATATTCGCCGCGTTGAGGAACGGCGAAACCGATGCGATGTTGACCTGGAACGTGCCCGTGACCGGGGTCGCCGCTAGCTCGTTGGCGACGCGGTTGTTGACGAACGATGCCTCCAGGTACGCTGTATTGCCGCCGCCCATGTCGTAATCGGCGTAGCCCCCTATCAGGTAGCGCTCCTGCGGAACCTGAAGAAGGTTTGCCGGCGCGAAGTTGTAAAGGTCCGTTCCGACCCGCGGTCGGCTGACGCCTGGCGCAGTGAAATAGGCCCCGCCGCCGCAATACACGTTGCCGGTCGGGCAGGCTGAAGGCGCGAAAGTCGAGGTGAACCGGCCGTCGGGCGTCGTCGAAGAGCCACCGGGGACGAGCGCCGAGGAATCGCCGTTCTCGCCCAGTGCTTCCCGAGTATAGCTGCGTGCTCCTTGGAAGATGGGTTCACGACGGTAATATTCGCCGTAGACGGTCGCATGGCCGCGGTTGTCATTCAGCGCAGTGCCGATCGCCAAATAGCCCTCGTAACGACGACCGTCGCCGCGCTCGGTCAGATTGTACTGACCACCGGCCTCGACACCGGTCAGATCGGTCCGCAGGCGGAAGTTGACGACGCCGGCTAGAGCGTCGGAACCGTACACGGCCGACGCCCCGCCGGTTACGACATCGACACCCTCGAGCAGGAAAGCCGGAATGGTGTTGAGGTCGGTGATCTGCGATGAATCGTAGAACATCCAGCGGCGGCCGTTCACCAGTACCAGCGTACGGTTCTCACCAAGACCGCGCAGGTTGAGTGTCGAGACCCCGCCACCTGGATTGTTCGAGAATGACGTGCTGCCGGGAATGACCTGCGGCAGCGTGTTTATCACCTGCTCGACGTTGACGGTGCCAGAAAGCTTGAACTCTTCCTGACCGACAACGGCGACGGGAGCGGCGGTCTCCAGATCACGACGCTTAATGCGCGACCCGGTGACGACGACAGTGTCGCCTTCGGCGGGTTCGCCGGTCGCGCTCTGATCGATGTTGTTTGTCGGCGTTCCCGTGCCCGAATCCGATCCCGGACCGGTCTGTGCATAGGCAGGAGCCACGACGGCTGCCGCACTGGCCGCCAACGTCGTTGCGAGTAGACGCGAACGAAAGTTCATAGTGTAATCCCCCTTAGAAGTATGTCCGCAACCATGCTGTGCACGTTCTGCAGCATTCGAAGCCTCGGCCCTCGTCGAGGCACCCAAGCATGACTGTTAGTATCTTCTATTGAAACAATGTTGCAATGTAGGAAGCGCCGGAAATATCCGCTATCAGGCGTTTCGCCATTGTTGTGGCAAATCGGACACACCGCGGAACTGCAGACGCTATCAATGAAGAGGGAGAAGCGAAGTGCGACATGTCCGGCTTACACTATCTGCGATATCCATCTTCGCCGTCATGATGCCGGCGTCAGCGCAGACCGCGCCGAGCATCGGCAATGGCGAGAAGTTGATCGACGCCGTCACGCAGTGTCGAGCGATCGCAGAGCCGGCCGGTCGGCTAGCCTGTTTCGATCGGGCATCGTCCGCCTTGGAAGTCGCACGCGCCGGCGACGGCCTAGCTGTCCTCAGCCGTGATGAGGTCGCGGAGAAACGCCGGTCGCTCTTCGGCTTTCAGCTCCCGACGATCAATCTCTTCGGCCGTTCGGGCGAGAGGATGCCTGAGATCCAGAACTTCGAATCTTCGGTCAGCACCGTGACCCGATCGGGACGAGATCGCTGGGTCGTCCGCTTAGCCGACGGTTCGACGTGGAGGACTACCGAACCGTCGCGGTTCCCTCCTCGAATCGGAGACCCGGTGAAGATCAGACGAGCCGCACTTGGCACCTTCGTCGCCTCCTTCGACGGCGATCGAAGCCTGCGGATCGAGCGCTTGCAATAGATGGACGGCGCTGCCTAAGGGCGAGAAACGAGAAGTGCAGGCTTCACCCACAGTTCGGTGACGTTCGGGGGCTCGAACTGATAAGTCGGCTAGCGAAGATACCCTTACATATGAACGACAGCGATACTTATGCTTAATGACCAGTTCGATTCAATCACTGCCAGATCAAACAGCCGACCGCGCATACTGATCTTGACCAGCGAGACTGATGATGATGACGTCTTGCTTCTTGAGACGTTAAGACGCCATGCCATGACTGTTGACCGGGTACAAACCGCCGATGATCTGAACGTATGCGTTGGTATGATAGATTACGATCTAATAGTAATTGACCTTTTAATGCCCGACACTGATAGTTTGCATATTGTAAAGTGGTTAAGCAACTATCGGAACCTACCAGGGATCATGGTAAGGTCTAGTCTGGAAGATGATACGGACAGGATAGTCGTGTTTGAGCTAGGCGCCGATGACTTTGTTTCAAAATCCTGCAATCCTCGAGAGGTGACGGCTCGGATCCGTGCCATACTTCGTCGCCGTTTGAGCGAAAAGGAACGTCATGATAGTCTGGTCGAAGGGTGTAGTTGCCAGTCCTCTCAGGGTAAGCTGAGTTTTGCGGATTGGGTGCTAAATTCCACAAATAGGCAGTTAACCTCTCCTTCGGGGGAATTGCTGAAACTTTCAATTGTCGAGTATGCTATATTGAGTCGCTTGTTCATTGATCCAGATGCCGTCAAAGATCGCGCGAGCCTGGTCAGCACTTCTGGCGACGGCGTAGATCTACGATCTACTGACGTCCATGTCAGCCGGCTGCGAAGGAAATTAGCCTTGTACGGTGGGCAGGATTTGATCCAGACGGTTCGCGGGCAGGGATACAGAATGGTAGCCCCCGCCGATGCGAAGCGGAGGGGATGAGAATTCGTCGTGGAGCCTGATGGACGAACACTCCGTAAACCATACGATGGCGACTGACGCTGTCGAAGAGACCAATACCTTCCACCCCCGCAAGCCTGCTTCCCGATAATCGGTGTCGCTGGCGGCTTCTAAGCGAGATTGGGCTAGGGTGGCGACCTCTTGCGCTCGTATCAGATCGCAAATGGCCTCATCCGGTTCATCTGGTACCCAGGCCGCGGTCAGCTCGCCAGCCCGATCGAGCTGGGCTAGGTTTACGGCATCACGACGGTTGGTCTTGACCCGGTCGCCGGGACGCTTGGGCATGAGCGATGGCGCTATTAGCTCGGAACCCTGGTCCAGCTCAATGATCTGGCGGTAAGGCTCGTATCCCCTCAAACCAGCCTCATAGCAGAAGTGAAGCTTGGCGGGTTGCTTTGCCAGTTTGGTCAACACCGACGCCGGCTCGGCTGAGATGTCGCTAAAAAAACCGGACTTCGCCATTCCGTTCGCCATCGGCAACCACGACCAAGATCTTCAACTCCGACGTATCGAGTCCGACGAAAAGTTCGCTATCCTCTTCCATCGTCCGCCCTCAATCAAGCTTAGGGCTAGGTGCCGACGCATCCGGTGCACCCCCGTATCCTGCCTACTACGGGGGCGGGCTACCTTCGCGGCCCGAACATACGGTCCTGCTTGCCGATCACGACGTTCATGACTGAAATCGAAAACCGAAGACCTCATGATGCGGCGATGAACGAACGTCTGAAGCTGGGAAGCGCGAGAGGGGGCGGGAATGTCCACACATGGGCGTTTTCTACCGATCCCGACGTTCTCGAAATCGATCCATTGCGGGAATGTCCAGGTTGGGAGGAAGGCGGACATTCGGCGTTGCATCAAGGCTGAAGGTGTAAGTCGACCTTCCAGCCGTAGCAGGCGTTTTCAGTCGCAATGATGCTGGTTTTCGACACGGCACTCGCAACGTTTAAACTATCAGCAGTCCATCTGAGAGCGATCGGCTCCGTCCCATCGAAGGCTACAGCTCGACAGGACAACCAGCGGTCGCTTGGTAGCCATCTTGGCTGAATCCAAACAACGCGAGAAAACCCACTGACCGCTCCGCAGTCGGTCATCTGGACACGAGCTTCCATAGAGCCGCTTGGCGAAATAGATCGGGCGAACGTGGTCGTCTCACACATCGATGTTTCTACGGTTCCAAGCGCGGCGAAGCCAGCCAGAGCAAGCAACATGGCACAGCCGCAGCCGGTTTTCCGTCGCTCGCCCGTCGTTAGTTCTCGTTTGCCGCGCATGTGACCACCTTGCTTGATGTGGCGGACGCCTACAATTGGGGGTCAGCGGAATGGTTGGGACGGGAAGGAAAGCCGACAGGCTGCTTTTTGGCGTAGTCGACGGATTAGCTGCCGTTGACGAACAGCGCCGACACTCCTGCAATCGCGGCGAACCCAATCAGCAAGCCTGCGGCGGCAAATTCGCGCTGCTTAGTTGTCTTCGCCTTTGCGAGCCCAATCGCGAACGCGACTATTAAAGGCAGCGGAAGAAACATGGTCTAGTGCATCGCCATGTCGGGTTTGTGCGGCGGTCGGGTGGAACAGTCAACGTCTGCTATTGGAAAGTCCGATCAAGGCGCTGAACGTCCGAAATTGGGCGGAAGCGTAATGGCCGGAATGGGAGGAAAACGAGACATTCCGCCCTTCGCGCCGAAGGAAAGTCATAACCTGCCAGCGAACTGGTTCGTTTCTCTATCATAGCAAAATGCTGGGTCTGGCGCATGATTGATTACGTTGCGGTCACGCCTCACCACAACAACGCAACGAAGTTTTACGCCATGAAACGTGAAGCCAGCGAGTTTCGTAGGATCGCCAAAACTTCCTTTGCCTTTGGAGGTAAGACGATTGATGGCATCTCTTGTGAGAATTGCATCCAAGTCGTTCCCGACATCGCCAAGCTCGTAAGGTATAAGATCGACTTGGCTACGCTCTGATTGTAAACAACCGCTCAGCAGCGCCGCTGACAGGATAGCTACTAACCGCATTAAGCAAGGTTGGCTTTTTTCATCAATGTCCGCAAGTGGGCAATTTGGCCATTTTCCATTTCCCAAAAAGGAACGTAGGGCGGGAAACCTGCCGCGCCGACCGCGCCGATCGCGCTGACGGGCGCAGGCCGGTTTCCCTTTCCCATAATCTGTTCCCAATTTGGGATTCCCGAAATTGCCAATTTCGATGGGAAAACGGGAAAGACGATGATCGGCTACGCTCGTGTTTCAACGGCCGATCAGAACTCGGCGTTGCCAAGCGACGCCCCGAACAAGCTGGCTACTAAAAGCTGTTTACCGACAAGGCGAGCGGAGTGAATGCGATCGGCAAGGGCTGGCGGAAGCCCTGCGCTTCGTGCGTCCCGGCAATTATACTGTGGTCTGGACTCGATAGGCTCGGCCGCTCGATCCCGGGCCTTATCACTGGCTACGGACCTTTCGGCACGGAAGATCAACTTCCGGGTCGCTCACAGGCGGTTTCAGCACGTCGACGGCCTCGGGGTGGCTCCTATTCTATATCCTCGCCTCGGTGGGACAAGACCGCCAAGGTCGCAAAGGTGCTACAGGTCGGCCTCTCGACCTTCTATCGTCGCTTTCCGGCGAATGAGAGGGCGGACGAGGCGGACGCAGAGTGACATTTACCTCTGCCAGCGCGTGCTAATAAGCACTAATCTACACGTGCAACATCGGCCGTGCGGCGCACCCGGATTACCATGACTTCCGTGGTTGAGGCGCCGGATTGCTCATGCGCATCGTCCGGGGAGGTGCTAGAAGTCGCTGATGCGCTCGGACCTCGATCATCTCCCCGCGGCGAAACGCGACGAACTGCGGATGATCGTACGCATCCTGTTCGAGGAGTTCGCGGATGCCTTGGCGGGGCGGAACGCTCCGTTCCGTAAGGCAGGCCGGATCCTGAAGGTTATCCTGTTCGGATCCTATGCCCGCGGAGACTGGGTCGCCGACCCGATCGGCGGATACTATTCCGATTACGACCTGCTGGTAGTGGTCAACAACGACGAACTGGCCGATGTCGTCGAGTACTGGTCCATGGCTGATGATCATCTCGTCCGGGAGACGACGCTCACCGGGCATATTGGGACGCCGGTGAACTTCATCGTCCACAGCCACTCTGACCTGAACCGGCAGTTGCGACGTGGCCGGCCGTTCTTCCTCGATATCGTCCGGGACGGGATCGCACTGTACGAAGCGCCCGACCATCCGCTCGACAGCGCGACCGTTCTCTCTGATGCGGAAGCGCACACCGAGGCGCAGCGTCATTTCGACACCTGGTATCCGAGCGCCGGAAAGTTCATTCGCGCCGGTGAGTTCCTCCGCGGCGATGACGCGCCGAAGGAGGCCGCCTTCCAATTCCATCAGGCGACGGAACGGCTGTACCATTGCGTCCTGCTCGTCCTGTCCCTCTACAGTCCGAAGTCGCACAAGTTGAACATCCTCCGATCGCAAGCCGAGCGGCTCGCGCCTGAACTCATCTCGGCATGGCCTCGCGACACGCGTGCGGCGAAGAGGTCCTTCGAACTGCTGCGTCGCGCCTACGTCGAAGCGCGGTATTCGGAGCATTATCGTGTCAGCACGGAGGAGCTCGCGTGGCTCTCGGAACGTGTTTCCGTCCTGCACGGCCTAGTTGGCGAGGTATGTCGGCGCCGGCTCGAAACCTGATCGCGCCTCATACCCCAGATGGCCCTCCTTCAAGTCGACCAACGGGACGGACCTGATGCGCTGTTCGGTGGCTAGCCCGAGATCCGCGGCCGCGTGTCTGATCTCGTGCATCGTGAAGCCAGTGCGGTCGGCATCATGAGATCTTTATTTCCAAAGTTCCCTCTCTCAGCTTCTGCTGAGAATTTCCAGCCGTCCTAAGCTTGAAGCGCCACCTGAGGGATTACCCGTGACCGTCATCAAACCACTCCAGGTTATCTGTTCGTCCGCCGCATGCCGCCGCCGTCAGATCATCCCCGGTGACCGCCTTTGGTACGTCGACGTGAGGAGCGGGCCCGGCAGTCACCGGGAGGCCGGCTGGGTGTGCCGCTTCTGCCGTGCGGAGAACCGCACGCCGCCGTCGCATCTCCCCCGGGACACCATTCCGATGCTGCCGTCTCGCCAGGAGGTACTCGATCGGACCCTAGCTTCCACACCGGAGCGAAGCGGACCGAACACGGATCGGAACGAAGCGAGCGCATCGGAGGGGATGGGGCGGCGCGTTCGAACTGCAAAAGGACAACGCCGACAGCCACGTCCGATGACGGTGCCAGGCGGTTCAGCCGCCACGAACGTCGTCGGCGGGCCGACATCGGCGCGGGACAATGGGTTAGCTGCAGCCGATCCGACGGTCCGCGAGTCCGACGATCGTGATGGTCGCGAGCAATTCACACGATCCGAGCGACCCGCGCCGACATGGGTCGTCGGCCATGCGGCTAAGAGAGAATTGATGGAAGCTCTGTCTCGGATCGCGAGACACGGGGGTAACGGCATGGCCGTCTACCACGGACCGGAAGGCTTCACGGCCGCCGACGTCAACCTGCCTGACCATGCGAACTTGAACGACAGCGACATGGAGGTGTTTGCAGACGTTCTGCTCGGGCGCCTTGATGAAATGCGCGCCGAGGTCCTGGTGCTGGGCGGAAACGTGGCCGGTAGGCCGTGGCAGGCGATACTACACCTGCGTGCCGGCGCGGCTTCGTTCGTCTGACGAAGCTTTCGAGCCACATTGCGTTGGGCGTTGGGCGTTGCCCGATCCGACCTTCCGTTCTCCCGCCACGTCGATACCTCGGCGGCCCTTAAGAATGCCTACCGGTCCACCGACGCAACTTCGCATCTCGACCACGGCTTTCGAAAGGCGCATCTACGATCCGTCTTGATCAGACTTGTGCAGCCGGCACTTAGGCAGGAATCGCATGGCCATTTCGGATGGATCAACGCCTGACGACCAGGCTGCCGCGTGGTTGGCACGCCTGCGGAACAAGTCGGTGAGGACTTCCGAACTCGACGATTTCGCCCGGTGGCGTCGCGATCCGTTGAACGCCGCGGCGTATCGCCAAGCGTCCATGGACGACGACCGTAGGCTGAGCGAAGACCCAGAAGCGTCCATTTCGTCTCGTTCGGCGGGGACTCCGGGATTAAAGTGGGGCCGCATGGGGTCGGCGACCTTCGCGTTCCTCGGCGTACTGGCGATGATTCTCATCGCCTCGGGGCTCGACCGCGTCAGCCCGCCCCCCACGGTTTCAGTATACCGTACCGACGTCGGAGAGCGTTCGACGGTCACGCTCGACGACGGATCGCATTTGGAGCTCGACGCAGATAGCGAAGCTTCGGCTCGCTTCGACGGGACGCGCCGAAGACTCGTGCTCCTGCGCGGCGGCGCCTTCTTCGCGGTACGTCACGATGCCGCACGCCCTTTCGTAGTCGAGGTCGGCGACGGTCTGACCGTCACGGCGATCGGTACGCGGTTCGATGTCCGGCTCGTCGATCGAAAGGCGAGGGTGACGCTTGTAGAGGGATCGGTCGAGGTCAGGAGGTCCGGCGCTCTGCTGCTTACTATGAAGCCGGGTGAGGCGGTGGTGGTGGGCGGGACCGGAGCCGCGCTGCCGCTTCGCCGTCCCCCCGAAGAGGTCCTGGGTTGGCGAAACGGTCATGTTTCTTTCCACGACACGCCCTTGGAACAGGCGGTGGCGGAGATGAACAGGTATACACGCCGTCCGTTCTCGGTGGGGCCGGACACCGACGCCCGGACGCACGTCAGCGGAGAGTTCTCGACGGACGATCCCGAGGGCTTCGCCAATGCGATGGAGGCGTTGCTGGGCGAAGGCGCGATCCGGCGGGCTTCGCGGTAATCCTGCGCCCGAAAGAATGCTGACGCCGGCAAACGCCGCACCTCGCTCCCGGTTTCAAGCTGATTTGCGAGGGCGCGAAAGGGGGTTCGAATTCCAGAGCACGACCGAAGCTGCATCCTGCCACCGAGCTCTTCGAGAGCGTCGGACGCTTCCGCTGCATATCCTCGACTACGTCGGCAAGTCCGGATAGCCTTCGGGACGGCGGGGGCGGCACCACCATGGTCAGCGCAAAATCTGTTCGTACATCTCTGCTCTGCGTGCTCCTGACGACCGTATTTCCGGCGACGGCAGCTGCCCAAGCGCGGTCCAGGCAGTTCACCATTCCTGCCGGGACCTTGGACCATGCTCTCCGAACCTACGCCCGCATCAGTGGACGACAGATCCTCTACCGCTCGAACGAAGTGAACGGCCGGCGATTCAAGGGAATGAACACGAGGCTGGATGCGGAGGAGGCATTGGTCCGCATCCTTTCCGGTTCGGGACTGTCCATCGAACGCACGTCCGCCAACACTGTGGTGATCAGGACCCGGCCCGGGCCGCGTGTTTTCCCGCTTGAACCGGTTTCCAGTCCGACTCCGGAGATCGTGGTGACCGGAACGAACATACGGGGCGGCGATCCTTCGCTCGTCGTGAAGACGTTGCGCAGGAAGGATGTCGAGCGTGCCGGACTGGGAACGGTCGCCGATGCGATCTCGGCGCGCGTGGTGAACTTTGGCGGATCGGGGAACCCGGTGGCCGCCCTGACCGGCTCCGACGGTGCAGGCGTGAACTATTCGATGACGTCGTCGGCGAACCTGCACGGTCTCGGTGCCGGCGCCACGTTGACGCTGTTCGACGGCCGGCGCGTAGCGGGATCGGGCGCGCGCGGAGACTTGACGGACCTGTCGGCGATACCTTCGCTGGCCGTCGATCGCGTCGAAATCCTGACCGACGGGGCCTCGGCGATCTACGGGTCGGATGCGATCGGCGGCGTGGTCAACATCCTTCTTCGGCATCGACGGAAGGGTCTGGAGGTTCGAACGCGCATCGGCTCCGGACGCGACGGTCGAAGGAACGGCCTCTTGTCCTCGAGCGCGGGTATTGCATGGAGCACGGGATCCCTCTTCGCCGCATACGACTTCGAACATCGGGACGGCCTTTCGGCCGCCGATCGATCATATACCTCCACCGGCGATCTGAGCCCGTTCGGAGGAAGCGATCATAGATCCTTCATCTCGTCACCTGGTACGATCCTCGCTTTCGATCCTGCAACCTCGGCCTACATCCCCGCCTTCGCCATTCCCGCTCTTGCAGCGGGACGTCAACCGACCCCCGCCGAGATACGGCCGGGCATGAACCTCTCGAACGTCTTCGCGGGCGTTGACCTCTCGCCGCGGTTCGATCGGCATGCAGGGTACGTCCGGCTGAACCAGGACGTAGGCTCCGCAGTCGATCTGTTCGCGGAGACGCGGTACTCACGGCGGACCTTCCGCTACGGGGGACCCGCGGCGCAGGCCGTCTTCGTCGTCCCGGCTGCCAACCCTTACTTCGTCTCCCTCGGGGGGCAGACCTCCAGCGTGCTGGCGTATTCATTCATCGGCGACCTCGGCCCTTCGCGAGCGCAAGGCCTGGTTTCAGCGGTCGCGATCACCGGAGGAGCGACCTGGCGGGCGGGCGGCGACTGGACCGTCGAAGGCTACGGCACCCATTCCCTTGAGCGCAGTGCCGAGTCGTTGTCCAACCAACTCAACGTCAACGCGTTGAACGAAGCCCTCGGTGCGGTTCCGGACGATCCGTCCACGGTCTTTGCGGCGAGCCGGGACGGGTTCTTCAATCCCTACGGATCCGGCGGAGCGAACAGTGCCGTGGTACTGGACTTCGCAGGTTCGGGATACTCGCACGCGCGCCGGCGCAGTTCGGTGGACGAAGCGGTCGTCAAGGGCGAGGGGCCGCTGCTCGGTCTGCCCGCAGTGGAGGCTCGCCTTGCGGTCGGACTCTCCTACCGTCGGGAGAACTTGAGATCGGTCGGCAAGACGTTCACTTCCGGAGCCGTTCCGACGAAGGTTCCCCCCCTTGAGGGCGCACGAGGCATCGGGGCGGTCTTTGGAGAACTAAAGGTTCCAGTGATCGGCCCGTCCAACGCAACAGCGGGCATGCAGGCCCTTGGCCTGACGTTGGCCCTTCGGCACGAGTCGTACGCCGACTTCGGTCGAACGACCAACCCCAAGATCGGCGTGTCCTGGCTAACGGCGGAAGGCGTCAGGCTTCGAGCGAGTTGGAGTACGTCGTTTCGCGCTCCCGCGCTTGCACAGACGAGGGAACCCCGCCGGGTCGCGCCGACTGTGCTGCGCGACATCGGGGGCGGCCCCGCCGCCGTCCTCACCATAGCCGGCGGCAACCCGGAACTGGACGCCGAGCGGGCTGCGACGTCGAGTGCCGGCTTCTCGTTGGAGCCTGCGGGAATGCGAGGGCTGACGTTCAGTGCCGGCGTCTTCTCGACGAGTTTCAGGAAACGGATCGCTCAGCCCGCCCTGCTCGACCTTTCGCGAACTCTAGCCGACCCGCGGCTCGCGGCGTTCGTGCAGAGGATTACGCCGGCGACGGACCCGGTAGATCTCGCCAAAGTGGGGGCGCTGCTGGCGGAGCCCGGCGCGAGCCCGGAATTCTATCCGGCTTCGGGCTATGTCGCCATCATCGACACCCGGTTTGCAAACACATCGTCGCTCAAGGTCAGCGGTGTCGATGCGGAGTTGGGCCTGATGCGGAGGTTGGGCGAAAGCCGTCTCGGAGTGAACCTCTCCGCTACATGGCTCTTCCGATACAGCGAAAGGCTGACCCCCCAGTCCCGTCCGGTCGACCGCTTGAACACGCTGGGTTATCCCGCGGACCTCAGACTGCGTGGAACGGCCGACGTGACGCGCGGCTCGCTATCGGTGTTCGTGGCGGGCAACTTCGTAGGCGGGTACAAGGATGATGCGAGCACGCCCAACCGCAGGATTGCCGCGTTCATGACCGCTGATTTGAACGTTGGCTATGTGCCGGGTGCCGGGCCGCTGAAGGGTTGTCAGTTCTCGGTAGGCGTCGAAAACGTGTTCGATGCCGACCCACCGTTCGTCGACCGTGCGAACGGTCTCGGTTTCGACGCGGCCAACGCGTCACCGTTCGGGCGGATAATTGCGGTCGAGATGAAGAGAAGCTGGTGACGTTGCGCGCGCATAGTCGGCGTAACGCTGCGAGCGGCTCCCTGGGTCACCGTCTCCACGCCCTGAGCCACGCCTCGCAACTGGCCAGGAGGATCAGGGAGTGGTTGTGCTGCCCGTGGAAAAGATGGTCGGTCGTCAACGTGACGTCGAGCTTCTGCGCATCGATGAGCCCGGCGCCCGCCAAGGCGCCACCGATCAGATGCTCGCGGAGGAACGCGAGGTTCGCGACGGCCGCTCGGCCGTACAATGTCGTCGCCGCCCCCTTGGACCCGCGGCGGGCTACGTCCGGCGGCAGGCGCGCCGCGAAGGCCCGCCGGGCCAAGCCCCGGTTGATCGGACCCGATGCGAGCACCCATGCCGGAAGGGACAGTGCCGCTTCGAGCATCGGCTGCGAGAGCAGCGGGTGATAGAGGGGCGTCGGTCCTGGAGAAGGCCGCTCGGAATGGTAGACCTGCGAATTGGCGAGCATCGCGACATGCAAACGCTTTCCCGGCGGCAGGCCGGCTGCATCGTCGATCCATGAATGCTGGATCCGTGGGCTCAGCGTTCGCTCGGCGACCCATGGCGGTACCATGCTGTACTCCGGCGGACGGGCGCCCCTGAACCGGTCCATCTCCGCGGGGAGGAGATGGTGCCAGATCGTGTGTCGGCTTCGCCGGGCGTCGTCGACGATGGACCGCCACGACGCCCGGCTTCCCAACGATCTCCTGCGATCGACGGCGACGACCGGGCTGGCCGTATTGAGGAACAGGGCGTCTCCGCCCTGCCCCGTCACCACCAGGTCGGCACCGACCTTGGCAGCGGCTTCATCGACGCCGAGCCCGAACAGATCGTCCAGACCGTGGAGATAGGGATGCGCGATCTGCGGCGCGTCGCAGAACATCCGGTAGTCGGGGTATCCCGGGGAGGGCTTCTCGATCAGCCGCACCCCGGCGTGCGCTGCGGCCGACCGAGCGAATTGCGTCTCCTCCACGTCGCCTGCGGACGACGTCGCAGTGACTGCCTGCGTCCCAGGCGCGAGCAGCGCCAAGCTGCCCACGACGATGCTCGAGTCCAGGCCGCCGGAAAGCTGTACCAGAGGCCGACGGGCGCCCGTCCCCGCAAGGCTTACATCCAGCGCCGCGCGCAGTCTGCCCTCGGGATCGTCGCGCCGTTCCGGAAACATGGCGGGCGACCAGATCGTGAGGGGCGCACGCCGGCCTAGAAGTGAGTGGAGCCGACCTGGAACGAGGCGTTGCCCGGCGCTCAGGAGCTTCGCCTGAAGCGCCGTCGTGGGGTCGAACAGGCAGCCCCAAAGTGCGTCGAGATCGACCGTGTCGTCGAATCCGGCAAGGCGCACCAGCGACGGTGTGACGTGATCGCACAGCAGAGATAGATCGTCGTCCGCGATCTCGTAAGCCGTTCCGGCGCCGGACGGGTCGACCATGGCGGCCGGATCCTCGTCGAGGTCGAACAGCGCTACGTACGATCCCCAGGCGGATCCGGTCAGATCCCTGGCCGCGCGCTCGGCCGCACGGCCGGTTCCGCCATCCACGGTGGAAGAGGACCGGCGATGGCGCCCCTTCAGACCGCCGATGACGATCGTCCCCGCGGCAAACCTCTCGCATTTGGCTTCTGGTGCGACTAGCACGACGTGCCGAGCGCTTCCCCCGATTTGGCGAAGCCCCATCGACAGGAGGATAGCCGTGAGCCTGGAGTAGCGCTCGCGCGCTTCCGACCTACGCAACGTCAGGACGGCGAAGGTGCTGGTCATGGCTGCCCGACCACTATGGGACGATAGGCCGAGACGCGGTCGATGTCGTCGCAGAGCACCATGCCGTCGTACTCGACCCAACAGTGGGCCTCGAAGGGATGGGACCGGACGCCGAAGACGATCTGGGCCTGCACGCCCCGGCGCGCCAGGAAGAGACTAGCGATCAGCGACGCCGGTAGGCAACGTCGCGGCGTCGGGATGAACAGCTTGAGCCGCTCCAAGGCTTCGACGGCGGCCATCGTCTCCACGTGCCCGGCCGTCCGCGACCGTGGCCTGGCGGAATGATGCGTGCGGCATGGCATGCCTCGTCGCAGGCGCCACCAAGCCGTCGCCCCGGCCACCAGCAGGTCGACGCACTCCCGAATCCGGGGACGTCCGCCGGGCGCGT
This sequence comes from Sphingomonas faeni, assembly GCF_030817315.1. NCBI lineage: Bacteria > Pseudomonadati > Pseudomonadota > Alphaproteobacteria > Sphingomonadales > Sphingomonadaceae > Sphingomonas > Sphingomonas faeni. The sequence continues at coordinate 3,205,020 of NZ_JAUSZF010000001.1, read as the reverse complement.
GCCCTGGATCGAGCAAGGCCCTCACCGGCTCATGCATCCGGCTGAGGCCGCGGCCCGCCCCCTCGAACATCAGCCCCGCGTCGATGAGCGTAGCCGCGGCTTCCGGAATGTAGGCGGGTTCGCTCACGTCTTCGGGCATCGACGCATCCTGCGCAGCGATCGCCCCCACCAACGCGTGATACCGATCGGCCCGAACGTCCAGAAGGATCAGGTCCGTGCCGATGGCGACGCCGTATACGAGGTCTGAAAGCGCGATCATGCCGAGACGACGGCGCCCGAGGACGCCGCCGATCCAGTCAGATGTAGATGCGGAGGAGGCCGCTGTCGCGTTCCGCCACCGGACCGATTACGGACGCCGCGGTGACCTTGCTGGCGCGGCCCAGATCGACGAGAAAATACGTCTTCATGATCGTTTCCTTCCTACATGCCGCAACCGTTGCGACACGCTTAGAAGATCACGCCGGTCGGCTCTATTCGACCTATACTTGATAGATATCGCGAATATCGCCGAGGCCCTGTTCGGCGAGCTCGGTCGCATGCGATATGCGCGCCTTGGTGAATGCGCGCAGGGCCCTGGCGCCGTCACGTCCGGTCGCGATGCTTTCGCGCAGCCGGTTGAGGTCGTCGAGCCAGTTTGGGACGATCGTCGGTTCCGCCCTGCGATAGGGGGTCAGCAGTAACGATGTCCGCCGGATCGCTGCCGACAGCATATGGTTCTCCGCGCTCGCCGCGATGACGCGGAACGTGTCCTCGACCGCCGCCGCGGGCTGCTGCGCGGCAGTTCCGGTCAACGGAGCGGACGCGGTCGCGGAACGACGCCGTTCCGAGAACGCCGCATGACCGAGTACTTCGAGCAGTCGATGGAGATCGGAAAGATCCCGCGTGCCGTAGCGGGGGATGGCGAATCCCTGACGCTTCACGCCGACGTCGACGATCCCCTCGCCGACCAGCCTCTCGAGCGCCTCCCTGACAGGAGTAGCGCTCGTCCGCAACGTCGCCGCCGCGTCCTGGACGCTGATTGCAGATCCGGGGCGGAGGAGACCGGTGCGCAGTTCGTCCAAGACGTGGCGTCGGACGCGGTCGACCTGAGACGCCCCCTTCATCGCTCGCTTCGCGTATGCGAAGGTCCCATATTGCGGCGGGCTCCGACGTACTGGCCACTTCGCATCACGTTTTCCTCATCTGTCCGTTCCTGAGCGAAGTCGCGAACAGCCTTCAAATCTCTCACTCGTCGTTGCAGTTGCGCGGGGTGTTCAGCACGGCCCGAGGCAATTGATCGCGGGCCGAGCCGTCCGGTGCGGCGCCTACCCGATCAAGCGACTTCAGCGGCGTGACGGGCTTCGATGTGCCGGCGGCTAGGGAGCGTGGCGCTTCGCGCTTGCGTGGACGCTTTCTGAAGTGACGTCCGAGCGCACGCCCTACCCGAGCGGCATCTGAGTCTCTCGGACAGCGAAGTGCGCCTTTACCGTCGATTATCGCGGCGCACCTTTCGTTGAGATTTCAGCCAAGGCGAGACGGACGCGACCTTGTGCATCGCGACCGCTTGGATAGGATGGCGGGTAACATCGCGTAGGTGCCTGCCCGGACGGCCGCCGCTGCAGGAGGATCATACCGTGCCGAACTGGACCCACGTTGAACTCGACTACAGACCCTACGGAGCAGGCAGCGAACCATTCGTAAAATCGCGGCATGGCTTCTCGGCGGCCCGACTTGGAAAGGACGCGTTGGCCGTGGATAGCCGACGTCAGGATCACTTCGAGGCGGAGCTTCTCCGTCTGCGCGACGCCACGGGAAGCGACATCCTATCGATCTTCGTCAGCTTCAACGAGGAGAGACGACGGATGGACAAGGGATGTATCGGGCATGCGGTGGCGCGAGGCTTCCTCGATCAGGTTTGCGACGGGCCCGACGGGACGGTCGCATCGGTATCGATCGGACGCCGAGCTTACGTACGGCCTTAACCAGCTCTGGCCTAGCCGGACGTACATTTACATCACGCAAGTCAAAAGACGTTCTTGCTCGTTCTCACGTCGGGTGCGCAGGATTATGGCTCACGGCCCCGCGAACAGGAATCTTGCGAACCAAGGCGTTCTTCGCATGGTTCGCGATCTACTACTTCGACGGGGTCTTCCCGGCTTGCCTGAAAGCCAGTCGCACTACTTCGAAGTCGGCGATTTCCTGTAGGGCTTGGCCGAGCTTGGGCACGTCGCGTTCAGCCATACCCCATACCAAGTCGTAGTCGATACTATGATAGCCGTGGGCGAGGCGATTGCGGGCACCCTTCCATGCCCGCCACGCGATGCTCTTTTCTCTCTCTGCGAATACGGGATAGTCGGCGAGCACGTCGCCTGGGGTTTCTCCAATGTTCTCTATCGCCTTAACGACCGCCAACTGTCGAACACGATCGGCTCTGAAACGTTCTAAATCAATGCCGCAAGTACAAGTGGTGACGTCCTGAACTCCTTGCCGAAGCAACTCGAGGTAGTCATCCAAGGGCAGAGCCTTACTCACAAGGCGATCGCTTCGGCAATCGCTTGTGACCGGATCGTAGGATGCAGACTGTTGATCGTCACGAGGTCGAAACGCCGTCCGAACCGATCCTCGAGATCGTCCTGGGCCTGTGAAAGATCCAGCAACGTGCAGTTTGAACCGGCGTCTACCAGCAGATCGATGTCGCTGTTCGCATTGTCTTCCCCTCGCGCGACAGATCCAAACAAACGCGGCATGGAAAGCGAAGCATGCGCGAGTATGGACCGCAGTTCCGCCGATCTGGCGAGCAATTCGTCTTTGATCGACTGGGTACCCACGTTTTCCTCCTGCGACTGCAGACCGCATTAAGATAGTTCGTTCTAAGCGTCATGGAAGCCTTATCGTCGCAACCAATGGTCGGCGCCCTGGGATGTGGTACTCGGCTCGATCCGACTGGATCCCTGCCCCCGTCGGCCGTCGCCGCCGGCGTCTCCAGGCGCCCGACGCGAAGGGCCCTGCCCATGGTCGCGAAGTACCCGTAGCGGTCCCTTCCGTCCGCTGGACGCCGTTCCGATCGGAATCGCGTCACGCGGTCCTGAAATGGTTGGCGAGCTCCACCAGGTTTTTTTAGGATATCAAGATGCGCATGGCTGACCTGGTTGAATGCCTCGGAAACTCCGTAACATCGGTTTTGACGCCGCGAGGGCTCGACTCGCCTATTCGGCGATCTCGGGAGTTTGGACTCCAGGTGCTTGAGGCGCCAGCCGTTGGCGTTCATTGATTTTCGATGGCCACAACGAAGACGTCTTCTCGGAATCGCGGTTCAGGCCGATCCTTCCGGAACCTCACGCGTGAGGAGATCGCGGATCCGGACAAGCTCGAAGCATACGAGTCCATGGGTCTGGGGGGCGCGATCGACTGGGGCGACCTGATCGAAGCCAGGCGGGCCTTGATCGTGTCCGCGGCGGGAGCCGGCAAGACGCACGAATGCCGGGAACATGCTCGGAAGTTGTTCGCCGATGGTAAGGCCGCGTTCTTCCTGACCCTCGAGGGCATCTCCACGAACGACCTGCGCTTCCTGCTCGAACCGGTGCAATATGCCCGCTACCAACAGTGGCTCTCCGACGGGCACTCGGAAGCGCATTTCTTCCTCGATTCCGCCGATGAGCTTCTACTCTCCCATGGGGATTTCCGCCTGGCACTCCGCAAGCTAGCCTATGCCATCGATGGACAGCTGCATCGGGCGAGGATCATCGTAACCAGCAGGCCGATAGCGCTAGACCTCGACGCCTTCGCCAGCGAGTTGCCGGTCACTCAGCCGCCCCCGGAAACCGAACCCGTTGATTCACCGGACGAGACGTTCCGCCGTCTGATCGGTGGGGAGGCGCGCAAGGAACATCATGCGTCCACCCGTGAACCGAAGGATGGGGATCGGGATCCCGAGACCGGGGTGCGGATCTTCGGCCTCACCTCCCTCAGCCAGCCTCAGATAGAATGGATTGCGGGCTCGCGCGGTGTGAAGGACGTGCCCGCCCTGGTCGCCGAGATCGCAAGGAAGCGTGCCTGGGAATTCGCGCGGCGACCGCAGGAGCTGATCGAGATCTGCGCCTTCTGGAACGAGCACGGTCGGCTCGGAACCCGGTCCCAGCAGATCGCCGAGGACGTCCGCCGGAAGCTGCAGGAAACCGGCTACCGCAAGCGCCACGTCACCTTGTCCGACGCGAAGGCGCTGGAAGGGGCCGAGCGGCTCGCGCTGGCCCAGATCCTGACGCGCAAGCGCACCATCCGCTTCTCGGATCTCTCGCTCGATGCAGCCGAGCAGGAAGCGGCCCTCGACCCGTCGGTCATCCTCCCCGACTGGCCCGAGCGGGAGCGGGGGGAATTGCTTCAGCGACCCCTGTTCGGTTTCGCCAGCTATGGCCGGGTCCGCTTCCATCACCGGTCCGCAGTGGAATTCCTCGCGGCGCAGCGATTGAACCGGTTCTCCCGAACCAACCACATGGCCAGGTCGGCGCTTTTCGGACTGCTGTTCGGCGAATGCTACGGGCAGCAACTCATCTTCCCATCGATGCGTGCGGTTGCGGCCTGGCTTGCCATCGGGAACGACGCCGTTCGCGACGAGGTCCTTCGCCGCGAGCCGGAGGCTCTGATGGACGATGGCGACCCGGAAGGGTTTCCGATCAGCGCCAGGTGTCGGATCCTGGTGGAATATGTCCGCAGGTACGGACGTGACGAATGGCGCGGTGTTCGTATTCCCTATCCGCAGGTTCTGCGCTTCGCCTCCCCCGAACTGTCGTCCACCGTTCGCGAACTCTGGAACGAAGACAGCACAAGCCCGGAGGTTCGCGAACTGCTCATCGATCTGGTCCAAGCCGGTCGCATGCAAGGATGTCTCGATATCGCTGCCGAGGTGGCCAACGACCCGAAGGCTACGCAGACCGATCGCATCACCGCGCTGACCGCGCTCGCCGAGATGACCGAGCCCGGTGGGCTCGACGCGCTGGTGACTTCGGTCCTGACGGAGCCGCACTGGCCTTCGGGAATCAAGGAAGGCGCAATCGGGTCTTTGTTTCCGAAGCACATGGCGATCGATCGGTTTGTCCGCATGATCGGACAGATCGATGTCACCAGGCATAGCGTCGGCGGGATCGAATGGACCTTGCCGCGAATGATCCCGGGCATGCGCCTAGGCAGCGATCAGACTGAGGAGTTCCGCGCGTCTCTCGCCCGATTGATGGAGGACAGCATCGAACGCAGCGACGACTGGCCGTACTTCGTCAGTCGCTACAGGCATCTCTCGCCCGCTCTCGCGACGCTCTGCCTGATCGGGCTAGACGGCGATGCTCCCCCTTCTCGCGATCTGATCGCCGCCGCCGTCGTCGCTACGCGATTGCGCGGCAATGAATATGGCGACGAGAAGCCTGGAGCGGATCTGGTCAGGCGGTTCAGGCAGGCACCCCGCGGTTGGCGCAGGGATACCTACGTGGCCGAAGGTGCGTTCTGTGCGGCGCATGTGCCGTCGCGAAACGGGAATGAGTTCGGCGCGAACCTCGCCAACGGCACATTGGTCGGCCAATTCCACGATGACGATTTCGACTGGCTCATCGCGATCTCCAGTGACGGGACCATCGAGCGGAAGACGCGGGCCGCGGCATTCCGGGATGCGATGGGACTGATCAGACTGAACGGTACGTTGGACGACGACCGGGTGGCCGCGCTGCGGAATTTGACGGTCTCAGAACGGCGGTGGACGGAAGAACTGGAGAAGCGACTCGCCCCGCCGATGTACGACAGGACGTATGAAGCCCAGGAAGCCCAGTGGAAGGCGGATGCCGGGAAGCGAAAGGCCGAGGAACGGGCTGCGATAGAGACGTGGGTTACTTGGCGTAACAAGGTTCTCAGCGACCCTGATGCCTATTTCGCCGAAACCGACGATAGCCGCGTGGTCCGGGATTTTGCCCAGGTGCTGGAACAAGCCCCCGAACATCGCGGTTGGCGTGCCCATTGGAACCGCCCGATCATCACGACGCATTTCGACGACGGCGTCGCTGACAGGGTCCGCTCGGCCTTCTGCAACTTCTGGCGGACGGTCGAAGTGCCGCTTCGCAGCGAGCGTGCACAGGTTGACCGCAACACGGTCTGGACCAACTGGGTCCATGCGCTCGCCGGCGTCTACGCCGAAGCGGAGAATCCGGACTGGGCGAAGGACCTCGTGCCCGAGGACGCCGAACGTGCGGCCAGATTGGCGCCGGAGGAGATGAACGGAGTCCCGCCTTGGCTGGCGCAACTCGTCGTTCATCACCCTGAAGTGGTCGACCGGACTCTTGGAAGGGAACTGTCCGCTCAACTCGATGATGCGATCACGTTCGTGTTTCCCGGACTGCTGGCAGACTTCTCGCGTGCGGATCACGGCGTGCTGGAGTTCTTCGCCCCCCGCGTGAAGGAATGGGGCCTGACGACGACGGCCTCCTTCGACGGCGAGCATGAGCAGGCTCGGATGTACGATCATCTCGAGCGGGCGTTGGACTATCTGCTTCGGAGTTCGGTGGAAAAATCGGAACTGCTCGACCTCGCCAGGCGCCGTTTGGAGGCCGATCCATGCGGTCCCTTCGTCCTCCTATGGCTCATGCTGCTGCTCAGCACGTCGCCGGAGGATGCTATTGGCACGCTCGAACGGCTTGTTGATCCACTTGACCCGCAGGCCCGCTACCGGCTCAGCGTCAACCTGTTCGCCACATTCAGCGACCGTCGGAGCGCGCGCTTCTGCCCGGACCTGTCCGATCCGCGGTTCACTCCGCCGCTGCTCCTGAGGCTGCTTCGGTTGGCCTATGCCGAGATCCGGCTGGTGGACGACATCGAACGATCCGGCACCGGGACATACAGCCCGACGTCGCGCGACGAGGCGCAGCATGGCCGCGGAGCGGTCCTGAACGCGCTGCTGGCCTGCACCGGCCCCGAGGCTTGGGCGGTCAAGCAGGCGATGCGGGCGGACCCGCTGTTCGCGCATTTCAAGGATCGCCTCGATCAACTCTCGCGCGAGAAGGCGGCCACCGAGGCGGAAGGTCCGGCAAGCGGGGACGCCGATATCGCACACGTCGAGGCCCATGGCGAAGCGCCCCCCGCGGACCGCAACGGCATGTTCCAGCTGATGATGGACCGCTTGACCGAACTCCGTCACGACATCGCCGCGCATGAGTTCTCGGAACGTCCGATCCTGGTCGGGATCAATCACGAGAAGAACATGCAGGTCTGGTTCGCCAGAAGGTTGCAGGAGCGTGAGAACGGCGTCTACCGGGTCGACCGCGAGGCTCTCGTCGCCAACGACAAGGAAACGGATATCCGCCTACTGTCGGTGCGCTCGGACGCTCAAGCCGTTATCGAGATGAAGCTCGCGAACAACGGTTACAGCGTCGCGGACCTAGAGACCGCGCTCGATGAACAGTTGGTCGGCCAGTACATGCAGCACGACGATTGCCGTGCGGGTTGTCTGCTCGTGACGATGAACAAGGCACGCCGCTGGCAATGCTCCGAAACGGCGACGATGATGGATTTCGAGGCGGTGATCTCCCGTCTACGTGCGAAGGCGATCCAAATCGAGAGGCGGATGAACCATGAGGTCCGCTTGGCGGTGATCGGCATCGACCTGAGCCGCTAAAAATCGATGCCGGTCGGCTGGGAAATGAGCGGCCTCCAATCCGGATCGTGACAGCCTCGGAGATTGGACGGCACCCATGGCGCATCCGCCCCGGTCCCGCTTGACCGCGGTGCGACCGACCTTGATCATGCCGCCAAGCTGGTTCGCGCGGATGTGGCGTCGAGCATCATGGCTGCTTCAAACCGTCAGGAGCTCGAATGGAACGTTACCGTATAGCTTTGACAGCCCCCGAGGAGGAGCTGGTCGACGGATCGACTTCAGTGATGGGGATAGGCCGCATGCCGACAGGCGCACGGCGTACATGGCGAACAAGGAGCCCTTGCTCGCGCTCCTGGCCTCGCTGAACGAGCGCAACGCGGTGCCCGCGCATCGGATCGGGTACTGGAACGATCCGGAGTACCACCCCGGAAGACCCAAAGGCTCGCGGAAGCAGATGTTCGAACGCAACGGCAACGTCGGGGAAGAAGTCTACACCCATCCCGGCTTCGTGAAGCACCTGCGCTACATGCTGTTCGGAGCGGAGCTGCCGCCCGCAGTCATGACGGCCTTCGCATCCGAGGTCGGGAACCCCGAATGGGTATCCTACGGGGACGCGCTCGAACTCGGCAGATTCGCCCGTTCGCTCGTCCGACGGCATGGCCTCCCTCCCCACGAGGCGTACGAGGAGTTCTTCAAGCTGTCGCTGGACATCGGGTTGAGCGTCGAAGAGGCGTTGAGGATCCGCCAGACGGTCAAGGAGACGCGCTGAGCAGGCTTCCTGCGCAGGCTTTAGGTAGCCTCGCCGAAATCGAACCCGGACGACTTATGCCTCGGGCCTGAGCCCGGCAATGAAACCCTCGAGGTCGGCGATCGCCTGAGGAACGGCATGATAGAGCATGTTCCGTCCGGACCGCGTCTGGCTGATCATCCCCGCATGCGTCAATATCGTGAGGTGCGCGCTCATCGTGTTCGCCGGTGCGCCGACGCGAGCAGCGAGTTCGCCGGCGTTCAAGCCCGCCGGACCTGCCTTTGCGAGAAGGGCGAACGTCGCCAATCGGGTTTGCTGAGCGAGCGCACTCAACCGCATGATCGTCAGCTTTTCGTCCATCCTTCTAGAATAATGGAATTAATCCGTTCCGCAACAGGCATTTGCCACTCGGAGAACGAATAATAGTTCGACGTTTCTAGAACTATTGAACTATGACGCGCGCCGTGCTACATCGGATCCATCGGGAGGTCGCCACCCGACGCACTCGTAGACGAAGGAAAACGCTCGGCGACAGGAGAACAGACAATGCGCATGGACGTCTTGGACAAGAGCTTGGCAACGATGCCCCCGCCCGCGGGACTCTTCCCCTTCACCTACGAGGATCCGCTCGATCAGGACGCTCCCGACGACGAGCACATGGCGACGACGCGCCGCGAACTCCTCCGCCTGGCCCTGATCGCTTCGGAGACCGGAGCCCGCTTCCAGAGGGAGGGCATCGCCCACGACCCGATGGCGTGGCTCCTCGCACCCAGGCGCCTGTTCGAGGGAGCTTCCGCCATCGACGCCTGCCTGAGCCGAGATGCGTGCATGCGGGCGCTTCTCGTGCACGGTCTCGGTCTGGGCCTGGACGCCGACCCGGAGGATGTGGACGCGCTCGGCGACGATGAAGGAGAGCCCCACCCAGATGCCGAACGGGACGCGGACGATGCTTCTTCGGATCGCCTCGAAAGCCCCCTTTCCCATCGCCGCCTGTTCACGTCGATGTTCATCGAGGAACGCGACGGTCAGAAGGTCTATGCCTTCGCCGCCATGATCGCAGCCGACGCCGAGCAGGCCATCAGACGCCTGGGGGAGCGCTTCGGCCGCGACTATGCCACCTATGCCGTGGTGCAGGAGGGCTTCGACGCCGGATCCCCGCTCGCGACGACCCTGCTGTCTGCGGTCATCGTGGACATGCTGACCCAGATCGCCACCGATCCCACGTCTCCGCTCGCGGACGGGCTGGAAGTGATGGTCGAACAGCGGTTCGCGGCATGAGCACGACCGACAGGATCGTCATGCCGCTGGCCGCCGACGCGGTCGCCCAGGCCCTAGCCCGCCACGCGGACTACCGCGTGCTGAAGCGGCTCCGTCAGATGAGGAGGACCGACACCGTCGCAATCGTGCCCGGCATGATGATCGGTTGCGCCATCGACGTGGAGACGACCGGTCTCGATCATCGCCGGCACCGGATCATCGAACTCGCGCTCCAACGCTTCTGGGCGACCGAGCACGGACGCATCGTGATGACGGGCAGGCCGCTCAGCTGGCTCGAGGATCCCGGGATGCCCATCGAGGAGGAGATCACCCGTCTGACGGGGATCAGGACGGAGGACGTGGCAGGTCAGAGGATCACGGATCCGATCGCCGCCAGCCTCATCGCCGACGCCGATTTCGTCGTCGCGCACAACGCCGGCTTCGACAGGCCGTTCGTCGAAAGCCGCCTGCCCTTCGCCCTGGGCCGGCCCTGGGTCTGCTCCATGCGCGACATCGACTGGAAGGCGCACGGTTTCGAAGGTAGGACCCTGTCCCACCTGCTGACCCAGATGGGGTGGTTCTACGATCCGCACAGGGCGCAGACCGATGTCACGGCGCTGCTCCATCTGCTCGACCATCCGCTCGAAACCGGAGGGACGGTCCTCAAATCCCTGGTCGAGACCGCGTCCCAGCCCAGTTGGAGGATCGAGGCGATCGGAGCTCCGTTTGCCGCCAAGGACCTTCTCAAGACGCGGGGGTACCGGTGGGATCCGGAGGAGCGTCTCTGGTCGCGCGATGTGTGCGCCGCCGAGCTCGACGCCGAGATCGGATGGGCCACGATCGAGGTATACGGCGGCTTGTCCAAGCCGGACTCCTTTCCGCTCACGTGGAGGAGCCGCTACGCCGCACGGTGACCATGGCGCTCGCTTCGATTTTCCGACCGACCGCTTTCCTAATGTCTTCCGACTGGCATTTCCGGCCAACCAGTCTTTCCCCTCCCTTCAGGATCGCATTTCGGGAACGCCCGGGTTGGAGAGGAAAGTCGCCGTCCGATACACAAGCTAGAGGATGCCGACTGCACCCTCGGCCCAGATCGCCAAGGCAGCTGTTATTACTCCGCAAAAGAGAGACATCCGTAAGACCGACTGGTCAACGAACCGAACAATCAGCTCAATCGCACAGCCGAAAACGCCGAAAATGGCGGCAGCCGCAATGAAATCAGCACCTGTCCAACGCACCTCGTTGGCGAACAACATCGCGATGGCTGGAAGGACGAGCAAGACCCCAAGGATAGCCCAAAGGGCCGGACGCCACCTTTCGAGATTAGCTGCTCGAGAACTCGCCGATACAGTCACAGACACCCTCCATCGACGTTACTTTCACATGCGCCTTGATTGTCTGCAAGCGGGCGGACGCGTCCAAGCTATGGGCGCTGCCGTGGCCATCTAGCGGTAGCGACAAACCAGCATGTCACGCCCGCGATAATCATTCAGGTGGACGCATAAATCAAGGCAACGACGGCGGTTGAACCCGACCGTTTGAAGGCGATGCTGATGGCGAACCCGGCAAACGCCACCGCGACCATCGCCACCCCAATCCTGCCAATCCGTATTTGTTCGCCTCCGCCGATGCTCAACGATCGGCAACTCGAGACATGCGGTGCTGGAGAGGGAGTGTCTGCAAGCGGGCGTTAACTCCCGTGATGACCTCGACCGCGTCGTCCGTCGGGCACAGGCGACGAGGCTGAAGCGACGCGGCAGCGTAGCCGGCACGCCGTCGAACGCCGCGCCTCTTTGAACAGCTGCAACAATGCGCCGCGGGTTTCGTGGACGGGAGCGGGGAGGAGCGCTCCAACCGGGTGAGACGTGTTTGCGGCAATTCGAACCGAAGTTGCCGGCACGCCCCCCCCAGGGGCCGTGGGCCGGCTTCGCAAGCTCGGTCGCCCGGACACGCGTTTCGCAACTCCCCGGTACCCTCCCGGCCTCCAGGACGAACGGTCAGCCTCAGCACCCGTTCGTCCTGTCGACCATCGTTCTTGATGGCCCGTTCGAAGGTCCGTCGTGACATTGCCGTCATCCGGCAGGCGGAATCGCCGACGGGACCATCGGATCAACCAACGTTTCCTCGAATTAGTCCACCTCTCGGTATCGGTAAGGTCGGCCTGACCTTCGACGCCTACCGGCTGGAAACGCGAACTTGGGAGCTGATCATCGGCGTCGAGTCTCCTCTACAATCTAAGAATCTAGATTCAGATTGTTGAAGTAGTTGGCACGTGAGTCACGGGTGATCAGCGTTCTCCCCTGAAACGCCCACAGGTTGATTCTTAGAGCTCCAATGAATCTCACCGATTCGATCGAACCGTCCACGTTACCCACAGGCTGGGGACGGTTTTCGGCCTTGTGCAAGAGTATGTGGATAACTGACGACTTACCCACCGCCAAATTGGCTCGACCCTTAAAGGATCGCTTATCCACAGATCGATCCACGTGTTATCCACAGGTTGAGCGGAGCGCCAGGTCGAAGCTTCGCTTCTCGGCGGGACCTCCGGACTGCGCGTTCCCGGGTTCGATCAATCCGAATGCGTGATCCCAACATGTTCTGGCATTACCCGTGCCCCCGAAGCCTCTGCGCCACCTGATTCCGTCGCGTACCGCTTCGCGATACCGAGGACTGGAAATGCCGCGGAGTGCGTCGCCTCGGCAGGATGCTAACGGCGGCGACCGTACGCTCCTGTTGACACCGTCGTCTAATATGTTCCACATATGTTCTTATGGCACACGCACTCGACCCGATGCGCGACGGCGCACAACCGCTATCCCAGACACATAATCTGATTGCCGAGATTCTGCCTGAACTCAGGAACTGCGAAATCCAGACGATCTACTTCCAGTGCATCGAGGACGGCCCTGAAAGTCTTCTAGCGCCGATCGAAGCGGAGTTCGGTAAACGGGGCCTTTCACCCTACGGCACTTTCACCACGGCGCTGTGTTGATGGCAGGTATCATAACAGCTGATCGTATCGCCGATCTGATAGATCAGTCGCCCGACTGGGCGCTTGCAGGCCTGACCTCATCACAGGAGCGGTTGAGAGCCGATGCTCGGCGCGAAGTCGCTAGGCATGTTTACGACGCCCTGTACCATCCGCTTTGCCTGGAGACGGCTCAGTTGCCGCTTCCACTCTGAATTGACTGCAGGTTCGCATCGGGCAGTTGAGGTGAGCCCGCCGCGGACGGCGCGGCCTCCGCGATGTCTCTCGAGGCCCCCGGAGATATGAGCATTATCCGCTGGCATTGAACGCTCACCGCGCTAATGCGAGTTGATATCATCAGCCAGCGATAGTTTTTCATGACGAGTTCCTCGATCCGCACTTGGTATCTCGTGCACAAATGGACTGGCCTGGTCTGCACGCTGTTCCTGCTGATGCTGTGCGCGACGGGCCTGCCGCTCATCTTCAGTGACGAGATCGATCGAATGGGTGGCGGCACCCCGCAGTTCGGAATGCCGGGGGTGGGTTCGTCCGGCACTGCGAGTGGACTACTCCCGCTCGACACCATGATGTCCACGGCGCTCGCCATGCGCCCAGGCGAAGTGCCGTTGTTCATGGCGTTCGACGACGACCAGCCATCGATGACCATCACCACCGGACCGACACCGGACGCGCCGGGTTCGGAAATGACGACGCAGGTCTTCGATCGCTCGACCGGCAAGTTGTTGAGCAAGGAGGATGGCGGCGGCATCATGCACTTCCTGCTGAAGCTGCATACGGACATGTTCCTCGGCCTACCGGGCATGCTGTTCCTCGGTGCGATGGGCTTGCTGTTCACATCCGCGCTTGTCTCCGGCGTGGTGCTCTACGCGCCTTTCATGAGCAAGCTCGCCTTCGGCACGCTGCGAACGTCGCGCAGCACGAGGCTCAAGTGGCTCGACTACCATAATCTGCTCGGCATCGTCGCACTCGCCTGGATGACCGTCGTAGGGCTCACCGGCGTGGTCAACACGCTGGAAAAGCCGATCAACAAGCTCTGGCAGCGGAACGAGCTCGCCTCGATGACGCGCGAATATGCCGGCAGGGACGCGCTGACGCCTTCACGCTACGGGTCGCTGGACAAGGCGATGGCCGCGGCGCGCAAAGCACTCCCCGGCAACAACCCGCAGTTCATCGGCTTTCCGGGGGGAAATTTCAGTTCGAAGCATCACTATGCCGTGTTCTTCCAGGGCGACACGCCGCTCACCAAGCGTCTTCTCACACCTGCGCTGGTCGACGCCGAGACGGGTGCCTTCACCACCGCGCGGTCGATGCCGTGGTACAACAAGGCTCTCTCGCTCTCCCGCCCGCTGCATTTCGGCGATTATGGCGGACTGCCGCTCAAGATCCTGTGGGCCGTGCTGGACCTCTTCGCGATCGTCGTGCTCGCGTCCGGGTTATACCTATGGCTCGGCAAGAGACGCGCATCCCCCGCGGCACATGTCCGCGAGGTCGAAACGGGCGGCGTGGCAGTGCCGGCTGAATGACGCAGCGGCGACATTCGCGGCAGAGCCTCGCTGCGATCTTCGGGGCCCCGGCGATGATCGGGGTCCTGAGCGTCGGCGCGTTGATCGCGGCGCTGACCGGCGATGGCTGGCGCGACATGCTGTCGTGGGTGGGTCTCGCCGTACCGATCGTGACCGTCGGCTGGGCCATGCGCGCCCGCCGGACCTGAACGACATCTGCGACCCCAAGACAGCGCAATCGAGGACATGCCCGTGATCAAGACCCGCTCCCTTCTACGTCTGGCCGTTGGCTCATACGCGTTGGCCTCAACATGTCCCGCCCAGGCGCAGGATGCGGCGTCCGAGAAGCGTACCGAGGAGATCGTCGTCACCGCGCAGAAGGCGAACCGGACGGGAGTGACGCACGGCGGGCGGGGTCGGCGTCCTCGGTGACAAACCTGCGGAGGACGCGCCCTTCGCCATAAAGAGCTACAATTCCGCGCTGATCCTCAATCAGCAGCCGCAGACGCTCGGCCAGGTGCTCGACAACGACCCGTCGGTGCGGACGAGCTACGGCTTCGGCAATGCGGCCGAGCAGTTCGTCATCCGAGGCTTCGCGCTTGCGGGCGACGATATCGGCTTCGACGGGCTGTACGGCATCACACCGCGCCAGTTGATCGCTCCAGAGCTCTACGACGCAGTCCAGGTCCTGAACGGGTCGAGCGCGTTCCTGAACGGCGCGGCACCCGGCGGGACGGCGATCGGCGGCAGCGTCAACCTGATCCCCAAACGTGCAGGTAAGGCGCCACTGACCCGGCTGACCGCGAACTACACGTCCGGCGGGCATGTCGGCGGCAGTTTCGACGTCAGCCGCCGCTTCGGCGCTGGTGGCGAGTGGGGCGTGCGCATCAATGGTGCGGCCCGGCGAGGTGACGTGGCGATCGAGGACGAGTTCCGCAGCGCATATTTGCTTGGCGGCGCGATCGACTACGATAACGGATCACTGCGGCTGTCGCTCGATCTCGCCTACCAGAAGGTGCGCGTGAACCACATCCGTCCGAAACTGACGCTTCCTGCTGCGATCACCGTCATTCCCAAGGTTCCGAAGGCCGACACCAACTACGGTCAGCCCTATTACTTCACCAACCTGCGTGACGTGTACGGCCAGTTCCGCGCGGAATACGACCTGTCGGACGATGCGATGGTCTACGCAGCATTCGGCGCGCGCGACGGAGCGGAGGACGGCTTCTACAGCACGCTGTCGCTGCTTAATGCGACGACCGGCGCAGCGTCGGTATCCGGCTCGCGCATCCCCCGCACCGACAACAACGAAGCAGCGCAGGCAGGCGTGCGGGTGAAGCTTGCCGCAGGTGGCATCACGAACGAATTCAACGTCGGCGGTTCAATGAACTGGCTGACCAACCGCAACGCGTTCGAGTTCTACGCCATCTCGTCGGGCACCACCAACATCTACGCGCCCGTCGTGGTACCCCAGCCCAGCCGCGTCACCTCGCAAGGCGGAAATCTGGCCGATCCCTTCCCGATATCGCGGACCCGCCTGACGAGCGTCTTCGCCTCGGACACGATCGGCGTATGGGAGGACCGCATCCTGCTCACCGGCGGCCTGCGGCTGCAGCAGATCGTCGTGAAGGCCTATTCGAACGTTACCGCGCTGCAGACTGGCGAGTATCGCAAGGATGCGATCACACCGGTCGTCGGTCTGGTCGTCAAGCCGATCGACCATGTCTCGCTCTATGCCAATCGTATCGAGGCGCTGGTCCAGGGTGCGACCGCCCCTGCGATCAGCGGGGGCCTGAACATCGTGAACTTGGGCGAGGTGCTGCCGCCGTTCCGGTCGACGCAGTACGAGGTCGGCGGCAAGCTCACACTCAACGCTGTGACCGCCACCCTTTCGCTCTTCACCACCGAACGGGCGACGGCGATCGCCACGGCGCTGCCCGCACCGCCCGCGAACGCCGCACGGTTCGAGGCCTCCGGGCTTCAGCGCAACAAGGGTATCGAACTGAGCATCCAGGCGGAGCCGGTCGACGGCCTGCGGATCATTGCCGGCGGGTCGGTGATCGATGCCAGGCTTCGGCGTCAGACCAACGGGCTCAACGAGGGACGTAAGGTCGCCGGTGTGCCGGACTACCTGATCAACGGCAACGTGGAATGGGATCTGCCGTTCGTGCCCGCCCTCACCGTGACCGGTCGCGTCGTGCATACCGGGCAGCAGCCGGCCAACGCGGCTAACACGCTGTCGCTGCCGAGTTGGACGCGCGTCGATCTCGGCGCCCGATACGTCGCGGTGGTGGGTGACCGGCCGCTGACCCTGCGCTTCGGCGTCGATAACGTCGCGAACAAGCGATATTGGGCGACCGCCTTCGACAGCTCGCGCCCCGACCTGCTTCAGGGCGCCCCGCGGACCTTCAAGCTGTCGGCTTCGATCGATCTTTAGGCTTGCTTGCCCGTGGTCGGTTGCGCGGAATGTTCGGCTCCAAAGGTCGGTGGTCCTTTTCACCGTTTCGCCGGACCGGGGGAGACCGGACTACCGGACCTGACGCGATGACCGCGGTGATACCGTGCGATTTCCGTCTCGCTTCGGATGTCGAACAACGCCGCGATAAATTTTGGATTTCTTTATTTCCAGAAATGTTGTAATTAATCGGTGTCCGTCCATATTCCGATTGTCCGTCACATGAAACGGCGGGTGGAAGCCTCAACGCCGCGGAGGTAGAGAACCGGTGAACGAGTCGGGACTGCTCAACGAGGGGGCTCCCCTCCGGTCAGCCAAATCGGTTGCGGATCGCCTTGTCAGGCATCGCTGCCCAGCCCGCGTCGACGCATTCCCGCCCACCATGCCATGGTACGCCAGATCGGATTTAGCGCGATGACCGATGTCCTACGTCCGTACCGCGTCCTGCACACCTCGGACTGGCACATGGGCCACGAGTTGTTCGGCCATGTCCGCGACGTCGAGCACGACATGTTCCTGGACTGGCTGCTCGACCGGTTGAAGACGGAGGACGCAGATCTCCTTCTGGTGACGGGCGACATATACGACGTCGCCAACCCGCCCATCGCCGTGATGGCCCGCTTCTACCGCTTCCTGCGCGACGCCACGACCGCTTGTCCGCAACTCACGGTAGTCATCATCGGCGGGAACCACGACAGCGCGGCGCGCATCAACCTTCCCTCGGCATTGCTCGGTCCGGGACGGGTCCATCTGGTCGGCTCGCTACCGAGGAAGGATGGCGCCACGGATTGCGATCGGCTTCTGCTGCCGCTTCCCGGAAGAGGCGGCGCGACCGCTGCCTGGCTTGCAGCCGTGCCCTATTGCCGGCCCGGGGATCTGGCGTCGCGCGGCTTGGAAGGCCTTTACGCCGAGGTCCTCGACGCGGGGAAGGAGCGTTCCGGGGCGTTGCCGCTGATCCTAACCGGTCACCTGCACGTGTGGGGCGGCGACGTGTCGGAGCAGTCCGAACGCAGGATAGCCGTAGGCGGCGAGGAGGCGGAGGCCGCGGCCCTCTTCGACGACCGTGCCGCATATGTGGCGCTCGGCCATCTTCACCGTCCTCAGGACATTCCGGGAGCGACGCCGATCCGCTACGCCGGATCGCCCTTTCCGCTTTCGGCGACGGAGCGGCTGTACCGTCATTCGGTGACCGTCGTGGACCTGGTCGACGGCGGCGCTCGGATCCGTGACGAACCGATCCCCCGCCCCGCGCCGTTCCTGGCCGTTCCCGATAGCGGACCGATGCCTTTGGCCGATGTCGAGAACGCGATCGCGGCGCTGGACCTCGATGCGGACATCGCGCGCGGACTCCAGCCGTTCGTCGAGATCTCCGTGCTCGTTGATGGACCGGAGCCTCATCTCCAGACGAGGGTTCTGGCCGCGCTGAGCGGCAAGCCGGTCCGTTTGACCCGCATAGTGCGCGTGCAGGCCAACGAGCCCGACGGCCGGGCGATCGACGCCCGCCAGGCTGATCTTTCGGAGCTGAAGCCGGAGGCGGTATTCGCCGAATTGTTCGAGCGGGAGCACGGAGGCGAGCCGCCCGCGGCCTTGATGCACGCCTTCCTGTCCCTGATGATCGACGTGCAGGGGGCTCGGGACTGATGCGGGTACTAGCCATCCGAGGGCGCAACCTGGCGAGCCTGGCCGGTGATTTCGAGGTCGACTTCGAAGCGCCGCCGCTCGCCGACGCCGGAATATTCGCGATCACCGGGCCGACGGGAGCCGGAAAGTCGACCCTGCTGGATGCCATGTGCCTCGCCCTCTTCGACGCCGTGCCCAGACTAGGCGCCGCATCGCGCGGCAGGATCGAGACCGACCAGGGCGACGAGCTCTCCGCAACCGATCCGAGGACCATCCTCCGGCACGGCGAAGGCGAAGGGTTCGCCGAGATCGACTTCGTCGGCCGCGACGCGCGTCGCTACCGTGCGAGGTGGTCGGTGCAGCGCGCTCGCCAGAAGGCGGGCGCGAAGATGCAGAAGAGTTCGCATGCTCTTTCGAGGATCGACGCCGACGAGCGATTGGGAGGTACGAAGACCGAGACATTGGTTGCGATACAGGACCTCATCGGCCTGTCGGCCGATCAGTTCCGCCGTGCGGTCCTTCTCGCGCAGGGCGACTTCGAGGCGTTCATCAAGGCCAACGACAACGATCGCGCGGTCCTTCTGGAGCGGCTCACCGGTTCGCGGATCTACACGGACCTCGGCCGGGCGGCCTACGAAAAGGCCGCCGGGTTGCGGTTGATCCAGCAGGGCCTTTCGGATCGTCTTCAGGCGCAGAACGGCTTGGACGAGGTAGCCCGCGCCGACGCCGAGGCGCGACGGGACGCGGCGATTGCCCAGGAGCGGCTCGCAGCCGCGGCGCTGGCGTCGCTCGAACTCGATGCGAAGTGGGAAGCGGATCGACACACGCTCACGACGCGTCTCGGCGCCTGCGAGACGGAGGTCGAGCGGACGGCCACGGCCTTCGCACAAGCCGGTCCTGCCCGGGACGCCCTGCGACGTCTGAAGCTCGCCTTCGCGCTCGCTCCGGACTGGACATCGGTGGTCGCGGCGAAGCGGACCGTCGAGGAGGACCGTTCGGAGGTCGTCCGACGGGCGGCCGACGCCGGCGAAGCCGTATTGGCCGTGGAGGCCGCCGAGGAGGAGGCACGGCTGTCCAACGTGGCCTCCGCAGCCTTGGCGGAACGGGCGACGATCCTCAAACCGCTGATCGACGAGGCGCGCACCACCGATAGAAGGCTCGCCGAGACCACGGCGGCGCTCGCCGAACTAGCGGAACAGCGTGCCGCACGCGCAGCCGGCCTGAAAGACTGCAGAACCGTCGAGAACGACGCGTTCGCCGCATTGCGGTCGGCGATTGCGGCACGAGGCGTTCACGGTGAATGGCTGGCCGCGAATGCGGCCGTGGGGTGGATCGAGACCAGGGAGGACGACCTTGCGCGTCACCTCGCGGAGCATGCGACCGTGGCGCTGGGCCTGGAGAGGCTCGAGGCCGATCGCATCGCCGCGCAGCGCGAACTTGAGACGGCCGACGCGGAATCCGAGAAGACCAGGCTCAGCTTGGCGGACGCCGTTGCCGGCCACGCTGCGGACCAGGCTGCGCTGGCGGCCGCCGAGGCCGCCGTGCCTCCAGACCAGATGCGCATCGCGCTGATGGCCAGACGGGACGCGATCACCGCCGTCGAGCCGCTTTTGGTCGACTGGCGCAGCAAGGTCGTGCGGACGTCGGACATCGAAGGGACGCTAGAACGTCTGCGAAGCGACCGATCCGCAGCGGTCGTCGAACTGCAGGGCCTTTTGGCCGCTCGCGCCGCCGCCGCCGCCGCCCTACCCGCCATACGGGTCCGCTTGGAGGAAGCGCGGATCGCCGGCGCATTCGCCGAAGCAGCTGCAGGCGATGCGGCGTTGCGTCTGCGCGAACTGCTAGTCGCTGGCGACCCGTGTCCGGTATGCGGGGCCACCGAGCATCGGGCCACCGAGATCGAGGCGCTCCTGGGGGAGCAGTTGAAGGGACAGCGGGCGCGAATAGCCGCGTTGGAGGCGGAAATGGTCGCGGCGACGTCCGAGGAGGTGCGTCTCGGTTCGGAGATCCGGAGCCTGACGCGGCAGAGCGAGACGCGGGATGCCGAAGTGGCTCGGCTGGAGGTGAGGCGCGGGGAACAGGTCTACATCCGCGAGAAGGCGCTGTCCTCGCTCCGCGTCTCCGCCGAGGCCGCTGGGTTCGATGCGGAAGATCCGCTCATCAGCTCGCTCCTCGCCTCCGAACTGGCCTCTATCGACGCCGAACGGCGGTCGATGGACGCAGCCGTCGAAGAATGCCGGGTCGCGCGATCGAAGGAGTCTGTCGCCCGGAAGCTCAAGGACGACACGAGGACGACCTTCGACCTGGCAGGGGACGTTCGACGCGAGGCGACGGCCCGCGCGGCTGGTGTCGCGGCGTCCATCACCCGGCAACGCGATGCGATGGACCGGCTCGCCCGTTTCCTGGACGCGGCATTCGTCGGTCCGGTCGATTGGCGATCGCTCGATGACCCGGTGGGATGGCTTGCAGGCCGGTGCGCGGCGTGGCGCCGTCGTACGGCGGAACATGCCGAAGCGTCGGCTGCCATTCCCATGCTCGAAGGCGCGTTGGCAGCCGCGAGAACCGATGCAGCTGCGGCGGCCGCGCTCGCGGAGGCGATCGAGGAGGAAGCGTCCAAGCTCGGGTCGAACATGGGCTCTCTAGCTGATGCCCGGCGGGCTATGCTGGACGCGAGATCTGTTCTGGAGGTCGAGACCGAACTTGACGCCGCGGCGTCCGCGCAAGGCCGCAGGCTCGAGGAATCCGCCAGGAGCGTGGTGCGGACCCGACTGCTCCTCTCGACGTCCAAGGCGCGCAGGGAAGGTGCCGTTGCGTCGCTAGCCAAGGCGGAAGAGAACCATCGACGGCTCGAGGCTTCGTTTGCCGACGCCTTGAGAGAACGATCCTTGGACGTAGACGCCGTATCCGCCGCCGCGGCCGGGGGCGCGGAGGTGATCGAGCTGGAGGAGAAGTGGCTTTCGGATATCGCCTCCGCGGTCCGGGACGCGCAGACGGCTCTCCTTCAGCGCCGTTCCGATCTGGAGATCCACGATGCGTCCGAAAAGCCCCGGATCGCCGACGACGATCTGATGGATGCGTTGGGTTCCGCTCGCATTGCGGTGGCTGACGCACGGGCGGCGCTCGACGACGCGCTGTTCGTCCTGCGACGGGACGACGAGGTGCGCGTCGAAACAGCCGGATTGCGCGCGGACCTGGAGCGCGAGCGCGAAGCGTCGCGCGTCTGGCTCGCTCTCAGCGACCTCATCGGCGACAAGGACGGGCGGACGTTCCGTCGTTTCGCGCAGGGCCTCACCCTCGACCGGTTGCTAGACCACGCGAACGAGCGACTGCGGGAACTGAAGCCCCGATATGCGCTCGAGCGCGGCGGCGGTGGCGACATGCTTATACAGGTAGTCGATTACGACATGGCCGGCGAGGTTCGCGGGGTGCACAACCTCTCGGGCGGCGAACGCTTCCTGATAAGCTTGGCTCTGGCGCTGGGCTTGGCGGAGATGTCCACCGGAAGGGGACTGAGAATCGAGAGTCTCTTCATCGACGAGGGATTCGGTGCGCTGGACACGTCCAGCCTCGGGCAGGCCATCGCTGTCCTCGAGCACCTTCACGCGACGGGGCGCCGGGTCGGCGTGATAAGCCATGTCGAGGAAGTGAAGGAGCGCATCCCCGTCAAGATAGAGGTCGTGCCCGTCGCGCGAGGGAGGAGCGTGCTCGCCATCTCTACGAACTGAACGGGACGCGGGTGGCGTGCCGATCGCAATGCGGACGTCCTATTCTTCCCCGATTCCGAGGCCTGCGAGCTGCCAATACTGAATGGTGCCGACGGTAACGTCTTCGCAGGGCTCTCCGCGCAACCGCCTCGTCGTTCCGGTTCTCAGGATGGGCCGCACCGGGTTCCCGCGGCGCCATCGCTGTCCGTGTTGAGGACCTGGTTGCCGTCCACGCTATACACGGCGTGGTGTTCACCGAGCGGATCGGCGTAGAAGCCGTAGAGCTTCTTCCAGCGGATGACCGCTAGCGCAGCGTTCAGCGCATTCAGTTCGGCGACCTGCAGATTGCAGGCATCGTCGTCTCCCCTACTGTCCGTCGGGAACGGGATGCGGTTCATGTCCCGGACGTGTGATCGCATCGCTGGAGTGCTGGTCGTGATCCTGACCGTTCCGGAGACGCCGGTTGGCGTCAGGCGCAGTTTCATCCCCAGATCGACGAAGCGCTTTCCGGTTCGTTCGAGATGTTCGATGACCGGACGCTTCGCCGCGGTACCGTCAATGCATAGGAATGCGAAGTCCACCTGATCCAGCATCGCGAGGGATGCGACCAACAATCCGCTCCGATGCGGCACGACGCCGCGATGCACGCGCGAATAGAGCGCTGCGTAGTGATCGACTCTGGCGGGCGCAGCTCCGATCTCGGCGAACGACGCCGCGCCCGGTGAGAGGAAGGCGTCGTGCTGGTGGAGCGTCTCGTCATCGAACAGATGGATTCGGGCGACCGGGGTCTTCGCTACGAGGTCCAGGACGTAGGCACCGGTCCCGCCGAGACCGACGATGGCGACGCTGCTGCCTTCGAGTTTCCCACTGAATGCGCCGATGCCGGTTCTCTGGCTCGCGGTGTCCGCGTAATCGAACGGGCCCTGTGGATTCTCGGTCACGACTACCCGCCGGCGGCCGCGCGCCGTGACGGTCGGATCCAGTGAGATGGCGTGCCTGCAGATCAGGCCCACGTAGCTGCTGACCAACTGGTGGTAGTCCTCGAACCCGCCGTCGTCGGGCTTCGCATGGAGAAGGTGGTTGGCGACGAGCCCGCCTCCGAAATCGCGCCGGAGCGGCGACGTGATGGGATCGTCGATCGGAACGCCGCGGTCGTCGCACGGTACGGCTCCGACCCAGAACACGTCGCGCCCGGTCGGTCGTGCGGTGGTGCCTTCGACCATGTCCAGCGGAACGATGAGGGTACCGCGCTCGATACGGCCTGGGCCGGACACGAAAGGGATGCCCGTCACGACGAGGCGCCCGCGGGCGACGGAGAGCGAGTATCCCTCGTCGCGCAGACGCCGGAGATCGGGATTACGGCCTGTCGATGCGCGTGACAATGAACGTCTCCTCTGCTGCCGGGGTGTAGTGCTGGTGGCTCGAGCGGCTACCAGCGGCATGCGCTTCTCCCGAACGAAGGACGCCGCACGAACGCAACGTCTCCTCCGCCTTGCCGCGATCGAACAGACCACCGGGAATGGACGGCACGCACCGTCTCTGGAGCAGGCGCGCCACCGCCAGGGAGGTTCCCCCAAAGCGTGCGGCAGCCTCGGCGGGACTGATGGCGGTCGACGCAAGGGTTTCTACGGCGGCGACCGGGACCGTGCGGTCGCTACCTGTCCTCACGGGCCATTCCGAAAGGATGCAGGCTCCGTGGCGAGGATGGAGCCCGAGCGCTTCCAACGCCTCCTTCTTGGACATCATGTCGGAGACGATGCCGACGCTGGCGGGGGTGGCCGCGCGGTGCTCGCATAGTCTTACGACTGCGTCTGGACGAACGGAGATCCGATCGGCCAGGGCTACGGGTGCGGAGGCGACGAAAGCCTGCAACCGTCCATCTGCGATGGCTTCGAGGACGGGCGCCCAGGGTTTCAGTCCGGGTATGCCGACCATCGCCCGGCGCAGCGGAACCGAACCCTCCGGCCGGGTAGGCGTCGACCGCGCGAGGACTGCTGACCGGAGACGTTCGACGGATACCGAACCGACCCGCCGTTCGCGTTCCAGGAAGGCGAGCGCGGGCTCTTCGATCGCTTCGAGCCGCCCCGCCCAGACGAGTTCCTCCACGCCGCGGTAGGTGATCCCCAGCTCGATGGCGGCCTTTCCCAAGGATGACGTCGATCGCAGCAGAGTTCCAAGCCTTTCGAGATCGGCCTTGCAGATGAGCGGCAGCGGTCTGTCGTCGTGGATGGCAAAGATCGTCTTGACGAACAGGCCCCGTCTCAGTCCGGTCAATTCGCGGATCCGCAGGCCGGAGAGAACGGCAGCGGCCTTGATGTCCAGCCCGTGGTCGGACCGATACAGATCAGCGCGAAGGCGTGCGACGACTTCCCTGACCGGGGCAGCGACCGACGGACTGTCGGCCAACGCCAGGAAGGCCTCGGTCGCGCCCTTGTTCCCGTCCCCGTGCCGACCGGTCCGCGTCGCCAGCCTGGTTCCCGCAAGTTCCGCGAACACGTTGGGCCAGCCCTCCAGCATCGTCCAGGCGGCGGCCATCGCCTCCGTGACGGACTTCGCGGACGCGTCGTCCGCGAACAGGCGTCGGTTGCTCCTCTGCCGTATGCTCGGGTCGTGCACCCCTGCCAAGGCGCAGCCCAATGTCGAGCAGATCTCCAGCCGACAGGTCTCGCAGACATCCGGGCAGACGTCCGGAGCTTTCGGAGCGGCGGCGCTGATCCGGATGCATGAGCCCGATCATGAGGTGGAGCGCAGACCGGAGTTCCTCGGGTACGACGGGGGCCGCCGCCCGGCTCAGGGGCTCGACGCAGCGGTCGCAGAGTTCGATGCCCATGGCGTGATGCCAGCGCTGGACCGTACGGCATTCCGGATCCGGACACGTGTCCAGCAGCATCTCCCAGCTCTCGTCGCAGAACGGGAAGGGCCGAAGCCCCCAGAGCGCGCGATGATGGGGTGACGCCGTGAGGGAGGTCGGGGAGAAGCGACGCCGGCTGTTGGCGAAGTGGCGGTGATCCAGGTCCAGGCCGAAGAAGCGGCGGTTGCGCCCACCCGGGGCGACGGGAGAAGACCGGAGGACGAGCTCCTCGTGGTCGAAACCCATGCTTTCCGCCACCGCTAGCAGCTGAGCGGACGTCGCCAGCCCTATCGCAGGTCGGTGGGCCCACCTCACGCCGGCGGCTGCGGTGATCACGAGCGTATTGGGGAGGCCCTCGACGGCGGCCCTGCGGGCGATGAAACCGTCGAGGGATTCGCCCGGAAGGGGAGACGCGCCGAGGTCGACGTTGCCATCGGTACGGGTCAATTCGACTTCTCCTCGAACGGGTTGTCCTCGATGAACCGGCGCGTGCCGGCATAGGCTGCGACCCCCTCGGCGAGATCGGCGACCGTCATGGCCGTATCGCCTCGACGCACAGCCGTGGCAGACGCGATCCTGATGATCTTCATGATCCGGCGCAGGCGGCCGTCCGACGCAATGCAGAGGTTTTCAGCCACGGTTGGATGATCGAGACCTGACGTTTCGTCGAGGATGCCCGCGTCGACGATGGCGGCGTCCAGGGCTCCCATGAAACCACAGAAGAGCGTCTGATCGTGAACCCACTCCATGGGCTCCAGGTCGATCTGGTCGTCCAGCCGCTCCATCAGACCCTTTGCCGACCTGAGCACGGATCCGGCCGCCTCCGACCCGATGATGGCGATGGGGGCGATCCCTTCGTCGACGATACGCTCCTGGATCATGTCGGCGATCGGTCCGCTCATGGTCGGCCGGCGGGCCGCCCGGTTGAACTCGTCGATGAGGGCCAACTGGACCCCGGCGTTCAACATGCCTTGGATCGCCCTGTCCCATCGGACCGATTCCTTGCCAGACCCGGGCTTGGGCTTTCCCAACGCACGCAGGATCTGCGTGGGGACGGCGTCCGTGGTGCCTGCGACGCTCAGCTTGACGTGCAGGACGGGTATGATGTCCGGTCGAACGTCCGCCGCACCGTTGACCTCTTCGCACAGGGTCTCGATCGCGCAGGTCTTTCCGGTGCCGAACGGAGCGACGAGGATGGCTCCGCCGCAGACCGCGCCGGCACGGCGGCCGATGCCCGCGCGGCGCACGTCGTCGAGCATGTCGATGGCGTTGCGCTGCGGAGCATGCTCCAGGCGTATCCGGTCGAAGCGTCGCCTCCCCTCGGCGATGCGCTCCCGGACGTCGACGATCGACGACAGCTCGACGGGAGGGGTCCCGCCTTCGACCCCGCTCACTGGTCGTCTCCCATGAGGCTGGCGCCTCGGCGGCGGCGCACCGGCGGAGCGGCCGTGCCGTCCTGATGGGACGACTCCGAACCGGCATCGCGGCGATCCTGCCTGTCTGACGCCGGTCCGTGACGGCGTCCGCCGATCTGCGGCCTTGGCGACAGGATCTCGCTGTCGAGGGACGTAAGCGCAACGCGGTCGTGGGAGATGAATTCCCCGACGGTCACAGTCGAGCGCTCGGTGTGCAGGTGGACGATATTCCCCGTGATCTGACGCAGCCTGGGAATCTCGTAGAGCTTGGCGACGGCATTGCGTTCCTTGGCCTCGTCCTTCGGCCTGACCTTGCGGATGGCCTGGATCCGCCGCGAGCGGGCGAGCGCCCGCTCCGCCGACGTGTTGAACGCCAACTTCTGGGCGGTGGCGAAATCGCGGATCATTTCATGCAGGTACAAAGGCATGCCGTCCGCATAGTCCTCATCGTCGCAGACGAGTTCCACGTAGGTACGCCGGACGCGGTTCCAGACATAGATGCGTGAGATGTCCATGGGATCGTACCGGAAGTCCACGGTCGCGGTCGCGTCGTCGCGCCGCTTGCGCCTGCATTCGCTGGGACGAAGATCGCTCAGCAGATCGGGCACACGGGCCACGTGATGGTAGCGGAGGCAGCCGAAGGCCCGGATGCCCGACGGAGAGAGTTGAGCGTCCACGTGGATCGCCATCGTATCCAGCCGAAAGGAATCCAAATCGGCGAAGTTGTCGATGCCGCGGCGGTTCGCGTCGATCTCGAACAAGAGGGCTGGCTGCCGTCCGCCGATGCCGTCGTGCGGATTGACGTTGTACTCTGCGACCGCGTGGTTCGCGATCCCTTCCAGCTCGTCCATGGTCGCCCAAGCGTCCTTTTCGGGTTTGTCATCGAGGCGCTTCGCCTCATTTAAGAGCATCACGCGTCCCGGCATGTTTTCGCAGATGAGACGGGGGACCGTGCCCATCGGGCGTTCGCCTATTGCGCGATACCTCGGCCGCCCCACCGGACAGTACCGGACGCCGAAACCCGCGGCGCGCGCCGCCGCCTCCATCGTGTGGCTTCGGAACTCGGTGGCGTTGTCGACGATGACCTCGTGCGGCTTTCCGCGGATCTGAGCTAGGATGGGGTAGCGGGTCGCCAAATCGGCCGGGGGCCTCTTCGGCAGCGCCATCCGTCGCAGAATCTCACCGACGGTCCATGCCGACGGATCTACAAACGTGATGAGGTACGCGACGACCGCTCTGGTCGCCACGTCGATGGCCAGCGTCAGCCACGGTCTGCCCAGTACGATTTCACGCGTCTCGTCGCGGACGTGGACGTCGAGACGCGTATGGTCGATTATGACCCTCTGCATCGCGAAGCTGGCCGTCAGCGGACGCCCGCCGCCCATCCAGTCCTGCTCGAGGGCTTTGGTGCCCCGCTTCACGGCATCGGACTCGGCCCGTTCCAGCGCGTTGCACCGGCGTCGGATCGTCTCCTCGGAAGCGATCATGTACGGGGCGTCCGGCCGGGCGTAGTGCTGGTGGGCCCCCTCGTTGATCAGCGTCATCTCGGCGACGTAGTTCGAGTAGGTATCCTTGACGCGGGCCTTCGTCACCCAGTGGTCGTAGGCGTGCTTCTGTGCCACCTCCGCCGGAACGCCCGCGCCATACGGTCCTCGGGGAACGCGTCCGTTCATGCGGATCATCTGGCGCGCGTGGCGCCGGCCCGCCTTGCCGCGCTTCGCGCGCCACCTCCGGAGCGTGTGCGGATTGTCGTAAGGGCCCCACTTCGCGATCTGCGCCTCCCCCCAGCTAGCCGCCATGAACTGGTCAATCGCCTTCGATCCGTTCAGGACGCCTGCGGCGTCCAGCATCTCGAGCTGCGCCAGCCTCTTGGGCGCCGCGGGATCGATCTCCGCCGCCTGGTCCAACGTCCATTGGGCGGCGTCGTTGAAGCGCCGCGTCGGGTCGGACGAGGGCTTCGACCTGATCTTGACGCGCCCCTCATCGAGCAGGCGATCGAACTGCACGTCGTCGATCAGCTGGACCGTCCCGTCGGCCTGGGGAGCCACGAACGGCGCTCCGGTAAGCGCGTTGGTCAGCTGCAGACGCCCCATGAGATGCCCTCCGTAGGCATGGACGGCGCCGTCGATCTCGACGATCAGGTTCTCGAGGTTGTTCTTGGCCATTGGACTTCTCCTTGGTTGGGAATGATGCGGAGGCCGGCCCTGACGCCGCGGCTTCAGTCGGTTGCGAGGTCTGGTCGCCCGGATCGGACGCCCCGCTCCGACGAGTCCTGCGACTCCGAGTTCTGCGTTCCACGGATGCGGGAATGGATGTTTGCGAGCCGGTCGGGGCTCGTCTGACGTCGTCGCCTCAGGCGTTCCCGGGCGTCGCCCGACGGGAGGAACGTGACGCGGCACGGGTCTTCTTGCGGAGACCGACGATGCGCACCGGGGTCGTGTCGCGGACCGGCCCGGTCAGATCAATGACTACGCGACGCCGCGCGACGAGCGCCTGGACGGTGGCACGCCCTTGGACCTGGGAAGTTGGTTCGATCGCCGCGGCGAGTTCACCGTAGGTCGAGGTCTCGTTGGCTGCGGCGTAGCGCTCGAAGCGTTTGCCGGGGGCGAGCTCGATGCTGCGGAAGCGGCGCGACGCGAAGTCCTCGACGTTGCGACGGTGCTGGCGGCTTGCGAAGATCTCGCTTCTCAGGACGATCCGGAAATCGATGTCGCATCGGCGCAGGATCTCGCGGACGTAGGCGAGTTTGAGACGATACGCCTGGTTCTCGAGATCCTTCTCGTCACGCTTGATCTCGATTGCACGGCGTCTTCCATCGGGTCCGACGGTCTCCACGTCGACCGTGTAGTGAACCATGGCGCCGTCGAGCGGGAACTCGACGCGGAGACATTCGGTGCCCACGTGAACGACGTCGTGATCGAGGTCCGCGGCCGTGATGTATTCGAGCTGCGCCTCTCCTTCCCAGTGCAGCAGGCGGCGGGCCTTGTAGGAGGGGTGCCAGCCGTTCTCATGGGTGAGCCCTCCACTGAAGGTTCGCAGCGGCCCTCCGTCCTCCTCGCGGATCAGGGTCGCCATCGCTTGCGCGTTCTCGATCGCTTCCCGGTTCAGGTCCGCGATGGGAAGGATGCGCGCGCGGGTCGGCGCCATCGCCGGATCGTAGAGGGCGTCCAGCTTGGTACCCCTCACCGCGATCTGCGATACTGGGATCCTGATCCGCCCGGGCTTCGCGTCGGCGGCCGCTTCCGGCTCCGACTTCACGACTGTCGCCCCCAGGACTGGCCGGGTCTGGGACCGCGGCGTCGGACCGTTCGGCCGAGGCGCCCCTGCTCCATGGCCCTCGCCAAGCTCTTGACTACGACCATCGGGGTACGCCCCGCCTTCTCGGTGGACCTGCCGCCCTTGATCGCGAAGGCGTGACCTCCGGTCGCCGTCCTGCCCAGGTAGATCGAGTCCGATCCGTCCAGGACGACGACGGAGCCGATGGCGACCCCGTCCTCACGGTCGGTGACGACCGTGAGGATCGGAATGTACGACGGCGCGGTCGCGACCGGCACGCGCACGCCGCTCATGCGCGGGTCAGCTTGTAGACGCAGCCGCTCGCGGCTTCCGACGCGCTCACGACGGTTTTGCCGAAGCGCAGGGTCTCACCCGGCACCATGCCGCGCAGCACGTCGTAGAAGCGCTCCGGGTTCGCCTGCGGCGCCGCACGCCAGCGCATGCGCCGGATGCGACGCCGGTTCGACGGACGCGGGGTGTGGACGGTGGTGACGGCGTGGGTCTTCCTGTTGGTCTTCATCACGGCTCGTTCTCCTGAATGTCTGGTATCGTTCACTTCGACTGACGGGGGGGAAGCCGCGCTCTGGTGCGGCTTGGCCGACGAACACGGTCCCACGTGCCGCGACGGTCTCGCGCGGCGGGGTCGTGCCAGCTGGCGACCACCTCGTCCGGTGGAGATATCCCTGCGGCGCTGCTTAAGCCGAACCGTATGGCGGAGATGGCTGGGTCCACGGCTCCGGCGAGGCCGGACCGTACGACCCAGACGGCCGCCCACGTGCTTAGAGGGTTCGACACCTCGCCGCTCACCCGGTCGGATGACGCCTCCTCCCCATCCGGTTGGACGACGCGCTGGCCCGCGCTGCCCTCCTTCGCATTCCACTTGCCTGGCGTCCTATCCATGCTAACATACCTTTCCGTTTTATATGTTCAGGATGTTCCTCACTGCCGAATGGTTGGCACCTGGTTAGGTTCCGTAAAATCTGTGCTTAATGTTTTTAATTTTCCTCGTGATTGAAATGAAAGATCGAAGGCTGTCTGAATGAACAGAAGCAAAGCGCTCACCGGCGGCGCTGATGAGATGCTCCAGTGGGCGTTTGGAGGTTCCCTGCCGGTCGAGGAGCTGGAAGCGTGGTTGGCGGCGAGCCCGGTTCGACGGGACGCGATCCTAAGGCGCCTGGGTGCCATTAAGGCGTGGACGGAACTGCCGCGCGGCGACCCGGAGGGCATCAAGGAGCGTCTCTGTGAGGACACCGGCTTGGCGCAGGGGGCGCTTCGCAACATCGTCCAGAGCTGGAAAAGGGCGGAAGCGGCTGTCTCCGAGAATGGAAGGGACGGCCGGTCGCTGTCACTGCTGCGTCTTCGGACCGAGCCGCATGCCCGTCCGGTCTGGGGAGCCAAGCAGGAAGCGCACGAGGTCGTGAAGACCATCGTACGCGGCATCGAGGGGGGTACGTCCCCGGATTCTGGGGTCGCGGTCGACGCGGTCGTCACTTCGGTCTTGCGCGATCCGCGCTTCAAGAAGGTCGACCTGGCTCAGAACGCAGTTCGCCGGATCGTGCACGAACTCCGTGCCGCCCCGCCCGCTCAACTGATTCTGGGTCGTCACATCACCTTCGACGAGGTCTCGCTGGCGCTGCGCGACGACCATGGCCGCGGTTGGCGCTGCACCATTGTCCTGGATGTTGGAAGCCGTTTGGCGCTCGGTGCCGCCGTGGTGACCGACTCACCCGGACCGCGGACGCTAGCCGTCGCAGCGCGAACGGCGGCGCGCTACCTTGACGCTACTCCTCTTCCCGGCATCGCGGCGGCGGAGGAGGAGACCACAGTCACCGTCGCGATAACGGATCAGGGTGTGATGGAGATGTTGCGCGTGTTCTCGCGGCAGGCGGGTTGGATGCAGCAGGAGGACAGTCCGGGTCGGCTGGTGCGCGCGGCCCTCGGCCCTTCTCTCGGCAGGGTGCGCATGGTGACCGGCGAAGGCGCCTCTTCCCTCGATCCCGACGACTTTCCGGTCGTGAACAGGAAGCAGGTGATCGCCCTGCTCTCCCGCGCCATGTCACGTCACAACGATAGCCTGATCGGCGACGGGCCTGAGAACGAGGCGACCACGGAAACCCGCAAGAAACTCTCGGTACTCCTGCGCAACGCCGCTAGGACCTTGTGGCAGTAGCTTCGAACGCATCCCGGAGACGCTCGATCATATTCACATCGCCAGGCGCGGCTGGGACCGGCTCAGCGTCCAGCGGTGGATGCGAAGCATTATGTTCGGCGACCGCCGCGGCGATCACGGCTTCGACTTCGCCTTCCGAGAGCGGCGATGCCGTTCGCGCGTTGAGCACGGGCTGGAGCTTCCAGTTCCGGCGTTGCTGGAATTCGCCCACACGCACGTCGCCGAGGCGTCCGCCCAACACTGCGTATACGCTGTCGTGAGGGGCGGGCGTGCCGCTGAGCCAAGTCACGCCGTCCAAGCCGGCGGCGCGCGCCGCGACCATCAGCCGGTCGCGTTCGAAACCGGGCGGCAAGGAGACCCGTATGTCTCGCTGCACGGCGACGACGGGATACTTGACGGTCTCCATGAGGACGGCGGCGACTTCAGGCGGGCGCGACGGCGAGCCGACCCCATAGGCGAGCACCCTGCGGGTGCTCGCCTGTATCGAGAGCACCAGCAGCGCCGGCTCCATGACCCCGTCGTTATGCAATACCGGAACGTCGGTCAGGGCGCGGCCGATCAGAACGGCCCGACCGTCGAGATCGGACGATGGAGCCCGACGTCGCGCCTCGTCCAGACGAGGTCGCAAGCCTTGCATGGTCGGAGGCTTCAGGCCCGCCTCCTCGCAGCGATGCCGTACGGCGTCGAGTATGACCGTGAGGCGGCCGAACGCCCCCTTCTCCTCGATCACATCGGCGATGATCTCTTCGATTGCGGGGTCCAGCCTGCGGAGTTGATGCTCGTGGAAGAGCCTCATGCGTTTTTTCGCACCCGGCATCGCGCTTGCACGGCCGTGCTCCATCCACGCGCGAACGAGCACGAGGAACTGGTTGTACCCGATGCCCAGCGATTTCGCATGCCGCTCCCCCTCGGCCTTGGTGGGACGACTGAGGGATATGAACGCCTTCACCACTTCGATCCTGCGAAGCGTCTCCGCCCTTTTGACCGGATGCACTCCGGTCAAGTCGACTTCCTTGCTCATCTTGGCTTTCATCCTGCGTCGTTTTGACGCTGCAAAACTCATCCTGCAGTCCTCATGCAGATGGTGGTCTTGGACCGCCGCAGCCAATACTTTCGAGGATCAGCCTTGTGCTTGGATCCGGAAGGGAATCCTCCCCTCCCTCTATCTCAGCCTAGATATGCCGGGGGCTACCGAAGCCGGACCGTTCGCGCTCCTGCGTCGGTGCGACAGCGAACCCGCGAGGCCGATCTCCCAACGCCGGAACCGTCGTGACCCAGGTCTCCCTGCAATAGAGGCGCCGTATGGCCCCCTCCCTCGATGCGACGGCCGCCGACGTGTGCGGACGACTTCACATGGGTCCATCCCGAGCGGAGTCCGGCTTCCCGGTCCTGTCCGTGTATGGATTGCGATCGCTGACGAGTCCCGATGGCGAGTGTAGCGGTATCGGGAACGTAGTCGAAACCGGTCGTCTATCGGAGGGCACCGGTGTATTCCACCAGCGAAGCTCGGGGGGAACGCGTGGTCGACGAACAGCATGCCGCAGCAAATGCGGAAATCTACGAAGTTCTGGCCGCGTGCCGAAATGACGAGCTCGCCCCGCTAGTGAATGCGCTTGCGGCGTCCCCGGCGAGTTTCCTGAAGATCAGCCGCTCCTTCGAGATGCACAATCCCGATCACGTCCAGTATGCGGATCGCATTGGCGACGAGATCTACCGACTGGGGGTCTTGGCGCTTTCGACGAAGGACGCCGGGCGGCCGTCCTACGACTTCATGATCAGTGGCCTGTGCAGGAAGATAGGAGTGCCCACGACGGCGGACACAGATCGGAACGAGGCCGGTCTGCTGAACATGTTCGCGGTCCAACACTTGGGCTCGTTACGTCCCGAGGATCGCCAACCCGTGGTCGACGCCGCGTGCCTTGCTGCATCCGCCGCGACGGCTGGCATCCTTAGTTCCGATGCATGGCCACCGTTCGCGGCAGCCCTGCTTCAAACGGCCCATCTCCGTCGTAAGCTCGTGGCCGAGGGACGGATGCCCGACGGGTCGGACGGTGGCCCGCCAGCGGTCCTCGCGGATCCGGAAGCCGGCTCCGACCTCTATGCGCCATTGGTCCTGCAGACCGAGGACGGCGCGCCGGTCCTCTCGGTCGCACGCCTACCGGAAGCGCGAACGGCGGGCTGGCCGGTTAACGGCGGGGGCGACGTGCTTGGTGCGCTCGCCCCGATTCTTAAGGCGTTGCAGCCCCTCGTCGCCGCCGAACAGATCCTGAAGGACGGCAATTTCGTCCGCGTTGGCATCGAAGGAGGCGCCGCGGCGCTCTCCTACAGCAAGAAGGCCGGCGCGCTGGTCGGATCGGCACAGGGCCACAAGGGCCAGATCCCCTTCTTCGCGGTTGCGGCAGGAACCATCGCCTGGCCGGCTGCGCTGCTCATGCTGACTACGGCGATGATCGAACAGCAGAAGATGGAAGCCATCGAACGGGGCCTCGACGAGATCAAGCTGTCGCTGAGGGATGTGTCGCGGTTCCAGAAGGACGAGCGCAGAGCGACTTTGACCGGCTCAATCCGCTACTTCGGGCAGGTCGCCCGACCGGTGCTCTCCGGCGAGCTTTCGACCGAGGTGCTTCACGAGATCGAGCGGCACGAAGCCGAACTGGTGCGCGTGCAGGACCATCTCGCGGGAGATCTGCAGACGCAGCTCGACGAACTCGGCGCACTGAAGAAGGGAGGATGGACGTCCTCGAAGTACGTCAAGGCGATCGAGGAGCAGATGACGGTCATCGTCCGGTCGTTCGACGAGATGTACACGTGCATCCGCGCACGTGCGTGCGGTTATCAACTGCTCGCCGCCTACCCGGGACGGGAGTTGGGCAAGGAGGCGCGCTTCGAGGACATCGGGATGGCTGCCGAACGTTACTCGCCTACCGGCGAGGTGACCGTCGCGCTCGATCGGATGTTGCGCGGGAAGCTCGAGGGCATCTCCTCCTACGAAACCAAGGCGTTAATCTTAGGTACGGAGAACGCCTTGTTCGACACGGTCGGGATCGCGAGTTCTGAGATCCTTGCCGGTCTGGCGGACGCGCGATCAGAGCGCCTCGCGCCTGTCTGGGTCGACTTCCGCCTCGAGAACGGCCAGCCCGCTGACGTCCGTCTTGGCTGATTCTCCAGCCGGGTCGTTCGTCATGACGGAATGCATGGCGGGCGAACGCAGATCCGCCGAGGTCTCGGTTCCCTTCGCGAGGCATGACAGTGGCCCCATGGGGATGCATCGTCGTACGAGCAGGATCGGGATCGACGTGGATCAAGCGATGTTTCTGAGAGGATCGGCGTGATCGATGACGGCATCAGTGCGCTGCTGGACGACGACGGCTTCTGGGAGATCCAGAAGCGGATGTCCCGGTTCAACCTGTTCGAGGCGATGGGCGCCGTCCACGGAGAACTCCGCCACTCGAACTTCCTCGCCTATCTCCTGTCCCCCAGCCGGCCGCACGGCCTCGGGCCGCGTGCGCTGCAGCTGATCCTTAGGCAGGTGCTCGACGCGATGCCGCCCGGATCCCGGCCCGTGAGCATACTGGAACTGCTCGTCGGCGACCTCGACGACGCGATCGTCCACAGGGAGCGCGACAGCATCGACCTGCTGATAGAGATCGACGCCCTGGACCTGGTCGTCGTGATCGAGAACAAGGTCCACGCGAAGGCGGGTGACGGGCAGCTCCGGCGGTACCGCGAACTCGTCGACGTCCAATATGCGAGCCGGCGGAAACTCTTCGTCTTCCTCACCCCGGACGGTCATGCGCCGGATGACGAGGCCTACCACGCCCTGAGCTACATCCAGCTGGCCGACACGTTGCAGACGCTCGCGAGTTCCGAAGCGGGGCCCGACGCGACCCAGCTCATCATTCAACACTATGTCGACATGCTCAGGAGGAACATCGTGGAGGACGAGAAGCTCAGGGGCTTGGCCGCCAAGCTGTACGAACGGCACACCGAAGCGCTCGACTTCATCTTCGCCAGCAGGCCGCGCACGGCCGGCCTGGTCGACGTCGTCGGCCAGGAGGTCAGGGCGTGCGGAGGCTTGTCGATGGACTCCGAAGGCGGATCGCTGATGCGGTTCTCCGTGGACCGGTGGGACGCATGCGACATCTTCAGGATCGATCCGAAGGAGTGGTCTAAGACCGGCCGCGGGCTGCTCTTCGAGGTCAAGAGCTACGCCGCCAAGCCGGGGCGTCTCAACATATCGCTCATCATAGGGCCCGGCGATCAGGCCTATCGCAAGGCGCTCCACGAGGCGGCCAGGGCGCGTCCCGGTCAGTTCACCGGTCTGACTAAGTCCATCGGCGCGAAATGGGTCACGATCTTCAGCCGGGACCTTCTCACGGCCGAACGCGCAGCGAGCATGTCCGCCGAAGCGCAGACGGGAAATCTCCGTCTCGCATGGTCCGATTTCCAAGCGACAACGCTGATCGGACTGATCGAAGCGGTCCTCGAGATGGATGCGGCGATAAAGCGCGGCCGTCCCTCCGAACTGCATGCTTCGCCCGCAGACCGCGGCTAGCCTAGGAGGTTCTTTCCGGGGCTAGCGACCGACCGGCTTGACGCGGGCGGTCGGGCAACAGGGGTTCGGTGAACCGCCTACATAGCTTCGACGGCGTCCGTTATCGGCGATGGCGGCGCAATTCTAGACGGTGGCGACATCCTCGAGGGATGAGCGCCTCCCGCTTGATGCAAAAAACAGTGCTGGGATGCGAAATCTACCCGGGACGGTTGGGTTTGCGCGCATATCGACGCGGCGTGGAAGATGGCACTGAACCATTAGAGCTTTTGAAGGCCAAGTTGCAGGAAAGCCTCGAGCTCGCCGATCGGCTATCCCTCTCCATCGTCGCCGCTTGGATATCGAGTGCGATGGCGGCCCTATCCGACATGGATGAGGAAGACCCGCGCCCTGGGGCGGGGAACGGACCCTAGACGAAGTGGTTTCCATACATGCTCTAAGCGTCCTGCCCTTCCGGGGGGAACGGCGGTGACGGCTCGCAATGCCCTGTAGATCTCGCGATCGGCAGGGCATTTTCGTGATCGCGGAACCGACCTGGATCCGCGCAGGTACTGTCGTCAAGGGGCGAGCACCCTACCCTTAGGCCCCACCGGCTAAAGTATTCACGTGCGCTTCGCCGCGGAGCGTCGATCATCCGCTTCCGCCCCGGCAGACCAGGTTGGAGGCACGCCTGCAGACACCTCGAACGAAACGGCATCGTTGCAATCACGTAGGGGCCTGACTAGCTCCGTCGGACGCTGCAGGTATGAGGAGTCCCGAGTTGGCCGGCATCACCATCAGGATCTACACTCGCGAGAAGGACGGCACCCTCGTCGACTACGAGCAGGACTTCGATGTCGAGACGTTCGCGGGCCAGATCCCGATGATCGGCGACATGATCGTCAACCCGGGCGTGCTGCAGGGAGTGGACCGTCACGATCCCTCCAACCGGGAGCTCTGGACCGTAGTGGGACGCGTGTTCAATCCGCGGGATCTGAACGACTACGTGGCGCTGGTGGTCGAGGAACGTGCGCCCGATCCCCGCGAGCACAGCGTCGTCGCGGGCTGACATCGTCGAGGCTGAACGCAGCGAACCCGCCCTGATCGCCGGACGAAGGATGGGATCAGCCTGCGAAGCCTTCGTCGGGAGCGGGCGGCTCGGCTGACGGGTCATGGGATCCCGCCGTTCCGAACGTACCGACGGGGTGACGACCTGTACGTCGTAGCTCGACCGTCGGCGTGAATCGACGGCGGTAGCACGCTCACCCCCCGCCCCATCGTGGACGAGGTCGGCGATATGGACCGCCGGAGTCCTTCCGATCTTTCGGCAGGATCCTCCGACCTCCCGCAACCTCCCGCCGAGCAGTTGAACGCCGAGGTGCATCGGGGGCAGGAGCGGCGGGGTCTCGGGTAGCGGAGATCTGTGCGGCCCTAGAGTTTTCCTCGTGAAAGCACGAAGATCGGGGCGGCCGGGTATTGCGCCCGCCCCGCCGTTTCCCACGGCGTCCTGCGGTGGCTGTTCAGATGGCGGTGGCCCGGGGGAGCTTGAGCGCGATGAACGCGTCCCTGTGCTCGAAGAGCGACCTTCCGAACGCGTGCATTCGGTCGATCGTCGTCGCCTCGACAGCCAGGTCGCCATATCGGTGGTTGCGCAGGAGAACTCCGGTCTCCGCGGCGATCGCGACGAGCAGCGGAGCGGCGGCGCCCCTGGCGTAGAAGCCGATCACAGGCGCGACCTCGCTGTGACGGCCGCCGAACGCTCCGGCGTTGCAGCTCATGATCGGCACGCACCGCGCGGCGGACAGGGCGGCGACCGTGCCGGCTACGCCCAGATCGAGTTGGCGGAGGCTCGAGACCAGTCGGGGCGCGCCGATGAAACGGGCCCGGTCACCCTCGTCCGTCATGACCGACAGCGCGGTCATCGCATCGGCTTCCACGGCGAGCATCTCCCCTGCCGCCTGCCAGGAGAACGAACGCAGATCGCGGTACATGTGGTTGACGACCCACTTCTTACCGTTCGCGGCCTGATCGTTGGACGGCCAGCGCAAGGCCTGCACACGCACGACGCTCGGTTCCGAGACCTCATAGACCTTCGCCGCGACGACCTCGGGCGAACCGCGCCGGCCGTCATCTTCTTCAACGAACTTCATTTCCTATCTCCCATCTGATGTGTCTTTTCGCTCCCGGGCGAACCCTTCCCACGTTGCTCGCCGATCGACGGCGCGGCGGCGAGCCTCCGCACCGCCCTCCCCTCGCTGCGATGGTCTTCAGATCCCGGGCTCCGCCCCGACCGAAGACGGTGGGACGAACGACGCCTCTTCGGCCTGCCGAGCCGTATGGAGTTCGACCATTCTCATGGTGATGCCCTTCGGTACCGGCGCGGCCTGCCGACGGCCCGTCCGACGGGTGCCCGACTTCCCGTACGCCGCCGGCTGCACCGACACGGCCCAGGCCGACCTTTAGGAGCGGTCGCCCGCTCGCGGGTCGCGATCCGGGAGCCGGCCGCCTGGCGCTTCGATCTCGTACGGCTTGAGCGCCATGACGAAGGCCTCCACATTCTGCCTGCTGATGCGGCGGAAGTCGGACGGGGTGGATGCCGGATCGGCCGCGAGCAGGTCCAGGGCGTGCTGCCGCGCCTCGTCCACCACGGTTCCGCACCCTTTACTGGAGATCTGAGTAGCGGCTTCGTAGAGCGCCTCGGCCACATGGAGCGGTAGGGACGCCGCCAGCGACCGAAACGACTGCAGACTGGCCAGCGGACCAACGCCGGCCGGGGATCCGATCGCCGGATCCGCGACGCGGATCTCCCGCGTCGGACGTCCCCCGCGCGCCTTCGGGTGCCGGTCGGGGGTGGGCCGATCGTGGAGGGCCGTGTGCGTCTCCAGGCCGATGTCGTTGAGGAGTTTGTTCATGTCGCATTGTCCTTCGAGGACCAGCTGACGTTGGCTGGCGACTAGGACATGCGCGCGATCAGGCGGGCTAATGAGGACGGTACCGGCTTTAATTGACGTCCAAACGTCCCGATTGCGTACCGATCAGCGGATTGGCGCCCGGTTCCGTCCGGGTGCACCCATCACGGCCTGCACCGACGCGATTCCGGAATGCAGAATGGGGGTTCTCGGCTCGAACGCGCCTGGCGGGGGCAGTGATATCCCGAGGATCAGCGCAGTTCAGTCGGCGCCTTGGGCTTCGGGCCCGGTATTTCGTAACGCTTGCGGAGAACGACGTCGATCATCGCCTTCGCCAGTCTCCAATACCTTTTGCGCTGTCGCTCGCTGAACTCGCAGGCGAAGTCCTTCTCGAGCGCGTCAAACAAGATGTCCTTAGAGCTTGTACGAGGATCGCTCACGGTGAGAAGATGCGCGAGGCGGGTCACGATCCGGGCTTCCGCAGGTAGATGATCATCGATCGGCCGATGCAATTGGCCGACATCGCTAAGATCGAGAGCAGAAGCGTACGTTTCACGGGCAACCGCCTGCAGCGCTACCTCCAGACCTTCTTCTTTAACGTATATCGGGTGTTCGGCCTTCAGGCTCTGGTCGAACGCCCATGCCTCGTTGTCCATGTAGATTGCGCAGGCCGCGGCCCGCCGCACCGCCATCTCGAACTCAAGCTCCCAGAGAGCGTTATCCAGACGCTTCGGTTTGCCGC
The DNA here is from genome assembly GCF_030817315.1 of Sphingomonas faeni. NCBI lineage: Bacteria > Pseudomonadati > Pseudomonadota > Alphaproteobacteria > Sphingomonadales > Sphingomonadaceae > Sphingomonas > Sphingomonas faeni. The sequence continues at coordinate 3,165,248 of NZ_JAUSZF010000001.1, read as the reverse complement.
CGCCAAGTCCACGATAGTACGTCTTTATCCGCCCTTCGAAAGCTGCTTGCGCGAAGGCGGGTGCGATTTTTGCCCAGACCCGTCTCGCGCCGATCCCCCATTCCCAGTCGTCTCCCCCGACGATACCGACGCTTTCCCACTCGTCACGCGTTACCGAGGACGCGGATGAGATCGGAACGGCGAGGTACTCCGCATCGGCAACCAGTGCCGGCGCGCTGCGGGCATGCACCGAGTGGTGAGGCATTCCGTCCTCGTCGAACGCCAGTTCCGCCGGTACCCAGTCGCCACGCGGTCTTAGTCCCGCGCATTTTAGGAAGTAGCGCCCGTCGTCGGACTCGGGCCAGACGTCGACCGAGTGTCGCGCCAGCCTTTCCAAGGCTGTAGCCAAGGGGATGTATCCCTTCGTCACGACGCTGCGTTCCTGCGCGGCCCCATGCTTCGACCAATCGAGCGCAGCCATCCAGTCCAGTTCGCGGTCGTCGATCACGCATCCTCCGGGTCCGTCGCCTATCCACGATGACTTAGAACGGGATGTCGATGTTGAGAAGCGGTTCGCGCCACTGGGAACAAGTGTTCACGTGATATCGGCGACGCCGGCGGGGGGCAGGTCATCGGCCGCGACATGCGCAAGTCCGAAGATCGAGGCGACGATCCTCTCGTCGATGTCGCAGCCGGCGATCGCGTTGCACGCCTCCCTGATGTGGCGCGGCCACGGCGTGCGCAGTATCACGCCGTCCTGGCTCGGCTGCACGGGGCCGATGAGGGTGTGCTCGTCTTCGACCTCGATTACGGGTTGTCCGCGGTACGTGGACGGTGGACGTAGACGCCCTTCGGCATCGAACATCTCGCTGGCGGGATCACGCTCCCCCACGACCGGTCGTTCGTCGAACTCGCCGAGGATCGACGTCTCGCCGGGAGCGATCTCGATCCGGGTCGCATCGATCCGCAGTACGCAGAGATGGGACGGCTCGGAACCTTCGGGCAGCTTGTAGACCCAGCATGCTTCTGCCGAGATCGGAAGTTGATCGTACATGTAGGGGTTCAGCGTCTCGAACGCCTGCGGCGGCGTCGCCCCCGGTATCGCGGTGCCGTCCTGATCGTACCATGTGCAGTCATGCTCGCCCCAGACCACGCACAGGTCCCTCTCGTCGCGCTTCGCGCGCGCGGCCGCGTATTCGGCGACCGCGGACCTGCCCCGGTCGGTCAGGTTGCCCGTCACGTCCAGCATTCGCGGTCCGACCAGGACATGGGGCCCTTGTGGTTTGTCCTCGTCGAGCGGGACGTTCGAGACCGTGATGTTCCAGAACGTCGGACGACGGGTACCGCGCGTGACCAGATGCGGATACATCCGCGACCGGGCCGTCTCGTACATTGATTTCATGCCTTGCTCTCCAATCGCGGATCAGCGCCCCCTCCATTCTCCCTTCCTGTGCGGCCGTCGCCCGCCGCCACCCCGGACATCCGGTTCGACGGCGCCCGGTTTGCCCGCCCCTGCGGTCATTGCCTCCCCGTCGCGCTCGCGTCGGACGCAGGGCGATCGACCTCGTCGGCGTTCAGCAGCTGGTTGCCGTCGATGCTGAAGAGACAGTGGTGCTCGGAGGCGCCAGCCGCGTAGAACCCTCGCAACCGCTTCCATTTGATGACCGCCAACGCCGCGTTCAAAGCGTTCAGGTCGGCGACCTGCACGTTGGTTTCGTAGGCGTCGGGAGCTCCACCCGCCGCGAACGGTATGCGGTGTCCGTCCCGGACGTGCGACCGCATCGAGTCGGTGCTGGTGGTGACCCTGACCGAGCCCAGGATCCCCGCCTCCGTCACTTCCAGCCCCATGCCTAGGTCGACGAACGCCGTGCCGTTTCGCTCCAACCGTTCGATGACGGGTCGCTTGGACACGCCGTCGTCGATACAGATGAAGGCGAAGTCGACGTGGTCCAGAAGACGCAGATGGACGCCCTCGAGCTTCACCTTGTGGGGAACGATGCCTCTGTGCATCCGGGAATAGACCGACGCGAAGTGGTCGACCTTGGCACGTCGGGCGCCGATCTCCGCCAGCGTGGCGGCACCGGGCGCCCTGAAGGCGTTGTGCTGCAGGAACACGTCGCCGTCGAAGAGGTGTATGTGCGAGACGGGCGTCTTGGCGACCAGATCGAGCACGTAGGAACCCGACCCGCCAAGGCCGACGATCCCGATCCGTCCGCCCTCGAGCCTCGACGTGAGGGCGCCGACGCCCGCACGCGACGTCGCGGTATCAACGTAGTTGAACGGGGTCAGCGGGTTCTCGGCCTTGACGGTCCGTCGTCTTACTCGTGCCGTCGCCATTGGATCCAGTGCCGAGGCGTGGCCCGAGATGAGGGCCACGTACGCGACGACGAGCTCGTGATAGTCCGAGAACTCACGGCCGACCGGCATGTTGCAGAGATGGTGATCGGACGACAGGCTGTTTCCCAGGTCGTGGACGAGCGGCATCGTGATGAGGCTCGAGAGCGCAACGCCGTACTGGTCGCAGGGGGCGCCGCCGGACCAGAAGGCGTCGTGCCTGGTGGGGGCCGCGGTGCGGTCGCCCACCATGTCGATGGGCACCATCAGCCTTCCTTTCGAGACCTTCCGGTCCGCATCGGCGAAGGGGATGTCGCTCACGACGAGGTGCCCTGCGACGAGGGATACGGCGTATCCCTCGTCGCGAAGCCGCTGGACGTCCGGGCTAGGACTTGTCGGTGCGAGTGACAATGAACTCCTCTCCATCGATGAGCGGGATCCGCTGGTAGTGGCTGAGGATTCCTTCCGCCGCGGTTGCGGGTCCTCGACGGTAGGTCACGCTCATTGACCGCGAATGGGTCGGCTCCTCGCCTCCGAAAGCGAGCCGGACGACCTGGTCGAAACCGACGTCCTCCGACCTTACGACGCACTTGCGCCCGTTCACGACGATCGCGCGGCAGTCGGATCCCGCATTCTTCCCGCCGCTCGGGTCTTCCTCCTGGTTTCCTACGGTCACCAGACTTCTGCCTTCTGTCATACTAGTCATCCTCGTTCTGTAGTTGTCGGTCAGCGCGATTGGCGCGGACGGGGGCGAGCGGGCTCGCGCGCGGACCGGCGGATCGGACGTTCGCTTCATCGACGGGCGCGGTCGTATTCGACGACGGCATCGAGGACGATGCGGTGGAGCTCCATCACCGACGGGAAGCTGTGGCTTCGGACGTAGTCGACGATGAAGCTGAGTACGGGTTCCAGCCCTCCTCGACTGAGCTGAAGGTCGGCGATCACCTCGTTGAACAGGCTGAGCCCGAGAAGCGCCGCGCCGTACCGGTCCGGTTTCGCCAACTCCACGACATCTAGGTCGGCCGGAAATGATGGAGGGAGGTTGTCGCCATCCTCGGTCTGGACGATCCAGCTTATGTTGCTCAAGTCGATGACGGCTTCGAGCGCTTCATCCACCCAGCGGGCGCTGCTCTGGCTGGCGATCATGGACGCCACGTTCTCGGCAGTCTCGGGAGCGGATTCGTCCACACCAGTCACGAGCACCAGGGGGTTTGCACATCCTGAGGACGCCATCGCCAACACGACCCTCGAAGGCATGGGAATGTCGGGACCTCCCATGCCGTATGACGACCACGTCGCCTCGGAAGCGCTGCTCACGTCGAGTTTGAGGAATGGGACTCCCGCAGCCCTCGCCACGGTCCGGCAGATATGTGTTCTTCCCAAGCCCCGTCTCCCGGACAGCGCGATGGGACGCATCTTGAACCACTGGGCGCCTTGCAGGGATTGATCCCGGCATGCAGCGGCCACCAGGCTCGTGACTTCCGGCAGCCAGTTCAGCCTCAGCTGCATCGGCAGTCCGGTTGGCTCCAACCGGTCGCCACCCTTCAGGTCCAGAGGGCGATCGAGGCCGAGAGGCATGGGACAGCTGGAGTAGCCCTGCGCCACGATCGCACAGGGACTCGTCTCGGGAACGTCGATCCGTGACCCTACGGACGAGCCGGACGTCGTCGACTGATGGATCGGATGCAAGTTCGCCGACGCGAGGTTCATGCCTCGTCCCCCCGCCAGAATCGCAACGGGCGTCTTCCTCCGGAACCGAGACCGGCCTTCCTCACAGCCTGCTCGGTGAGGAGCATTTTGTGGAGGAGAAGCTTTTCCAAGTCGGCTTTGGAGTTCTTCTCGAGGAACTCGGCGACATCGGCGAGGAGATGGTGCTGGTGTACCCACCAGTCGTAAAACCTGTCGCGCTCCCAGTTTTCTCGGAACAGCATCGTCCAGAACGGCGAGACGTCGTGACCCCGGTGTAGGGCGATGCCGAACATTCCATTTGATTCGATCCAGCGGGTGTCGATGGCTGTAGCCATCTGTGCAGCCCGGTCGGCTTCCTCTTGCGCTGCGTGTTCGGCTTCTTGCCGCTCCAGCTGTCGAAGCTGGATGCCTTCCTCTATGAGTTCGAGCAGCGCATCAGCAGAGCTCATCTCCGCCTGGCATGCCCAGAACTCCAGTTCCTGGGGATGCTCGATGAGCCAGTCGTATCGGACTGCGGCCTCGTCGACCGTTGCGAACTTGGCGAACCAGACCGGCTTCTCGGCGATGCATTGGTCGCCCCACATCAGCCGCATGGCGAGCGAGACGATCGGTTCAGGAACGGGCGCGAGAACCGCGGCCACGACTAGCGTCGGACGTCTCGTCTCGTCGCCCGTCAGGCTGAGGAACCAGCCTATGCGTTCGTTTTGGTCATCGCGGATAACCGCTTGAGTCGGTGACGGTGGCTCGAGCTGCACGACTTACTCTCCGCTTTCGAAAGCCGAGAAGTGTGCGCGAATACCTTGCTGGAGAAGCCGCTAGAGAGGTGCAATCTTGTGCGCCCGCGGAGCAATCATACTGCAAAGGGATAGAAGCGCTGGATGCCCCGTGAGGATTCGAACCTCAATAGGCGGTATCAGAAACCGCAGTCTTACCATTAGACGACGGGGCATCAGCGAGGGCGGGCTCTACGGGGGCGGTTTATCGCTGTCAACGCCAAGATGTTGCCGATGTGCCACTTGGCTTGCGTAATCGCGCCGCCGCGCTACATTCACCGCCAAGCACCGGGCGGGTATTTTCCCGCGGCGGCAGACATAGATAGCGAGTTTTACGGCGATGGGGGATGTTTCCGCCCGAATGCCGTTCCGGCAGGGTAGTCCTGCCCGTCCGGCGACGACCCGGCCCTCCCGTGGGCGGTGGGCCGATGCGCAGGCGTTTGCCGCGCTCGATCTCGGCACCAACAATTGCAGATTGCTGATCGCGCGGCCGCAAGCCGGCGGGTTCGCGGTGATCGACGCGTTCTCGCGTATCGTCCGGTTGGGCGAGGGTCTGGCCTCGACCGGCAAGCTGAGCGACGCGGCGATCGAGCGGACGATCGCCGCCTTGCGCGTGTGTTCGGACAAGCTTCAGCGACGCAACGTCACGCTGGCGCGATCGGTCGCGACGGAGGCCTGTCGGCAGGCGTCGAACGGACCGGACTTCATCGCGCGCGCATTGGCCGAGACGGGCATCCACCTCGACATCATTTCCGCCGAGGAAGAGGCGCGGCTGGCGGTGCTCGGCTGCCATGCGCTGATCGAGCCGGGGGAGGATCCCGCGCTGGTGTTCGATATCGGCGGCGGATCGACCGAGCTGGTGCTGATCGATACCTCGACGCCTGTTCCGACCGTGCTCGACTGGCATTCGGCGCCGTGGGGCGTGGTGTCGCTGACCGAGCATGCCGGCGGCGGCGAGGGTGAGGACGGTCGGCGCGCTGCCTATGCGAAGATGCGACAGGTCGTCGCGGACAGCTTCGCGGGGTTCGCCAGTCGCCTCCCCCGGCATATCGAGCGGCCCCGGCTGCTCGGCACCAGCGGCACGGTGACGACGCTCGGCAGCGTGCATCTCGGGCTCAGCCATTACGACCGGTCGGTGGTCGATGGGCTGATCGTGCCGGCCTCGGCGATGCGTAAGATCAGCGCCGACCTTTCCCATATGTCGATCACGGAGCGCGCCAAGCTGCCGTGCATCGGCAACGAGCGCGCCGACCTGGTGGTCGCGGGCTGTGCGATTTTGGAGACGATCATGGATTTGTGGCCCGCCGAGCGGCTCGGCATCGCCGACCGCGGTATTCGCGAAGGCATACTGCGCGGACTGATGGGTTCGCCCAAGCCCGGCAAAGCCACGGGAGCGACGGCATGAGCCGCGGCGGCTCCGGCGGGCATGTCCGCGTGCTCACCGCGCGCAAGCGGACCGCGCAGTCGACGCGCTGGCTCGAGCGGCAGCTGAACGATCCGTATGTGAAGCGTGCCAAGGCCGACGGGTACCGTAGCCGCGCCGCCTACAAGCTGATCGAGCTGGACGAGCGGTTCGAGCTGATCCGGGGATCGAAGCGCGTCGTCGATCTGGGCCTCGCGCCGGGCGGCTGGGCGCAGGTGATCCGGCGGCGCATCCCTAAGGCAACGGTCGTAGGCATCGACCTGCTCCCGGTCGATCCGATCGAGGGCGTGACGATCTTCGAAATGGATTTCCTCGACGATGCCGCACCCGGCAAGCTGATCGAAGCCTTGGGCGGCGCACCGGATCTGGTGCTGTCGGACATGGCGGCGAACACCGTCGGGCATCCGCAGACCGATGCCTTGCGGACGATGGCGCTGGTCGAGACGGCGCTGCACTTTGCGTGCGAGGTGCTGGAGCCGGGCGGCACGTTCGTGTCGAAGGTCTTCGCGGGCGGTGCGGACTCCGAACTGGTCGCGGAGATGAAGCGGAACTTCAAGACGGTGAAGCATGCCAAGCCGCCGGCTAGCCGCAAGGGGTCGGTCGAGTGGTTCGTCGTGGCGCAGGGGTTTAAGGGTCGGTCAGCGGATTAGCCTGGCTAATCCGCTGACCGACCCCGGCCAGCGTTGCGCAGCAACGACTGACGACGCGGCTTTGCCGTGGCGCCCTGCCTTAGGGTGGTCGCAAGCGATGCGGCCGGAATGAAGCATAAGCATGTTTCCCCGCGAAGGCGGGGATCCAGACTGGGCTCCCGCCTTCGCGGGAGAACATGGGCGAGGCTCGCCAGATGTGATGCGTCGATCAACGACCCACGTCTTCGTCATGCCCGCGCAGGCGGGGATCTATATTCTCGGACGGTCGCGATCCTACGATAAGCTGGCCAATATGGGTTCCCGCCTCCGCGGGAATGACGGCTTTGGGGTGGACCGACTTAACCCGTGCCCTCACCCTTCCCACGGCAAGCGCCGCGGGCCCCTTCCCTCTCCCCTTCAGGGAGAGGGTATAAAGAAAAAGCCCGCGGACTTTGGTCCACGGGCTCTCTCTGTTTCGCGCGCCGCGGCAAAGCCGCGTCGTCGGTCGGGCGATGCCCGCCGGCCGGGGTTTCGGCCGAGCCGCGGATTAGCTTTCGCTAATCCTGCTGCCTCAACCCTCGTAATCCGCCCCAAGATTCTGGTTCCGCGGCGGCGCAGCAGCGGTAAGACGCAGTGCTTCGGCCGAAGCTGCCAGGCTGCCGACGGCGTCGACCTCGTCGTCGTCGTCGACGCGAACCTTCTGCAGGCCCTGGATGACCTGTTCCTTGAGATGCGCCGGCTTGACGTTCTCGTCGGCGATCTCGCGCAGCGCGACGACCGGGTTCTTGTCGCGGTCGCGATCGAGCGTCAGTTCTGCACCGCCCGAAATCTGGCGCGCACGCTGGGCCGCGAACAACACCAGGTCGAACCGGTTGGGGATCTTGTCGACACAATCCTCGACGGTAACGCGCGCCATGCGGCTTCCTTCGTAACAACGATAGAATGAGAATGCGTTGCCTACGGGGGGTGGCCTGCAAAGTCAAGAAATGCGCGGATGCCGCCCCCCGGGTTGCCACTCGCGCGCCCGGTGTCCATCAGGCGCACCATGGAAGATCCCGCGGAACAGCCGACTTTCGCCGTCGACGGCAACCAGATGACGCTGCTCGATACCGGCCCCCGGCGCATCGACGCCGTGCTCGCGCTGATCGACGGTGCCGAGCGGACGTTGCGCATACTCTATTACATCTACGCCGACGACGAGTCCGGAAAGCGCGTGAATGCCGCGCTCCTCGCCGCTGCCGAACGCGGGGTCGAGGTCGCGCTGATCGTCGACGGCTTCGGTAGCGACGACGCCTCCCAGGCCTTTTTCGAACCGCTAGAGACCGCGGGTATCTCGGTATGCCGCTTCTCCGCCCGGTTCGGTCGCCGCTATCTGCTGCGCAACCACCAGAAGCTCGCGCTTGCCGACGAGACGCGGATCATCATCGGCGGGTTCAACATCGAGGACGATTATTTCGGGACGGCGGCCGAACAGGCGTGGCGCGATCTGGGGTTGCTGGTGGAGGGACCGGCAGCGGGACGCCTGGCAGGGTATTTCGATGCGCTGAAGGACTGGATCCACGAGCCCAAGGGCAAGCTGCGCCGGCTCAACGCGGCGCTGTCGCACTGGAGCGAGACGAAGGGCGCGACGCGGTGGCTGATCGGCGGACCGACGCGGAAACTGTCGCCCTGGGCACGCGCGGTGCGGGACGACATGCGCGCCGGACGACGGATCGACATCATCGCCGGCTATTTCACGCCCAGCCCCACGCTGCTGCGGCGGCTCGACAAAGCCGGGCGCCGGCAGGCGGACGTGCGGATCGTCACCGCGAGCAAATCGGACAACAACGCCACGATCGCCGCCGCGCGGTTCACCTATGCCGGTCTGTTGCGCAAAGGCGTGCGGCTGTTCGAATACCAGCCGACCAAGCTGCACACGAAGCTCTACGTGATCGACGATGCGGTGCACATCGGCTCGGCGAACTTCGACATGCGCAGCCTGTTCATCAACCTCGAACTGATGCTGCGGATCGAGGATGCGGCGTTCGCGGCGCACGTCCGTGGCTACATCGACGGCGAAGTCGCGAAATCGACCGAAGTGACAAAGGAACTGTACCAGGCGAACACCGGCTGGGTGCAACGCATCAAGCAGCTCGGAGCGTATTTCGTGGTCGCGGTGGTGGACCCGAGCTTGTCGCGCGGACTGAACTTCGGGATCGACGAGTAGGGACGTCGAGCGAGGCGTGCCACACTGAGACCAACACTCCCGTCATCCTGACGAAAGTCAGGACCCAGGATAACGGAAGCTGCCGCTTTGGGCTCTGGGTCCTGACTTTCTTCAGGATGACGGAGGGGTGTTGGGCGAGCTTTGAGTCTACCCGACGTAACGCAACACCAGCGCCGACGGCAAAGCCGCCGTCGGACGGGTTCGGCTCTCTAGCCGACCCGCCGGCCGGGCCTGACGCTGCGCTGCGCTATCGCTTTGCGCATCGGCGCGGGCGTGGCCGCGCCTGCCTCAGTCCTTCCACGCCCAATACAGCTGGGCCGGCGGGACGTTCCACCACTCCATGTCGTGATCGATCGACACGAAATGCGGCGTCAGGAAGTCCTTCACCTTGGGCGAGAACTGATAGACCAGGAACGCGCCGCCGGTCCGCAGCACCGAATGCGTGGCGCTTGCGATCGCCGGACCGACGCCGGGGGGCAGCGTCGAGAAAGGAAGCCCGGACAACACGTAGTCCGCCTTTTCGAAACCGTGAACCGCAACGATCGTCTCGACCTCGTCCGCCGACCCCAGCACCGCGAAGAAACGCGGGTCGGTGATCGTGTGGCGCAGATACTGGATGAACTCGGGGTTGGTATCGATCACCACCAGCTTGGCATCGGGTGCCATGCGGTCGAGAATCGGGCGGCAGAAGGTGCCGACGCCCGGACCGTATTCGACGAACAGCTTGCAGTTCGCCCAGTCCACAGGACCGAGCATCTTGCGAATCAGCTTGTCCGACGACGGCACGATCGAGCCGACCATGACCGGGTGTTTCAGGAACCCTGAAAAGAACATCTGCCACGGGGACGGCACGCCTGCGGGTCGGCTGCGTGCACGCCGGGTGGCGGTGGTCGAACTGGGCATCGCGTTCCTTACGGTCAGGGGTCCCGCACGCTGGCGAGGCTTTGGCCCTCCCGTCGCACGAATTCCGAACGCGTTTCAAGGCCCGCGGGTTGCATCGGGCGACGAACCGAAGCGGAAGTCGTTCTGCGCCAAGCGGTTCACCCGCTTTGGCTCCCGCTTTGCCAAGCGTACCGCATCGCTTAAGAACCGGTCATGAACGACGATCGTACAGGACGGATTGCGGTTATTTTCGTGTCGATCCGTAACGACGCGAACCCGATCGGTTACGGCCGGGCGGCGGCGGCGATGGACGCGCTCGCCGCGCAGCAGCCGGGCTATCGCGGTGTCGACAGCGCGCGCGAGGCGGGCGGTGACAGCGCGCGCGAGGCGTGCGGTATGGGGATCACTATAAGCTACTGGGCGGACGACGCCGCGGCGATCGCATGGCGCGACCATCCCGAGCACACCGCGATTCGCGACCACGGACGATCGCTCTGGTACGACAGCTATTCGGTGAACGTCTCGCGGATCGAGCGTGCCTATGATTGGACTCGACCGTGATCGGCCCGGCGACCGGGACCACGACCGAAGGCCCCAAAATCGACCGCCGCTTCGCGCTGATGTTCCTCGTCATGCTGACGATCGCGGCGGGGAATACCGCGTTGCAGTCGGTGCTGCCCGCGCTCGGTCGCTCGCTCGGCGTCGCCGACAGCGCGGTCGCGGCGGCGTTCTCGGTCTCGGCCCTGCTATGGGTGATCGCCGCGCCGTTCTGGGCCAACCGGTCGGACAAGCACGGCCGGCGGGCGATGATTCTGCTCGGGGTCGGCGGGTTCAGCGTATCGCTGACCCTGTGCGGCGTGTTCCTGCTCGCGGGGATCAACGCCTGGATCGGCGGCACGACCGCGTTCCTGTGCTTCATCGGCGGACGGCTGATCTACGGTGCGTTCGGCGCCGCGGCCCCGCCCGCGGTCCAGGCGCTGGTCGCCGGCGAGACGACTCGCGAGGAACGGACCAAGGCGCTGACGCTGCTCGCCTCGGCATTTGGGCTCGGCACGATATTGGGGCCGGCGATCGCGCCGTATTTGATCCTCGGCTCGATCGGCGGGGTCGAGATCGGGCTGGCGGGCCCGGCGTTCCTGTTCGCGGTGTTCGGCGTGGCGGTGTGGATCACGGTCCGGCGGATGCTGCCCGACGACAAGATCGTCGCCCCGCACGAGACGCACGGCGCAAGTTCGGCCTACCCCTCGATCGGCGGCGCGCCGACCGGCGCTTCGGTCGCCGCCGCCACCGGCTCCCATGTCGAGCATGTCGGCTATACCGATCCGCGCATCCGTGCCTGGATGATCGCCGGGCTGGTGATGGGCCATGCTCAGGCGATGACGGGCCAGGCGATCGGCTTCCTCGTGATCGACCGCCTCCACCTCGCCCCCGCGCTCGCGCTGGAGCCGACCGGCATCGTCCTGATGATGGGCGCGGGCGCGGCGTTGCTCGCACAATGGGGCATCATTCCGCGGCTGAACATGACCCCGCGGCAACTCGTGCTGACCGGGCTGGTGCTGGCCGCCGCCGGCACCGCGCTGACGGGAATCGCGACGTCGCTCTATACGATCGCGACCGCCTACGCGCTGGCGAGCCTCGGCTTCGGATTCACCCGACCAGGGTTCACCGCGGGATCGTCGCTGGCGGTCGGGGCCAACGCGCAAGGCTCGGTCGCGGGCAAGGTGACGTCGATCAACGGCGCGAGCTTCGTCCTCGGCCCGTCGATCGGGGTCGGCTTGTACGAAGCGCAGCACTCGCTGCCGTATCTGGTCGCGGGTGCCGCGTGCGCAGTGATGATCGCCTATGCCTGGGTAGCCCTGAAGGACGCAAAAGACGCCTAGGCTCGGCGGTGCGAGAGATCCGGCCTTACGCCAGCAACCCCCGCGCCCGGTCGGCCAAGCGGTCCACCGCTGCCGCGTGTATCGCCGGCGTAGACGTCAGCACCCCGAACGCCTGCGGCCGTGGCTTGTTGAACACCAATGGCGCGCCCAGCGCATCGCTCACCGCCGCCCCCGCTTCGCTCGCGACCAGCACCGCGGCGGCGATGTCCCATTCATTGCCCCAGCGAAGCGTCGCGACGAGGTCGGCCTCGTCGGCGGCGACCATCGCGATGCGCAGCGCGATGGAATTGGGTTTGTGGACCATCACGAGGTCGCGGTCCGCCTTGGGAAGCGCGTCCACAGGCGTGCGGCTACCGGCGAAGTCGGTGCGGTCGCCGGCCTGGAGCGGCACGCCGTTGCGCGTCGCGCCCTGCCCCGCCACCGCGTGCCAGCGTTCGTCGCGCGACGGGGCTTCGAGGATGCCGATCACCGGGCGCCCGCGGTCGACCAGCGCGACCGAAACGCACCAGCCGGGCCGCGCGCGGATATAGTCGCGCGTACCGTCGATCGGGTCGACCACCCAAAGCAGGTCGTGCGCGAGGCGGTCGGCATTGTCGGCGGTTTCCTCGGACAGCCAGCCAGCTTCGGGCAGCAGCGCCGACAGCCTGGCCTTGAGCATCCGGTCGATCGCGATATCGAGTTCGCAGACCGGGCTGCCGGGGGTCTTCTCCCAGCGCTGGAAATCGGTGTCGAACCGGTCGAGCGCCATCGCCCCGGCCTCCGCGGCGATCCCCGCGACGGCGTCCGCCATCGCCCGCAGCCACTCAGGCGACCGCTCGGGTCCGCTAGACGGATCAGCCACTCGCCACCGTCATCCCCTCGACGCGCAACGTCGGCACGTTGACGCCGTAGCGGAATTCGAGGTCGTTGGCGGGCGTCATCGCAAGGAACATGTCCTTGACGTTGCCGGCGATCGTGAACTCCGCGACCGGCGTGGTGATCTGGCCGTTCTCGATTCTGAAGCCCGCCGCGCCACGGCTGTAGTCGCCGGTCACGCCGTTCGCGCCGCCGCCCATCAACTCGGTGACGTAGACGCCCGATTCGATGTCGGCGATCAGCGTTTCGAGCGGAATATGGCCCGGTTCCATGAACACGTTGCTGGTCGCCACGCCGGGTCCGCCGCCGACACCGCGCGCGGCGTGGCCGGTCGGTTCCAGGCCAAGCTGACGCGCCGATGCGGAGTCGAGCAGCCAGCGTTCGAGCATCCCGTCCTCGATGATGTCGCTCGGCGAGACCGGCAGGCCTTCGCCATCAAACGGGCGCGAGCGCAGGCCGTGCGGGCGGTGCGGATCGTCGCGGATGGTGATGCCGTGCGCGAACACTTGGCTGCCGAGTGAATCGAGCAGGAAGCTGGTCTTCCGCGTGATCGCCTGGCCCGAGATCGCGCCCAGCATGTGGCCGACCAGCGATCCGCCGACGCGGCGGTCGTAGACGATCGTCGTCGCGCCGCTGACGAGGCGGCCGGGATTGAGCCGGGCGACCGCCTGTTCGCCAGCACGTCGGCCGATCGCGTCTGGCGCTTCGAGATGCGCGCGGAGACGGGCACTGCTGTGCGCGTAATCGCGTTGCATGCCGCCGCCCTCGCCTGCCAAGACGCTGGCCGAGACGCCGTAGCCAGTCGCGGCATAGGCGCCGGCGAAACCGTGGCTGGTGGCGAGCGCCCAGACGCTGCGCGAGGCGCTCGCCCCGCCGCCTTCGCTGTTCGACACGCCGGGGACCGCACGCGCGGCATCTTCGGCTTCGAGGGCTGCGTCGCGCAACTGTTCGGGGCTAACCTCGCCGCCGTCGTCTAGGCCGAGCATGGGAATGATGCCGTGGAGCAGGCGATCGGCGGGGGCTAGGCCAGCCCAGGGATCCTCCGGTGCCTCGCGCGCCATCGCCACCGCTCGTTCGACGAGCGCGTCCATCGCGGCGGTCGACAAGTCGGAGGTCGAGACGCTGGCGGAACGCTGGCCGACGAACACGCGCAGGCCCAGATCCTCGCTTTCAGAGCGGCCGATATCCTCGAGCTTGCCGAGGCGGATCGACACGTCGAGCGAGGCGTCGGCGGCAAACACTGCATCCGCGGCGTCGGCGCCCGCCGCCTTCGCGCGCTGGACGATGTCGTGGGCGCGGTCGCGGGCTTGGTCTGGGGTCAGCATATCAGCGACTTAAGGATGGAGGGACGTGCCGACAACCACGCAGGCGAGGAACATGAGCAGTCCGGCGAACCGGTTCGATCGGAAGCGGGCGAGTGCGGCGGTGCCCGCGCCCTCGTGCGTGTCGGGTTTGAGCGTGACGACCTGCCACGCGAGATGGACCGCGACGGGGACGAGCGCGGCGATCGCCAGCGGGTCGGGCCGGACTTGCCAGAAGGCGGCGGCCCAGAGCGCGATCGCGGCGATGTAAAAGACACCGACGCCGGCCCTAACATGGCTGCCCATGCGGAGCGCGGACGAGCGGATGCCGATCATTGCATCGTCCTCGCGGTCCTGCAGCGCATAGATCGTGTCGTAGCCGATCACCCATGCGATCGAGCCGGCGTAGAGCAGCCACATCGGCGTATCGAGCGCGCCGGCGATGTCGCTCCAGCCGACCAGCAACGCCCAGGAGAAGACGATGCCAAGCCACGCCTGCGGCCACCAAGTGATGCGCTTCATGAAGGGGTAGGCGGCGACGGGGGCGAGGCTGGCGAGCGCGACGATCGCGGCGAAGGGGGTGAGTTGGAGGAGGACCACGAGCCCGATCAGGCAGAGCGCGACGAGCCAGATCCAGGCGAGCTTGATCGAGACGAGCCCGCTGGGGATCGGGCGAGCGCGGGTGCGAGCGACCTGCGCGTCGAGGTCGCGGTCAACGATGTCGTTGAACACGCACCCTGCCCCGCGCATCGCGATACTGCCGAGGAGGAGCAAGAGGATCAGGTCCCAGCGTTCCACCGCGCCGCCGGCGAGCGCGACGCCCCAGGCGCCGGGCCAGAACAACAGCCACCAGCCGATCGGGCGGTCGACGCGGGCTAGGAGCGCCAGGCCGCGGAGGGTTGGCGGGAGGCGACCGACCAACCCTCGGTGTTCGCTGTCGGGGACGATTTCCGCGTGGCTCGGCTTGGTCTGCATGGCGGGGGCGTAGGAAGACGGGGTTTGGCGCGCAAGCCTTTGCCGGCTAGGGTCGAGGGAGTGTCGCGTTCGGATCCCCTCGCATGATCGGCCTTTCGGTCGCCGTCGGCCGCTTCGTCGAGGCGCTGTTCTGGGGGATCTTCCGGGTCGCGGGCGCGGTAGCTGGGGTGTTGATCCTCGGCGTCGTGGTCTTGACGGTGACGTGGCTGGTAGCGCGAAAGATGTGGGCACGGCGAAAGCGTTGATCTGACGATGTGAGCGCAGGGAAGCGCGGACCTTCCCCCCTCCCTGAAAGGGAGGGGTCGGGGGTGGGTCGGCCGCTTGGCGAACGTGTCGGCAGTTACAGGCCAACCCACCCCCAACCCCTCCCTTCCAGGGAGGGGAGCATAGAAGGGCGCAAATCCTCCCCGGCACGGGGAGGGGGACCGTTCGCCATAGGCGAAGGGTGGAGGGGGATCACCACGCGCGTAACCCCGGCGGTAAAAGGCTCACGGCTTCAGCGCTTTCAACGCCCGGGGCAAAACGCAAGCGTGACGCGCGCGAAAGCCCCTCTCCACCAGCTGCGCTGGTCCCCCTCCCCGTTCCGGGGAGGATTTGCTAGGACGTCCCATGCCCGCAACTCCCGCATGGCCGCCGCAATCCACGCCGCGCCTCTTCATCGACACGCCGCTCGCACCCGGCCCGCTCCACGTCGACGGCCCGGCCGCGCATTATCTCGCAGGCGTGATGCGGCTGAAGATCGGCGATCCCGTAAAGCTGTTCGACGACCGCACTGGCGAATGGCTCGGCGTCGCGTCGAGCGTCGGCAAGCGCGATCTGGTGCTCGACGTCACCGAACTACTGCGACCCCGCGAGGACGTGCCCGATCTGTGGCTGTGCGCCGCGCCGCTCAAGAAGGGCCGCGTCGACTGGATGGCGGAGAAGGCGTGCGAACTCGGCGTCGCGCGGCTGCAGCCCGTCGTCACGCGGCGGACGATCGTCGACAAGCCCAATACCGATCGCCTGCGGACGCAGATGATCGAGGCGGCCGAGCAATGCGGGCGCACCGCGCTCCCCGAGGTTACCGAACCGGTGAAGCTCGCCGCCCTGCTCCGCGACTGGCCCGCCGATCGCGCGCTGTTCTTCGCGGACGAGACCGGCGGCGTGCCAGCGCTGGAGGCGATGCGGTCGCGACCCGGTCCGGCCGCGATCCTCATCGGACCCGAGGGTGGCTTCGATGCGGACGAACGCGAGGCGATCCGCGCGCATCCGAACGCGGTCGGCATCGGCCTCGGGCCACGCATCCTGCGGGCGGAAACCGCGGCGGGTGCCGCCGTCGCGTTATGGATGGCGGCCGCCGGTGACTGGAGCGCCGATTGGAGCGCCGATTGGAGCGCCGATCGGGCGGGTGCATGACATTGATACCGATTGGTCCGAATCCCCTCTAGCACCCTCGTTCATCGGCGCGTAAGGCGCGGCGATGACGACGAATCCAGCCCCGCTCAAGACCAGCCCGACGATCGAGTCGCGCGACCAGTTGATCGCCAGCTTCGCGGGCGGCGAGAAGCCGAAGGACGCGTGGCGGATTGGCACCGAGCACGAGAAGTTCGTCTATGCGAACGGCGATCACCACGCGCCGTCGTATGACGAGCCCAGCGGCATCCGCGCGCTGCTCGGCGAGCTGGAGCAATATGGCTGGAAGCCGGTCATGGAAGGCGGCAACGCCATCGCCATGTCGGGTCCCGACGGCAGCATCAGCCTGGAGCCCGCGGGCCAGTTCGAACTCTCCGGCGCGCCGCTCGACAGCCTGCACGAGACCTGCGCCGAGACCGGCCGTCATCTGGAGCAAGTGAAGGCCGCGGGCGAGAAGCTCGGCATCGGCTTCCTCGGGCTCGGCATGTGGCCGGACAAGACGCGTGCCGAACTGCCAACGATGCCGAAGGGGCGCTACGCGATCATGCTGCGGCACATGCCGCACGTCGGCAGCATGGGCCTCGACATGATGCTGCGGACCTGCACGATCCAGGTGAACCTGGATTACGCATCCGAGGCGGACATGGTGAAGAAATTCCGCGTCGGGCTCGCGCTCCAGCCGCTCGCGACCGCGCTGTTTGCGAACTCGCCGTTCACCGAAGGCAAGCCGAACGGCATGCTGTCGTATCGCAGCCATATCTGGTCCGACACCGATCCGCACCGCACCGGCATGCTGCCGTTCGTGTTCGAGGACGGCTTCGGGTACGAGCGCTACGCCGAGTACGCGCTCGATGTGCCGATGTACTTCGTCTACCGCGAGGGCAAGTATATCGACGCCGCCGGGCTGTCGTTCCGCGACTTCCTAAGGGGCGAACTCAGCGTCCTGCCGGGCGAAAAGCCGACGCTCGACGATTGGACCGATCATCTGTCGACCGCTTTCCCCGAGGTGCGGCTGAAGACCTTCCTCGAGATGCGCGGTGCCGATGGCGGGCCGTGGAACCGGATTTGCGCGCTGCCGGCCTTGTGGGTCGGGTTGCTGTACGACCAGGGTGCGCTCGATGCGGCATGGGACCTCGTCAAGGACTGGACCATCGACGAGCGCCAGTCGCTCCGCGATGCGGTCCCGAAGCTGGCTCTCGACGCGCCGATCGCGGGCGGCGGCAAGCTGCGCGATATCGCAGGCCAGGTACTCGACATCGCCGGCGCCGGCCTGTCGGCACGCGCGCGCTTCAACCGGGCGGGCGACAACGAGAGCGGCTTCCTCGACCCGCTGCGCGAGATCGTCCGCAGCGGCAAGGTGCCCGCCGAAGTGCTGCTCGATCGCTACAATGGCATCTGGGGTGGCGACGTCTCGAAGGTCTACGACGAAGCCAGCTTCTAACTCCTCCGGTCGGCGAAGGAGAGCCGAGATATAGTTTCCCGTCATCCTGACGATCTTGCCGTCATCCTGACGAAAGTCAGGATCCAGAGCCAAACAGCGCCCCGCCCGTAACCCTGGACCCTGACTTTCGTCAGGGTGACGGGGTTACGCGTGGCCTGCCTGAAGCGTCCCCCGCAGCCTCGTAAACAACCGCGGCACGAACCCGTTGCGCGTCATCCACGCGAAATACGCACGGTAATCCGGATCGAGCTTCAGATGCCGCTCCTCGGTCTTCGCGCGCCAGTAATAAACGCCGCTGACCGCCGCCAACAGCAACGTCGCCCGCACCGCGTCGACCAGGCTGCCAAGCGTCAGCACCGGGATCGTCGAGATCCACCAGAACAGATTCTTCGAAAGATACGCCGGGTGCCGCGACACCGCATACGGCCCATGCGTCAGGATCCCGCGGTTGGTCAGGTTCGAGAAACGGAACCCGAACGCCATCGTCGCCCACGCATAGATCGCGGTCAGCCCGACCAGCACCGTCCCGATCAGCGCAAGCAGGACCGGATGCCCCTGGAACCAGTATGCCCAGTCCGACGTACCGGGGTGATAATCGAGCGGCCCACCCGTATTCATCAGGATGAACGGCGGATAGCACATCAGCGCAGGCATCCACGCCGCCGCGTACGGATTGGCGCTGCGGATATGCGAATCGAGCGGCCGGAACGTCAGCAGATAGCCGACCGTCGCGAACGCCACGTCGATCAGGAGCATCAGCGTCACCAGCCAGCCCGACAGCGCCACCGGATCGCGGAGAACGATCGAGACGTCGCCGCGAACGAAATCGCCGAACCCCGGCGGCACGATCGCGAGCATGAAGGCGAGGAAGAACGTCTTCACGCCCCATGCGCGGAGGTGACCGTAGATCGCCTCGCGGTCGACGCCCGCCTGCCCGGTCAGCCAGGCGCCAAGATGCCACGCACCGTCGCGCGGCTCGACCAGATAGCGGTCGATCCACAGCACATAGGGTATCGGGGCGACGAACAGGATCGGCGCGGCGTTGGTGAAGCACTAGATCGCAAACGCGAAATTGCCCTGCCAATAAAAGCGCCCGGTGTCATAGATGACCGCGATCGCCGTCCAGGTCGCCCATAGTCCGGCAAGCTTCGTCAGGCTCAGGTCCAGCGTCTCGCGCAACGGCTTTCGCGCAGACCAGTCGATCCCGGTGCTGGGGCTGCGGTGGACCTTGTCGATCAGCAACGACCAGGCGACCATCGGCAGCCCGCAGGCCCCGACGTTCACAGCGCCGAATACGGCCCGTCCATGCCGAAATGCCGCGCAAACCCGATCCATGCGAGCACGCCGATCAGCCCCGACAGACCCGCACCATGGCTGACCGCGGATCGCGGACGAGGGTCGGCTTCGGCCCGATGGGCAAGCTGGGCGGCGTCATCCATGCGGGCGGTCATTAACGCGGATCGGTAAGCAAGCCATGAAGCATGTTTTCGAGGCCGGCCCCTTCCAGGGGGTGCCCCACTGGGATCGGCCCCACCGCGAACGGCCCACCGGGAACGGCAAGATGTGACAACACAGATCATAGTCGAGGCAAGCAACATCGTCCGCGAACTTGCCGGCAAATCGCCGACTACCGATGTTCCATTTCGAGACCCGCATGACCGCGAATTTAATCGCGGGCGCCACATCTGCCGTTACATTGCGACCCGGGGGGATCGCGATGTTCAAGAGACTCATCGAACGTGCCAAATGCATGATCGGCGTACACCGACGGTCTCGCAGACACACGGAATTCAAGGGCCGGGGCGGGGATACGAGCATCTGCCGCCACTGCAGCCGACCGATGCGGAGCACCCCGGCAGGCTGGATCATCGACAAATCGCGCTGATCGTGATCGGCGCGGGAAAAGGTCAGCGCACCGCAACGATCGCGCCGAGCCGGATTGATCCATCGGTGAATGGGTGGCGGAGCGGGAGGGATTCGAACCCTCGATACGCTTTTGACGTATACTCACTTTCCAGGCGAGCGCCTTCGACCACTCGGCCACCGCTCCGCATTGCTCTGGAAGGGGGTCTGCTAGTGCGGGTTGCGCGCGTGCGCAAGCGATTGCGTGCGGGGAGGTGCTCGGGCAGTCTGCGGCGATGCTGAATCTTCTTATCGCTACCGCGCTCGCGCAAGCCGTTCCGGTCGCCGCCACGCTGCCCTCCGATCCGATCCCGACGGATTGGGTCGCAATTCCGGACGACGAACTGCTCGTGTTCACGCTGGCCAATAGGCACCGGTTCACCGTGCGGCTCGCGCCCAAATATGCGCCCGTGCACATCGCCAACATCCGCAAGCTCGCCGCCGCCCATTGGTGGGATCTCGGGACCAGCGTCTACCGGCTACAGGACAACTACGTCGCGCAATGGGGCGATGCGACCGAGAAGAAACCGTTGGCCGCAGGCGTCGTCGCCAATCCGCCGGCGGAATATTCGCATGCCGGGCCGACCACAGTGGCACGGCTGTCGCAGCGCGATCCCTATGCCGAATGGGCGGGGTATAGCCGCGACGGGTGGCCACTGGCGGGCAATGGCGCGACCGAGTGGCTGCCGCATTGCTACGGCATGGTCGGCGTCGCGCGCGATCTGGCGCCGAGCACGGGCAGCGGTGCGGAACTCTACACCGTGATCGGCCATTCGCCGCGCGCGCTGGACCGCAATATCGCGGTGGTGGGCCGGGTGATCGACGGTATCGAGTGGCTGTCGTCGCTGCCGCGGGGAACGGGCGATCTGGGGTTCTACAAGACCGACGGGGAGCGTAGCCCGATCGTGTCTGCCCGTCTCGCAAGTGAGTTGCCTGCCGCCCAGCGACCGCGCTTCGAATATCGCGCTGCGGACAATGCCCGGTTCATCGCCTGGATCGCCTCGCGCGAGAACCGGGCGGGGCCGTTCTTCACGGTGCCGGCGGGCGGCGCCGACATCTGTGCCGCGCTGCCCCCGGTGCGCAAGGCGCGCTAACGAACGACCGGCGGCTTGCCGAACAGGCCGGCATTATAATCCTCGATCGCGCGGACGATTTCCTCGCGGGTGTTCATCACGAAGGGGCCGTGGGACATGACGGGTTGGCCGATCGGGTCGGCATGGCCGTACAAGATCGTGGCAGGTGCTTCGGTCTTAACGGTGATCGTGTCGCCGTCCACCGCGAACGTGGCGAGGTGCTGCGGCTTGATCGGCGTGCCGTTGGCCGATGGCGAACCGGCGACGACGTAGAAGAAGACCGCGCGACCACTTGGCGCCGGCAGGTCGACCTTTGCGCCGGCTTCGAGTTCGACGGTCATCATCGCGACATCGGTCAGCGACTCGATCGGGCCGCGCACGCCTCCGAAGCCGCCCGAGATCAGGTTGACGACACCGCCATCGACCGGGATCGCAGGAATGTCCTCTCGTTGAAGGCCGGTATAAGCGGGCTTGGTCATCTTGAGGCGGCCCGGAAGATTGACCCAGAGTTGCAAGATTTCCAGCGGGCCGCCGTCGCGCTTGAACGACGCTGGCGAGATTTCCGCGTGGATCAGGCCCGAGCCGGCGGTCATCCACTGGACGCCGCCCGCGCGGATCACGCTTTCGTGGCCGCCGCTGTCGAGATGCGCCATCTCGCCCTTCAGGATGAAGCTGACGGTTTCGAACCCGCGATGCGGATGCGGGCCGAACGGGAGGCCGCTGTTGCCGGGGCAATAGGTCTGCGGGCCATGATGGTTGAGGAACAGGAACGGATCGACCTGCGGCAGGCCCGGCCCCGGCAGCGGGCGCCGGGTGACCAGATCGGCGATGTCGTCGCGCTGGGCCGGATACTGGTTGAGGACCTGCCGCATGTCAGGATGCCTCGCGGTCGGCCGCAGTGGGGCGGGCGATGTCGGCGAGCAGGTCGTCTATTCCGCCGACCAGGAAGTCGAGCGTACGCTGGTCGGTGAGGCGGCCGTCCGCGATCTTCTCGTGCACCGCGCCGACGACAGCTTGGGGGCGCAGCACGGTCCGGGCACCGATCGAGGCCAGCGTCTCGTTGAGTTGCGCATGCGCGCGCGCGCCGCCGACCGCGCCCGGCGAGGAGGTCAGCGTGAAGACCGGCTTGCCCGTCAGCGTCGCCTTGCCGTGCGGGCGCGAGGCCCAGTCGAGCGCGTTCTTCAGGACGCCCGAGATGCCGTGGTTGTATTCGGGAGCTGCGATGACGATCCCGTCGGCCGCGCCGATCGCCGCGCGCAGGGCCGCGACGGCTTCGGGGGGCGTGTCGGTGTCGGCATCCTGATCGTAGAGCGGCACGTCGTTCAGCGCGAAGATCGTGAGCGCGGCCTTGTCGGCGACCGCTTCGCCGAGCGTGGTCAGGATCGCGGTATTGTACGAGCCGCGGCGCAGGCTGCCGGAGATCGCGAGCAGGACGGGAAGGGGCATGGACATTCCTTTTAGGTGAAGCGGTAGCCGGAGATCGCGGTTTGCAGCACGCGTTCGCTATACTCTTGCGTGCCGGGTTGGTCCGAGGCACCGGCGGCGACCATCAGCGGCAGGAGATGCTCCTCGCGGGGGTGCGAGAGGCGACCGGCGGGGGCTTCGGCCCAGTCGGCTAGCGCTGCGGTTCGAGCGGTCGATTCGGACTCCACGGCCCCGGTGAGCCACTGGTCGAACGCTTCGGACGGTGTGGTGAAGCGCGGGTCGCCGTACCCGCGCATATTGTGGAAGCTCATGCCCGAACCGACGATCAGCACACCCTCGTCGCGGAGCGGGGCCAGCGCGCGGCCCGCGGCAGCGTGGAGCGCCGGGTCGAGATCGCGATCGACGGACATCTCGACGACCGGGATGTCGGCGTCGGGAAACGCGACCTTCATGGGCACGAAGACGCCGTGGTCGAGGCCCCGCGTCGGGTCGACTGTGGCGATTAGCCCGAAGCCGCGCATAAGGTCGGCAGAGCGGGCGGCCAGCACAGGGTCTCCGGGCGCGTCGTAGCGAAGCTCGTAGGTATGCGCCGGGAACCCGCCATAGTCGTAGACCAGCGGCGGCTTGGCGGAGCCGGTAAAGGCGAAGCCGTGCGTTTCCCAATGGCCCGATACGACGAGGATCGCCTTTGGCTTGGCGGCGAGCGACGCCGGGATCGATTTGAGGAAGTCCGCCATGCCGGTCCAGTTACCCGCAGGATCGTCCATGAAGAAACACGGTCCGCCCCCGTGCGGGATGAAGAACGTTGGCTGGCGGGTGTCGGTCATGGTCCGAACCTAGGCAGCGGCGGCGGCGATCGGAAGGCCGTGAATGGCAACGCTGCGTTGCTGGACGCGCGCACCGTCACGTCCAGTAGAGTATCCTAGCCCCAGGGAGCTTGGCCGCGATCCCGTCCTGAAAGAAACTGCGAAGCGCGCGCATCGTATCGGCGTCGTAGACGTATTTCACCGAGCCGAACTTGGTGCGCTTCTCGGTACGATTTGCCATGCTGAGGTCGAGCGACGAGCCGGGATACCAGGTCTCGAGCACCGCCTTCGATCCCGGCGTATAACGGTGGGTGATCAGTTCGATCGTCACGTCCGGCACGTCGGCGAGCACCCTGCCCGCCTCCGCCAGTAATTCGCCATACGCCTCCCGCCAACCTTCGGCGGCGATGATCGGGGCGACCGTCAGGCCGATCTTGTAGCCCGCGTCCGCCATTTTCCGCAGCGCCGCCAACCGCGCGGCAACCGGGCTCGTACCGCCTTCGAAGCGCGCATACGCGGCGGGGTTGATCGAGGCGCGCATCCGCGTGCGGCCGCGGTGGTCTAGCGACAGCAATGGCTCGACCGTGTCGAACTTCGTGGTGAAGCGGAGCTGCACGTCGGCCTCCCACGCACCGAAATGCGCGATCAGCGCGGACAGCGATCCAGTGACGTGCTCGATGCCGAGCGGGTCGGTGTAGCAGGACGCCTCGAACGTCGTGCCCTCATGCGCGCGGGCGGTCGAGCGCGACGTGACGGTGCCCTGGCCGAGATGCGCGGGGGAGTTCGGCGAGGATCTCGGGGAGGTTCGCATAGACGCGCGTGATCGGTGGCCCTTTCAGCGAGCCGGCGAGGTAGCAATAGCCGCAATGCGCGGGGCAGCCCTCGGCGAGGTCGATCCGCCAGTCGGCGCTGGGGGCGATCGGCTGAAGCTTGCGCTTCGAGGGCGGCGCGACGACGAGCGCCAGCGTTGCCTTGGCTTCGGCATAGGCGCGGCGGGAGTCGTCGGGGAGATCGAGCTTGAGGCGGTCGCTCGGTAGCGTCGTGACGGGCACGCCGAGTGCAGTAGCCCGCGCGGCGATCTCGGCGCCGTGATCCCAGGTCAGCGCGGACGGTGTCGCGAGCAGTCGCTTCGGCTGCCAGAGTCGTGAGGATTGTGGCGCTGGCATCGAACGACAACGCGCGCCTTCGCCCAAGCGTTGCCGTTATTTGACGGGGCGTTTCTCCAGCTTCCGCGCGAGTGTGCGGCGGTGCATGCCGAGACGGCGCGCGGTTTCCGATATGTTGAAGTCGGTTTCGGCGAGCGTGGTGTGGATCCGCTCCCATTCGAGCGTCTTGATCGAGGTCGGACGCTCGGAGAGTTCGGTGTCGACGACTCCGTCGGTGCGATCAAACGCAGCTTCGATGTCGTCGGTGTTGGAGGGTTTGACGAGATAGTGCGACGCGCCGAGCTTGATCGCCTCGACCGCGGTGGCGATGCTCGCGAAGCCCGTGAGGACGACGA
The DNA here is from genome assembly GCF_030817315.1 of Sphingomonas faeni. NCBI lineage: Bacteria > Pseudomonadati > Pseudomonadota > Alphaproteobacteria > Sphingomonadales > Sphingomonadaceae > Sphingomonas > Sphingomonas faeni. The sequence goes on along the minus strand of NZ_JAUSZF010000001.1, from coordinate 3,140,782 downwards.
CGATGATGTCGGGATCATGCGCGTGGAGCGTCTGAACGCAGACGAGGCCGGACGCGCCGCCGAGCTTCAGGTCGACGACGGCGTAGCGCGGCGTGCGCTCCGCCAGTTGTTCGACGAGTTCCTCGTGGCTGGCGGCCTGCATCACGTCATAGCCGCGGCGTTCGAACGAGCGGCGAAGGGTGCGGGCGAACGTCTCGTCGTCTTCGACGATCGCGAGCAGGGCGGGTTCGCTCATGCCGTAGTCCTCATGAGAGCGCGATCGCCGAGAGAGGCATGCTGATCGTGACTTCCGCGCCGCCATCGTCGCAGTTCACGACGGACACGCCGCCGCCAAGCTTGCGCATGACGTTGACCGCGAGGAACAGGCCGAGGCCGTGACCCGGTTCGCGCTTGCTCGACTGGTAGGGTTTGCCGAAGCTGGCGAGGCGTTCCTTGCTGAAGCCCGGCCCGCGATCGCGGACGATCAGCGCGAGGTTGCCGTCGTTGCGTTCGCCGCGAAACGCGACCCAGTGCGGCGAGGCTTCGGCGGCATTGTCGAGCACGTTGGCGATCACCTGTTTGAGTGCAGGGTCGGACACGACCTGCGGATCGTCGCCGACTCGGGTGGTATAGTCGAAATCGACCGACGGGTGCACCGCACGCCATTCGTCGACGATCGCGTCGAGGAACTGGTGCAGCGGCATGATCTCGGGCGCCTCGCCGCGCGCTTCGCCGGCCGACAGCAATATGCCGGTGACGATCGCCTTGCAGCGCTGCACCTCGGACTGCATCTCGACGATTTCGGCCTGCAGGTCGGCGTCCTGCGCGAGCGTCGGCATGCGGCGCCAGTCGGCGAGGATCACCGCGATCGACGCGAGCGGCGTGCCCAGTTCGTGCGCGGCCCCGGACGCCAATAGTCCCATGCGGACGATGTGATCCTCCTCCGCGGCCTGCTGGCGCAGGTCGGCCAGACGCGTGTCACGAGCGCGCAGATTGCCGGTGATGCGGGTCATGAACAGCATCAGCAGCGTCGCGATCAGCATGAAGCAGAGCAGCGAGCCGATCGTATAGAGCAGGAAATACTCGCCGCTGTAATCGGGGGGCAGGATCAGCGGGTGGTAATACACCGTCAGCACGCCGAAACAGGCGGCGGTGACGGCGACGATCGCCCAGCTCGACCAGCGATCGAGCAACACCGCGCCGAGCACGACGTGGAGCAGGTAGAGCGAGATGAACGGGTTGGTCGCGCCACCCGCCAGATAGAGCTGCGTGGTAAGCAGGCCGACGTCGAACAGCAGCGCGAGCAGCAGCTGGACGTTGGCGCCTTTGCGCCATCCATAGAGCGGCATGCTCGCCAGGTTGAGCGCGACCGCGGCGGCCAGTGCGGCCATCATCGGGACGAGCGGCAGGTCGAAGCCGAGGGCGAAGCGCGCGAACACGATCGTCACGAGCTGGCCCGCGACCGCGATCCAGCGCAGCGTCACGAGCTGTCGCATGTTGGCGTTGCCGGTCGCGTCGGTCCGCGCAGTGGCGAGCGCAAGCCAGCGTTGCCAGCCCAGGCGTGCGGACGCGGAGGTCATATGTCCACAACCCCGCGCCGCTTGCGCATATCCTGGCGCAAGAACACGACGAACGCGACGATCGTCATCGCAGCGAGCGCGAACCAGGTCAGCATGTAGACGAGGTGGTTGTTCGGAAAGGCGATGATCGTCAGCCCACCGATCGGCGCCGCGGTACCGGACTTGTCCGCATCGACGAAATACGGCGCGACGTTCGACAGACCGCGCGCCTTGGCGATCGCGGCGACATCGCGCGAGTACCATTTCCCCGTCGCGGGGTCGTTGCTGCGAAGGAAGCCGCCGCCGGGCTCGGTGGTGCGGAGATAGCCGGTGATCGCGACCGGGCCGGTCGGCTTGGCATGCGCAACGCGCTGCTCGGGCGAGACATAGCCGCGGTTGACGAGAACGGTGAAGCCTTGGACGGTCCGCAAGGGCGTAACGACCCAATAGCCGCTACCGAGCGCGGTGGCGGCGCGCACCAGCGTCTCACGCGTATTATCCAGGGTGCCGTCGAGGCGGATGCGACGATAAGCATCGGTGTTGGCGGTGATCGCGCCCCAGGACGCAGGGCCAAGTGGCGCGACCGGTGCGGCATGCGCGCGGGCCGCGACCTGTTCGATCAGTTGGAGCTTCCAGGCGCGGCGCTCGACCTGCCAGATGCCGAGCGCCATGAACCCGGCGAACAGCAACAGCGCAACCAGGCCTGCGACATAGACGGCAGGGCCCGGTCGCGTCTGCATCACATGTCTGCCGCGGCCTGCATCGGCATCATGTTGCTGTTCATGTGGTACATCACCCAGATCGACCCGGCGAGCGTGATGACGACGAGGATGATCGTGAAGATCAGTGCCATCATCGTCCAACCGCCCTCCGACTTGCCGCTCATGTGCAGGAAGTAGATCATGTGGACGACGATCTGCGCGACCGCGAACACCATCACGACGAGCGCGGCGGTCGACGGATCCTTGAACGCGTCCGTCATCACGATCCAGAACGGGATCGCGGTCAGTATGACCGAGAGGAAGAACCCCTTGAGATAGCTGCCACGCGTGCCGTGTGCGGCGCCATTGTCGTGGTCGTGATCGGCGTGCGGATTGTTCGCCGGTGCTTGGGGGTCGCTCATCGTAGGGTGCCCATCAGATAGACGAAAGTGAAGACGCCGATCCAGATGACGTCGAGGAAATGCCAGAACATGCTGAGGCACATCAGGCGACGCTTGTTCGCGGCGATCAGGCCGTGCTTCTGGACCTGCACCATCAGCGTGACGAGCCAGATCAGGCCCATCGTGACGTGAAGGCCGTGCGTGCCGACCAGCGTGAAGAACGACGACAGGAACGCGCTGCGGGTCGGGCCCGCACCCTCATGGATGAGGGTCGCGAACTCGTACATCTCGATCGACAGGAAGCACAGGCCGAACAGCCCGGTGAAGATCAGCCACATCTGCATGATGCGCTGGCGCCCTTCCTCCATCGACAGCATCGCGAAGCCGTAGGTGATCGACGAGAAAAGCAGCATCGCGGTGTTCACCGCCACCAGCGGCAGCTCGAAGATCTCCTTCGGGCTGGGACCGCCGGCATAGCTGTTGCCGAGCACGGCATAGGCCGCGAACAGCACCGCGAAGATGAGGCAATCGCTCATCAGGTACATCCAGAAGCCCAGCATCGTGCTGCTGCCTTCCGGATGCTCGTGCTCGTCGAGCTCGTAGAACGACAGGTCGCCGTCGTTGGTCATCGGTTTGGCGGACATCGCGTCAGGCTCCCTGGATCGCGAGCTGGCGGGTGCGCGCGTCCTCGCTGGCGATCACGTCCTCGACCGGGATGTAGAAGTCGCGCTTGTAGTTGAAGGTGTGGAAGATCGTCGTGCCGAAGATGCCGACCAGCGCCAGCCCCGCGAGCCACCAGATGTACCAGATCATCGCGAACCCGAAGGCCACGCTCAGACCCGCCAGCACGACGCCCGTGCCGGTGCCGCTGGGCATGTGGATCGCCTTGAAGCCGGAGACCGGACGGGCATGCTTGCGGTCCTTCATGTCGTACCAGGCGTCCAGGTCGTGGACGATAGGCGTGAACGCGAAGTTATACTCCGGCGGCGGCGACGACGTCGCCCACTCCAGCGTACGGCCACCCCACGGATCGCCACTGAGATCGGCGAGCTTCTCGCGGTTCCGGATGCTGACGAAGATCTGCATCAGGAAGGCACCGATACCGGCTGCAATCAGCGCTGCACCAAAGGCGGCGATGACGAACCAGATCTGCAGGTTCGGATCGTCGAAATAGCGCATCCGGCGGGTGACGCCCATCAGGCCGAGCACGTAGAGCGGCATGAACGCGAAGTAGAAGCCAACGACCCAGCACCAGAACGAGATCGTGCCCCACTTCTTGTCCAGCTTGAAGCCGAACGCCTTCGGGAACCAATAGTTGATCCCTGCGAACATGCCGAACAGCGTGCCGCCGATGATCACGTTATGGAAATGCGCGACCAGGAACAGCGAGTTGTGCAGCACGAAATCGGCGGGCGGCACCGCGAGCAGGACGCCGGTCATGCCGCCGATCGTGAAGGTCACCATGAAGGCAATCGTCCACATCATCGGCAGTTCGAACCGGATCCGGCCCTTGTACATAGTGAACAGCCAGTTGAAGATCTTGGCCCCTGTCGGGATCGAGATGATCATCGTGGTGATGCCGAAGAACGAGTTCACGCTCGCGCCGGAGCCCATCGTGAAGAAGTGGTGCAGCCAGACGAGATAGGCGAGGATCGTGATGACGAGCGTCGCATAGACCATCGAGCTGTAGCCGAAGAGGCGCTTGCCCGAGAAGGTCGAGGTGACCTCCGAGAAGATGCCGAACGCCGGCAGGACCAGGATGTAGACCTCGGGGTGACCCCAGATCCAGATCAGGTTGACGTACATCATCGGGTTGCCGCCGGCGTCGTTCGTGAAGAACGCGGTGCCGATGTAGCGGTCGAGCGACAGCATCGCGAGAACCGCGGTCAGCACCGGGAAGGCAGCGACGATCAGGATGTTGGTGCAGAGCGACGTCCAGGTGAAGATCGGCATCTTCATCATGGTCATGCCGGGCGCGCGCATCTTGACGATGGTCGCGACCAGATTGACGCCGGACAACAATGTCCCGATGCCCGCGATCTGCAACGCCCAGATATAGTAATCGACACCGACGTCCGGCGAATACGCCAGTCCCGAAAGGGGCGGCATCGCGAGCCAGCCGGTCCGCGCGAACTCACCGATGAACAGCGACATCATCACGATCACGGCACCGGCCGTGGTCATCCAGAAGCTGAAATTGTTGAGGAACGGGAACGACACGTCGCGCGCACCGATCTGGAGCGGGACGACATAGTTCATCAGGCCCGTGACCATCGGCATCGCCACGAAGAAGATCATGATCACGCCGTGCGCGGTGAAGACCTGGTCGTAGTGATGCGCGGTCAGATAGCCTTCGCTACCGTTGAACGCCATCGCCTGCTGCGCGCGCATCATGATCGCGTCGGAGAACCCGCGCAGCAACATGACGATCGCGAGGATCATGTACATGATCCCGATCTTCTTGTGGTCCACGCTCGTGAACCATTCTTTCCACAGATAGCCCCAGACCTTGAAATAGGTCAGCGCCGCGACGAGGCCGAGACCACCGATCGCGACCATCGCGAAGGTGGCGACGACGATCGGTTCGTGCAGCGGCAGCGACTCCAGGGTCAGGCGGCCGAAGATAGTCTTCAACAGGGTGTCGTTCATGATGGTTCTCTAGCCGTTCGCGACGGGGCGCGTGCCCGGCTGTGTGAGTGGGGTGAGCATCGTGTGATTGCGGTTCTGCTGCGAGCCGGGCGCGCTATTGGCGCCGTCCTTTTTTATGTCGGCGGGCGCGGTCCAGTGGTTGCCGCTGCCCTTCTCGTCGGCATCCTTCATCAGGGCGCCTTCGACACGCTCGGACGAATCCTGCGGGCCCTTGCCGTTGTTCACGCCGGGCATCGCCATGCCGCTGTGCGAGTCGCCGCCGTGCGCGCCCCCCTTTGCGCCGTGCATCAGCTCGGACATGCAAGGCTTGCCCGGCTGGACGCACTGCTCGACGACCAGCTTGAACATGTCGGGCTGGACCGCATTGTAATAGCGGACCGGAACCTTCTCGCTCGACTTCTCCAGCTGGAGATAGCTCGCACGGTTCAGACCGCCGCCGCGCTGCTTGACCTGGTTGACCCAGGCCTGGAAGCCCGCATCGTCGACGCCGTGGAAGCGGAAGCGCATGCCCGAGAAGCCCGCACCGCTATAGTTGGACGAGAAGCCCTCGTAATTGCCGGGCTTGTTGATGACCGCGTTCAGCGTCGTCTGCATGCCGGGCATCGTGTAGATCATGCCGGCAAGCGCAGGGATGTAGAACGCGTTCATCACCGACGACGAGGTCAGCTGGAAGCGGATCGGCCGATCGACCGGCGCGGCAAGCTCGTTGACCGTGGCGATGCCGTATTCCGGATAGATGAAGAGCCACTTCCAATCGAGCGCGACGACCTGAACCTCGAGCGGCTTGCCCGCACCGTTCGCGCCATTGCCCGCCTGCTGCGTGTCGACCAGGTTGCCGACCGGCACGTTGTTCGCGATAGTCGGCGTATCGGGCTTGATCCGGCCAAGCGGACGGTACGGATCGAGCAGATGCGTGCTCGTCCACGTCAGCGCGCCGAGCGCGATGATGATCAGCAGGGGCGCACCCCAGATCATCAGCTCCAACCCAAACCGAGTGATCCCATTTGGGCTCGTACCGGGCGGCCTTGTTCGACTGGCGATAGTGATAGGCGAAGAACAGCGTCGCGCAGATCACCGGCACGATGATCAGCAGCATCAGCCCGGTGGCGATGAGAACCAGGTCGCGTTGCTGCACCGCGATGTCGCCCGAAGGGGACATCACGACCCAGTCGCAGCCACTGGTAAGCAGCGCCAACGGCATGGCAGTAAGCCATAATTTCAGGCGGGAAAGCGATTTCACGACGGTCATTGCGTCCCCCTACGCCTAGCTTTCGCCGCACTACAGTGGACAATTTGTCCAATGGGCGCTGCACTGCAACATCGGCATGGCTTTATCATTACGCGGGGTAGCATAGATTGCCCCTGCCCGCATCCGTCGGAACAGCGTATCGTCGGGGTATCGTCGGGCTAAGTCCCTGCAAGAGCGAGTTGAAGAATGACTGCAGACACGGTTCCAGAAACGAGCTTCGAGAGCGACGTTCGCGAAATCCACAGCGATGGCGAGCATGTCTCGCCGGGTGTGATCGCGATCGGCGTCGTGATCGGCCGGACGTCGGAATTCTTCGACTTCTTCGTGTACGCGATCGCCTCGGTGCTCGTATTCCCGACGCTGGTCTTCCCGTATGTCGACCGGTTGCAGGGCACGCTCTATTCGTTCGCGGTGTTCGCGCTGGCGTTCATCGCCCGCCCGATCGGCTCGATCATCTTCATCGCGGTCGATCGCGCGTACGGGCGCAGCGTCAAGCTGACGATGTCGCTGTTCCTGCTCGGCACCTCGACCGTCGCGATGGGGTTCATCCCCGGCTATGATTCGGTCGGCAACTGGTCGGTCGCGATCCTCGCGCTGCTGCGCATCGGCCAGGGCATCGCGCTCGGCGGCGCATGGGACGGTCTGGCGTCGCTGCTGTCGCTCAACGCTCCCGAGAAACATCGCGGCTGGTACGCGATGCTGCCACAGCTCGGCGCGCCGTTCGGCTTGCTGGTCGCAAGCGGCCTGTTCGCGTTCTTCGTCGCGGCATTGCCGACCGAGGACTTCTTCGCCTGGGGCTGGCGCTATCCGTTCTTCGTGGCGTTCGCGATCAACGTCGTCGCGCTGTTCGCCCGCCTCCGCCTCGTCGTCACCCCCGAATTCCAGGACATGTACGAGAAGCGCGAGCTTCAGCCGGCGCCGGTCGTGGACACGATCCAGTCGGAGTGGAAGGCGATCTGGCTCGGATCGTTCGTGCCGCTCGCAAGCTTCGCGCTGTTCCACATGGTCACGGTGTTCCCGTTGTCGTGGATCGTGCTGTACACGCGTGAGGCACCGGGTCGCTTCCTGGTCGTCGAGATGGTCGGCGCGGTCATCGGTCTCGGTGCGACCCTGGTATCGGGGCTGCTCGCGGATCGGTTCGGGCGCCGGACGATGCTCGGGACCATCGCCGTCCTGATCGCCCTGTTCGCGATCGCCGCACCGTCGCTGCTCGATGGCGGCGACTCGGGCGAGCGCTTGTTCATGGGCATCGGCTTCCTGTTGTTCGGCCTGTCGTTCGGCCAGTCGTCGGGCGCCGTGGCGTCCAGCCTGTCGCCGCAGCACCGCTACACCGGTTCGGCCCTGACGACCGATCTCGCCTGGCTGTTCGGCGCCGGCTTCGCCCCGCTGGCCGCCCTGCTGCTGTCGAGCAAGCTCGGGCTGGCAGCAAGCGGCGCATACCTGTTCTCGGGGGCGGTGTTCACGCTGATCGCACTCGGACTGAACAAGCAACTCGCCAAACGCGACATCGCACGCTGATCGTTCGGGGGGTGCGCCCCCCGGCCGGCACCTCGCTGCATTCAGAAACACAACGCCACCCCTACCGGCACCACCCCGGCGAAGGCCGGGGCCCAGTTGGCAAGGTCATAGTGACGACGCGCCGCTCTCAGTTACCACCGTCCCCCAACTGGGCCCCGGCCTCCGCCGGGGTGGTGGCAGCCAGCTAGCTTCGAGAACACCCAGCAAAAAACCGTTCCCCCGCGAAGGCGGGGGTCCAGGAGCCACAAACGCCAACGCTGATAACCCTGTAGTCTCCCGCCTCCGCGCGAGACCACAGAAGCAGTTCAAACCCGCCGACGATCCAACCACCAAGACAGCGCCCAGATCGCAAACCCGCCAAGCGCCAGCGCCGTCCCGACCCACCCGGTCGACGGCAGCCCATACCCGCCCGCGATCGCCAGCCCGCCAAGCCAGGGCCCAAGCGCATTGGCCGTATTGAACGCCGAGTGATTCAGCGCCGCGGCCAAGGTCTGCGCCTCCTCCGCGATATCCATCAGCCGCGTCTGGAGGATCGTCGACAATCCTCCCCCACAACCGATCAGCACCACCACCGGCAACATGGTCCAGAGATTCTGCGTCGCCGGCGCGTAGAGCGCGAGTGCCCCCGCCCCGAACAGCAATGTGATCCCCGCCGCCGGCATCAGCGCCACGTCCGCCGCCTTCGCGCAAACCAACGTGCCGATCGTCAGGCCGACGCCGAACAGCGCGAACGCGACGGGGGTGAAGGCGGACGACACACCGGTGACGTCGGTCAGTGTCGAAGCGAGGTAGGTGTAGACGCAGAAGATCCCGCCAAAGCCGATCGCGCCGATCGCCAGCGTCAGCCAGACCTGCCCGTTGCGCAGCGCCGCGAGTTCGCCGAGCGGGCTCGCATCCTTCGCAGGCCGCAGCACCGGTGCGAAGCGGAACAGCATCGCCACCGTCGCCGCGGCGATGATCGCGACGACCCCGAACCCCCAGCGCCAACCGAACCACTGGCCGAGTCCGTTGGCGAGCGGCACCCCGGCAATCGTCGCGATCGTCAGCCCCAGCATCATCCGCGACACCGCCCGCGAGCGCTTCTCATGCGGGACCATCGACGCCGCGACCAGCGACCCGACCCCGAAATACGCACCATGCGGCAATCCACTGAGGAACCGGGCCAGCAGCATGAGGTGATAGGTCGGCGCGAGCGCGGACAGCCCGTTGGCGATCCCGAGGAACGTCATCAGGCCGATCAGCAACACCCGCCGCTCGATCTTCGCCGCGAGCACCGCGATCGTCGGTGCACCGACGACGACGCCGAGCGCATAGGCGCTGATGACATGCCCCGCGGTCGGCTCGTCGATCCCGAGTCCCCGCGCAAACTGCGGCAACAGGCTCATCGCGGCGAACTCGGTGGTGCCGATCGCGAACCCGCCGACGGCGAGCGCGAGCAGCGCCATGCGCGTATCGACAGGTTTCATGGGGAATCGCTTTCGTGAGAGTCGGAGCGGCGGCAAATGCTGCGCCGCAACATCACCCCTCTATCAGCCCGGCCGACGCATCTTGAACAAGGAATCCTCTGTGATCGCAAAGTAATCCGCGGGGCCACCGCCGCGCAGGATCGGTTGCCCGCGCGCCGTCTGGTACACGCCGTCCTCCAGCATGGCCGAGTCGATGTGGACAGCGACCGCCTCGCCGAGCACCAGCCACTGGTCGAGTTCGCGGCCTTCCTTCGTCTCGAGCCGGATCAACTGCGTCAGCTTGCATTCGAACTGCGCGCGGCTGGCTGCGACGCGCGCCGGCTTCACCTGGGTCGAGGCGGCCATCTCGAGTCCGGCCAGTGCGAACTCGTCGACATCGGCGGCAACGTTCGCGGCGGTCGTGTTCATCGCCTCGCTCAGGTCGCGGGACACCAGGTTCCAGACGAACTCGCCGGTCGCCTCGATATTGGCGACGCTGTCCTTCCACCCCATCGACGAGAAGCCGATGATCGGCGGGGTGTAGTTGAACAGGTTGAAGAAGCTGTACGGCGCGAGGTTCGGCACGCCGTCGGCGGAGACGGTGCTGACCCAGCCGATCGGTCGCGGCGCGACGATCGCATTGAGGGGATCGTGCGGCAGGCGGTGGCCGTTCGCGGGTTCGTAAGAATGCCATTCGGTCATGCGCGTATCCCTGCTAGGTTCAGGTTCGACTGGCTAGAGCGAAGACCGAGCATGAACGATCCCTCTCCCCCCGTGACCATCAAGCGCCACCGCCTGGCGACCCGCGTCTGGCACTGGGTGACGGTGGTGGCGATGTTCATCATGATCGGCAGCGGGATCGGCATCCTGAAGGCGCACCCGCGGCTGTATTGGGGGCGGTACGGCGCGAATTTCGACACCGCGTGGACCACGCTCGACCAGTGGCCGAGCTGGTTGGTGACGCTGCTCAACCTCCTGACGATCCCGGCGAGCTACAACCTCGCAATCTCGCGGCGCTGGCATCTGTTGTTCGCGCTCGTCCTCTCGTTCGCGCTGCTCGGGTTCATGATCGTCAGCCTGATCAACCGCCATTTTCAGCGCGACCTTCGCGTGCGCGTCGCCGAGCTTTCCCCGCAGGAAGTCGCGCACGACGTGAAGGAGCATCTCGCCTTCCGCTTCCACGATCCGAAGCGGCCGGGCGCGTATAACATCCTCCAGAAGCTGTCCTACGTGGCGACGATCTTCGTGCTGATCCCGGTGATGATCCTGACCGGGCTCGCCATGTCGCCGAATATGGATGCGGCATGGCCGTGGCTGCTGGAGGTGTTCGGCGGACGGCAGTCGGCGCGCTCGATCCACTTCATCGCCGCGACCGGGCTGGTCCTTTTCATCATCGTCCACATGGCGCTGGTTATCCTGGCGGGCACCTGGAACGAGGTGCGATCGATGATCACCGGGCGCTGGGCCGTCCCCGCCCATGCCGAAGAGGACGTCGCATGAGTTCGCTGATTACCCGCCGCGCCCTCGTTGCCGGCGCCACGATCGGTGCCGGCGCGCTGCTGACGGGCTGCGACAAGGTCATCCAGAACCCGGCGGCGCGAAAGATCCTGTTCATGGGCGAGGACATGAATCGCGGCCTGCAACGCGCGCTGACCAACCGCAACGCGCTCGCGCCCGAGTTCACGCCGGCACAGATGTCGCCGATCTTCCGGTCGAACGGCACGCGCGATCCGGGTACGCCCGGATACACTGCGATGGTCGCGAACAACTTCGCGGATTACCGGCTGAAAGTCGGCGGACTGGTCGATCGGCCACTATCCGTCACCCTGCCCCAACTCCGCCAGATGCCCGCACGCGCGCAGATCACGCGCCACGATTGCGTCGAGGGCTGGAGCGCGATCGGCAAATGGCAGGGGCCAAAGCTCGGCGCGCTGCTGACCGCCGCCGGGTTGCAGAGCACCGCGCGCTACATCGTCTTCACCTGCGCCGACCTGTATCGCGGCGCGCCCTATTACGAGTCGATCGACCTGGTCGACGCGTTCCACCCGCAGACGATCCTCGCCTGGGCGCTCAACGACCGGGTGCTCGACGTCGCGCACGGCGCACCGGTCCGGCTGCGAGTCGAGCGGCAACTCGGCTACAAGCACGCCAAATACGTCATGGCGATCGACGCGGTCGCCAGCCTCGCCGGGATCGGCAAGGGCAAGGGCGGCTATTGGGAGGATAACGTCGATTATGACTGGTACGCGGGGATCTGAGCCGCCCCTAGGGGTAGCGCAATTCCGTACCAGTCATTAGCTAACGCGCATGGCTCTTTTCGATCGTTTCCTGGCTCGGCAGGTTAAAACCGGCGAACTCACGCTCATCCACGCGGACGGCACGACCAAGCATTTCGGCAAGCCCGACCCCGCCTATAACCCGGTCACGATCCGGCTGACCCAGCCCGGCGTCGCCGGCGCGATCGTCCGCCACCCGGCGCTCGGCGCGGCGGAGGCGTTCATGGACGGCCGCCTCGTGATCGAACGCGGCGACATCCGCGACTTGGTCAACCTGCTCAAGGGCAACAGCCCGTGGGAGCGCGGCGGCGGGCTCAATCCCTCGCTGCCGATCAAGCTGCTCGACAAGGTCGTCCACCGCGTCGACCGCGTGAACATGGCGCGCCGCTCCAAGAAGAACGTCGCGCATCACTATGATCTGTCGGACCGGCTGTACGACCTGTTCCTCGACGCGGACCGGCAATATTCCTGCGCCTACTTCACCGATGCCGGCAACAGCCTGGAACAGGCGCAATCGGACAAGAAGGCGCACATCGCCGCCAAGCTCGCGATCCAGCCGGGCATGCGCGTGCTCGACATCGGCTGCGGCTGGGGCGGCATGGCGCTGTACCTGCACGCGAAGACCGGCGCCGAAGTGCTCGGGGTCACCCTCTCCGAAGAGCAGTTGAAGGTCGCCCGCCGTCGAGCCGAGGATGCCGGTGTCGCCGACAAGGTGAAGTTCGAGCTGATCGACTACCGCGCGCTGACGGGAACGTTCGACCGGATCGTCTCGGTCGGCATGTTCGAACATGTCGGCCCGGCACACTACAAAGCGTTCTTCCGCAAATGCCGCGACCTGCTGACCGAGGACGGCGTGATGCTGCTCCACACGATCGGCCGGATGGGCGGGCCGGGCGTCACCGACACCTTCACGACCAAGTATATCTTCCCGGGCGGCTATAACCCGGCCCTGTCGGAGATCGTGAAGGGGTATGAGGGACTGCGGATGTTCCCGACCGATATCGAGGTCTTGCGCGTCCATTATGCGCTGACGATCGACCAATGGTACGACCGCACGGTGGCCGCAAAGGATGCGATCGTCGCGCTGTACGACGAACGATTCTACCGCATGTGGACCTTCTACCTCGCGGGCGCCGCCGCGGCGTTCCGGACCGGCGGCATGGTCAACTACCAGATCCAGCTATCGAAAAGCCGGATGACCCTCCCGCTGACGCGCGACTACATGATCGAGGGCGAGCGGACATTGCGCGAAGGCTGACCTGCCGCCCCTTCCTGAAAGGGAGGGGCTGGGGGCGGGTCGGCTGCTTGGGATCAGCGACGCGAGCAAAACGGGCCAACCCACCCCTAACCCCTCCCTTCCAGGGAGGGGAACCCCGTCGCGGCTCGACGCAGGTCCTGCCCAATCACCCTCGTCGCAGCACGCTCGCCAAAACCGACTCATACTCAAAACGATCGAAAGACGAGCAGCCCTTACGCAAAGGCTAACCTGCCCCCCTCCCTGAAAGGGAGGGGCCGGGGGTGGGTAGGCCGCTTGGGATCAGCGGCCCTAACAAGACAGGCCAACCCACCTAAACCCCTCCCTTCCAGCGAGGAGAACTGCCAAGCCTCAGCGCGGCCCCTGCACGTCCGCCTTCGCCGCAGCGCGCTCGTCGCCGCCGATCTTGCCGTCCTTGTTCGCGTCGTACTTTGCGAACGTCGCCGCGAGCAGCGCCTGCGCTTCGGCCTGCGTGACCTTGCCGTCCTTGTTCTTGTCCGCGCTGGTGAACCACAGGTCCGCGAGGCGCTTGGCGTGGACCGGGTCCGGGCGCCCCTGCCCGCGGACCTTCATGTTGCCGATCCGTGCCTGCACTTCGGCGCGCGTTAGGACGCCGTCCTTGTTCGTATCCGACGCGGCGAACTCCGACTTGAACTTGGCCGAAGCGGACGCGCGGGTTTCCTGCGCGAGCGCCGGGGTCGCAAGGCCGGCAAGGGCGAGAACGGTAAGCGTTTGGCGTAGCACGGTGCGGTAACTCCAGAGGATTTGCGGCGCGAATAGACCGGCTCGGTTGTACGCGCCATTAACGCCATAGTTGCAGGCGCCGGTTGCATGGACGCCCCCTAGCGCATAGGGGCGCGGGCATTGGATATTGCCCGAAGGATTCTGCCGTGACCGATCAGATCAATCGTCCCGCCGGCGACGCCGGCATCAATCGGGTCGTATTGGCCTATTCCGGTGGCCTGGACACGAGCGTGATCCTTAAATGGCTCCAGCAGACGTATAACTGCGAGGTCGTCACCTTCACCGCCGATCTCGGCCAGGGCGAAGAGCTCGAGCCCGCGCGTGCCAAGGCCGAGATGATGGGCGTCAAGCCCGAGCACATCTTCGTCGACGACCTGCGCGAGGAGTTCGTCCGCGACTACGTGTTCCCGATGATGCGCTCGAACGCGCTGTACGAGGGGCTGTACCTGCTCGGCACGTCGATCGCCCGGCCGCTGATCGCCAAGCGCCAGATCGAGATCGCCAAGATGGTCGGTGCCGACGCGGTCAGTCACGGTGCGACCGGCAAAGGCAACGACCAGGTCCGCTTCGAGCTCGGCTATTACGCGCTGTCGCCCGATATCAAGGTCATCGCACCGTGGCGCGAATGGGATCTCACCAGCCGCACCAAGCTGATCGAGTTCGCCGAACAGCACCAGATCCCGGTCAGCAAGGACAAGCGCGGCCAGGCGCCGTTCTCGACCGACGCCAACATGCTGCACACCTCGAGCGAAGGCCTCGTGCTCGAGAACCCGTGGGACGAGGTCCCCGACTATGTCTATTCGCGCACGGTAAACCCCGAGGACGCGCCCGATACCCCTGAATACATCACGATCGATTTCGAGCGCGGCGACGGCGTCGCGATCAACGGCGAGGGCATGAGCCCGGCCACACTGCTGTCGACCCTCAACGAATATGGCCGCCGCCACGGCATCGGCCGCCTCGACCTGGTCGAGAATCGCTTCGTAGGCATGAAGAGCCGCGGCATGTACGAGACGCCGGGCGGCACGATCTATCACCTCGCGCACCGCGGCATCGAGCAGCTGACGCTCGATCGCGGCGCCGCGCATCTGAAGGACGAGCTGGCGCCGCGTTATGCCGAGCTGATCTACAACGGCTTCTGGTTCTCGCCGGAGCGCGAGATGCTGCAGGCGGCGATCGATCACAGCCAGGAGAAGGTCTCGGGCACCGTCCGCCTGAAGCTCTACAAGGGCGGCGTCTATGTGGTCGGCCGGAAGTCGCCGAACTCGCTCTATTCGGAGAAGGTCGTGACGTTCGAGGACGATCAGGGCGCCTACGACCAGCGCGACGCGGCCGGCTTTATCAAGCTGAACGCGCTGCGCCTGCGCTTGCTGGGGCGGCGTGATCAATAAGCTCTACCAGTAATCGTCGCCCTGTCGAACTACCGTTTCGATAACGAAGTTTACCAGGAAGATCGTCAACTCGTCGTGCGCGCACTTGTCTAGTGCGCCCACCCGCCCCTAGGGTTCGACGATATGATTACTCAGGGGGAAAAGCTGCATTGGTGGCAGACGCGCGCATTCGTTGCCGCCGTCGCGATCGCGTCGATCATACCGCTGCTGTGGCCGGAGATCCCGCCGCTGGTCGACCTGCCCGGGCATATGGGCCGGTACCGCGTCCAGCTGGCGATTGCCGACAATCCCTGGCTTTCCCAGTGGTATAACTTCCGCTGGCAGATGATCGGCAACCTCGGCATCGACCTGCTGATCGAGCCGCTCGCGCCGATCTTCGGGTTGCAGCTGGCGGTGAAGCTGATCGTTATGACGATCCCGGCACTGACGGTGACCGGGCTGCTCTGGATCGCCCGCGAGGTGCACGGGCGGATCCCCGCGACCGCGTTGTTCGCACTCCCGCTCGCCTACAGCTATCCGTTCCAGTTCGGGTTCGTGAATTTCGCGCTCGGCATGGCGCTCGCGCTCAACCTGTTCGCGTTGTGGCTGCGGATGGGGCGGCTCGACCGGCTGCGGTTGCGCACGGCGATCTTCGTGCCCGTCTCGTGCCTGTTGTGGCTATGCCATACGTTCGGCTGGGGCGTGCTGGGCGTGCTGGCCTTCTCCGCCGAGCTGATCCGCCAGCATGACATCCGCCGCGACAGCGATCCCAAGAGCTGGGCGCATGGCTGGTTCCGGGCGTGCATCCAGGCGGGGCTGAACTGCCTGCCGCTCGCGCTGCCGATGGTCATGATGGTGGTCTGGCGATCGGGCGATCATGTTGGCGGCAAGACGCAGGACTGGTTCAACTGGCGCTGGAAGATGAACTGGATCACGATGGTCCTGCGCGATCGCTGGATGACGTTCGACATCGCGTCGGTCACCGTGTTGTTCGTGATCCTGTTCCGCGGCGTGCGCGACCAGACGATCGAATATTCGCGCAACCTGAGCCTGTCGGCGCTGTTCCTCGCGATCGTGTATATCCTGCTGCCACGGATCGTGTTCGGCTCGGCCTATGCCGACATGCGGCTCGCGCCGTTCATGCTCGGGATCGCGGTGATCGCGCTGCGGCCGCGACATGGGCTGTCGCTGCGCGGCGCCGCCGTGCTCGCGGTGCTGGGCTTTGCGTTCTTCGGCGTACGGCTAGCGGGGACGACCGTCAGTTACCTGATGTACGACCGCAGCTACGATCAGGCGATCGCCGCGATCGATACCGTGCCCGAGCGGTCACGCGTTGTATCGTTCGTCGGGCGACGGTGTCGCGACGACTGGGCCTATTCGCGGCTCGAGCATGTTCCGGCACTTCTGCTGGAGCGGCGGCTGGCCTTCACTAACGATCAGTGGTCGATGGCCGGCGCGCAGTTGATGACGACGCAATATCCCGCGGCGAAGGGCTTTGCGCATGATCCATCCGAGATCGTCAGCGACATCAAGTGCCGTGGCCAGTTCTGGCGGCCGATCGGGATGGCGCTGGAGAAATTCCCACGCGACGCGTTCGACTACGTCTGGCTGATCCACCCGCCGAAGTTCGATTCCGCGCTGGTCCGCGACCTGACGCTGATCCGCCGCGACGGCACCAGCCTGCTCTACCGCGTCAACCGGGCTGCTGCTGCTCGCCCCGCCGGAACGGAGTAAGCTCGCCGAGATACTCCTGCTGCTCGGCGACGGCTTCGCGTTCGCGGACGAGATAGTCGGCGATCGCGCGGCGGAAGCTCGGGTCGGGGATATAGTGCGCCGAGTAGGTAGCGACCGGCGCATACCCCCGCGCGAGCTTGTGTTCGCCCTGCGCCCCCGCCTCGACGGTCTTCAGCCCGCGCGCGATGGCGGCGTCGATCGCCTGGTAATAGCAGAGTTCGAAATGGAGGAACGGCACCTCCTCCGTCGCCCCCCAATAACGGCCGTAGAGCGTTTCGTCGCCGATCAGGTTGAGCGCGCCTGCGATCGGAACGCCGTCGCGCTCGGCGAAGATAAGCAGGACGCGGTCGCCCATTGTCTCGCCGATCCGGTCGAAGAAGCTGCGCGTAAGGTAGGGCTGGCCCCATTTGCGGGCGCCGGTGTCCTGGTAGAACACCCAGAACGCGTCCCAATGCTCGGACGTGATCTCGGCGCCGCAAAGGTGGCGGATCGTCAGGCCCTCGACCGCGGCGGCGCGCTCCTTGCGGATCGCCTTGCGCTTGCGGCTGGCGAGCACCGCGAGGAAATCGTCGAAGCTGGCATAGCCGTCGTTCTTCCAATGGAACTGCGTGCCCTGCCGTATCAGCCATCCTGCCGCCTCGAACAGCGCCACCTCGTCGGGGTCGATGAAGGTCGCATGCGCGGAGGACAGCCCGCTCTGGTCGGTCACCGCCTCCAGCGCGGCGATCAGCGCAGGCGCCTGCTCGCGGTCGCGGAGCAGCAGGCGTGGCCCCGGCACCGGGCTGAACGGCGCGGCGATCTGGAGCTTCGGGTAATATTGCCCCCCTGCCCTCTCCCACGCGTCCGCCCAACCCTGGTCGAACACGTATTCGCCCTGGCTGTGGCTCTTCGCATAGGCCGGGCGCGATTCCCGCCGGCTTGCCGTCGGGACCATCGACCACGACGGGTAGGGCTTGCCAGCCCGACCGGCCACCGACGCTTTTCGAGGCTTCGAGCGCGGACAGGAAGGCGTGGCCGACGAACGGGTTGGCGGTGCCGGAACACGCCTCCCAATCCTCGGCCGCGATCGAGGAGACGCCTTGGGCGATGCGAGCGGTAACGGCGTTCATCCGCAACATTTGGGGTGGTGAGCCGCCGATAGCAAAGGCCGCGTCACGCTATCGTTGGCAATTTCACTGTTCTCCCGCGTTCGCGGGAGAACAAGATCAGGCGGAAACCTGCACGATCGCGTCGATCTCTACAGCAGCCCCCAGCGGGAGGACCGGTACGCCGACTGCCGAGCGCGCATGCTTGCCCGCATCGCCGAACAGCGCGACCATCAGGTCCGATGCGCCGTTCGCGACCTTGGGCTGGTCGGTAAAATCACCGGTCGAATTGACGAACACGCCGAGCTTCACGATCCGCTCGACGCGGCCGAGCGTGCCGAGCGCCGCCTTCATCTGCGCGACCAGCATCAGCGCGCACAACTTGGCCGCCTCCTGCGCGTCTTCGAGCGACACGCCGTCTCCAACCCGGCCGGTGACGAGCTGACCGTCCTTGAACGGCAACTGGCCCGAGATGTGGAGCATGCCGTTCGCCAGCACGGTCGGGACATAGGACGCCACGGGTGCGGCAGCCTGCGGAAGGGTGAGGCCCAGCTCTTCGAGCTTGCGGTCGATACGATCGGTCATGGAAGAGGTATCACCACAGCGGCAGGGGACGGGTCAAGTGCGACCACCCTACCAGCTCCTTCCCCCCTCCCTGAAAGGGAGGGGCCGGGGGTGGGTCGGCTTCCGCATATTCAAACGCTGGTGACCAAAGCCGGCCAACCCACCCCCAACCCCTCCCTTCCAGGGAGGGGGGACCGTTGTGCCCACGGCAACCCGACCGACTCAAACGTCCGCCGGCAACCCCGCCTCGAACCGCGCGGAAATCCAGTCCGCCGCCTCGCGCCAGTCATCGATCCGCGCATGCGCCTCGGGCGCCTTCGGCACGTTCACCGCCAGCGTCGGCTCCGACACCATGTGCAACCGGTGCACCCCCGGCGCGTGCTTCGCGACCGACTCGTGGTGCACCGCCAGATCGTCGACGAACACCGTCACCGGGTTTCCATATTCCTCGACCAGCCGCGAGACCGGCGTACCCTTGCCGCCCTGGTTGCACTCCACCCGGTGCGCGATGCCGAACTTGGCGAGCTGCTCGATCCGCGGCTGGCGGCACTCGTCCTGGAGGTTGGTGAGGATGACGATGTCCGCCACCTCCGCCAGCCGCTCCAGCGCCTCGACCGCATGCGGCACCAGCGTCTGGCGGTGCATCTCGCCGGGAAAGAACTCGCCCAGCATCGCCCACATATCCTCGCGCGAGGGCGGCGGACTACCGTCGCGTCGCGTCATCGCGGTCGAGAAATCGCCGTGCTGGATCGCGAAATCGATGTCGTGACGCTCGTCGAGCCACACGCCGAAATGCTTGACCATGTGCAACAGCACCTCGTCGCAATCGCTGATCAGCAGCGGCCTCATGCTTCCAGCTCCATCCGCGCGCGGACCAGCGCCTCGGGCTTCACGCCGAGCGATTCGGCGCAAGCGATCAGGTCCGGCTCGTGGTTTTCGAGGAACCCGAGCGCGGCGGACAGCACTGTCGGATCGCTCGCCCTGGCGCGCAGGTCGTGCGGCTCCAGGCCAGTCACCGACAACAGCCGCATCGCCCGGTCGGGCTCGACCAGGGTCCATACCAGAGCGCGCAGGGCGAGCGCTTCGGCGTCTTCGTTTGAATCGCGGTCGCGCATTGCCTATCGTGCCTTCTTTCCGAATAAGGTGGATCGGTGGCAAAGAAGGTGCTCGTTGTCGAGGACAACGAACTCAACCTCAAACTATTCTGCGATCTGTTGCGCGCGCACCAGTTCGCCGTCGAACCCGTGCGCGATGGCCGCGAAGCCGTTGCACGCGCTCGAGAATTCGCGCCCGACCTGATCATCATGGACATCCAGATGCCGCACGTCACCGGCTACGAGATCATCCTCGAACTGAAGGTCGACGAGGACTTGCAGGCGATCCCGGTGATGGCCGTGACCGCCTATGCGGGGCGCGAGGACGAGGAGCGGATCCGGGCCGCGGGCGCGGATTCATACGTGTCCAAGCCGATCAGCCTGGCGCGGTTCATGGATGCGGTGGGGGCGCTGGTCTGATCCTCCCCGATCCGGGGGGAACGCCCAAAGCCGCGGATATCGCTATCCGCGGCTTTTCGGATCATCGCAATCAATCGGCGACCTAAGCCGCCAACCTGATTACTTGATCTTGGCTTCCTTGAACTCGACATGCTTGCGCACGACGGGATCGTACTTCGAGAAGGAGAGCTTCTCCGTCTTCGTACGGGGATTCTTCTTGGTGACGTAGAAGAAGCCGGTGTCAGCGGTGCTGAGCAGCTTGATCTTTACGGTGGTCGGCTTGGCCATGAGCCCAATTCCTATGGCTTGAAAATGCGAAAGCGGCGAACTGACGCCGCCGCTCCATCAGGGGCGGCGCATGGCGGACGCGCGCGACGAAGTCAAGCTTTACGCCTTCGACACGCGGCAAGACGCATCATTTAACCCGCTATTCACGACCATAAGCGCATTCTACCGCCAGATAAAAGGGAGCGGGATCGTGGGCCAGGCAGTACGAATCGACGACATGATCGCGGTGAAAGCCGACCTGACCGCCCGAATCGCCGCGATCGACGCGACAATCGGCTCGCTGGTCGCGATCGTCCCCGCCGCACTGATGGGCGAGGCTGCATGACTGAAACTACCGCTCAGGCCGCTGCGCATCGCGATCGCCATTGTGTTCCTGATAGTCGGCGTCGTCCTAGCGCTCCGTGCCCTGCGATTGGTCTAGCGGGAGATTGGTTAGCGATGGGGAGCAATTCGGCGTTCGGATCGTTCACGCAACGACTTTCCAACCGGAGCTAGACATGGCCGACATCAACCCCGCCCTCGACACGCCCACCGACCTGCCGAGCAACAGCACCAAGTCGGTCGCCGACGCGCTGAACGCCGCGCTCGCCGATTGCTACGCGCTGTATCTCAAGACCAAGAACTTCCACTGGCACATGTCGGGGCCGCATTTCCGCGATTACCATTTGCTGCTCGACGACCAGTCCGCTCAGATCATCGGCGTGACCGACGCGATCGCCGAGCGCGTGCGGAAAACCGGCAATACCACGCTGCGCTCGATCGGCGACATCTCGCGGCACCAGACGATCGCCGACAACGACATGGCGTTCGTCGGCCCGACCGAGATGCTCGCCGAACTGCGCGAGGACAATCTGAAGCTCGTCGAGCAGTTCCGCATCGTCAAGGACGCCGCCGACGCCGCCAAGGACAACGCCACCAGCGGCATCGTCGACGAATGGACCGACCATGCCGAAGAACGCGCATGGTTCCTGTTCGAAGCCAGCCGCAAGGCCTGATCGTTACAGCCGAGGAACAATGCGGTCGCCGGGCCGGTTGATAGACCTTACCGAAAACTGGAGGCCGCCATGCTGAAGCTCGCAATCACCTTTCTCGTCATCGGCGCCGTTCTCGCGCTGCTCGGCTTCGGCGGCATCGGCGGCGCGTTCATCGGGATCGCCAAGATCCTGTTCTTTATCGCGATCGCGCTGTTCGTGATCTTCCTCGTGCTCGGCCTGCTCGCCGGCAAGGGTATCAAGAACGCGATCGACTGACGCGCATACCGCTAGCGACTCGCCAAGCGGCGCCAATCATGTAGCCTCTGCCGGAAACGGTGGAGGCTATATGCATTTCTGGATCCCGATCCTCGCGCTCGCCGCCTTGCCGGCCTCGTCCCTTGCCGCCGTTCCGGACGAGACGCGGTCCGCCGCCCCCGGAGTCGCACCGCCGGCCGCGAGCATCGAATCGCTCGCATGGCTGGAGGGAAGCTGGCACGGGCCCGGTCTCGGCGGCGATGCCACAGAGGTCTATGCAGCGCCCGAAGCCGGTCAGATCACGGGACATTTCACGCAGACGCAGAAGGGTAAGGTCGCCTTTTACGAACTGATCCAGATCGTCCCCGTCGGCAGATCGCTGGCCTATCGCCTGCGTCATTTCAACGCCGACCTGACCGGCTGGGAAGACAAGACGGGTAAACCGGAGAGCTTCCCGCTCGTCGCGATGGAGAAGGATGCGGTCCATTTCGATGGGCTGACGATGCGCCGACTCGGCCCCAACCGCATCGACGTCTGGGTACGAATCGACGGCAAGGCGCCGCGCGAGGTTCTTTTCAGCTACACGCGCACGCGGTGAAGACGGGCCCGGTGAAGATGGGCGCCGTGAAGATGGGCGCGATGAAGATCGGCGCGGTGAAGAGGTACGGGGAGCGGCGGCGGCTTCCCGTGCGTTGAACGACGATGCACGCTTTTGCCGCCCTGCTCGACTCACTCACCTACACCCCGTCGCGCAACGCGAAGCTGAAGCTGATCGCGGATTACCTGCGCGCGACGCCCGACCCCGACCGCGGCTGGGCGATGGCGGCACTGACCGGCGATCTCGATCTCAAGGGCGTGAAATCGGCGGTGATCCGCGGGTTGATCGAGGAGCGCGTGGATCCGGTGCTGTTCCGGATGAGCCGCGACTATGTCGGCGATACCGCGGAGACGGTGGCGCTGCTCTGGCCAGAGCAGACGGTTCCGGTCGATCCCACCCCCCTGTCGATCACCGACGTCGTCGAGCGGCTCGCGGCGTTGTCGCGTGCCGATGCCCCCGCCGCACTCGCGGACATGCTCGACCGGTCGGATGCCGAAGAGCGGTTCGCGCTACTCAAGATGGCGACGGGCGCACTCAGGATCGGCGTGTCGGCGCGGCTGGCGAAGACCGCGCTGGCCGACGCGTTCGGGCTCGACGTCGATGCGGTCGAAGAAGTCTGGCACGGGCTCGACGCGCCCTATGCCAGCCTGTTCGCCTGGGCGGAGGGCACGGGCGCGCAGCCGACCCCCGCCGACGTGCCCGTGTTCCGGCCGTTCATGCTCGCCCACGGCCTCGAAGACCTCCGCGTCGATCTCACCGACTATGCCGCCGAGTGGAAATGGGACGGCATCCGCGTCCAGATCGTCCATGTCGCGGGCGAAACGCGTCTCTACAGCCGCACCGGCGACGACGTGACGGGCAGCTTCCCGGAGATCGCCGCAGCGTTTCGGACACCGGGCACTGTCGACGGCGAACTGCTGGTCAAGGGCGAGCATCAGGGCGGCACGCTGGAGGACGGCGGCGGTGCGGCCAGCTTCAACGCGCTCCAGCAGAGGCTCGGGCGCAAGACCGTGTCGGCGAAGATGCTGGCCGAGTATCCTGCGTTCGTCCGGCTCTACGACCTGTTGCTCGATGGTCAGGAGGATCTGCGGACGCTGCCCTGGACCGAGCGGCGCAAGCGGCTCGAGGCGTTCGTGCCGCAACTCGATCCCGAGCGGTTCGATCTGAGCGCGGTGATCGAGGCGGAGGACTTCACCGCGCTGGAAGCGATCCGCGCCACCTCGCGCGATGCCGCGATCGAGGGCGTCATGCTCAAGCGCCGCGACTCACCCTATGTCGGCGGGCGCCGAGCCGGCCTCTGGTACAAATGGAAGCGCGATCCGCTGACCGCCGATTGCGTGATGATGTACGCGCAACGCGGCTCCGGGCGCCGCTCGTCCTATTATTCGGACTATACCTTCGGTTGCTGGACCGAGGACGGCGAGTTGCTCCCCGTCGGCAAGGCCTATTCCGGGATCACCGACGAAGAGCTGAAAATGCTCGACAGCTTCGTCCGCAACCACACGCAGAACCGGTTCGGCCCGGTGCGCGAGGTGGAGAAGACGCTGGTGCTGGAGATCGCGTTCGATTCGCTCCACGATTCGAAGCGGCACAAATCGGGCGTCGCGATGCGATTCCCACGGATCGCGCGAATCCGAACCGACAAGCCCGCGGCGGAGGCGGACCGGATCGAGACGCTCAAGCGGATGATTACGTAATCCACGCGTCATCGAAGCACACGGCGTGGTCGGGCTATCACGCGCGATCCTGCCACGCGTAAGGATGATCCGGTGAACAGTTCGAAACACCCCCGGACGGCAGCGGCACGACGCTGGCGGCGCGGCGCGTGGGTGACCGGCATCCTCTCCGCGATCGTCGTGCTGTTCGTCTATCTCGCGGGCTATTTCGATCGCGATCCGGTGCATGTGTTTCCGGCTATCGGTGTCCGGTCGTCGGGAACACCGCCGATCGCGGTCGTCAACTTCTCGGGCGACATGGGGCTGCGGTTCCTGCTCGGCGCGTCGACCTCGCGGGGACTGACCGAGCACGGCATCCCGGTCGTCGGAATCACGACACCGGCCTTGTTCGCACGATCTCGAACGCGCGACGAGCTGGATGTGATCGTCGCGGACGGCATTCGAACGGCACTGGCCCGGACCGGTGCGAAGCGGATCGTCGTGATGGGCCAGTCCTATGGCGCGGACATAGTCCAGACCGGGCTGGCGGACCTGCCTCCGTCGTTACGCGCGCGGGTCGCGGCGATCGTGTTGATCCTGCCGGGAAACACGGTCTTCTACCGCGCCGATCCGTCCGGGCTTCTCTACGATCACGGAACGCCGGACAGCATGGGCGCGACGACCGGCAACCGGCTGACCTGGGCGCCGCTGACGTGCATCTACGGCCTCGAGGAAACCGACAGCCTGTGCCCGCTGCTAACGATGCCGAACGCGCGCAAGGTCGCGATGCCAGGCGGCCACAACATCCGCCACGATGCGAACGGGTTGCTCGCGCATGTGCTTGCCGCGATCCGCGGGGTGGCTCCAGAGGGCGGGCGCGCTGACACTGGAAATTAGGGCGCAGAGCGATCGCTAGGACTAATCCAGCGGCGGCTGTTCAAAGCCCCCCAAAACTCCATCGCCCCCCTTCCGTCATCCTGACGAAAGTCAGGACCCAGGGCCAAGAGTGTAGGCGTTCGTAACTCTGGGTCCTGACTTTCGTCAGGATGACAGAATGAGCAAGTGAAGGTTGGAACGATGCCACCCTGTTCTCCCGCGAAGGCGGGAGTCCAGCCTGGGCTCCCGCCTCCGCGGGAGAACAAGGGAGGGGACCGGCTTATTGCGGCGCGGCGGCGATCTTTATCTCGAACAGCGTCGGCCAGTATTTGCCCGTCACGAACAGCCGATCCGCCTTCGCATCCCACGCAATACCATTGAGCACCGCCTCCCGGTCGGTAGCCGCAATCTCCGCGACGAGCGGACGCAGGTCGATCACCGCGGTCACCTTCCCGGTCTTCGGATCGATGCGGACCAAGAACCCCGTATGCCACACGTTCGCCAGCAGCGCGCCGTCGACGTATTCGAGCTCGTTGATGTCCCGCAGCGGCCGCCCGTCGATCGTCACCGCCACGCGGCGACGCTCCGCCAGGGTTAGCGGATCGCGGAAAATAATGTCGGAACTGCCGTCGGACTGGAGCAGCGAGACGCCGTCGCTCGTCAGCCCCCAACCCTCGCCGGTGTACCGGTTCTGCCCCTTGGGTTTCAGCGTACGAACGTCCCAGCGATGCGCGATACCGTCATGCCAGGTCAGGCTGACCAGCTGATCCTTCCACAGCGCGAGGCCTTCGCCGAACTGCGCCGGATCGATTCGCGTCTTCGCCAGGATCTTGCCGTCCTTGAGCGACACCCGGCGGACGTCGGATTGCCGCTCCTGCCCCGTACTCTCGTACAGCGCGCCGTCGTGCCACAGCAGCCCCTCGGTGAACGCGGTGCGATCATGCGGATAGCGCGCGACGATCGTCGCCGAGAACACCGGCACGCGAGTCGGCTCGCGCGAGGCCGGCGCAGCCACCTGCCCCGCCCGCACCCCGGACGATGAAACGAGAACGGCCGGCCCCGCCAAAGCGAGACCGGCCGCAATCATCATCCTACCGAACACGGTCGGACCAGTCAGCTGAATCAGCCGCCTGCGCTCAGGTTCACCGCTGCGTACTTGCCGCGACGATCGACCTCGAGCTCGAACTCGAGCTTGTCGCCCTCGTTCAGCGTCGCCATGCCGGCGCGTTCCACGGCCGAGATGTGGACGAATGCGTCAGGCTGTCCGTCGTCGCGCTGAATGAAGCCGAAGCCCTTCATCGCGTTGAAGAACTTGACCGTACCGGTCGCCTTCTCGCCGGTGAGCTGACGCTGTGCGCCACCTGCACCACCGTCACGGTCGCCACCGCGGGGCGCGCCCGGGCCGGCATCACGGTCACGCGGCGGGCCGCGATCGGTGACAGCCATCGGCTCGCCGTCGATCTTCAGGTCGGTCGCCGAGATACGGCCACCGCGATCGACGAGCGTGAAGCCGAGCGGCTGACCCTCGGCGAGCGCGACCATGCCGGCCTGCTCGACTGCGCTGATGTGGACGAACACGTCCTCGCCGCCGTCATCGCGAACGACGAAGCCGAAGCCCTTCTGCGCGTTGAAGAACTTTACGACGCCAGTGCCTTCGCCGACGACCTGGGGAGGCATGCCGCGACCACCGCCGCCGCCGCCACCGCCACCGCCCGAGAAGCCGCCGCCACCGCCGCCGCCGCGGTAACCACCGCCGCCGCCGCCGCTGCCGCCACCGAAGCTGCTGCCGCCGCCGTAGCTGCTGCCACCGCCGCCGCCGTAGCTCGAACCACCGCCGCCGCCGCCATAGCTGCTGCCGCCGCCGCCGCCGCCGCCGAACCGGTCGCCGCCGCCACCAAAGCTGCTGCCGCCGCCGAACTCGTTGTCGCCGCCGCCGAAGCTGTCGCGCTTGTCGCGGCCACGCCCGCCACGGTTCCCGCGGCCACCTTTATCGAAACCCATAAGCTCTGTTCGTCTTCCCGGTTCGCCCGCAAATTTCTCAAAACCCTTGTGCCGGACGACGAACGCAGGTTTTCCAGCGCGAAACCTTTTGCGCCTTGAGGGGACCCTTAGCGCAAAATACAAGCCGTCGCGAATAGATTCTGACGTATCGGGCCGCGATAAGGACCGATACTGATGCAAGTGTCGCTCCTGAGCCACGGCTCGTCGCACCGCCACCGCAAACGCCATCTTATCGCCCGATTCCGCGCGTGGCTGCCCTTACGGCCATTGAGCGTTCAGCCGCAGGCGGCTACGGCCCCCGGCATGACAGTTTATCTCCACGAAGGCGACATCCCCGCCGATCTGTTCGCAGGCGGCGCCGCGATCGCCGTCGATACCGAGACGATGGGGCTCATCACGCCGCGCGACCGGCTGTGCCTCGTCCAGCTCTCGGATGGCGGCCCCGACGAACACCTCGTCCGATTCGCCGCCGGTGCCGGCTACGACGCGCCCAATTTGAAGGCGCTGCTGGCCGATCCGGCACGCGTGAAGCTCTATCATTTCGGCCGATTCGATATCGCCGCGGTCCAGCATTACCTCGGCGTCGTCGCCGCGCCGGTCTATTGCACCAAGATCGCGTCGCGTCTGGTGCGGACCTACACCGATCGCCACGGCCTGAAGGAGCTGGTCCGCGAACTGCTCGGCCAGGATATCTCGAAGCAGCAGCAATCGTCCGACTGGGGCAGCCCCGAACTGTCCGACGCGCAGAAGGATTATGCCGCGTCCGACGTCCGCTTCCTCCACCGGTTGCGCACCGAACTCGACAAGCGCCTGATTCGCGAAGGCCGGATGGAGCTGGCACAGGCCTGCTTCGACTTCCTGCCGACTCGCGCCGCGCTCGATCTCGCCGGCTGGCCCGAAATCGACATCTTCGCCCACGCATGACCCAGATGCCGCCGCCCTCCCCAATCGCTCGTCGCGCACGCACCGCGCGGCAGGACTGGGCCGCGCCCGGCGGCAGCCACGATCGTTTCGTGGCGATCGCCCGCGTCGCGCTGCCGACCGCGATCGGCGTGCTGGCGGCGTTCCTGGTAATGGCGCCGCTGACCGCGGGCGGCGACGTGTCGTTTCTGCTCGACAAGAACAAGGTCGACGTCGCGCAGGAGCGGATGAAGATCCAGGCGGCACGCTATCGCGGCGAGGACAGCAAGGGCCAGTCCTTCACGCTCGACGCCCAGTCCGCGATCCAGAAGAGCTCGGCCGAGCCGATCGTCCAGCTCAACCAGCTCGCGGCACAGATCCAGCTGACCGACGGCCCCGCCAACATCAAGGCGAACACCGGCCGCTACGACATGGACACTGAGAAGGTGCAGCTGTTCGGTCCGCTCAACGCCACCGCGGCGGGTGGCTACGACCTGAAGACCACCAACGCGACGATCGACATGAAAGCGCGCACGCTCGAAAGCGGTGGCGCTGCGACCGGCACCGTCCAGCAGGGGACGTTCAGCGCGAACAAGCTGCGCGCCAACCTCGAGGAGCGCACTGTTACGCTTGACGGCAATGCCCGCTTGCGGATCATCCCCAGAGGGCCGAAATAGCCGCCATGCGCGCTTCCCCTATCTTCGCCGGCCGGATCCTTATCGGGATCTCCGCCGTCCTGCTCTCCACGACCGCGGTCGCGCAGCAGTCGCACAATTCCAACGCCCCGATCGATTTCGGCGCGGATCATATCGAGCTTCAGGACAAGGCGAACCGCGCCATCCTGTCGGGCAACGTCGCGGTCAAGCAGGCCGAGATGACGCTCAATTCGGCGCGGATGACGGTCGCCTATACCGGCCAGGTGATCGGCGGAAACCCGCAGGTCTCGCGGCTCGACGCGTCAGGCGGCGTGATCGTCAAGCGTCCCGACCAGACGGCGCGCAGCCAGTATGCGATCTACGACCTTAACCGCCGCGTCATCACGATGCTCGGCGCGGTTACGTTGACGCAAGCCGGCAACACCGTGAACGGCGGGCGCCTGACGATGAACCTCGACACCGGACGTTCGGTCATCGACGGGTCGTCGGTCGCGGGGGGCAGCGCGAGCGGATCGACCGCGAACGGTGGCACCGTCACGCAGACCGGCGGTCGCGTGACCGGCACCTTCTCGGTCCCCAAGCGCAACTGACGCGCGAGCGTACCGCAGGGGCTTCCCTCCGGCGGCGCGCTCCTGCATGTTTCCTGCCAAACCCCCCAGGTTTGGCGACACCATCACGCCGAGCGTTCGGCGGCTGACTTTTGCGAGGGCCTGATCCCATGGACGCCACCACGCTGCCCCCAATCGAGGACGTAGAGCCGATTTCCGAGCCGCCGGTGAGCAACGGGCTCCAGGTCGTCTCGATCGCGAAATCCTACGACAAGCGCGTCGTTCTGACCGACGTGTCGGTCTCGGTCGGGCGCGGCGAAGTCGTCGGCCTGCTCGGGCCCAACGGCGCGGGCAAGACGACGTGCTTCTACTCGGTGATGGGCTTGGTGAAGCCCGACTCGGGCCGCATCATGCTCGACGGCGAGGACATCACGAAGCTGCCGATGTACCGGCGCGCGATCCTCGGCCTCGGCTATCTGCCGCAGGAGACGTCGATCTTCCGCGGCCTGACGATCGAGAAGAACATCCTGACCGTGCTCGAACTGTCCGAACCGGACAAGGCGGCGCGCCAGCGGAAGCTCGACACGCTGCTCGAGGAATTCGGGTTGACCCGCCTCCGCACGGCCCCGGCGATGGCGCTGTCGGGCGGCGAGCGGCGTCGCGCCGAGATCGCCCGCGC
This sequence comes from Sphingomonas faeni, assembly GCF_030817315.1. Classification (NCBI taxonomy): domain Bacteria; kingdom Pseudomonadati; phylum Pseudomonadota; class Alphaproteobacteria; order Sphingomonadales; family Sphingomonadaceae; genus Sphingomonas; species Sphingomonas faeni. The sequence goes on along the minus strand of NZ_JAUSZF010000001.1, from coordinate 3,111,330 downwards.
GCTCGCGGCGGACCCGTCGATCATGCTGCTCGACGAGCCGTTCGCGGGCATCGATCCGATCTCGATCGCCGACATCCGCGATCTGGTGAAGGACCTCAAACGCCGCGACATCGGCGTGCTGATCACCGACCACAACGTCCGCGAGACGCTGGAAATCGTCGACCGCGCCTACATCATCTACGACGGCCGCGTGCTGTTCTCGGGCTCGCCCGCCGAACTGGTCGCAGATGCCAACGTCCGGCGGCTTTACCTCGGCGAAGGCTTCTCGCTTTAAGCCGATGGATACGCCCCTTTCTCCGTTCGCCCTGAGCGAAGTCGAAGGGCCGCCGCGCGAGCAGGTGCTTCGACTGCGGCGAGATACGCCGGAGTTTATCCTGAGCTTGCCGAAGGGCTCAGCACGAACGGGTGAAGTGGCATGAGCCTCGCCCCTCGCCTGGACATCCGCCAGTCGCAATCGCTGGTGATGACCCCGCAGCTCCAGCAGGCGATCAAGCTGCTCGCGCTGTCGAACCTGGAGATCGAGGGGTTCATCGCGGAGGAGGTCGAGCGCAACCCGCTACTCGAAGCCAGCGCCGCCGAGGACAGTGACGCCCCCGACCGCGAACCCGTCCCCGAAGCCCGCGACGAACGCGTCGCCGCCGACGAACTCGTTTCCGGCACCGGAGCAGGCGACGAACCGACGCTCGACGTCGACTACGCCACCGAAAGCCACCAGCAGGACAGCGTCGCCGACGGCGGCAGCGGGATGGACGGCGCACTGTCGATGACCGGCGCGAGTGCGGGCGGGGCGGGCGGCGAGGACGGCCCCGATCTCGACGCGTTCGCCGATACCAGCCTCAGCCTTGCCGACCACCTGCTCGCACAGGCCGGGCCCGCAATCCCCCGCGAGGATGCGTTCATCGCCGCGCACCTGATCGATCAGATCGACGAGACCGGCTATCTCACCGTGTCGCTGCTCGACATCGCCAACCGGCTCGGCGTGCCGCTGGTCCGCGTCGAGGCCGTGCTGGCGACGATCCAGACCTTCGACCCGACCGGCGTCGGCGCGCGCGATCTTGCCGAGTGCCTGACGCTGCAGGCCAAGGAAGCCGACCGCTACGACCCCTGCATGGCGCAGCTGATCGACAATCTCGACCTGCTCGCGCGGGGCGAACTCACCCGGCTCAAACGCATGTGCAACGTCGACGACGAGGACATGGCCGACATGATCCGCGAACTGCGCGGCTATGATCCGAAACCCGGCTGTCGCTACGGCGGCGAGCCGTCGCAGTCGGTGACGCCGGACCTTTTCGTGGCCCGAATCAGCAATGGTACGAAAGCCGGCTGGGCGATCGAGATCAACGCCACCACCCTGCCCCGCGTACTCGTCAACCGCAGCTATTACACCGAGCTGTCGGGCGGGCAGCAGGACAAGGCCTCGAAGGCCTGGCTGAGCGATTGCCTCGCCAGCGCGAACTGGCTGGTGAAAGCGCTCGACCAGCGCCAGCGGACGATCATCAAGGTCGCGACCGAGATCGTGAAGCAACAGGAGGCGTTCTTCCTGAAGGGCGTCGCGCACTTGCGGCCCCTGACGCTGCGCCAGGTGGCGGACGCGATCGAGATGCACGAATCGACCGTCAGCCGCGTGACGAGCAACAAATACGTCTCTTGCGCGCGCGGCCTTTACGAGCTGAAATACTTCTTCACGAGCGCGATCCAGTCCGCGGACGGCGGCGAGGCGGTATCGGCGCAGGCGGTGAAGTCCGCGATCCGCGCCCTGATCGACACCGAGGGGACGAAGATCCTGTCCGATGACACGCTGGTCGACCTGCTAAACGCCAAAGGCTTCGACATCGCACGCAGGACCGTGGCCAAGTACCGCGAAGCACTGGGGATAGGAAGTTCGGTACAACGCCGGCGGGCGAAGGCGCTGGAGGGGGTTCGGTAATTGCTTGCCCCTCCCTGGAAGGGAGGGGTTGGGGTGGGTCGGGTTCCGCTTGATCGCACGGTGGTGGCTTGAGCGGGCCTACCCACCCCCAGCCCCTCCCTTCCAGGGAGGGGAGCAAGATTAGTTCGGCACCTGCCCCGAACCCACCGCACCCGACACGCTCGCCCCACCCGGCGGCGTCGCACTCCGCGCCTCGCCCACCGCCTGATCATACCAGGACGCCAGATCCGCCTTCATCTGATGCAGGGCCTCTGGATTGAGATACGTCATGTGCCCCGCCGGATAGTAGCGAAACGCCAGATTCCGCTGCCGCGCGGGATCGAGCATCATGTGCCCCAGATCGTTCTCGGTCCCGAAGAACGGCGTCGCCATGTCGTAATAGCCATTCATCGACAGCACGTTGAGATACGGATTCTCGCGCATCGCCGCGGCCAGATCGACCGCGGTGTTCGGATTGTTCTGCGACTGGCCGCCACGGCCCGGCGCATCATGCTTCCAGTTCCACGTCCAGCCGGGCGCATCGCGCGCGCTGAGGCGATACGGCATCTCGGTCTTGTAGCCGAGCGTGTGCGTCACGTAATCGTTGAACGTCGCGATGAATGCACCGGCGATCGCGGTGTCGGACGCGTCGGTCTCTGGCCGCTCCCCCGCCGCATCGCTGTCGATGCCGGTATAGCGCGAATCGAACCGCCCGAGCGTCAGCCGCTGGTCGCGCAAAAGCTCCTTCTGGAAGCGGGCGAGGTCGATGCGGAGGTTGGCGCGCTTGATGAAATCGGGCGAGATACCGATCAGCTGGCTCATCCGGGTGGCGACCGTATCGCGTTCCGCGTCCGAAATCGTCTGCCCCTTCGACAGCGCCGCCGCGTAGGGCCCGGTCGCGAACGCCCGCGCCTCGGCGACGATCGTGGCGACGTCGGCGGGGCGGTTCTGCAGGCGGTTGTGGTACCACGCGCTCGCCGCATAGCTCGGCAAATAGTTGAGGTAGATCTCGTCGAGCCCCGGCTGTCGATACCCGTAGTTCATGATCGACGACAGCAGCACGACGCCGTTCAGCGCCATTCCCCGATCCTGCAACTGATACGCCAGCGCGCCCGAGCGGGTGGTGCCATAGCTCTCGCCGAACAGGAACTTCGGGCTGTTCCAGCGGCCATATTTGGTGGCGTAGCGCAGGATGCCCTTGGCGAACGCGTCGGCATCCTCGTCGACGCCGTAGAAGGCCGACGGCTTGGTATCGCCGAGCGGCCGCGAATAGCCGGTCCCGACCGCATCGATGAACACCATGTCGGTCTTGTCGAGCAGCGTGTCGGGGTTGGGACCGAAGTCGTACGGCGCGGGCCTGATGTATTCGGGGTTGGCGGTGCGCAGCCGGACCGGCGCGAACGAGCCCATGTGCAGCCAGAAGCTCGGGCTGCCCGGCCCGCCATTATAGAAGAACGTCACCGGGCGCTTGCTGCCAGGCTTCACCCCGTCGAGCGTGTAGCCGGTGTAGAACAGACTGGCGGTCGGCTTGCCCTCGGTATCGCGCAAGGTCAGCGTGCCGACGGTCGCGGTATAGCCGAGCGACTTGCCGCCGACGGTGACGCGGCCCTTCGACTTGACCTCCTGCTCGGCGACCGGCGCGTTGGCGTAATCCGCCTCCGCCTCGGCCTTCATTCGCTCCGCGTTGGTCTCAGCCTTGTCCTTCTTCGGCGCATCCTGCGCGGTGGCGGTGGTCGAGAGCGCTAATACCAGAGCAACGAACTTGGTCGAACGGGCCACGGAATATCCTTGCGACAGGGGCAATGGCCTATCCTGCCGCAGCCTCCACAAAGCGCAAGGCCTCAGTCGTCCTCGTCCTCGAACCCGACCAGCGCCAGCGCGCGCGCCTTGATCTGGCGGGTCATGCACCAATGGACCAGCGCATCCTCGCGCCCGTGCGTGACCCACACCTCCTGCGGCGCGATCTCGGTCAGCGTCGTGGTGAGTTCGTCCCAATCGGCATGATCGCTCAGGATCAGCGGCAGCTCGACGTTCTTCTGCCGCGCCCGCCCCCTTACCCGCATCCACCCGCTCGCCATCGCGGTGATCGGATCGGGCAGCCGCCGCGACCAGCGATCGTTGAGCGCCCCCGGCGGGCACATCACGACATGCCCCGCCATGTCCGCCTTCTTCGCGTCGGCCACCGGCAGCAGTTCGCCGAGCCGCACGCCGTGCTCCGCATACAGGTCGCACAGCTTTTGCAGCGCGCCGTGGATGTAGATCGGCGCCTCATGCCCACGCTCGCGCAATTCGGCGATCACCCGCTGCGCCTTGCCCAACGCATAGGCGCCAACGACCACGCAACGATCCGGGTTGGCGCGAAGGGCGGCGATCAACTTGTCGATCTCGTCGCCGGTATCGGGGTGGCGAAACACCGGCAGGCCAAAGGTCGCCTCGGTGATGAAGACGTCGCATTTGACGGGCTCGAACGGCGTGCAGGTCGGGTCCGCGCGGCGCTTATAGTCCCCCGAAACGACGATCCGCTCGCCGCGATAATCGAGCACGATCTGCGCGGACCCAAGCACGTGGCCGGCAGGGACGAAGCCGATATCCACCTCTCCCATCCGGATCGTCTCGCCGTACGCGACCGGGTTGCCGGCTTGCGGACCATAGCGCGCGTCCATGATCGCCAGCGTCTCCGGCGTAGCCCACACCGCCTCGTGCCCCCCGCGCGCGTGATCGGCATGCCCGTGCGTCACGAGCGCCTTCGCGGTCGGAATCGACGGGTCGATCCACGCGTCAATCGGCTTGACGAGGATGCCGTGCGGATGCGGTTCGAGCCAGTCGCCGAGTTTTGCCATGGGCTGATAACGCGCGACCCGCGAGCGCGGTGCCACGCGCCCCTACTGCCCTACTGCGCCCAGCCTACCGCCGCCCCCCGACCTTCACCGTCGCCACGATCGCATCCATCCGAGCCGCCGCGATCGCCTGGGCCGGCGCATTGCGCGCAGGCGGCCCGGCCGCCTTGACCGAATAGGTGACGCGGTCGATCGTATAGCAGGTGCCGTTCACGACCGTCCGCAGGTTGGTCGCGCGGACCTGCTGGCTCATCCCCGCGTCGCCGTTCGAATACACCGTCCAGCGATGCCCCCCGATCATCCGGTCGGGCAGCCTGCGCCCGCTGCCCGACTTCAGTCCCGCCGTGCCGCAGGTCGCGACGACCGCGGCGCTGCGGCTGAAACCGACCTGGACGATCTCGGTCACCTGTCCCTGGCCATCGCTCGGCTTGGCGACCTGCCAGAAGCGGACGATGCCGACGCCGCGACCGATCGGGCTACCGTCCCACACCTGCCGCCAACCGCTGTTCATCAGCGGTCGCCCGGCGAAATTGCGGGTCGGGGTCAGTGCCGACGCATAGGACAGCCGCACCGTGCCGCCTGCGCCGAGGAAGGATTTTGTTGCGGCGCTGGCGTTGGCGAAGGGAAGAAAAGCGAGCAGTGGCAGTGGCAGCAAAAAGCGAAGAAGCGTCACCGATCGTCTTTCACAAGAGAGGCTTGGCAGTGTGCCGCCGGTTTGCGCCGCGTCCATAGCGGTGCGGCGCAACGCCCCCATATGGCGATGATGCGTGAACAGGCCGTGAGCGACCTCCCCCCTCCCCTCGAAAACTGGTTCGCGTCGCGCGGTTGGCGGCCGCGCAGGCATCAGCGCGAGATGCTCGCCGAAGGACGTGCGGGGCATCATGCCCTGCTCGTGGCGGCGACCGGCGCGGGCAAGACGCTCGCCGGGTTCCTGCCCACGCTCGCCGAACTGATCGAGGCGCCGACCGCCAAAGGAGGGGGCGGCCTCCACACGCTCTACGTCTCGCCGCTGAAAGCGCTCGCGGTCGACGTACAGCGTAACCTGCTGACGCCGATCGACGAGATGGGCGTCGACATCCGCGTCGAGACCCGCACCGGCGACACGCCCTCAGACCGGAAGGCGCGGCAGCGGATCAAGCCGCCACAGATTCTGCTGACCACCCCCGAATCGCTGTCGCTGCTCCTGAGCTATCCCGACAGCATCACGATGTTCGACACCCTCCGCACGATCGTCGTCGACGAGGTCCACGCCTTCGCCACCGGCAAGCGCGGCGACCTGCTCTCGCTCTGCATGGCGCGCCTGCAAAAGATTTCGCCGGGGATGCGTCGCGTCGCGCTGTCGGCGACGGTCGCGGATGCGGACGGCTATCGCGCGTGGCTCGCGCCCGATGGCGACATCGACCAGGTCGCGATGGTCCGCGGCGAACCCGGCGCGGATCCCAACATCGCGATCCTGCTGCCCGAGGGGCGCGTCCCGTGGTCGGGGCATTCGGGCCGCTATGCCGCCGCGCAGGTGATGGGGGAGATCGAGGCGCACGAGACCTCGATCGTGTTCTGCAACACGCGCAGCCTCGCCGAGCTGATCTTCCAGGATCTGTGGAAGGTGAACGCGAACAACCTGCCGATCGGCGTCCACCACGGCAGCCTCGCCAAGGAGGCGCGGCGCAAGGTCGAGAACGCGATGGCCGAGGGGAAACTCCGCGCGCTGGTCGCCACTTCCAGCCTCGATCTCGGCGTCGACTGGGGCAATGTCGACTGCGTGATCCAGATGGGCGCGCCAAAGGGGTCGTCGCGGCTGTTGCAACGGATCGGCCGCGCCAACCACCGGCTCGACGAATCGTCCGAGGCGATCATCGTGCCGGGCAATCGCTTCGAATATCTGGAGGCACGCGCGGCGCTCGACGCGGTCGAGGTGGGCGAACTCGATTCGGACATCTTCCGCGTCGGCGCGCTCGACGTGCTGGCGCAGCACATGATGGCCTGCGCGTGCGCCGCGCCGTTCCGCGAGGCGGACCTGCTCGACGAGATCCGCTCCGCGCTCCCCTATTCCGCGCTCCCGACCGAGACGTTCGAGCGCGTGCTGCACTTCATCAGCGACGGCGGCTATTCGCTCAAGGCCTATGACCGCTTCAAGCGGCTGACCAAGGATCCGGACGGCACGTGGCGCGTCAGCCATCCCAAATTCATCGGCCAGCACCGGCTGAACGCAGGCATCATCGTGGAGGCGACGATGCTCAACGTGCGGTTCGGCAATGGCCGCGTGCTTGGCCGCGTCGAGGAGGCGTTCGCCGCGCAGTTGAGCCACGGCGACACGTTCTTCTTCGCCGGATTGAGCCTGGAGGTGATGAAGATCGACCTCGAGGATCTGGTCGTCCGCGCGACGTCGAAGCCGGCGCGGATTCCGACTTACGGGGGCAGCCGGATGCCGCTGTCGACCAACCTCGCCGACCGCGTCCGCGGGTTCCTCGCGCATCCCGGCGACTGGGCGCGTTTCCCCGACGACGTCCGCGAATGGCTGGAGATGCAGGCGTATCGATCGGTGATGCCCGAGCCCGGCCAGCTGCTGGTCGAGACGTTCCCGCGCGAGGGGCGGCATTACATGGTCGCGTACAGCTTCGAAGGGTGGAACGCGCACCAGTCGCTCGGCATGCTGATCACGCGGCGGATGGAGACGCAGGGGCTAAAACCGCTCGGCTTCGTCGCGAACGACTATGCGCTGGCGGTGTACGGGTTGGAGAAGATCACCGATCCGGCGGCGTTGTTCTCCGCGGATATCCTCGAACACGAGTTCGTCGAATGGGTGCAGCAATCGCATCTGCTCAAACGCGCGTTCCGTGAGGTCGCGGTGATCGGCGGGCTGGTCGAGCGCCAGCATCCCGGCAAGCGCAAGACCGGCAAGCAGGTGACCTTCTCGACCGACCTGATCTACGACGTGCTGCGAAAATACGAACCGACGCACCTGCTGCTGGAGGCGGCCTGGGCGGACGCACGCGCGCGAATGACCGACGTCGGACGACTCGCCTCACTACTCGACCGCGCGGCGGCAACGATGGTCCACGTCGACCTGGAGCGCGTAACGCCACTCGCCGTGCCGGTGCTGACGCTGATCGGCCGCGAGAAGATCTCGACGAACACCTCGGACGACGCGCTGCTGATCGAGGCGGAAGCAATGATCGCCGACGCCATGCGGCCGGATTGAGCCGGGCGCGGACTCCGTGAATCCCGCCACCACGGATCCCTTGGATCCTGCCACCACGGCACCCTCAACAGATTGCACCACCCCGGCGAAGGCCGGGGCCCAGTTGGTGAACGCTGCTAACGAAGGGCACCCCGCAATTATTGCCACCTTTCCATCTGGCCCCCGGCCTCCGCCGGGGTGGTAGCATCTCATGCCGATCCCGATCGAAAATGAACGACGTTCCAACCCAACCACCACCCCCCTGTTCTCCCGCGAAGGCGGGAGCCCAGTCTGGATCCCCGCCTTTGCGGGGAAACAAACTTACGATAACCATCATAACATTAGGGGCCGTCCGCCGCTAACAACGGTAGTTGCGCGCACCCCGGAATGAGCGCAGCATTTGCAGCATGCACAGGTGGCTAGCCCTTCTATTACTAGCCACGACCGCCCAGGCCACCGCTCAGGACGCCGTCCCCCCGCAACAAAATGCTGCACCCTCGCCAAATGCAGCATCCGCAGCAGAGCCCGACCCCGCGACACTCGTGTTCGCCGAAGACGAAACCCGAATGACCGTCCCGGTCACGATCGCCGGCGCGGGACCATTTCCCTTCGTCGTCGACACCGGCGCGCAGCGCACCGTCATCTCGCGCGAGCTTGCCGCCACGCTCGGCCTCGCGCCCGGCCGCACCGTCCGTGTCACCGGCATGACCGGATCCGACGCCATCGGCACCGTCATCATCCCCTCGCTGAAAGTCAGCGTCATCGGCAGCGCTGCGATCGAGGCGCCCGCGATCAGCGCGATCAACCTCGGTGCACGTGGGCTGCTCGGGATCGACACGTTGCAGGATCACGCGGTGACGATCGACTTCGATACCAAGACGATGACCGTCACCCCCTCGCGCAGGCGACAGAATCGCGAACGCGCGGGGCCGGACGAGATCGTCATCCGGGCGCGCAGCCTGTTTGGGCAACTCGTCGTCACCGACGCCTATTGCAACGGCATCCGCATCCGCGTGATCCTTGATACCGGCACCTCGGTCAGCATGGCCAATGGCGCGCTCCGCCGAAAGGTGGCGCGCAAGGCATTGGGCCGCGCACGGGCCTCGCAACCCGTATCGCTGACCGGCGTCACCGGCGAAACCGTGGTTGCCGACTACACGACGATCGACCGGGTCTCGATCGGCAGCCTGACGCTCGGCGACCTGCCCGTGGCGTTCACCACCGCGGATGCGCCGCCGTTCCGCCAGTTCGGCTTGTCCGACCGCCCCGCGATGCTGCTCGGAATGGACGTGCTGCAACTGTTCCGGCGCGTCGACATCGACTTCGCCAACCGCGAGGTGCGGCTCGCCTTGCCCCGCGGAACGCGCCGGCGCTGAGGGGAGCGTTGAGCGCAGTGGCGTCGAGGTTGCGTCGGCGCGCGTTCGCTGCAACTCTTCGTCCAGAAACAAGGGGGACGACGATGCGCGCGACTAGCTGGCTGCTTACGGCGGCGATTCTGACGACACCGATCTCGGCACAGGCGCAGTCGCGGCCCGACCAGAAGGCGTTCCTCGGCCTCTACAAGGAACTGGTCGAGACCAACACGACGCTGTCCGCCGGCAGTTGCACGCAGGCGGCGGCGCAGATCGGCGCGCGGCTGAAGACGGCGGGCTATGCCGATGCCGACATCACCTATTTCTCGGTGCCCGAGCATCCCAAGGACGGCGGGCTGGTCGCGGTGCTCAAGGGCTCGGACGCGTCGCTCAAGCCGATGCTGTTGCTCGCGCATCTCGACGTGGTCGAGGCCAAGCGCGAGGATTGGGTGCGCGATCCGTTCAAGCTGATCGAGGAAGGCGGCTATTATTACGCGCGCGGCACCGTCGACGACAAGGCGCAGGCGGCGATCTGGTCCGACGCGATGATCCGCTTCAAGACCGGCGGCTACAAGCCCAAGCGGGCGATCAAGTTAGCGCTGACCTGCGGTGAGGAAACCACCTTCGCGTGGAACGGCGCGCAGTATCTGGCGAAGGAAAAGCCCGATCTGATCTCGGCGGAGTTCGCGCTGAACGAGGGCGGCGGCGGGCGGCTCGACGACACTGGCAAGCGCCAGTTGCTCGCGATCCAGATCGGCGAGAAGGCCGCGCAGAACTACACGTTCCTCGCCACCAACCCCGGCGGCCACAGCTCGCAACCGATCCCCGAGAACGCGATCTACGAACTCGCCGACGCGGTGAAGGCGGTGCAGGGCTACGAGTTTCCGGTGAAGTTCACCGATACGACCAAGGCGTTCTTCGCGGCCAGCGCGAAGGCGATGCCGGGCGAGATGGGGTCTGCGATCACGCGGCTGCTCGCCAATCCCGAGGACAAGACCGCGGACGCGATCGTCAGCCGCGACAAGGCGATGCACTCGACCCTGCGCACGACCTGCGTGGCGACGCTGCTGAACGCCGGCCATGCGGAGAACGCACTACCGCAGCGCGCGACCGCGAACGTCAACTGCCGCATCTTCCCGGGCGAGACGGTGGACGGCACGCTGGCCAAGCTGAAGGAACTGGCCGGCGCGAAGGTTACGGTGACCGCCAACCAGCCGGTCCGCCCCACCGCGATCCCGCCGACGCTCGATCCGAAGATCATGGGCCCGGTGACCAAGGTCGCGGCCAAGCACTTCCCCGGCATCCCGATCCTGCCGATGATGTCGACCGGCGCCACCGACGGCATCTTCTTCGAAGCGATCGGCATCCCCGTCTACGGCGCGCCGGGCGTCTTCATCGACAAGGACATGGGCGGCATCCACGGCCTCAACGAACGCATCCGCGTAGCGTCGCTCTACGACGGCCGAGACTATCTCTTCGACCTAGTAAAGGCCTTCGCCGGCTGATGTCCCGTATCCCTCTCCCCTCCGGGGAGAGGGAGGGAGGAGCCAAAGGCGACGGAAGGGAGAGGGGCATGAGGCTCGAAACCGTGCCCCACAACGCCCCTTGAGTTCAGACCGTGACCTGCTCGCCCAACTCAAGCACCTTCCCCGGCGGAATCCTCAAAAAGTCCGTCGGGTCGCTCGCATTCCGCTGCAGGAACATGAAGATCCGGTCCTGCCAAGGCGGCATCCCCTTCTCCGCATCCGGCTTCAGCGTGTTGCGCCCGATAAAGAACGACGTCCGCATCGGATCCAGCCCAAGCTGCTCGGTCTTGTTCCCAACGCCCAGATCGCGCGGCACGTCGGGCGACTCCATGAACCCATAGGTCAGCACGACGATCGAGAAATTGTCGTCCACCCGCTCCACCTTCGCGCGCGCGGACTCCTCCACGAACGGCCGGTCGGCGGTGCGGATGCTGCAGATCAGGTTGCGCTCGTGCAGCACCTTGTTGTGCTTCAGATTGTGCAGCAGCGCCCCCGGCGTCGCATGCGGGTTCGCCGTCAGGAACACCGCGGTCCCCGACACGCGCTCGGGCGGACGCTTCTCCAGCGCGGCGGCGAGGTCGCTCAGCGGGATGCTCTGCCGCTTTTCGAACGCGCTGACGATCTTCTTGCCGCGCACCCAGGTGAAGATGATCAGCCCGATCGACGCGGCGATGACCAGCGGCACCCAGCCCCCCTCGATCACGCGCAGGATGTTCGCGCCGAAGAAGATCAGGTCGAGCGTCAGGAACGGCAGGATCGCCGCCAGCGCCAGCGGGCGCGACCAGTTCCACCGATGCCGCACCACGATATACGCCAGCAAGGTGGTGACGACCATCGTCCCCGTGACCGCGATGCCGTACGCCGCCGCCATCGCCGACGACGTCTTGAACTGGATCACCAGCACCAGCACGCCGATCAGCAACAGCCAGTTGATCGCCGGCAGGTAGATCTGGCCCGCGAACACCGCCGACGTCTGACGGATACGCAGCCGCGGCAGCAGCCCGAGCTGGATCGCCTGCTGCGTCAACGAGAACGCACCCGTGATCACCGCCTGGCTGGCAATCACGGTCGCGAACCCCGCCAGGATGATCAGCGCCGGCCGCAACGGCTCGGGCGCCATCAGGAAGAACCAGTCCTGGTTGACGAACGGCACGCCCCGCGCCGCCGCATCCTCGAGCCGCGACAAGGCGAACGCCCCCTGCCCCAAATAATTCAGTGCCAGCGCCGGGAAGACGAGGAAGAACCAGCCGATGCGGATCGGCAGCTTGCCGAAATGCCCCATGTCCGCGGTCAGCGCCTCGGCACCGGTGACGGTCAGGAACACCGCGCCCAGCACGAACAGCCCGGTGACGCCGTGCGTCGCGAGGAACGAGACGCCGTAGGTCGGCAGGAACACCCGGACGATCGACGGCTCGTCGGCGATGTGCCAGATCCCCAGCGCGCCGATCGCGACGAACCAGACGATACAGACCGGACCGAACAGCTTCGACACCTGCGCCGTCCCGCGCGCCTGAATCAGGAACAACGCGATCAGGATGCCGATCGTCAGCGCGCGCACCACGCCCTCGTTGAAGATATGCGCCGCGCTCGGGATCGTCCGCAGGCCCTCCATCGCCGACAGCACCGACAGCGCCGGCGTGATGATCGCATCGCCGTAGAACAACGACGCGCCTGCCGCGCCGAGCACGATCGCCACCTTCGACCGCATGCCGAGCGCGCGACGGGCGAGCGCGGCCAGCGCCAGTACGCCGCCCTCGCCCTGGTTGTCCGCACGCATCAGGAAGATGACGTATTTGACGGTGACAACGAGGAACAGCGACCAGAGCGCGAGGCTCAGCACGCCGAGGATCTCGCTCGGATCGATGCCGCCCGCGGACGACTGGCCGAGCGCCTCGCGGAACGCATAGAGCGGACTGGTACCGATATCGCCGAACACCACGCCGATCGCGCCGACCGTCAGCGCGGCCAGCGCCGGATGCGGATGCAGATGCGCGGCCGACAGGTCCGACGGCGCGCACGCCTGCCCCGCCGCCTGCTGGGCAGCGTGTTCGGGCACGAGTGCGGTCTCGGGTGTTCCGGCTACGGACGTCATGGCGCGCAGAGCGCTCCTCCTGATGGGACGGCGCGCTTTACGCCGATTGGGGGCATGCGCAAGTGCCGCCGGCCCGCGCCTGCTGGCGTGCCCGATCGGACGCCGGATCGCACGCCGGATTAACCGATGGCGGGTTGATTCACGCGGCGGGCACCGGCATGGCGAGGAAATGGTTCCCTTTTCGTTCGGCGGGCATGCGCTTCTGGCGTTGGCGCAAGGCGCGCTGTTCTGGCCGGAGCGGCGTGCGCTGCTGGTCGCCGACCTGCATTTCGAGAAGGCAAGCTGGTTCGCCCAGCGCGGCCAGATGCTGCCGCCCTATGATTCGATCGCGACATTGGCCGATCTCACCGCGCTGGTTACCGCAACCGGCGCACGCGAGGTCTGGTGCCTGGGTGACAGCTTCCACGACAGCGACGGGTGCGAGCGACTGCCGCAACGCGCGCAGGACATGCTGCGCGCGATGACCGACGGCACGCGCTGGACCTGGATCACGGGCAATCACGATCCGGCTATCCTCGATCGATGTGGTGGGGAGGTCGTGGACGAGGTCGTCGTCGACGGCCTGGTACTGCGCCACGAAGCCGACCGGTCGGAGACGCGACCGGAATTGTCGGGGCATTTCCACCCGAAACTGCGGTTGCGCGTGCGGGGGAAGTCGGTCGCGCGCCGCTGTTTCGTGGCGACCGCGACGAAGTTGATATTGCCGGCGTTCGGGTCGCTGACCGGAGGGCTGGACGTGGACCATCCGGAGATCGTCCGGGCGGTTGGGGTCGGGGCCGAGGCGATGGTGCCCGTAGCCGACCGAATGCTGCGGTTTCCGGTCGCGGCCTGAGGGAAAGCCCTAGCAAATATTTACCCCACCCCGGCGAAGGCCGGGGCCCAGGTGGGGACGGCTGCTGGTAAAGGACCGCACGCCGTTACCTCGACCTTGCCAACTGGGCCCCGGCCTTCGCCGGGGTGGTGGCTAACTATTTGAAGATAAAAGCCTCACCACCCCGGCGAAGGCCGGGGCCCAATTGGGAGCGGCCTATAACGAAGGCTTGTCCGCCGTTACTTCCACCTTTCCAATTGGGCCCCGGCCTCCGCCGGGGTGGTGCAGCTTAAGGTAAAGCCCTCACCGCGAAATCGTCGGAAACGCCGCGCGAAACGCAGCCATCTTCGGCTTGTCCCACATCACGATATACGGATGCGTCGGGTTCCGGTCGTAGAAATTCTGGTGATATGCCTCGGCCGCATAGAACGTCCCCGTCTCCAGCTTCGTCACGATCGGCCCCGAGAACGCCCGTGTCTGCCCCAGTTGCGCGATATACGCCCGCGCGATCTGGGCCTGTGCCGGCGACTGCGAGAAGATCGCCGAGCGATAGCTGGTGCCGCTGTCCGGCCCCTGCCGGTTCAGGCTGGTCGGATCGTGCGCGATCGAGAAATACACGCGCAGCAGAGTGCCGTAGCTCACGATGCGTGGATCGTATGCGATCCTGATCGCTTCGGCATGGCGGGTCGTTTCGGCGGACACCTGATCGTAGGTCGCGGTCGCCTTGGTGCCACCGGCATAGCCCGCCGTGACGGCCTTCACGCCCTTCACATGCTCGAACACCGCTTCCATCGTCCAGAAACAGCCGCCCGCCAGTACCGCGGTCTGGATACCGGCCGCCGCGGGAAGGTCGGTCTTGACGGCGGGGATGACGACGGCGCGGGCGCCCTGCGCCGTACCGGTGGACAGGAACGCACCGGCAATACCGACGGCGGCGAGCGTGGCGAGAAGCGGCTTTTTCATGTTTGTATACATGGTGTTGCGCCGATCGTTCGCCAAGACGCGCGCAAGATCAGCGCGTGGCGGGCGCGCTGTGCTCGAAATGGCTGGCAAAGGTCTGGCGGGCTTCCGCAGGCTGCATCGCGAGCAAACCGATGGCGCCGAGGACGAAACCGCCGCTGAACTGCCAGAAGAAACTCGACTTTACGATACTGCGCATGATGCGATCCCAATGAATTCAAATGATGACACCGACCGGATGGATCGGCGTCAGCTACGTACCGGCATGTCGTGGAGATACCGGCCAACCACAATGTCGTTTTTAGAAACTCTCGATTAACGCGCCGTGGCCGATGCGTTCATCGTACAGCAGGCATCACCCGACAGGATTGCCGGAAGATGTCGCCGCATGTCCCAAATGTTGCTCAACCCTTCCGATCCTCCCCAGCAAGGGGGAGGTGGCTGGCTCTTGCCGGACGGGGGGAGGCCCTCCGTCGCTTCGCGGCCCCTCCCCCTTGCGGGAGAGGATCGTTCAGCTTTGCCTTACTTCAGCGCGGCACACGCCGTCTGGATCCGCGTGCAAGCCTCGCGCAACAGCGCGTCCGACGTCGCATAGCTGATCCGGAACGCGGGGCTAAGCCCGAACGCCGCACCCTGCACCACCGCCACCTTGGCATCGTCGAGCAGATAGCCGACCATCGCCTCGTCGGTATCGATCAGGCGGCCGTTCGGCGTCGTCTTGCCGATCAGCTCCGCGAACGACGGGTACACGTAGAACGCACCCTCCGGCGTCGGGCAGTGCATTCCCTCGATCTCGTTGAGCATCGCCACCACCAGATCGCGACGCCCCTGGAACGCGGTGTTGCGCTCGGCGAGGAACGACTGGTCACCGTTCAGCGCAGCCACCGCCGCCGCCTGCGCGATCGAGCACGGGTTCGACGTCGACTGCGACTGGAGCTTGGCCATCGCCTTGATCAGCCACGCCGCGCCGCCCGCATAGCCGATCCGCCAGCCGGTCATCGCATACGCCTTCGAACAGCCGTTGACGGTCAGCGTGCGCTCGAACAGCTCGGGGCATGCCTCGGCGATCGTCGCGAACTTGAAGCCGTCATAGACGATGTGCTCGTACATATCGTCGGCGAAGATCCACACGTGCGGGTGCTTCGCGAGCACCGCGCCAAGCGCCTTCAGTTCGTCGATCGTGTAGCCGGCGCCGGTCGGGTTCGACGGCGAATTGAGGATCACCCACTTGGTCTTGGGCGTGATCGCCGCGTCGAGTGCGGCAGGATCGAGCTTGTAGCCGACCTCGGGCCCCGCCTTGACGATCACCGGCACGCCGCCGGCGAACTGCACGACGTCGGGATAGCTGACCCAGTACGGCGCGGGGATGACGACCTCGTCGCCCGGATCGATCGTCGCGACCATCGCGTTGAACAGGGTGTGCTTGCCGCCGACGTTCACGCTGACCTGGTCGGTCGTGTAGATGAGCTTGTTGTCGCGCGCGAACTTGGCGACGATCGCCTGCTTCAGCTCGATCGTCCCGTCGACGTTGGTGTATTTGGTCTTGCCGTCGCGGATCGCCTGGATCGCCGCCTCTTTCACGAAGTCGGGCGTGTCGAAATCGGGTTCGCCGGCACCCAGGCCGATCACGTCGACGCCTGCGCGCTTCAGTTCGAGAACGCGCGAGGTGATCGCGAGCGTCGGCGAAGGGCTGATGCGGCCGAGCGCGGCGGATGCGTGCATGGTGTAACCTTTGCGGTTGTCCGCAGTACGCCTGCGGAATTCGCGGGCGCTATACGCTCCGCTTGGCCGAATTCGCAACCGTAACGATGGCAGGAATGAGCCCACGGACCGCATTTCCGATGAAGAAACCGGCGGCGAGGTCGGCCTGGGTGATCTGCGCCTCGATCGCGCGACCCGATTCGATCAGCTCGGCGCGCAAAATACCGGGGAGCAGGCCCGAAGACTGGCTCGGCAGCAGCGGCGGCGTCACGAGGGTCGCGCCACGCTGCACGAACAGCGACGTGAAACTCCCTTCGGTCAGGAAGCCCTCCGCATCCTCGAACACCACCTCGAACGTGCCCGCGGCCTTGCGCGCATCGTCGTAGAAGGCCCGCGCGCTCGTCTTGTGGCGGAGGCGGAAGTCGGCGGAGGCGACCGGCAGCGGCACGATCGCGACGGTCGCTTGCGCAGGCGATTGCGGCAGCGGTGCCGCCTCGATCGCGATCGCGCCCGACGGGCTCAGCAACAGGCGGATGCGGCGGGGCCCCCGCAACCGGAAGGTCGCCGCCTGGAGCTCGTTGCGCGCGGTGTGGCGATCGAACGTGAACCCCAGCGCCTGCGCGCTCGCCTTCATCCGCGCCAGATGCGCTTCGAGACGGGTCAGCCCCTCGTTGGGATCGAACGCCATCGTCTCGATCAGGTCGAAGCGCCGCTGGCCGGCGGTGACGAACGCGCCCTTGGCATGGCATTCCTCCCACTCCGCGTTGCCCGCGCTGTCGGCGACGATGCCCGAGCCGAGGCTCATCGTCGCCGCGTCATCGCGGACCGCCAGCGTCCGGATCGCGACGTTGAAGATCGCGTCGCCGTTCGCGTCGAACCGGCCGATCGAACCGGTGTAGATGCCACGAACGCGGGCGTGCTCGACCTCCGCGATGACCTCCATCGCGCGCTGTTTCGGCGCGCCGGTGATCGATCCGCACGGGAATAGCGCGGCCAGCACGTCGATCGCGTCGCAGTCCGGTTTCAGCGTCGCGGTGACGGTCGAGGTCATCTGGTGGACGGTCGGATAGGTCTCGACGGTGAACAGGTCGGGGACCGCGACGTGGGTGGCGACGCGCGACAGGTCGTTGCGCATCAGGTCGACGATCATCAGGTTTTCGGCGCGCTGCTTGGGGTCGGCGGCGAGGGCCTCGGCGAGCGCGCGATCGGCTTCGGGCGTCTCGCCGCGTTGCGCGGTGCCCTTCATCGGGCGGCAGGTGAGCGTATCGCCGTCGAGCGCGAAGAAGAGTTCGGGGGACAGCGACAGGAACCGGGTCTCGCCCGTGTCGATCAGCGCGCCATAGCCCGCCTTCGCCTGCCGCCGCAGCCGCGCGTAGAGCGCAAGCGGGTCGCCGACGAACGGTACGCTGGCGGCGAAGGTGAGGTTGGCCTGATAGATGTCGCCGGCCGCGATCAGGTCGAGCACGCGCGCCAGGCTGGCGTCATAGGTCTCGCGGTCGATCAGCGGCGCGGGTGCGCCGGTCCACGCGCCGGCGGGGTCGGGAAGCAGCGCGGCGACGTCGTCGGGCGCTATCGTCCGGTACTCGGTGAACAGGCCGAACCAGAGCAGTGGGCCTTCGGTGCGGACGTCGACCGGCCTCGAGGCGAGCGCCGCGCCCGCTTCGTAGGCTAGGTACCCGGCGGCGTGGAGTCCGTCCTCGCGGGCTTTGCGGAGCGCGTCGAGTGCGGGGCGGACCTCGGCCAGGGTATCGGCGCGGACGATTCCGACGGGGTCGCGGTACAATCGCGCCGGGGCTCCTGCCGCGCGGGCATCGTCGAGCAACACGTAGGGCGCGGTCCACATCGTCGCGACTGTTGCACGGAGCGCGAGGCAAACCGCAAGCGCCGATTGCTCCTTAGGGCGCGCTATCCTATTTCGGGGCCATGACAAATCCAGCCACTCCGCCCCTGCGCGCCGCGATCGTCCAGGTCACGCCGATCCAGCAGAACTGCACGATCATCTGGTGCACCGCGACGATGAAGGCGGCGGTGATCGATCCGGGCGGCGATCTCCCGCGGATCATGGCGGCGGTCGAACAGGCGGGGGTGACGGTCGAGAAGATCCTGCTCACGCACGGCCATATCGATCACGCGGGCGGCGCGAAGCGGCTGTCGAACGACCTCGGCGTCCCGATCGAGGGCCCACACGAAGCGGACCGCTTCTGGCTCCAGCGCCTCGACCAGGACGGCCCGAAATACGGCATCTCGGGTGTGAACTTCGAACCCGACCGCTGGCTGGTCGAGGGCGACACGGTCGCGGTCGGCGACCTCCTGCTCGACGTCTACGAAACCCCCGGCCACACCGAAGGTCACGTTATATTCCACCACCCCCCCTCAAACTTCGCCCAAGTCGGCGACGTGCTGTTCCAGGGGTCGGTCGGACGGTCGGACATGCCGGGCGGCAATCACCAGGTACTGGTGAAGTCGATCGTCGAGAAGCTCTGGCCGCTGGGGAGCGATACAAGCTTTATCCCGGGGCATGGGCCGGCGAGCACGTTTGCGCATGAGCGGGCGACGAATATGTTCGTCAGTGATAGGGCTTTGGCGGAATAGCGTTCTACCGTTCCCCCGCGAAGGCGGGGGTCCAGGGTCACAAGCGCGGGTGTTCGTGACCCTGGGCTCCCCCCTTCGCGGGACAACAACTTCGCGGGAGAACAAGAAGGACGTGCTGCCTTGCCAATGCCCTCACCCCGGCGAAGACCGGGGCCGAATTGGGGGACGAAGTTTGGCGTAGGCCGCGCTCCGTGACTGCAACCTTTCCAATTGGGCCCCGGCCTTCGCCGGGGTGGTTGTCAGCGAATATGACGGCCTTCTACTTCCGCTCCCCCGCGCTTTCAGCCCTCACCGACTTGAACTCCGACCCGTCGCGCCATTCCGGCCACAAGCGCGTGTTTGCGAGCTTCGTTCCGATCGTATGGAACAGGTCGACGTCTTGCGCCGCGCCGCGCAGATCCCAGTCCGCGTTCCAAGCGTCACAGGTCTGGTGATAGCATTTCATATAGCCGTCGAGCCAAGCCTGCCCCGCAGTCCGGCCGCCCTTGACCAAGTCGGGCGCGCCGCTGATCGCCATCAGCAGCAACGTCGGCACGCCGCGCCGCGCGACCGAGAAATGGTCGGCGCGGTAGAACAGCCCGCGTTCGGGAAGCGCTTCGGGTGTCACGACGCGGCCTTGGGCCTTTGCAGCGTCACCCAGCATGTCCTCGAGGCTGTTCTGGCCGGCGCCGACCAGCATGACGTCCTTCGCCGGGCCTGC
Organism: Sphingomonas faeni; assembly: GCF_030817315.1. Classification (NCBI taxonomy): domain Bacteria; kingdom Pseudomonadati; phylum Pseudomonadota; class Alphaproteobacteria; order Sphingomonadales; family Sphingomonadaceae; genus Sphingomonas; species Sphingomonas faeni. Next base: position 3,091,675 of record NZ_JAUSZF010000001.1, on the reverse strand, counting down.
CGTCTGGAGGATGTCGAGCGTCAGATTGGCGACCGTCTTCGCCGCCGGATAGACCGGGTTCACAGCATAGGTTTCCGAGCCGAGCAGCCCGCGCTCCTCGCCGCTCCACAGCGCGAAGACGAGGCTGCGGTCGGTGCGGGGAGCCTTGGCGAAACTGCGGGCGAGTTCGAGCACACCCGCCACGCCGAGCCCATCGTCGTTCGCGCCGGGCCGGATCGTCCGTCCCTGCGCGTCGGGAGCACCAACGCCGTAGGCGTCCCAGTGCGCGCCGAACATCACGACCTCGTCGGGATGCATCTTGCCCGGCAGCTTCGCCAGCACGTTCTGGCTCACGGCGGTGTCGTGCTTCACGGGTAGATCGGTGGTGAACGCCTGCTTCAGCGCGACCGGGCGGAAATCGCTCCGCCGCGCGGCCTTGCGCATCGTTGCCAGATCAAGGCCCGAGGCTGCGAACAACCGGGCCGCCGCACCACCTTCCAGCCAGCCTTGGAGCATCACCCGTGACTCGGGATCTTTCCGCACGATATCGTAATTCTCGCCAGCGGGGGCGGTGACGGTGTTCCAGCCATAGCCTGCGCCCGCCGTGTCGTGGACGATCAGCGCGCCGACCGCGCCACGCCGCGCCGCTTCCTCGTATTTGTACGTCCAGCGGCCGTAATAGGTCATCCGACGGTCGCCGAACTTGCCCTTCGAGTCGTCACCTGCGACCGCTTCAAAATCGGGATCGTTGACGAGGAACACCGCGACCTTGCCCTTGAGGTCGAGCCCTTTGAAGTCGTCCCAGCCGCGCTCGGGCGCGGTTACGCCGTAGCCGACGAACACCATCGGCGCGTTCGCGATGGCGACGCGGTCAACGCCGCGGACCGTGCTGAGATAGACGTCGCGGCCCTGCACCAGCGCGGTGTCGCCGGCGCGCACGGTGCCAGACCCCATCCGGGTGTGGACGAGCGGGACGGGCTGCGTCCAGCTGCCGTTCGGGCCGCCGCCTTGCGCCTTCATCGCGTTGAACTGCGCGATCAGCCAGGCGATCGTCTTGGTCTCACCCGGCGTTCCCGGCGCCCGCCCCTCGAACGCATCGGAGGCAAGCGTCTTCACATCCGCGGACAATCGCTCGGGCGAGACCTGCGCCACGGCAGGGGATGTAGCCAAAAGCGCCGCAGCGGGAAGGAAGCGAAACGCGCTCATGCCCGACTACCCGACGGCACGACCTGGAACGTCTTCGCGGCCGGCACCGTATTCGCCTGATACGCAATCGCCAGCGCCCAACCGGCTAGCAACGCCATCAACGTCCATGTCACCAGCGCACCCGCCGCCCGCGGCACGCTCGACGTCGCCCGGTCCATCCCGAACGCGTGCGCCACGCGGGCGATCGCGAACACGACGCCCGCGATCCACAGCCACGTCGTCGATCCGCCAGCGAGTTCGATCAGCCCCAGCAGGATCAGGATGAACGGCGCATATTCGGTGAAGTTCGCATGCGCGCGCATCCGCCCCTGCAACAGCGCATTGCCGTTATCGCCCAGCAGCACCTTGTCCTTCACCCGGATCGGCACGATTCGGAAGGCGAGCCACAGATTGACGACGGCCGCAGCCGCTGCGATCGTCAGTGTCACGGGTAAAATCACGGCGTTGCCCCTCGTTGGATGTCGTGGGAGGTCCTGCCACTCGCGACCAATGGTTGCAACGCGGGGGCGAAAGCTTGCAACGCGGGACGAAATCGCTATAGCGCCACGCTTCGCGAGCGTCAGGCCGCATGGGTTGCTTCAGGCGGCCGGCATTCATGTCGGTTGCCGAGTTCCGTGTCCGGGCGTACTCAGAGCCCCGACCTTTAGATTGAACAAGGTGCCGAAATGGCCGTCCCCAAAAGAAAAACCTCGCCCTCCAAGCGCGGCATGCGCCGTGGCCACGACTCGCTCACGATCGCGTCGTTCCAGGAATGCCCGAACTGCGGCGAACTGAAGCGCCCGCACAACCTCTGCGGCTCGTGCGGCCATTACAATGGTCGTGAAATCCTCTCGGTCGAGGGTTGAGGTCGCAAGCCTCTAACTTGAACGAAGGATAGCGAATGCCCGACAGCGGCTGGATCGCGGTCGATGCGATGGGTGGCGATGACGGGCTGGCAGTGATGCTTGCCGGTGTCGCCCTCGCGCGTCATCAATTCGAGGGCATGCGCTTCCTGCTGGTCGGCGACGAAGCTGCGATTCGCGAGGGGCTCAAGGCTCATCCGAACCTGTCGCAGCATTCGGAGATCGTCCACGCGCCGGAAGTCGTCGGGTCGAGCGAAAAGCCGACCCAGGCGATTCGTCGCGCCAAGAAGACCTCGATGGGCATCGCGATCGACCTGGTGAAACAGGGTCGCGCCGCCGCCGCGGTGTCGTCGGGCAATACCGGCGCACTGATGGCGATGGCGAAGCTGTCGTTGCGGATGCTGCCCGGGATCGACCGGCCGGCGCTCGCGGCGCGTCTGCCGACGCTCGGCGATACCGACATGGTGATGCTCGACCTCGGGGCGAACACCGAGTGCGATGCGCGCAACCTCGTCCAGTTCGCGATCATGGGCGCCGCCTATGCGCGCACCGCACTCGACATCCCGCACCCCCGCGTCGCGCTGCTGAATATCGGCAGCGAGGACATGAAGGGCACCGACCAGATTCGCGATGCCGCCGCGCAACTGCGTGCGACGCCTGCGGTCGACATGCAGTTCAACGGCTTCATCGAGGGCGACCGCCTGTCGCGCGGCGAAGTCGACGTGGTCGTGTGCGACGGCTTCTCGGGCAACATCGCGCTGAAGACCGCCGAGGGCACTGCGCGATTCGTCGCCGACCTGCTCAAGCGGGCGTTCCGCAGCTCGGTGCGCTCGAAGCTCGGCTTCCTGATCTCGCGGCCGGCGACCGAATTGCTGCGCGATCACCTCGATCCGAATAACCACAACGGCGCGGTCTTTCTCGGGCTCAATGGCATCGTCGTGAAGAGTCATGGCGGCGCGACCGATCGCGGCGTCGCGACCGCGATCGGCAATGCCGCCAAGATGGTCCGCAACGACCTGATCCGGCGCATCGCCGACGATCTCGGCAGCGTGGAGAAGGCGGCATGATCCGATCCGTGGTCATCGGCACCGGCTCCGCCCTGCCCGCTCGTCGCGTCTCCAACGCCGAGCTTGCGGAACAGGTCGACACCAGCGACGAGTGGATCGTCGAGCGCACCGGCATCCGCTTCCGCCACATCGCCGGCGAAGGCGAGACGACTGCGACTCTCGCCGCGGACGCGTGCCGCGCTGCTTTGACCGCCGCCGGTATCGAGGCGCAGGACATCGACCTGATCGTGCTCGCGACCGCGACACCCGACCAGACATTCCCCGCCAGCGCCACCAAGGTGCAGGCGATGCTCGGCATCAACGACTGCGTCGCGTTCGACGTCGCCGCGGTCTGCTCGGGCTTCCTCTACGCGGTGCAGGTCGTCGACAGCATGATCCGCAGCGGCGTCGCCAAGCGCGCGCTGGTGATCGGCGCCGAGACGTTCAGCCGCATCCTCGACTGGGAAGACCGGACGACCTGCGTGCTCTTCGGCGACGGCGCCGGCGCGATCGTGATCGAGGCGCAGGACACCGCCGACGAAGGCGGCCGCGGCATCCTGACCACCAAGCTGCATGCGGATGGCCGCCACAACGAACTCCTCTATGTCGACGGCGGCGTCTCGACGACCGGTACCGTCGGCAAGCTCCGCATGAAGGGCCGCGAGGTGTTCCGCCACGCGGTCACCAACCTAGCCTCGGTGATGACCGAGTCGCTGGCGATGGCCGGGCTCGACGCGGATCAGGTCGACTGGGTCGTGCCGCATCAGGCGAACGCCCGCATCCTCGATGCGACCGCTCGAAAGCTGGGCTTGGCACCGGCAAAGGTGGTCGTGACGGTTGATCAGCATGCCAATACGTCGGCCGCTTCGGTACCGTTGGCGCTGGACGTTGCAGTACGCGATGGCCGCATTGAGGAGGGGCAGATCGTCGTGCTTGAAGCGATGGGTGGCGGGTTCACCTGGGGCGCTGCGGTTATCCGTTTCTGATCCCGGCGAAAGACTTCGATCCACTTGTAGAACAAATCCCTTCCGGTCACCTTCCCGCTTGTGTAGGAGAAGCGTCGAGACTGGGAGCTTGTGAATGACGATGACCGGTACTTTGACGCGCGCCGATCTGGCTGAATCTCTCCATCGCGAGGTGGGTTTGTCGCGGGCGGATTCTTCGAAGATCGTGGAACAGATACTCGCCGAAATGTGCGGCGCGCTGTCGCACGGCGAGAACGTCAAGATTTCGGGGTTCGGCACGTTCGTGCTCCGTGACAAAGGTGAGCGCGTCGGCCGCAACCCGAAGACGGGCATCGAGGTACCTATCGCACCCCGTCGGGTTCTTACCTTCCGTGCAAGCCAGATGATGCGTGAGCGCATTGTCGGTGCCGACTGATTCAAGCGTGCCCGACAGTGCCGACGATTCCGATGGCGATCTCTCAAGCAGCGTCGGCTTAGACGATGGTCGTGCCCCAACGCTCGACGACAACGCACTGCTCGTAACCGACGGCCCAGGCAAAACCGATACCGCGTTCAGGACGATCGGCGAACTGTCCCGCGAGACCGGCCTGCCGCAACACATTCTACGGTATTGGGAAACACGGTTTTCTCAGCTTCGTCCACTTCAGCGGGCAGGAAACCGTCGATATTACCGGGCCGAGGACGCCGTTCTCGTACGCCGGATCGACACCCTGCTAAACCGCGAAGGCTATACTGTCCGCGGCGTGCAACAGTTGCTTGCGGCAGAGAAGACGACGTCAGTCGCGCCCGACACGAGCGACCCCATGATCCCGGCTCTACGGGCAATCCGAGCCTTGCTGGCACAAGCTTTGGTCGAGGACGGCCGGCACATCTGATAGGCGTGAGGGAAAGGCCGAGCCTCTCCCCCCATCGCTATTAATCTTCGCTGCCCAACGTCTTCTTGGCCGCATCGATTGCAGCCTTACCGCCCTTGCGAACGGTCTTGAGCGCGCCCTCGCCGACCTTCTCAACCGTTGTGCCAGCCTTACGACCTAGCCCGATCGACTTGGCCATCGCGCGGCGCGCTTCGGAATAGGTCGCGGCAACCATTGGATAATCGGCCTTCAAATTGAAGCGTTCGCGGTATTGCTCCGGAGTCATGCCGTTCGTCGAAAGATGACGACGCAGCGTCTTGTACTTCTTGCCATCGAGCATCGAGATGATGTGATCGGGCGACGCGAGCGACTTGCGGACAGACACCGCTGGCTCGGATGTAGGCGCGGCAGCAGTTTCGGGCTCTACGTCGCCATTGCCGACGAGTTTCTCGACAGCGGTATGCATCGCCACGAGGAACGCCGGGACGTCGTCTGCGGCGGTGCGTGTATTAGGGTTCGCGAGCCACGCTGCTGTCAGTTCGGCAGCGAGTTCAACCGTATTAATCGTATCAGTCACACTATGTCCTTGAATTCGTAACGCACCCCTGCGGGCAGGTGCGTACAATTTTTGTCTGGAAATGAACACCAGATGTTGGACATACGCCTATTGTTACATTTTGTTCATCGAACCGAGTAAATATTATTTGGTGCACGGCTGCGTGATGATCGCGTCCGCTATTCTCGCCGCGGATATGCCGACGCGTAGTCAATACGCACGACGTCAGAACCAACGGATTTATGCCAAACAAGATCAAATTTCTCGGGTCCATAAACATGACGGGCGGACGTAGCGGGACGGCCGACAGTCCGGCGGGCGATCCCGATGCTATTTCTGCTTACTGCGCGGTCTTTTCGGAACTCAGACAGTCGCTGTTGGGTATCGCACAATGACTGGTCCAACGTTGCGCACTGCGGTTCCAGTACCGTATTCGGCACGGCGTAACCATACCGGCCTAGGGTGTGTGGGGATTCATCGAGAATTGATGACGGCGGCGACGAGGTAGATCATCGCGGAGAAGCTCTGGTCGGTTTTGCAGGCCCGCATGGCGATACGTTTGAACTCCTTGAGCTTGCAGAAGAAGTTTTCGATGAGATGGCGCCACTTGTAGAGGTCGCGGTCGATCTGGAATGCGCCGATCCGCCGTGGATGATGAGAAACGATCTTAGCGCCGCGCTGGTCAAGGTCGGCGATGATTGCGCTCGTGTCGAACGCCTTGTCGGCGATCAGGCCACCAAAGGTGATACCCGCGAGCAGCGGTTCTATGCCGATCGTATCGAAGCGCTGTCCGGGCAGCAGTTCGAAGCGCACCAGATTGCCACCGCATCGGTCAGCGCCAGAATTTTGGTTGTCTGGCCGCCTTTGGAGCGACCAATGGCCTGACTCTGAGTCCCACTTTTGCGCCCTGCCCGTGACGGTGGACCTTCACGATCGTGGCATCCACCATCGGGTATTCCATGTCGGGTTCGCCCGAACAGGCATCGAACATGCTTAAATATATCGGCTGCTCGCCAGTCACGGAACCGGCGGAACACGGTGCTCCAGTTCCCGAAATGCACCGCAGATCACGCCACGGGCTACCTGTGCGCGCGATCCAAAGAACGGCCTCGATGAACAGCCAGTTGTTCCTGCCGCTGCGCCCAGGGTCGGCCGGCTTGCCCAGACAATGAGGCTCCATCCCCGCCCATTGGGCATCGGTCAAAACGTTGCGGTCCATCCGCAGCTTAAATCACATCCAAACCACTACCATGTGAATCCCAAAACACCCTAGGGCAAGCGCTCATCCCAAGTGGAGCACTATATCGCATGCTCGACCATCGACCATCGACCATCGACCATCGACCATCGACCATCGACCATCGACCATCGACCATCGTAACCGGTGCGAGACGCATCAAGGAAACCGTATTCCGCCTTGGCGAGAATTTCCATCGGCCGCCTATTCACGAGACGGCTCAACGGACCAGAGAACATTGCTGGTCCGCTAGCGGCCGGTAGGGCGCGAGTTTGCATGGCGGGTTCGCCCCATATCCAGCTCGAGCCTACATAGCCGAGATCGACGGAACCGAAGACGTCGGGATCGCTCCGACCAGGCTGACCTCATTGAGCGCACCTACTGGGCAGTCGACGAGTTGCTGCCAGCTGCCGGCGTGATCGACCGAGCGCCAGATGCCGTATTTGCCGGCTACGCGCCCCGACAGGAACAAAGTCGGATAGGTCCTGCCCTTCGTCGCCTTACCGAACGCGATGTCGTCGACGCAGGTGACGCTGAGGACGATTTGCCAGGTGTTGCCGCCGTCTATGCTGCGACGCAGGCCGGTGTCGCTGGTATGCTCGAATGCGGACGTGAAGAACAGGTTGCCGGGATGGCCCGGCACCGAACGGAGCTTTGCCGCGAGCCCGCTCGACGGTGCGAGTTCGCCATCGAAGACCTTGTCCAAGCCGACGCCGCCATCGCTCGTCCGCCACAGGCCCTGTAAGCTGGCATTGGCACCGCCACCGCTGGCAGCAGGTCGGCACCCTTCCGATGAACGAGCCGCCCCGCGAACAGCACTCGGACTGGGCCTGCTCCCCCCCGATCAGGAAAGCCATCGGTGGCGACACACCATTATAAATGACGTCCGCGAGCAGTCGGCGGCCGCGCGTAACGATCGCCGCGTCGGCGTCGACAGCGTTGCACAACACCGCACCGCGTCGCCCATGGCTAGCCGCTGCGTCACCCAGTGCCCGATGCCACCCCAGGCGATCCAAGCCTCGCCATTGTGGGCGGTGCGGAGCAACGGCGTGCGGCGGCCGCGGCGGACGCGGCGGACGCGGCGGACGCGGCGGGAGATTAGCCTCGCCATCGCCGGCGTCAACTCCCGTATCACGGTATGGGCATGGATCGGGTCGGGCCGCTGATCGGCGACCGCCCTTGCGAGCGAACGCACCGCGAAGACCACGCCGACTTGAAGCCGCGCTCCGTACCGTGCCGGAACGGCACGGTACGTGCCAGCGCGCCAGTTGCTGGGCCATGTCCTGCCAACGTCGCTCAGCGGCGACTGACGGAGGACTGCGAACAGGAAGAAGTCGACCCGGTCGCGGAGCCGGTCGCGGAGCCGGTCGCGGAGCCGGTCGATCAACCCCAGCGCGACATTCTCGGCACCGCCCATGTCGAGATGCATAATGACGTGCATCACGCAGAAGCGCGGCGCATCCGCTGCTTGCGAAGGCTCGTCGTTAGTACCCGTCACCAGATGATCGAGGCCTCGCCGTCGTGCGCGTAACAACGCCCGGCAGGCGCGTCCATGCCGGCTCTAGCAGCGTGCCACCAGCCACTATAGACCGACGGCGCACGTGGGGGCTCCGGCACAGGTAAGCGAGAGCATAGCGACAGGATCGGCCGCGACCGGGGATCCGCAGCGGCATCAGGCAATCGCCAACGCTTCTCAGCACCGGCGCATTGCCATCCGCATTGACCTTGCCGAGCTTCGCCAGCCAGTCGCTGCCCGAATAGGAGCCCGGTTTGGCGAGCGCCTTCGCGGTCCCGCTCATGCCGCCGGATCGGTTCGCGCGTTCGGATCGGTTTGCACCGTCGGGACCTGAGAGCATGCGGAAACTCTCTCGATAGGATGCATCGCAGCTACGACGCGTACCGGGTATGTTGCGCGAAGCTATCGCCGCGACCGACGATACGCACGGGGCCATCACTCGAGTTTTACTTGCCGCGACGACAGGTGTCCAGCCATCCACGATCCGCGATATCTGCCTCGTGCCTGCTGTGCTCCTGATCACGATCTTTGATCTAAAGCAATCGAAATGATTCGATCTCATCCGACACGGATACCAAGGTCGATTTTTACAATTTAATGGGCTGAAACCGTCTTTGGATGGTTGATCCCGATGTAGCACGCCGTTACGGGGTCCGCAGATAATGGAGTATACTATGGCCGAAGATACCGCCGACTTGAATGCCGTCGAACTGGCAACAGAATTGACGATCGCATGGCTCGGGAATCCAAATACGCGGAGTTCGGCTGATGACGTTCCCGCGTTTCTCGGCAAAATGCATGAGACCGTCGCGTCGTTGCTCGGCACCACGACCGATGCGGCTCCAGTCGAAGCTGCGACCGAATACACGCCGGCCGTAACGGCACGCAAATCGCTCGCGTCGAAGGACCACATCATCTCGATGATCGACGGCAAGTCGTATAAGACCTTGCGTCGTCACCTCGCGACGCATGGCATGACGCCAGCCGAGTACCGCGAACGTTACGGCCTGAAGCCGGATTACCCGATGGTCGCCGAAAACTACTCGGAAAGCCGTCGCGCTATGGCGAAGAAGATCGGCCTTGGCCGCAAGCCAAGCTCGCGCAAGGCCGACTCGGCTCCTGCCCAGCCCGCCGCACGTAAGCGCAAGACGGAATCTGCCGTCGCCGCCGAATAGGCGACGCAGCCAGTACCGACCAAAAGGACCGGCCGCTTAAGACACCGGTCCTTTTTTTGGCGTTATTATACTTGACGTACCCACGTAAAAGCGTAGGTATAAAGAATAGTCAGCGCACTTTCACACCGAAGAAGCCGCTTACGCTTACATCGAAACGCGTATTTGGCCGAATGGCCCGGTGTGCCCTCACTGTGGCGGCGTCGAACGCATCAGCAAGATGCAGGGTAAGAGCACCCGCATTGGTACCTACAAGTGCTACCAGTGCCGCAAACGTTTCACGGTGAAGGTTGGCACCATCTTTGAAGCGTCGCATGTTACGATGAACGTATGGCTTCAAGCGATTTATCTTATCGCCGGTAGTAAGAAGGGTATTTCGAGCGACCAGCTTCATAGGATCTTGGACGTTACCCTCAAGACCGCTTGGTTCATGTCACACCGTATTCGCGAAGCAATGCGTTCTGGCGGCTTCTCCCCGTTTGGATCGGATGGCGGCATTGTCGAAATTGATGAAACCTTCATCGGCCATGACCGCACCATCAAGCCCGAGGGCGTCAAAAAGGGCCGTGATGACGCCCACAAGTACAAGATTCTCTCGCTGATCGACCGCAGCACCGGGCGTCAGCGCAGCATGGTGGTCGAAAGCCTCAAAGCCGCCGATCTGCTCCCGATCTTGCGCGACAACATCGCCGCGGAAGCGATTGTGATGACCGACGAGGCGAGCCAATATCGCGCCCTTGGTAGCGAGTTTGCTGATCACGGCTTCACCCGCCACAGCACTGGACAGTACGTCGATTATGCGAACCCGTTGATCCACACTAACACCATCGAAGGTGCGTTCTCGATCTTCAAGCGTGGCATGAAGGGCGTTTATCAGCATTGCCAGAAGAAGCATCTGCACCGTTACGTCGCTGAGTTCGAGTTCCGTTACACGAACCGCAGTGCCACCGGTTATAATGATGCTGACCGCGCCGATGCAATGCTGGCGGGTATCGTTGGCAAGAGGCTCACTTATCAAACAGCTGGTGCGAAATAATGCCGAAAAAGAAAAACATCGAAAATCAAACCGAGCAGAGCGCAAGATTTCGAGCCGAAGTCGAAAAACTGATCGCCGCTGGCGAACTAAGACCAGCCGAGGCCGAAGAGGCACTGGATAAAATGGTTTGCTATAGAATTGATCAGCGAGGAGGCGAATAACAGTTGCACCCACCAGAGTGCCTCCATAACTCAGCGGCCATTTGCGTTTCTGGTAGACCGATCGCTGATAGGTACTGCGATCCAAACTTATCGCCTCTGAGCCACGCACGGAAACCAAAAGCACACGCGTCAGCTACATCAACTAACGGTTCCTTTCCTTTAAGAACAAAGTGTATCGTGTCTCTTATCCTTGATATACGAAATTCTAGGTTTCCGGTAGAATATCCCCGTTTACGGTCTGCAATTCCTGGGGTATGATATTCCGATTTGAGTCGGAATCCCTCCCGATATACATCCATTGCGGCACGCATCGCTTGCCGTTCCGGCTTTTCGGAGTGCTCAGCAACTATAGTTGCGACTTCCTGCGGGTGCCCATTCTGGCGTATATGCGCGTCAGCTTTTGCCATACAATCACCGAAGGCTCTAAGATGATGCCAGCGCGCCCTCTCTACAAGGTCCGGAAAAGTATCACTCAAAACTCGTCTAGGAACACTAGCTATCGCAAGAGGTATTCCGCACATCCTTGGAACAGACATTAAATGGGTGAGAAACCGCAAACGGTCGGAAATCGACCACAAGGTTTGCGCTCTTGAATCTCCCCCATACTGCCTTAGCGCTATAAGTGAAGTCATCGAGGTCCTGCGGGATTTCGCCCATGACTTCGTTTACTAGAGCCTCAGACATGACAAGCTGTTTATCAGCATCAACAATCAGCGCAGCGACAACTGTATGTGGCTCTGGGGCAGAGATGCCCGCCTCGTCAGTGAATATAAAACGCGAGGCACGGTCCCCCAGAAGAGGCCCGCCGAACAAGGCACGTGGCTGGTAACGGGCGCTACTCACTTAGCACCCCCTTTTGCGGGCGGGTACGCGAAATATAACAACGCCTTTTTTACCCAAAGCTCAAGAGCGCAATGCCGTTACTTAGCGAACAGTCCCGGCGATAGAACATAGTGATCGCAACGCGACGATTGCGCTTATCGGCGGGACCTTTCACGATCCGCGGTACGCGGTCGGCGACGTCTGCGATGCGCTCGAACCACTCCTCCCGCGCGCCACCCGACAACAGCCGCCGTCGCCTCGGCGCGACCGGACGAGAACATCCAGTCGTTCATCGCACGCGGATCGCCATACGGCACTCTATCTGTATGCCCGCGGATCATGATCGGTTCTGCATTCCCTGCACCGAGCCGCGATCATGCCCGTGGTGCCGAGTGCGAACAGCGAGCAATCCCCGTCGTCGAACAGATCAATGCGCGTGCCGTCTTGCGTCGACACGAAGCGGACTTGGTTCTGCAGGCCTGACAGCCATGCGTTTCCGGGAAAATCCGACCGGACGCGCTCGCTCAGGCTTCGCGGACCACCGGCGCCGCATAGTCGCTACCGACGGAACCAGTGACGGGCGGTGAAATACCCGATCACGCCCACCGCGATCACGACGCAGGCCGCCGCGATCGCATCGAACGCCCAGGGCTCCTCGGCATAGGGCAGGGGTTTTACGTTCATGCCGTATAGGCTGGTGATGAAGTTCAATGGCAAGAACACCATCGCCGCGATCGAGATGATCAGCGAGCGATTGTCGATCTGTTCCGCGCGCAGGTCGGTCAGCGTCTCGTGGATCAGCGCAGAGCGTTCGCGGATCGATTCGAGTTCCTCCGCCATCCGCGCGGCGCGGTCCGCCGCCGCCGCGAGATGCAGTCGGTCGTCGTCGGCCAGCCAGTCGCCCGGTAGCGCCGCCAGTTTCTCCAGCGCGGCGCGTTGCGGACTGAGGAAGCGCTTGTAGCCGATCGCCGCCACCCGCACTCTGCTGACCGTGCGGCGCAGTTCGAACACGCGGTTGGCGTCGAGCTGTTCCTCGCAATCGTCGAGTTCGTCGCCGAGCGTCGCCACGTCGGGATCGAGATCGGTGGTGATCGCGGTGGCGAACGCAGCGATCAGGTCGCCCGGATCGCGCACCTCGTGGCGCTCGACCATCTTCTCGACCTCGGCGACCGCGATCAACGGCTTCCGCGTGACGGAATATACGCGACCCTTCACCGCCCAGATCCGCACCGAGGCAAGCATGTCTGAAGTGTCGAGTTCCTCCTTCGACCGCCCGCGAAGGTTGACGAACGCGCCGTCGCCGACCGCCTCGCAGCGCGGCCGCGTCTCGGTCGCGGTCAGCGCGTCGACGACATAGTCGAGCAGCTTGGCCTCGTCGCGGAGCCACGCCTGCGCATGCTCGGCGGTGGTCGACAGATGCACCCAGACGAGGTCGGCGGTGCAGGTAAGCGCTTCCTTGACGTCGATGCGAGTCGCTTTCCCATCGACGATCCGGAACGCGAAGCCGCTCACAGCGCGATCTCGACATCGACCGACAGGCCGGTGCCGGGGTCGGCCGGCATTGCCTCGCAAAGCCGCGCGGCATCTGCGCGCGCGCGGTCGAGGATCGCCGCGGGCACGTCGGGGCGGTGATACACCCGGTCGGCACTGGCGAGCGCTCGGGCCTGACGCAGGGTGAGGTCGTCGGGGTCGGTGGAGATCAGGCGGATCGAGACCTGCTCCCCTCCCTGGAAGGGAAGGGTTGAGTCGGCTGGTTGGGAGTCGGCGTGGACATCAGCGGCCGACCCACCCCCTGCCCCTCCCTTCCAGGGAGGGGAGTCTGGGGTGGACAGCCATGCGTCGACATCATGCGTCGGCGAGAGTGGGTCGAGCATGCCGCCTGCCGCCATCGCCGTCGCCAGCGCTCGGCGGCGCTCCGCCATGTCGGGCCAGCGTTTGCGCAGCGCACCGCGCGCGGCCTGCAACGCCAGCGCGAGTTTGCCGAGATCGGATGGGATCAATGCCTCCAGCCGCTGCCGCAGGGCCGCGGCGAGTCCCGCCGACACGCCACTCGTCCCGATCGCGATCAGCACCGGCGCGCGGTCGACGATCGCCGGCAGCGTGAAGTCGCACAGCGCCGAGCGATCGACCGCGTTGACCAGTATCCCCCGCGCCTTCAGCCGCGCGACCGCCGCCAGCGCCTCGTCCTCGTCGTCGATCGCGACGATCGCCAAAGCCGCCGCCGCATCCTCGCCGACCACGTCCGCGCCCGCACGATCGAGCAACCGACGTTTCGCATCCGCCGCCTCGCCATCTCCCAGCAGGATTACCGGGCGCCCCGCCAGCCTGACGAACAGCGGCAGGCTTTGTAGCGGGGGGGGTAACGGGGAGGGCAACGGAGCGGGCGATGTCACCGCTTGAGCCATTCCGGCACGCGCTCGGCGGCCAGGATCGTCTCCGGGTGGATGCGATCGGCGACCACCGCGAACCGGTCGCCATCGACCAGCACCTCGGGCACCAGCGCGCGGCTGTTGTAGGTCGAGGCCATCGTCGCGCCATATGCGCCCGCGGTGCGGAACACGCCGAGATCGCCCGACTTCACCACGTCGATATCGCGGCCCATCGCGAAGGTGTCGCCGGTCTCGCACACCGGTCCGGCGATGTTCGCGGTCATCCGCTCGCCGCTCGGCTCGACCGCGACGAAATCGTGATACGCATCGTACATCGCGACGCGCGCGAGGTCGTTCATCGCCGCGTCGACGATCACGTACGGATTGACGACGCCGGGCTTCACCCAGATCACCTCGGTCAGCAGCACGCCGGCATTGCCCGCGATCACGCGACCGGGCTCGAACATCAGTTCGACATCCCAATCGGCCGTCGCGCGCGCGACCATCGCGCCATACTCGGCCGGACTCGGCAGCACGTCGCCGGGCTTGTACGGCACACCGAGACCGCCGCCGAGATCGACGTGGGTGATCGTGTGACCCGCAGCACGCAGTTCCGCGACCAGTTCGCCGATCCGCGCGTAGGCGGCTTCGAGCGGTGCGAGGTCGGCGAGCTGGCTGCCGATGTGGATCGCGACGCCGCGCAGATCGAGGCCGTCATGCTGCGACAGGCGGTCGAACATCGCGACGGCCTGATCGATCGGCACGCCGAACTTGTTCTCCTTGCGACCCGTCGAAATCTTCGCGTGCGTGCCGGCATCGACGTCGGGGTTCACCCGCAGCACCGCCGGCGCGCGTTGGCCGCGAGCATGCGCGAGCGCGGCGAGGACTTCGCCCTCCTCCTCCAGCTCGAGATTGAACTGGCCGATCCCCGCGTCGAGTGCCTGCGCCAGTTCGCGACGCGTCTTGCCGACGCCGGAGAACACGATGTCCGAAGCTGGAATACCGGCCGCAAGCGCGCGCTGCATCTCGCCAGCCGACACGACGTCGGCGCCGTACCCTTCGTCGGCGAGCACGCGCAGCACCGCGACGTTCGGATTCGCCTTGATCGCATAGGCCAGATGTACGCGCCCGGCGCCCTTCAGTGCGTCGCGAAACACCTGCGCATGACGGCGGAAGGTGGCGGTCGAATAGACGTAGACAGGCGTCCCTACAGCCTCGGCGATCGCCGGCAAGGCGACGTCCTCGACGTGCATGACACCGTCACGATAGGCGAAATGATCCATGGTTCAGGTCTTCAATTCGGCGGCGGCAGGTCGAACTCGTCGCTGCGGCGCGGCTGGGACGTGGTGAGCAGCTCGTCGCTGCGCTGCGGGCGTTGCTGCGTGGTCGGGGTCAGCAACTGCGCGGGAGTCGGCGGCGTTTTCGCACCATAGGGCGCGACCGGGAGTGTCTTGCCCTCCGCCGGGACGAGCCCGTCCGCCGCGCCGCAACCCGACAGGGTCCCCGACAGAGCCAGTGCCAATCCCACGATGCCAAAAAGCCGTTTCATGCCGTCTCTCCCCCCGCCGTCTCGGCACGCGCCGCACGGATCGCAGCACGCACATTGTCGGGCGCGGTGCCGCCGAAGCTGGTCCGGCTGGCGACCGACGCGTCGACCGAGAGCACGCCGTACACGCGTTCGTCGATCCGCGCATCGATTGCCTTCAGGTCCTCGATCGGCAGCGCATCGAGCGCGACCTTGCGCTCCTCCGCCAGCTTCACCGCGCGCCCCGTCACATGATGCGCCTCGCGGAACGGCAACCCCGCCTCGCGCACCAGCCAGTCGGCGAGATCGGTCGCGGTCGCAAAGCCGCTCTCGGCCAGGCCGCGCATCCGATCGGTGCGGAACGTCGCGCTCTCGACCATCCCGGTCATCGCCGCGATCGACAGCGCGAGCAGGTCGTGCGCCTCGAACACCGGCGGCTTGTCGTCCTGCATGTCCTTCGAATAGGCGAGCGGCAGGCCCTTCATCGTCACCATCAGCGCGGTCATGCAGCCGAGGATACGCCCGGCATGCCCGCGCACCAGCTCGGCCGCATCGGGATTGCGCTTCTGCGGCATGATCGAGCTGCCGGTCGACCATTGATCGCTGAGCGCGACGAAGCCGAACGGCTGCGACGCCCACAGCACGAACTCCTCGGCGAGACGCGACAGGTGGAGCGAAGTCTGCGTCGCGGCGGTGAGATACTCGATCGCGAAATCGCGGTCGCTGACGCCGTCGAGCGAATTGGTCATCGGTCCGTCGAAGCCAAGCGTAGCAGCGGTCATCTCGCGGTCGATCGGAAAGCCCGTGCCCGCGAGCGCGGCCGAGCCGAGCGGCGACCGGTTCATTCTTGCGCGGGCATCGGCAAACCGCCCGACGTCGCGCGAGATCATCGCGTGGTACGCCATCAGGTGATGCCCGAGCGTAACCGGCTGGGCGGACTGCAAGTGCGTGAAGCCGGGCATGACGCTCGCCGCATGCTCTTCCGCGCGGGTCAGCAACGCGGCCTGGAACCCGGCGAGCGCGGCCAGCGCCTGGTCGATCGCATCGCGCACCCAGAGCCTGAAATCGGTCGCGACCTGATCGTTGCGCGAGCGCGCGGTATGCAGGCGGCCGGCGACCGGTCCGATCGCATCGGCCAGCCGCGCCTCGGTCTGCATGTGGATGTCCTCGAGGACCAGATCCTCCTCGACGCCGTGCTCGGCATAATGCGCGGCTACCGTGTCGAGGCCTGCCGAGATCGTCGCCGCATCCTCGGCCGAGACGATGCCCTGCTTGCCGAGCATCGCGACATGCGCCTTCGAGCCGGCAATATCCTGCTGCCAGAGCCGCTTGTCGAAGGGAATGGAGGCGTTTATCTCGCGCATGACCGCTGCCGGCCCCTCGGCGAACCGCCCACCCCACATCGAATTGGAACCGTCCATGGTCTTGCGTCCTGTGTTCAATTCGCTGTTAAAGTCTGGGCCGATCACCGCCGTTATGGGAATGGGCCTGCTGGTCGCCGGCTGCGATAGGAAATCGCCCGCGCCGGAGCAAGCGAACGTCGTCGCCGCGAACACCGTGTCCGCCGATGAGGTCGCGTCCGGGCCAGCGCCCGACGAAGCCACCGGCCCTGCCGCAAGCGCCGAAAAGCTCGACCGCAGCCACAAGGGCGAGACCGGCCCGACGGTCGCCTTCACCGCGCCCGACGGCAAGTCGGTCACGCTGGCCTCGTTCAAGGGCAAGCCGTTGCTGCTCAACCTGTGGGCGACCTGGTGTGCGCCGTGCGTGGCCGAAATGCCGACGCTCGACGCCGCCGCCAAGTCGCTGGCCGGCAAGGTCCAGGTGATCGCGGTCAGCCAGGACATGCAAGGCGCGGAGAAGGTAACGCCGTTCTTCGCCGAGAAAAAGTTCACGACGTTGCAGCCGTACCTCGATCCGAAGCTCGGCCTCAGCCTCGCCTATCAGGCGAACCTGCCAACGACGATCCTCTACGATTCGGCGGGCAAGGAAGTCTGGCGGATGACCGGCGGCTTTGAATGGAACACGCCGGCAGCGGAGAAGCTCATCGCCGAGGCGTCGTAACGCGTTAGTTCTGGGCTTGTGGGCTTCTCTATTTTGCGACGGTCTCGCGTTGATCTGATGTTTGGAATGGGAGGAAAGCGGACAGGCGGTTTTCGGGAAAGCTGATGGCGATCGCCGACGTAGTGCGGCACCGCCATTCCCGAACCCATGGTGTTTTACGAAAATAAAACACCTCATCGCGATTTAGATAAGATCCTTGCCGCTTATCGATAAACGATGTATATCGTTTATCGATAAGGAGGGTTTATGCAGGATCGTGGTCTAGGCCTTGCTACCGGCTTGTTGAGGGTCGCCACGTGGGCAAACTGGCTCCTCGCAGGCATTTTCGTCGTGGCAATCGGTGTATCGTTCGCATTTGGCGACGCCTTTTCGGCGCGGCTGCTCACCAAGTATCCCGGCAGTGATGCCGGAGGAATCGTCGCTGTGATGAGGGGAATGGCCATGCTGGGCATCCTCGCTGCCGTGGCGATGCATCGGATACTCGCGGAGCTATCGGCGATCGTGCTGACGGTTCGGCTCGGCGATCCCTTCGTCGTCGCCAACGCCGATCGACTGCGCCGGGTCGGCTGGGCGCTACTGATACTCCAGTTGCTCGATCTCGCCGTGGGCCTCGTCGTCTACGCGCTGGACAAAATGGGCGTGGACCACGCGACGTGGACGCCAGCGTTCACCGGCTGGATCGCGGTGGCAATGATCTTTGTGCTCGCCCGCGTTTTCCGTGTTGGGGCCGGGATGCGCGACGACCTCGACATGACCGTCTGATGCCGATCCTTGTCAGGCTTGATGAGATGCTGTCGGCGCGCGGCATGACGCTGACCGAGCTGTCGCAGGCAGTGGATATCACCATGGCGAACCTGTCGATCCTCAAGACCGGCAAGGCACGGGCGGTGCGCTTCTCCACGCTGGAGACGATCTGCCGCGTGCTCGACTGCCAGCCGGGCGATATCCTGACGTTCACGCAAGAAGGAGAGAGCGAATGACGAGAGCATTCTTCGGCAACTGGCTTGGCGCGTTCAGGGACGGGTGGGCGGTCACGCGTGCCATGCCGTTTCTGGTTGCAGTGATGATCGGCATCGAGTTCGCACAGCATGCGATCGAGCTTCACCTTGGCTTCTTCTCGCTCGACAAGGCCGTGCGCCGGGCCGCGTCCGAGGAACCGCTGCGCATGATGTTCGGGTGGCCCAAAATGCTGACCGTGTACGCGGTCGCCTTCTTCACGACGCGGTGGCTGGTCACCCGTGACGTTCGCGCTACCTTGCGGCCGTCCTCTCAGGCGCTCAGACGCTACGCTGGCGTAGTGCTGTTCCTGGTGATCCCAGCTGCTGCCATGATCCACGCGCGTGCGATATTGCCGGTCCTCGGCTTCGGCGAACCCGAGGTCGTCACCTTTCGGATGATCTTCGGTCTCTTCTCGCTATTGGCCGAGCCGCTGCTGCTGCTTTGGTTCGTCAATGCGGCGATGGGTACGGACGCATACGGCCCCGCTGCGTCCGCCAAGACAACTGGCTGGCTGTACGTGTGGGCATTCATGCTGTTGTTCGTCACCCGTGTCCCGGTGTCGCAGCTGCATGCAAGGTTGAACGCTTGGCCTGCTGGCCAGACACCTGCGGTTCAGTGGGCAATGTTTGCGCTGGATGCATTGGTCGTCGGCGTTCTGACCGTCATCGTGCCGGCAATCCAGGTAAGGATCGCACGCTTCATTGCAGATCGGCGGAAGGTGGAACTTCTCGGCGACCCGCAACGGCGTTTCGAGCCGTTGGCTCGCCCGTCGCATTTGGCAGAGGCATAAGCCGCGACGACCCGCCTTTGGGGTTCCAAAAATGGGTACTCCGGCTGTCTGAATAAGAACCCAAAGCGGGATAGTCGTCCCGGCGATCCTACTGCTAGCCGTCCCGAGTATCCCCTTCCCCACAATTTATTTTCGATCGCTCTTTCCCGAAATAGCCTGTCGGAGTCGGAAAAACGTTGGAGATCGCGCTCAACGAATGGCCTTTATCGGGAGTCCGGATGTCGGCGTTTCCAGACATTCGCGTATCGGTTCACACCTTGCGCACCAACGGCAGGTTGTGCCGACCCGCCTTGGTGACGAGCCAAAGGTTGATGGCGGGCCGGCACGCCCTTCCTTAACGCGCCGGGTGTTTTCAAAGGTGTAAACAACATCGGAATGCGATGAACCGATGGCCTGTTCGGATGTGTGCAGGCAAACGGGACGTCGGGCAGCGACCTACCAGTAGCGGCTGCTCGGCACGCCCTTGAACGGTCCGGCGAGATCGGCGGTGATCCAGCCGCCGTAGAACTCTCCCGGCTGCGGGATGACGGGCTCGCCATCGACGAAGCAGCCGTCGAACGGGGCTGCATAGAATGCCAGGTGATCGCGCAATGCTGCAAAGGCGGGTGTCGGCGATGGGTAGCTCCAGGCGACATCCCGTAGAACATCGCCGGCGATCTCGACGTCGTAATAGACCGCGTTGCCCTTCCATTCGCAGAAGGATTGCCGCGTGGAACGCCGGAGCGCCGACATCAGGATGTCGGAGGGCGGGATGTAATAGCTGGGCGGATGGCTCGTCTCGATCGTGCGGACGCTGCGACGCGTGTCGGCGAGCGTAACCCCGCGGTGCTCGATCAGGACATGACGATCGCTGGGCTGCGCGATCGCCGGGCGCGGATAATCCCAGACGCTTTCCTGGCCGGGTCGCGCGATATCAGGAACAACTGGCCTCATGCGGTGCGGTCCATCTTCCGGACGGCGGACTGCAAGCGGGGCCGGACATGGAGAAACGCGCGATACACGCGCTCCAGGCCGGCAAGGACGACCGGGTTACGTGCCGCCAACCCGAGTGGCCTCAGCAGCGGGATGGCGCGCCACATCGCTGCGAAGGCCGCGGCGCCCGACAGCATCCGGTCCCCTTCGCGCGCGTGGAACCGTGCCAGCATCGCGCTCCGGTCGATCGGGCAACTGGCCTCGCTGTTGCTGGCATCGACGAAATCGATCGCCCCGCGACGATCGAGACGACGCATCAGCGCGATCTCGCGTCGGCACAGCGGGCATCCGCCGTCGTGCCAGACCGTCAGCCGGGTCATGCCTTGCCCGAGTCGTTGGACCGGTTCCGCTCCCAGATGCGCTCGGCGAGCAAGGTCGCGAATCCGAGCCATGCGACGAACGGGACCGCGGTCGCCGCGGCCGTGCGGTCGACCTTGGCCGCGGCCGCCACATAGCCGGCACCGCTCGCGATCATCGCACCCGACGCGACGGCACTCGGTCCCAGCGCCTTGCGTCGGAAGAACAACTCGGTCCAACCGCCGACCATGCCGGTGTTGAGCAGCCAAAGTCCGACCGCGAGGTTGCGCGGTGCGTCGGCGGGGCGGCGCAACAACCGGTAGCCGCCGACCGCGAGGCCAGTCTCGAGAACCGGCCATACCGCGCCGAAGGCGGCGTCGGGCGGCGTGTAGGCTGGCTTGTCGAGTCGTTTGTACCAGCGGCGAATGCCGGGATGCGAGGGATCGGGTGCGTTGCGACGTCCGAGCACCGCGCTGGCGCCGAGCACGGCTGCGACGACCGCCAGCGCAGCCGGACGAGACAGGCCTTTGCCAGGTTCCTTGGGAGTTTCGCTGTGCTCGATCGGCATCATGGTTGGCGTCCTCGTCTCGGACGTACTGTCCGCTCCGACCACAGCGAAGCAGCGGTCGCGACGTTCCGTCCCGGCGCACACGATAATCTGCGTGCCGTCAATGTACCTATGCTTCCGGTTCAGGCCTGGACGACGCGTTCGGTGCCATGCGGCGTGTGCCCGAACCGTTTTCGGTAGTCGCTGGGGCTCAGGCCGGTGAACTTGGCGAACGTCGATCGGAAGGACGCCGGGTCGCCATAGCCCGATTCCCACGCGACCTGTCCGATCGGGGTAGCGGTCGTCTCGAGCAGTTCGCGGGCTTTCTCGATCCGCAGGCGCTGATGATACTGGTTTGGGCGCAGACCGGTGGCGCCCTGGAAACGGCGGCTGAACGTCCGCGTTTCGAGACCGGACCAAAGCGCCATGTCGGCAACGGTGGAGCCCGCCGCGCCGTGGGCGTGCAGGCGCTCCTGGGATTTCATGATCGCCGCGTCGCCGTGGTTCATCTCGGGCGCGAACGTCTTGTAGAAGCGCTGCTCCCGCCCCGGCGGATCGATCATCATGAAGCGTGCCGTTTGCATCATCGCGACGGCACCCAGCAATCGCCTGACCACGACGAGGCCGAGATCGGTCCACGCCATGACTCCACCCACCGTGATCAGGTCGTCCTCCTCGGTCAGCAGCGCATCGAAATCGACGTGGACGGCCGGGAACATCGTCGCAAGATCGGGCGCACACAACAGGTGCGTCGTAGCCCGGCGGCCATCGAGCAACCCGGTCTGCGCGAGCAGGAACGTGCCGCCGCAGATCGATCCGAGCACGGCACCCTCCGCATGACGCGCGGTGAGCCAGTTCGACCATTTCCGGGTGGTCTCGATACCCAAGGCCGCCGTCTCGCACGGCGGGATGATGATCACGCGCGGACCGTTCGAACCGTTCGAACCGTTCGAACCGTCCGAACCGTCCGCGATCGCTGCATCGGGCACCGTGTCGAAGGTGCGCATGATACCGCCGGCACCGGTATCGGCGAAATGGCTGAGCCGGATGACCGGCGCGTCTATGCCGACCCGTACCCTGCTCAGATCGTCGGTGATGCGGAACAGGTCGGTCAGGCCGTGGACGATGCCGAGCATGACCTTGTCGCGCAGGACGATGGCGACTTCCGCGGGACGGGCGACGGGGATGGACTGGGTCGCGATGTCAGTTATCCCTCGCATTTTGTCAGATCGGCCGATCACGCCTGGCATAGCTGCAAGTTAATACGCTCATACGGCAGCAAAGCCGCCACTATTCGTGGAGCGACCCATGCCATCGTCCAAGCATCCAGAAATACAGCCGCTTATCAACGGCTCGCGACGCGATATTCTTTTGGGAACGGCGGTCGTATCGGCCTTCGCGCTTGGCGGCCAAAGCCTCGCCGGACCCTTGAAAGACGTTAGAAAACCTTTGGGAGACAAGACCATGAGCACGATAACCGTCAAGGATGGCACCGAAATCTTCTACAAGGAGTGGGGCGCGGGTCAGCCGATCGTGTTCCATCACGGCTGGCCGCTGAGCGGCGACGACTGGGATACGCAGATGATGTATTTCGCCGAGCGCGGCTACCGCGTCGTCGCGCACGACCGTCGTGGGCATGGCCGTTCGAGCCCTGCGTCGAAGGGCAACGACATGGACACCTATGCCGCAGACGTCGCGGCCGTCACCGCGCATCTCGGACTTCGCAACGCGGTCCATATCGGTCACTCGACCGGTGGTGGCGAAGCGATCCGCTACGTCGCCAAATACGGCAGCAACGGCCGCGTCGCCAAGGCGGTGCTGATCGGCGCGATCCCCCCGCGGCTGACGCGGTCGCCGGCCAATCCCAACGGTGTGCCACCGGAGGCGATCGACGGCATCCGCGCCGGTACCGCCGCCAACCGCGCGGACTTCTACAACGGCTTTGCGACCGGACCGTTCTACGGCTTCAACCGGGCCGGCGCGAAGGTGCTGCCCGCGGTCTCCGCCAATTGGATGCGGCAGGCGATGGTCGGCGACATCAAGGCGCAATATGACTGCATCACCGCATTCGCCGACACCGACTTCACCGCCGACCTGCAATCGATCGACCAGCCCGTGCTGATCCTGCACGGCGAGGACGACCAGGTCTGCCCGATCGACACGACGGGCAGGCTCGCGGTCAAGCTGCTCAAGAACGGCTCGATCAAGACCTATCCGGGCTATCCGCACGGCATGGCGACGATCCACGGCGACGTGCTGAACCCGGATATCCTGGCGTTCATCCGGAGCTGATCCAAACGTTTGCCGCTTATCCACGCAGCGGGCGGGGCCATAGTCCCCGTCCGCTGCTTACGGATGCCAGCACGCGTCCGTGAAGTTTGCCCCGGCGGTTATTTCCGCCGGGCCGCGATATACCGCTCGACCTGCTCGTCGAGCACATCGAGCGGAAGCGCGCCCTGGCTGAGCACGGCTTCGTGAAAGTCGCGGATGTCGAAGCGCGGGCCCAGTTCCCGCTCGGCGCGAGCGCGGAGTTCGGCGATCTTGAGTTGGCCGACCATGTAGCTGGTCGCCTGTCCCGGCCAGTTGAAGTACCGATCGACCTCACGGGCGATGTCCTTGTCGGATACCGAGCTGTTCGCCTTGAAATACGCGATCGCCTGCTCGCGGGTCCAGCGCTTGGAATGGATGCCGGTATCCAGCACCAGCCGGATCGCGCGCCACACCTGCAACGACAACATGCCGAACCGGGCATAGGGATCCTTGTAGACGCCCATCTCGTTCGCGAGCCGCTCGGAATAGAGCCCCCAACCTTCGATATACGCGCCGTAGCCGCCGAACTTGCGGAACTTCGGGATGGCCACCAGCTCCTGTTGGCGGGCGATCTGGAAATGGTGGCCGGGTGCGCCCTCATGCGCGGCGATCCCGGCGACCTGAACCTTCTGGGTCTGAGTCATGTCGGCAAGGTTCACATAGTAGATGCCGGGCCGCGATCCGTCGGCGGACGGCGGATTGTAGAAGGCGGTCGACGCGGTACCCTCGCGCCACTTCTCCACCGCGCGAACCTCCAGCGGCGCCTTGGGAAGCGTCCGGAAATAGCGTGGTGCCGCGGTCATGACGGACGCGATCACCGCGCGGGCATCGCCGAGATACTGCTCGCGACCCGCCGCCGTATTGGGATATTTGAAGGCCGGATCGGTGCGGATCCGGTCGAAGAACTGCTCCAGCGTACCGGTGAAGCCCACTTCGCGTTTGACCGCCTCCATCTCCTGACGGATCGCGGCGACCTGTTTCAGGCCCAGCGCGTGGATCTGGTCGGCCGACAGGTTCGTCGATGTCGAGGTCTTCAACCGATCCGCGTAATAGGCCGCGCCGTTCGGCAGGCTCCACGCACCGAAATTGCCCTTCGACTTCGGTTCGATCTCGTCCAGCGCGGCAAACAGCACGTCGTAGCCGCGACGGAATGGCCCGGTCAGCGCTGCGCTGCCGTCCGTCATCAACTGCGCCTTGACCGCTGCCGGTGCATTCAACGCGCCGACCTTCTTGCGGAAATCCGCGAAAACGCTCGAATCCGCGCCAGCATCGAACGGTGCCCCGGTCACGATAGCGCGCGCGTCGGCCCGGGCGGGTGCGAAGTTCACGGCGTTGGGCACGATCCCCGCCGCCGCCTGCTCGCGCATCGTGGCGGCGACTTCGCGCATCACCCGCTCCGTATCGCGCAGACGGGCGACATACGCCTGCGCATCGGCGACCGTATCGACCTTGTGGTTGTTGATCAGCAGCACCGGGATGTCGCCCGCGGGACTGCCGTTGGTCGATACGGGAAAGCGGAGCTTGCGGAACTGCAGCGAATCCCGGTCGCGCTCGACCTGATACTCGAACAACCGGTAGCTGACGCGTGCGCTCTCGCTCAATTGCGCCGGCTGGAACCGCGCGCGCATGGCTGCCAGTTGGCGTTCGGCCAGCGCCTCCGCCCGCAGCGGCGCGGCGTCGGTATAGTCGTCGAGTCGATCGTAATTCGTCTTCAGGCCCAATTGCGTCTGCGACTCGGGGCTCAGGTTCAATTGCTCGTCATACGCCTGATCCAGAAACGCGAGCAGCGCGGCGTCCTGAGCCGCGGTACGCGTCGTTGGTTCGGGGGCGGGGGCGGGTTGGGGCGCGGGCGCGCTGGCCTGGATGAGCGGCACCGACGATAGCAGCATGAGGGTAAAAGCAAGACGCATGGGATCTCCTGACGACTGGGCTTGTCGCGCGCGGCCGGGAACGGCGCAATCGTCTTTTGGACTTGGCCATCCAAAGGAACACGGCATCGCGAAGATTACGTAGGTCGCGAAGAGCCGCTCGAAACCGACCAGCTACTATCGATGCAAGTATCAATTGCCGGATGGTAGCGCTCACCTTAGCATCGGACCCAATAACGATAAAAAGGGAGAGCGAGCATGATTCGCACGATGAGCGTTACGGCGGCCTGTCGGGGGCTGCGCTCCTGTATTTCGCAGGTCGGCATGGCCGCGGCGATGGTATCGGCGACCCCGGTCTTTGCACAAAGCGACAAGATGGCGCCGATCGCCGTCCCTGCCCAGCCGGGTGCGGTCGAACTGGGAACCGGCAAGCTGCCCGGCGCGACGGCGCCCGAAGCATGGCATAGCCAATATGGCAGCGTGTTCGCGCGCAACGTCACCGTCGCGACGCTGACGCCGTTCCTGCCCGATCCCGCCAAGGCGACCGGCACCGCCGTCATCGTCGCGCCGGGCGGCGGGTTCCGTACGCTTTCGATGCAGAACGAAGGCTGGGACGTGGCGCGCGCACTGGCCGCCAAGGGCGTGGCGGCGTTCGTGCTGAAATACAGGCTGAACCCGACACCGGTCGAGATGCCCGCGTTCGAACGATCGATGACCGCGATGTTCACGCCCGGTACCGCACCACCCCGCCCGAAGCCGGAGGAGATGATGGCCGGCCTCGCACCGCAGATCGCCGACGCTCGCGCCGCGTTCGCCTTGGTTCGCAAGCGGTCCGCGGAATGGCACGTCGACCCGACGCGTATCGGCATGGTCGGTTTCTCCGCCGGCGCCATGCTGACCATCGCGACCACGGTTGCGGGCGTCGATGCGAAGCCCGCGTTCATCGGCAACATCTATGGCCCACTGGCGGCGATGACGGTGCCGGCGGACGCACCGCCGATGTTCGTCGCGTTGGCGGCGGACGATCCGTTCTTCGGCAATGGCGGGTTCGGACTGATCGAGAGCTGGCGCACGGCAAAGCGTCCGGTCGAGTTCCATTTGTTCGAGCAGGGTGGCCACGGCTTCGGCATGTATCCGAAGCCGACCACGAGCACGGGATGGTTCGAAGAGTTCACGCGCTGGATGGCGATGCACGACCTGCTGAAGCCGGCGCGCTGACGGGCGCAGTGCCGGGCGGGAGGCGTTGGACGGGCAAGCGTTCGACGGGCGAGCGTTCACGGCCTCCTGCCCGCTCCTTTCGTAACGCGGTTCAAACTGAAGGACTCAAAGACCGATGCTTCGACTGTTCGCCTTTGCGGCGCTGATGCTGACGACGCCGGCGGCTGCACAGGATCCCGCCCCCCAGGCCGATCCCGCACCACAGGCGGCGGCCAGCTATACGTCGATCCCGTTATGGCCGAACGGTGCGCCGGGCTCGGCCGCGCGTCGCGGCGAAGCGGAAGTCGGGCGCGATTACTGGGTCCGCAACGTTCACGAACCATCGCTGATCGCCTTCCCGGCGGCGCCCGCGCACCGCAACGGTGCCGCAGTCGTCGTGATACCGGGCGGCGGCCACAAGCTGCTCGTCTGGACCAACGAAGGCACGAAGGTCGCAACCGCGCTCAACCGGATGGGCGTGACCGCGTTCGTGCTGAAATACCGGTTGGCGAACGAACCCGGCTCGCCCTACTCGGTCGAGGGCAATGCGGCGGACGACGCGCGCCGTGCGCTGCGCTGGGTCCGCGCGCATGCCGCCGAGTACGGCATCGACCCTGCACGCGTCGGCGCGATGGGCTTTTCGGCCGGCGGTGAACTCGTATCGCTCGTCGCGGACAATCCCGAGCCTGCCGGACGTCCCGTGACCGATGCGATCGACCGTCAATCGGCACGCCCCGATTTCCAGGTTCTGGTCTTTTCCGGACCGCGCGGCATTCCGGCGACCGCGATCGCCACTGCGCCACCGGCGTTCCTGGTCGCGGGCAGCCTCGATCCCTGCTGCGCGGCACCGACCGTCACGCTGTACGAGCAGCTTCGGAAGGCCGGAGTCTCGGCGGAACTCCACATGTATGCCGACAGCGGCCATGCCTTCAACCTGGACGAGTCGGACCGGATCTCGATCCTGCACTGGCCCGACCGGCTGAACGACTGGCTGGCGGATGGCGGATGGCTTTCCCCGAAGGCGGCCGGCACCGCGGCGGCACCGAAGACCAAGTGATTTTCGGCTAACGTACTAGATACCGGGCGTGCGCGCGGGCACGTCAGCGGCCTGCGAGGTAGCGCGCGAGCGGATCGATCATGTCCTCGGGAATGCGGCGGGCGATGACCGGCATCGTCGCCTGCGATTCCACGGTCTCGACTACGGGACGAGGTAAACCATAAATGACAACTCTTTCATCTTCAGGACGATCTCAGTGTGCCTGCTTTGGCTAGCGGCAGATCGCCCCGCCGGCGCCGGTATTGCAACACTGCGCGAGATAGCTGGCACCCAGCTCGCTAAAACCTAGGTTGTCTTCCTAATATCTGACATAGGTTAAACAGTTAAGGTTTTGAATATAGACGGGATCGTGAAAGGAATCGTGTGCGCGACCATCACGAAGATGCCCGGCTGGATGCATTACATCAGCTGAAGTTGCTCGATACCCAGCCAAGCGAGGGCTTCGATCGCATTACGCGGATGGCGAGCCAGATCTTCGGCCTGCCCGTAGCGGCGATATCGCTGACCGATCGCGACCGCCAATG
Source organism: Sphingomonas faeni (assembly GCF_030817315.1). Taxonomy (NCBI): domain Bacteria; kingdom Pseudomonadati; phylum Pseudomonadota; class Alphaproteobacteria; order Sphingomonadales; family Sphingomonadaceae; genus Sphingomonas; species Sphingomonas faeni. The sequence continues at coordinate 3,063,767 of NZ_JAUSZF010000001.1, read as the reverse complement.
GTTCAAGTCGCGCGTCGGCGTCGGGCATGACAGCATCCCGCGGGAGACCGCGCCGTGCGCTCAGGTGGCCGAGTCGTCGCAACTGATCGTCATCGAGGATTTTCAAGCCGATCCCTGTTACGCCAACAGTGTATTGGGCCGCGGCGGCACCCGGTTTTATGCCGGTGCCCCGCTGGTCACCCATGATGGCTTCGGCCTTGGATCGCTTTGCGTATTGGGAACCGAACCCCGGAAGGCGACCGATGCCGAGCTTGCGGCCCTGGTCGACCTGGCGGCGATGGTCATGGCGCAGATCGAATTGCAGCATGCGTTCGGACGGATAGATCCCGTCAGCGGTCTGCCGACCAGGAACCAGTTTCGCGACGATTTCATCGATCTCGAGCGAGACCATCCGGGCGAACAGCGTTTCGCCGTCGTCGTCGATATGGCACGTGACGACCAGATCAGCCGGATTACGCGCGCATTGGGATTGGCGCGGGTCGACGACTTCATTCGCGAGGCATCGCAATCGCTGCGCGTGACGCTCGGGCCCGGGCGAGTCGCCTATCAGGTCGGCAACGCCCAATTCGCGTTCATCTCGCCCCCCGGGGTCGAGCAAATGGCGTATGTGACGCTGCTGAAATCGAGTTTCGAAGAAATGCACGCTTCGTCGTCCGTTCGCTTCGTCACGAACGTCGCGATCGGCGTCAGGTCGTTCATCGTCGGCACCGTCTCGGCGGACGACGTCCTGCGCGGTGCGGCCAGCGCAGCGCAGGACGCGCGGAGTGCGGAGGGTTCGATCGCGCTCCATTCACCTGCCAACGACACGGCGCACCGCCGTCAATACGGCCTGCTGCAGGATTTCGGTGCGGCGCTCGAAGCGGGCGATCAGTTGCGCCTGATGTACCAGCCGCGGATCGAACTGGCGACCGGCCGCTGCCGAGGCGCCGAGGCGTTGCTTCGGTGGCGACACCCGCGACTGGGGGAAGTCTCCGCCGCCGAATTCATTCCGATCATCGAGCAGACATCGTTGGCCCGCCCTACGACGCAATGGGTCCTGGATGCGACGATGGATCAGCTGGTGACATGGGATCGTGCGGGCATCGAACCGGTTCTGTCGGTGAATATCTCCGCCGCCAACCTGAGCGAAGCGGATCTCATCGAGCGGATCCAGGTCGCGCTGTCTAAGCGCAAGCTGGCGCCCGAACGTCTGGAAATCGAGCTGACCGAGAGCGCGATCATGGACCAGCCGGACCAGGCGCTCGCCATGCTGCGCGAACTGGCCGATGCCGGGGTCTGCCTGGCGATCGACGATTTCGGGACGGGGCACAGCAGCCTTGCCTATCTCCAACGACTGCCGGCGCGAATCGTGAAGATCGACCAGGCGTTCATGCGGAACCTGACCCAGGCGACCGGACCGGATTTCGTCCTGGTGGAGGCGATGATCGGGCTTGCGCACAAGCTCGGCTACCGTGTCGTTGCGGAAGGTATCGAAACGTCGGAAGCCGCGACGATCCTCACGAAGCTGGGGTGCGAGGAGGCGCAAGGCTTCTGGTTCGGACGACCGATGGAAGCCGAGCAGTTCGCTGCCTGGCTTTCGGATCGGCAATCCGGCCGGCGGGTCGAGCGAGGGGATACCTGACTCTCTAAATCAAATCTTCCTGCGCAAATAATGCCGGAAAACGTTGCGCCCATTTTCATGCGTGCGCGTTCGGGCATGGCATCGCCAGCACCATGATGTTGCAGACTTCATATTCTTGAATTGAAGGCAATATTTAAGGATGTTCGGGCATGCGTCGTCAGGGAGCCACCGACCATGCCAGCAACCGAATCGAGTTTCGAATCGATACCATTGCGTGATCTGGACGCGATGAGCGAACGTGAGCGTGATGCGCTACCGTTCGGCGTCGTCGGATTTGCCGCCGATACGACCGTGCAAACCTACAATGCGACGGAAGCCCGATTGTCGGGGCTCGATCCTGCGACCGTGGTCGGGGTCCCGTTTTTCGAGGTCGTGGCGCAGTGCATGAACAACTTCATGGTCGCGCAGCGGTTCGAGGACGAGGCCGAACTGGACGACATCGTCCCGTACGTCCTGACGTTGCGGATGCGGCCGACCAAGGTGCGGCTACGGTTGCTTGCGACGGCCGGGATCCTGCGGCGCTACGTGCTCATCGAACGCTGAGGCCGGACGAATGACGGACGTCTCCAGCGAGCAGGAGCTACTCGAATTCCTTTATGCGTGTCCGGTCGGGCTGATCGAATGCAACGCCGCGGGCGAGATCGGGCTGATGAACCCGCACGCGATGCAGCATCTGTTGCCACTCGCCGGCGCGAGAGACGCGAGCAACCTGTTCTCGGCATTCGAGCAGCACGCGCCGGAATTGCGGAGCATGGCGGCGACGTTCGAACCCGCCACGGGGAAGATCTGCGACGGGCACCGGATTTTCGTCGAACTCGGACTGGGACGGCAAGGCCTGACGCCGAAGGTGCTGGCGTGCACGCTGGTGAAGCTCGGTCCCGATCGGTTGATGGCCACGCTCGCCGACATCAGCCAGCAGGTCGTGCAGGAAAACCGCCTGCGCCAAGCGGATACCTGGTTTGCCACGTTGCTCGACGACGCCCAAGGCTATGCCGCGCTGACGATCACGCCGAAAGGCGAAATCGCGTCGGCCAATAGCTGCTTCCTGCGTCAGACGGGGCACGCACCGGCCGACGTCACCGGACATAACCTTGCCGATGTGCTGAGCACCGACGTGCCGGGGGACGACATGCGCCTCGACGAACAACTGGTGATCGCCGGTCGCGAGGGATGGCATCTGCAGGAGGGATGGCAGCGACGCGCGGATGGCGAACGCTATTGGTGCCAACGGCTGGTCGTCGCGCGGTCCAGCGCCGATTCCCTGAAACCGCGGCGGTTCTCGGTCGTGCTGCGCGACGTGCCGCGGCGCGAGGCGGCCACGGCGGATCTGCGGCGCCTGCTGACGTGCGATCACCTGACCGGCGCCGCCAACCGACGCCATTTCAGCCAGATGATGGCGAAAGCACAGGGACGCTGGCGCGACCTGCGCGAGCCGCTGTCGCTGATCGCGCTCGACCTGGACCATTTCAAGGCGGTCAACGACAGCCACGGACACTCCGCCGGCGACACGCTGTTGTGCCGGGTGACCGAGGTCTGCACCGCGCTGTTGCCGCCGAGCGGCATATTCGCGCGCCTGGGTGGCGAGGAGTTCGGCGTCCTGCTCCCCCGCCACCGCCTCGAACAGGCCATGGCGCTCGCCGAGCAACTGCGTGCCGAGATCGCGACCGTCGCGGTGGAAACGTCGGGAGGCGTGCTGCAAGTCACGGCCAGTCTCGGCTGCGCGACGCTGGAGGAGGCCGACGGATCGATCGACGCCTTGATCGCGCTGGCGGACAAGCGCCTTTACGCTGCCAAGCGGGCGGGCCGGAACCAGGTGTTCGATATCCGGTCCGACGTGGCGTGAAGATAGGGGGGCTGCGGCGATCCGCGGCGCACCGGATCGCCTGTGCGGTCGTAGCCGCGGAGGTGCGCCGTCTGCGCGATGGCGATGCGGCCCGTCTGCCGGCCCTGGACTGGCCCGAGGATATGCCGATCGGTGACGAGGGCCTGGGACTGGACTCGATCGAACAGCTAGGTGCGCTCGGGGCCTTGGCCGAAACGTTTGGCCTGGATGACGACCGGCTCGGAACCGAACCGCCAGCGCGGGTCGGTGAGTGGATCGACTGGGTCATGGCCGCCCAACACACATCCGATCGCCAGATAATTGTCGCGACGTCGGGATCGACCGGGGCGCCACGCCTTTGCCGTCATGCCGTTGCCGATCTGCTCGACGAAGCCGCCTATATCGCCGCGCGCTTTGCGGATCGACGGCGGGTCGTCGCGATGGTCCCTGCGCACCATCTATACGGCATCATCTGGACCGCGCTGTTGCCGGGCGTGCTGGGCATACCCGTCGTCGTTCGGACGATTGGCGCTGCGCTGGACCTGACGGCGGGCGATATCGTCGTCGCGGTACCGGAGCAGTGGCTGGCCCTGTCGCGGATCGTACGGCGTTTCCCGGACGACGTCGTCGGCGTCAGCTCCGCGGGCGTGCTCGACGATCGCGTCGCGACCGATCTTTCGGCCAAGGGGTTGGCGCGTCTCGTGGACGTCTACGGAGCGTCGGAGACGAGCGCGATCGCGATCCGTGAGATACCGGCATCCACCTACGAGCTCTTGCCTCGCTGGCATCTGGCACCGCGTGACGATGGCGATTGGGACCTCGTCGATAGTCGCGGTGCACGGGTCGACCTGCCCGACAGGATCGACCGAACGGGAGACCGCACGCTACGACCGATCGGGCGGCGCGACGGGGCCGTGCAGGTCGGCGGGCACAATGTCTGGCCGGACCGGGTAGCGCGGATATTGCGCGACACCGACGGCGTGGCGGACGTCGCGGTGCGGCTCCACGCGAACGGCCGGTTGAAAGCCTTCATCGTGCCCGTCGATGGGAGAGACCCCGCCGACCTGTCCGCTACGCTCGATCGCGTGGTCGCCGACAGACTGACGGCTGCCGAGCGGCCGAAGAGTTTGCGCTTCGGGAGCAGCCTGCCGCGGGGAGAGATGGGCAAGCTGACGGACTGGGTTTGAGGGGTAGCGTTCGGCTGGACGCCGTCATCCGCCGACGCTTATCACGCAGGAGCCATGCGGAGCGGAGCGCGAGGACCGTTCGGGCTGGTTCGCGCCGTTGCCCGGACCGTACGAACGAAAAAGGGCGGCCCCGCGGGACCGCCCTTTCGTCTCGTCAAAGCACGCAGGCGTTACGCCGGCACCTTGTCCTTGTTGTACATCGCGGCTGCGGCGCGGAGGATGTCGAGGATCTTCTCCTGCGCCTTGGGCTCGTCGAGTTCTTCCATCGCAGCTAGTTCGCGCGCGAGGCGGCTGGTCGCGCCTTCGAAGATCTGGCGCTCGGAATAGCTCTGCTCGGGCTGGTCGTCGGCACGGAACAGGTCGCGGACCACCTCGGCGATCGACACGAGGTCGCCCGAGTTGATCTTCGCTTCATATTCCTGCGCGCGGCGCGACCACATGGTGCGCTTGACCTTGGGCTTGCCCTTGAGCGTGTCCATCGCCTCGCGCATCGTCTTGTCCGACGACAGCTTGCGCATGCCGACGCTTTCGGCCTTGTTGGTCGGTACGCGGAGCGTCATGCGCTCCTTCTCGAACCGGAGGACGTAGAGTTCCAGTGTCATGCCGGCGATTTCCGAGCGCTGGAGCTCGATCACACGGCCGACCCCGTGCTTTGGATAAACGACGAAATCACCGACATCGAAGGACAGTGCCTTGGCAGCCATTTGGGGCCTTTCCGGATCAGGCCTCGCCGCGACGCCTCGACGAAGGACTCGTCGCAGCTGCATCGGGGGAGGGATAGGTCTAACTCACGCCAGGCGCACGACTATCGTCATCGCGCCCGTCGCGGACCCAATAGCAGCTTTGCAACAAAATTACCAGCCGAACATGGCAGGCGGCTTGCCCCATCGGGGTTTGGCCGCGTCCCGTCAGTCGCCCGCGCCGGGTTCGGGCGAGAAATACTTGTCGAACTTGCCCTCGACACCCTTCATCGCGTCGGCGTCCGGCGGCGTCTGGTTGTCGTTGCGCGTGACGTTGGGCCATTGCGCCGAGAAGGTCGTGTTCAGCTCGAGCCACTGCTCCAGCCCGCTCTCGGTGTCGGGCAGGATCGCTTCGGCGGGGCATTCGGGCTCGCACACGCCGCAGTCGATGCACTCGCTGGGATTGATCACCAGCATGTTCTCGCCTTCGTAGAAGCAGTCGACCGGGCACACTTCCACGCAGTCCATGTACTTGCAGCGGATGCAGGCATCGGTGACGACGTAGGTCATTGCAGAACTCCTGGGCCGGATTCCTTCCCGGCGACGAACGCGCCAGCGACTATGCGCGCAGGCCGGTCGCGTCAATCATAGCTGGGCTTGTGCGAGACGTTATCAGGCTTTGTCGTCCCCTAAATCCTCCCCCGCCCACGCCCCCCGCCGTCATCCTGACGAAAGTCAGGACCCAGGATACCAAAGGACAGCGTTTCATAACTCTGGGTCCTGACTTTCGTCAGGATGACGGGGGGGTGCGGTGCTGTCGTCCACTTCAACGATCGCTAGTGTGGAGATACCTCATTCGGAGGCAGGGTCGCGGATAGTGCCGGCGGGGGTCTGGCCAGCGATCAAGTCCTGGTAACACGCTTGCGCTTCGGGCGCCGGCCCCCGCCGCGCCGGTAGCGCCTCGATCCGAATCACCCGAACCTGGTCGTATGCCGCGAAGGTCAGCACGTTGCCGATCCGTACCGGGCAGTGCGCGCGGTCGATCGGGCGGCCGTCGATGCGGAGATGCCCCTTCTCGGCGATCGCCTGCGCGGCGCTGCGCGTCTTTGCGAGCCGCACGAACCACAGGAACCGATCGATCCGCATCGCGCCTTCAACCATGGCGGACCAGTGCGGCTAGCCCGGCAAAGGCGTTCTGCCGCGACGGGTCGATCGGCGTCGGCGGCGCTGGGCGTGCGGGCGGACGCCCTCGCCAGACCCAGCGCGGCGTGTCCCCCGCCAGCGCCTTGAACCCGAGTTCGGCCATCAACCGCTCCAGCGACGCCGGGTCGACGCCGATCGAGGTCGCCAGCGCCGGATCGGGCGCGAACGGTGTCCGCCCCTGGCGCGAGTCGTGCGCCGCGCGGGCGATCCGCTCGATCAGGTCGACACGGACGGCCTGGAGTCCGAGCGGGCGGAACCCTGCCTCCAGCACCGCACCGTCGCTGCCACGCGCGAGCACGGTCGCGCCGTCACGTGGGGCGGTGATCGTCATGCCACGAGCAGCCGCGAGGATACGCCGCCAGCGCGCCGACTCGGGCTTGAGCAACCGCGCGTCGAACAGGTCGAGCGCGCCGACCGTGATACCGATCTTGCGCAGCCGCTTGCGTTCCTCAGGGTCGATCGCGTCGAGCGCGAGCCGCATCGGCAACCGCGGCAGTATCCCGCCGGCGTCCTCGATCGCGCTGGCGACGGCGCGCAATGCGGGCGTCGCATTCGCATCGCGGCTGATCTCGGCGAGGTGGACCAGCACCGCGATCCGCCTCTTGAGCATGGCGCCGAGCCATAGCGACAGCCGCGCCTCGATCCGATCGCGCGCCGGCTTGTCTAGGCAATCGAGCGAGCGGTCGAGGATCAGTTTCGGCCGGGCGAACGACGGGCCGGCTGCCAGCTTGGCGACCGGGTGACCTGCCCAGACGATCTGCGCCGCATCGCCGAGCGCGATATCCGCATCGGGCGCATCGACCAGCGACTGGCCGCGGCGCGAACGCTCGCCCGTCAGGCGCTTTTCCGCCGCCGCCAGCAATAGGCGCTTGTCGCTGGCGCGCGCGTCCGCCGCGACCGTGAAGCGGAAGCCGTCGAGGCGGCCGATCGGATGATCCTCGACCATCACCTCGCCCTCGGGGCCGATCACCACCGGTAGCGCGGCCGAATCCACACCGATCTGGCGCATCAGCGCGGTCGTGCGCTTGTCGACGAACCGCTGCGTCAGGCTCGCATGCAGCGCGTCCGACAGGCGTTCCTCGAGCGCGGCCGTGCGCGCGGCCCAGAGTGTGGGCTCGGCGAGCCAGTCGGCGCGCTGCGCGATATACGCCCAGATCCGCGTCGCCGCGATCCGTCCGGCGATCACCGGCACGTCGCCCGCCACCGTATCGAGCCGCGCGATCTCGTCGGCGAACCACTGGTGCGGGATGTGCCCCCGCCCCTCGCTCAGATGCCCGAACAGCCGCGACACAAAGCGAGCATGAGGATCGAGGCCGACTTTCCGGAAGTCCGGCACGCCGCACGCCGCCCAGAGCCGCGCGACCATCGATGGATGACGCGCCCGTTCGCGGACCCAGCCCTCTTCCGCCAACCGCTTCAATACGCCGAGATCGAGTGCCTGGGGCGCGGCGCGCAAGACACCCGCGGGGGGACGCGCTTCGAGGCTGGCGATCAGCGCGTCGATGCTCGCGAAGTCGGGCTCGCCCTGCCGCCAGTAGAGGTTCTCGAGACGCGGGAAGCGGTGCTCCTCGATCGCCAGCACTTCCTCGGGCAGGAACGCGCCGGGGCCGTCGTCGGACAGCGCGCCGAACGTGCCGTCGCGCTGGTGACGTCCCGCACGGCCGGCGATCTGCGCCATCTCCGCGACCGTCAGGCGACGCTGGCGCTTGCCGTCGAACTTGTTGAGGCTGGCGAACGCGACGTGTGCGACGTCCATATTGAGACCCATGCCGATCGCGTCGGTGGCGACCAGGTAATCGACCTCGCCGGCTTGGAACATCGCGACCTGCGCGTTGCGCGTGCGGGGTGACAGCGCGCCCATGACAACGGCCGCGCCACCGCGCAGGCGCCGCAGCATCTCGGCGACCGCGTAGACCTCTTCCGCCGAGAACGCGACGATCGCCGAGCGCTTGGGCAACCGGCTGATCTTCTTCGCGCCGGCATAGGTCAGCGTCGAAAAGCGCGGCCGGTTGACGATCTCCGCCTTGGGGACGAGCGCCTTGATCATCGGCCGCAACGCTTCGGAGCCGAGGATCATCGTCTCCTCGCGTCCACGCGAGCGCAACAACCGATCGGTGAAGACGTGTCCGCGTTCCGGGTCCGCGCCGAGCTGCGCTTCGTCGATACCGACGAACGCGACGTCGCGGTCGGGCATCGACTCGGCGGTGCAGAGAAACCAGCGTGCGTCGGGGGGCACGATCTTCTCTTCGCCGGTGACGAGCGCCACCCGGTTCGCGCCCTTGATCGCGACGACGCGGTCGTAAACCTCGCGGGCGAGCAGGCGCAGGGGGAAGCCGATCATGCCGCTCGAGTGCGCGCACATCCGCTCGATCGCGAGGTGCGTCTTGCCCGTGTTGGTCGGGCCGAGAACTGCGGTCACGCCAGCGGAGACATCATCGCTCATGGCTGACAACATCGGGGGTTAAGTGGGCTGGCGCAATGACCTGTGGGGAATTGGGGGGTGTCGACGCGGTGGATTGCCGGGTTCTTTCGCTGTGCCGCCTACCCACAGAGCGGGGGAGCAGGCGCACGCAAAATCTTTCACCACCCCGGCGGAGGCCGGGGCCCAGCTGGGAAGACCCAGGTAACTAAGCGCCGACGTCCATTACGCTCGTCCCCCAACTGGGCCCCGGCCTCCGCCGGGGTGGTTAGACGCCCATCCGCCTCGGCCCTGCCTCGACTTGAGCACGGTCCGCCGTCGGCAGGGCACCCGACAGCACCGGGTTCATTTGACTTTAGCATATCGCCGCCACAACCCGACGCCTGCGCCGGGAAGCGACCGCGCGCGAGATTTTGAACGCGATTTCGGGGCGGGCACGCGTGTATTTGCAGAACGATCAGGCGCTGGAACTGGCGGGCGGCGGCGGGCGCGGCTTTGGTCGCGCGCTCGACCGGCAGCGCGAGGACGCGCCGACACCGGCCCGGTCGCGGATCGACTGGGTGCCCGATCTCGGTGCGCAGATCGGTAGCCGCGACTGGTGGCGCGGGCTCGCGACATGCACCGCGCTCTGCGCCGCGACCGTGATGCTGGCGCCCGGGTTCAAGCCGCTGGTCGGTGCGGTGCCGGCGCCGCTTGCTGGTGCCGAGTGGGAAGAAACGCGGGCGCAGGGCATCGCGCCGCTCGGCCAGGGCGCGACCACCGGGCGGCGGATGGCGGCCAACGATCTCGTCGCGCCGCTCGCCAATGCGCCTGAAAGGCCGACGCTCGAACTTTCCGCGACGCTGGGTCAGGGCGACGCGTTCGACCGGGTTTTGATGCGCGCGGGGGTCGGCCGCACCGATGCCGAAGCGGCCGCGGCGCTGGTCGCGCAGTCGGTCGATCCCAAATCCATCCCAGCCGGCATGCGGATCGCGCTGACGCTCGGGCGCAGACCGGACCGGACGGTCGCACGGCCGTTGGAGCAGCTGGATTTCCGCGCACGGTTCGATCTGGCGCTGTCCTTGACGCGTGGCGCAGGCAGGCTGGTCGTGAACCGCAAGCCGATCGCGGTCGACTCGACGCCGTTGCGCATCCAGGGCCTGGTCGGCTCCAGCCTGTACCGCTCCGCGCGCGCTGCCGGTGTTCCCGGAAAGGCGGTGGAGTCGTTCATCAAGGCGATCTCGACCCGGATGTCGATCGGCCGCGACGTGACCGCGGCGGACAGCTTCGACGTGATCGTCGAGCGCCAGCGTGCCGCGACCGGCGAGACCCAGATCGGCGACCTGGTGTTCGCCGGCATCGACCAGGGGCGCCGCAAGGTGCAGCTCGTCCGTTTCGCCCCCGATGCGGCGAGCGTCGATGCCGATGACGAAGGACACCGCGGGGGCTGGTTCGATGCGAACGGGCAGACCGAACGCCGTGCCGTATCGGGCATGCCGGTCAGCGGCCGGATCACCTCGAATTACGGGATGCGGTTCCACCCGCTGCTCGGCTTCACGCGGATGCACAAGGGGCTCGACATCGGTGCGCCCTACGGCTCGCCGATCCATGCAATGACCGACGGCGTCGTCGCGTTCGCGGGGCGGACGGGCGGCTACGGCAATTTCGTCAAGCTGACGCACGCCCGCGGGATAGCGAGCGGCTACGGCCATATGAGCCGGATCGCAGTGTCGTCCGGCACCCGCGTCCGCGCCGGCCAGGTGATCGGCTATGTCGGCTCGACCGGCATATCGACCGGCCCGCATCTGCACTGGGAAGTGTGGAAGAACGGCGCGACGATCAACCCGCGCTCGGTCTCGTTCGCGAGCGTGGCGGCATTGTCCGGCGAGAAACTCCGCGCGTTCAAGGCGAAGGTAGCGCGATTGCTGGCGGTGCGCGTCGGCGGTTAGGTTCGCGGCCGTCGCTCCACCGAAAACCTTCGCTTGAAGTCGGCCAGTTGGCAGCTAGCATCCGGGACAAGGCCAACAGGCCATCCGAAGTGGAGGAGGATGCGATGATCGCTGCGCTTGTCTTGGCGGCGGCTGCCACGGCGATCTACAGCCCGGCGGGCAAATGGACATTGGACTATCAGCAGGACCTTTGCCAGCTTACCCGACCGTTCGTTGCCGAGTCCGCAAAGATCACGCTCGGCTTTCGGCAGTCACCGGCGGATTTCCAGACCGAGATCGTCGTGCTGTTCGCCGACACGCCCGATGAACAGCTTCGGCGAGGTCTCGTCACGATGAAGGTGGCGGGCTCAGATCGGTCGACGCTCACATTTGGGGTAAGCTTGCGAATTCCGAACGGACGCCAGCGGATGTTGCGGTTCGTGACGACCCGGGAGCAGATCGCCGCGCTCGCCGCCGCGACGGCGGTGACGATCGAGGAGTTCGATCAGCCCCCGATAACCTTCACGCTGGACCGTCCGGGCAAGGCGATCGACGCGCTCGGTGCGTGCGAAATCGACCAGATCAAATCCTGGGGCGTAGATCCGACGCAAATGGCGGTTCCGGCGAAACCGATCGGCGACGTCGTGAAATGGTTCACCTTTCCCCTGGAAGCCGCAATGAACCGTCATGGCGGCGACACCACCGTCCGCTGGATGATCGACACGCAGGGCAAAGTGAACAATTGCATCGTCGTACGATCGAGCGGCAATCCGACTCTGGACGCGGCGGCCTGCAAGCAAATCGCCAAACGCGGACATTATGAGCCCGCGATCGGCAAGGATGGCAAGCCGATGCCATGGGTAGAGACGCGGCAGCTTATCTGGTTACTTGGGTAGCCGACGAGTTCGGTTCGTCACCTGCCCTGCCCCTTCCCCCTTCTTCGGTGGGGAGCAGATGTGGGGTCACTATTTCCCCTGAGCCCGCCAGCGCTGGATGGTGCGGCCGATGATCTGGTCCTCGCCGCCGACGTCGCGCCATAGTTCGGAAAATAGCGGGTCGCCCGAGGCGGGGCGCTTCGATTCCTCCAACCCGTCGAAGCTCACGCGGATCGGGATCGTCACGCCCTCCCCGCAGATGATGCACTCGCGATTGCGCAGCGCTGGGATCGAGTCGAGGAAGCCGCGCGCGCCCTCCGGCATTGCGGCGCGGACGAAGGCCTGATCGCGGTCGTTGTTGAGGCGCATCGCGATGATCGTGCCGCACTGCGACAACACGCCCTCCGCAAGATCGGACGGGCGCTGCGTTATCAGCCCGAAGGACACGCCGTATTTGCGGCCTTCCTTGGCGATCCGACCCAGGATGCGACCGACCGAGCTGTTCGCCTCCTGCCCCGCCGGGATGTAGCGATGCGCTTCCTCGCAAACGAGCAGGATCGGGCGTTGCGGTTCGTTGCGCGACCAGATCGCGAAGTCGAACGTCATCCGCGCCAGCACCGCGACGACGACGGAGGTGATGTCCGACGGCACGCCCGAGACGTCGATGATCGAGATCGGCTTGCCGTCGCCGGGCAGGCGGAAGATGCGCGCGAGGAAGCTCGCCATCGTGTCCGCCACGAGCATGCCCGAGAACATGAAGCCGTAACGCGGATCGGCCTTGATCTCGTCGATCTTGGACTTGAGCCGCAGATAGGGCGCGGTGTCGCCGGCGCGGTCCACCTTGCCCATCTCGGCACTGATGATCGTCGTCAGGTCGCTCAGCATGTAAGGGATCGGCGCATCGACGGTGAGCTTGGCGATCTCCTGCCCGAGGCGGCTTTCGCCCTCGCCGCGAGCAGGCATTTGGCGAGGATGTCGGCATCGAACTGTCGCGCGGAGCCGCTGCTGGTCAGGAAGACCTCGCAATGCTCCTCGAAGTTCATCAGCCAATACGGCATCTGCAGGTTCGAGACGTCGTAGATCGCACCGTTCGATTTGAACGCGGCGGCATATTCGCCGTGCGGATCGATCATCACGATATGCCCTTGCGGCGCAAGCTCGCAGATGCGGTGCAGGATCAGCGCGACGGGAATGTCGTGATAATTGTAAAGATCCGATGACCGCGTTGATCTTGCTGAGAAAACCGGCGCGTTTGGTCGCTGGGAGGCGTTAAACCCTGCGCGCGATCCAGCCTGCCGCCCAGCCCAGGAACACCGACAGCGCGACCGCGACCAGCCCGTAGAGTACCGACGATCGATCCGCGGCGCGCGCGACGAATCGTTCGAAGCCCGATTTGCGGATGTCGATGTCGCGCACGGCGGCGGCCAGCACGCGCCCGTCGCGGATCAGGAACGTCTCCGCGGTGAAGCGGCCAACAGGCACGCGGGCGGGGATCGACACGCGCGCACGATAGAGCACGCCGTCGGTGATCTCGACCGCGCGCGGCGCCTCGTAATACAGGCCAGCGCGGCGCTTGAGGTCGACCAGCCCCTTCTGGAAGCGATCCTGCGTCGGTGCTGGTGCGCTCGACGCGGGCGACAATTGCAGGCTGTCGAGGCCCAGCTCGTAGATCGCGCGCGTCCGGTCGTCGACGAGGCGGTCGATCGGTTTAGACGAGGCGATCGCATAGAAACTGGGGGCGGAGCGGTATCGCAGGCGCGCGGCGTTGACCCAGATGCCGGCAACCTTCTCCTTCTCGCGCATCAGGATCGACTGGGTCGGCCCCTTGACGACGACGACGATGTCGGTGGGTTGCTCGCCGGTCGGCAGGCGCCCGCCGGGATAGAGGATCGCGCCGAACAGCAGCAGCTCGGCGCCGGTGAAGCTGTAGGCGATCTCGATATTGCGCTGGGATACGTCGGGGACGAGCACGGGCTTGGCCTGCGCCATCAGCAGCGGCGCGAGCAGGACCAGCCAGCCCGGCTTCACGACAGCGCGACCGAGAAGATCTCCTCGGGACGCCAGATGAGCCCCAGCAGGATGCGTGTGCCGACCAGCAACACCATGAGCGCGAGCGCGAGGCGGAGGTATTCGGGGCGAAACTTGGTCGCGAACCGCGCGCCGACCTGAGCGCCCACGACCGAGCCGAGCAGGAGCAGAGCCGCCAGTACGATGTCGACGGCCTTGGTGGTGGTCGCGTGGACCATCGTCGCCACTGCGGTCACGAACAGCGTCTGGAACAACGAGGTGCCGACCACGACGGAGGTCGCCATGCCGAGCAGGTAGATCATCGCGGGCACGAGGATGAAGCCGCCGCCGATGCCGAGCAGGATCGTCAGGATACCGGTGAAGAAGCCCAGCAACAGCGGTGCAAGCGGCGAGATATAGAGGCCCGACGCGTAGAAGCGCGTCCTGAGCGGGAGCGCGGCGACGAGCGGGTGATGGCGACGTTTGCGGGCCTTTGGCGGGCGTCCGGTCCGCACGCGGCCGATCGTGCTGATCGATTCCTTGGCCATCAGGCCACCGATCGAGCCCAGCATGAGCACGTAGACGATCGCGATGACGGTATCGATCTGACCGCTCTGCTGGAGCAGCCGGAACAGCCACGCGCCGAAGAACGAGCCGAGGATGCCGCCTGCGACGAGCACCCCGCCCATCTTGGTATCGACACCCTTGCGCCGGAAGTGCGCGAACACGCCCGACACGCTGGCGCCGGTCACCTGGCTTGCGGACGAGGCGGCGGCGACGGTCGGCGGGATGCCGTAGACGATCAGCAGCGGCGTCGTCAGGAAGCCGCCGCCGACGCCGAACATCCCCGACAACAGCCCGACGCCCCCGCCAAGCAGGATGATGACGAGCGCGTTGACCGACAGGTTGGCGACGGGGAGATACAGATCCACGGCCGCAGCGTTACACCGGATTGCGCGGGCGGGGCTAGGCTCGACCGCTCAGAAGTCGCTACCGATCGACAAGGCCGGTCCGGAACCCGGACGCGCGCCGCCGGCGATGCGTTCGCGCCAGTCGAGCGTCAGGCGGATGGTCGTGCTTGCGACGGGTAGCATGGCGACGATCGAGGGGCCGATATCGAAGCGTTCGGCGTCGCGTTGCGCGCTGGCCCATGTGCCTACGCCGATGTCGACCTCTGCCCCCGCAAGCGTCCCGAGCGGATGCGTGAGTCGTGCGGAGGCATCGACGAAGCCTTCGATCCCGTCTCGTGCGATCGCGCCGGCCTGGCCATATGCTTCCAGGCGGATGCCCGATGCGACATCGGTCGGACCATAGCCGGCAATGATGCCCAATGTCGGTCCGCCGCGTCCGCCGTCCAGTGCGAACCGCTGTTCCGCGACGAGGCGGATCGGCAAGCGCGTCGGTTGCCATTCGATCCCGAGCGCCGCCTCCCGTCCGACACCTTCGAGCGGCGTGGCGACTCGTGCCACCAGCGCGAACTTGCGGCGGTTGCCGATGGCATAAGCTAGGCGCAGGCCGCCCTGCGACGCGCCAAGCTGCCCTCCCGACACCGTACCGGCGGGACCGCCGCGCGCGAGTAGCCACGCGCTTCCGCTGAGACGATTCGGCCCTCTGGGGACCAAGGGCGGTGCTACCGGCGACGGGATGGCGTAGGTCTGAAGCGCTGCGACGGCTGGTACATCGGGAAGAGCGAGCGCTACCGAGAGCGGCAGCGTGAGTATTGGTACCTGCCTTGGTCGCGGGTTGGCGACCATCGGCTGCGCGATAGCGACACGTGGCACCGTCATCACCCGCGGCGGGACGGACGATCGCACTAGAGCCGCTGCCGCGACTTTTGGCACGAGCACGTCGATAACGCGCGGGATCATCTCCAACGGTGGAAGCGAGGCGACCTCCGGCAGCAGCAACGCCACGCGTATCATCACCCATCCGCCCAGTGCCAGCGCGAGAAAGCGCAGCGGGCGGCCGACGCTCATCGCGCCGCGGCGGCGAGGCCCGGATGGTTGAGGGCGACGACATCGTCGGACGGAAGGTCGGGAAACTCGTGACGCGTCTTGTCCCAGACCGGCGCGGCACCCCGCAGCATGCCGACATAGACGAACACCGCGCGCGGTGCGGCGATCAGCGAAACGAGGTTGCCGACCAGGAACCGCGGCACCGCCCAGAACGCCTCGCGCACGCCGTAACTGCGCCCGGTAAACACCATCCGGACGCCGAGCCGCCACGCCAGCAACGCGCCATTGGCGAGCAGCAGCCAGAAGGCGATCGGATAGGCACCATTGGCATAAGGCGACGCCAGGTCGGCTCGGCCATGCAGCAGCGACGATGCCAGCCATACCGGCACGGCAAGATAGCCGACCGCGAGGATCACGACTGCCAGCGGCGCGCGTCGATCGCGCATCCGCATCCAGTGGTCGGCGACCGCGCGTGGCTTCCCCCAGCCGGTACGATCCCAGCCCGCGAGTGCGATGCCCGTCATCCAGCGGGTCTTCTGCCGGACCGAACCGCCGAGCGTGCACGGAAAATACGCGCGCACCGCGACCACGGACCCGGCGTCGTCCGCCGCGACTCGGGCGAAGATGCCGCGTGCGCCGAGCTCCGCGAGCCGCAGGCCCAGTTCGTAATCTTCGGTCAGGCTGGTGGCGTCGAACGGATCGCCACCCCGCGCCTGTGCAATGGACGCGAGGACCGCGGGCGCGATGGCACAGCCGGTGCCTGCGAGCGGCATCGCCGCGCCCAAGGCCGTGCGAACGACGATCTGCTTGGCGTGGGATTCGGCAAACTCGTCGGCATAATGCCCCGACACCAGCCGCGAGCCGGCGTGGACCAGCGGCAGGACGGGAAGCTGAACCACGTCATAGCGTTCGATCAAGCTGTCGAACACGCGCAGCTCTTGCGGATGGACGACGTCTTCGGCGTCATGCAGCACGATGGCCTTGGTAGGCTGCCGTCCGGATGCTCGCGCCTGCAGGTCGTCCCGGCATAGGGCGTGCCATATCGTGTTGAGGCAGTCCGCCTTGGTCGTCGGCCCGTCGCGGTGCCCGATCACGAGCCGGATACGCGAATCACGTTCGGCTACCGCGGCGATGGCATCGATCGTTCCCCGGTCATTGGGGTAGGCGCCGACATAGATGCGGTAATCGTCATGCTCGTAGCGATGGAGCGCCGTGGTCAGCATCCCGCCGATGACCGCGACCTCGTCCCATGCGGCGACGAACACCGCGATACACCCGGGAATGCGTGGCAGCGGCAAGCTCGCCACGGTCAGGCGAGGCCGACCGCCGTGTCTGATACGGCGCCCTAGCCGATGGCCGATATAGAGGAGATCGACCAGCAGGTCGTCGACCCCGCCGATCAGCAGCCCGACACCCGCGAAGAGCAGCATCTCGCGTGCGGACGCGTCGATGATCCATAGCGACTCGCCCAAGCCCCACCCCCACGGGCAGCGTACAGCCGGTTACCGCCACAACGGAGATAGTCGGGTCGGAATTGGATGTTTGCCAAACGGCAATCCGGTCTTCGACGAATTTCCCGGACACGCCGAACCATTGCGTCGAACATGCGTTACGACGAAGATCCCTTTCCCCCCTTTCGGGATCGGTGCCGACCATGCCCGGCCCGGCCGCACCGCTGCAATGGCAGCCGGTGCGGCCTAAACCGACACCGGGCTCACCATCGTGACCGACAGGCTATGGCCGATTGCGCCCGCCGCCGCCGGTGTTGCTGCCGCCACCGGCGCCGCCGGCCCCTGCCGCACCGACCGTGCCGATGTTACCGAACAGATCCTGGAAGAACCCACGCTCGCGACCCAGGGTCGGCGTCTTCTTGCCGTACGGCGTGATCGAAGCGACCTGATCCAGGCCGCCGCGACGGACCGCGGTGACGGTGCCCTTCTGGTCGAAGCTGATCTGTAGCGTGATCTGCGCGTTCGGGCGTGGATTGCGGAACGCGAGGTTGCGGCTGTCGCGCGCGAGGTAATACCAGTCGCCCTGGTCGAACTGGCCCGCGAGCGTCGGCTTGCCGAGCGTCTGGAGCACCGACTGACGGTTATCCACGCCCGGCTGGACCGAGTTGACGAGGTCGGTGTCGACGACATAGCCCTGGTGCGAGCGCAACTGAGTGCAGCCCCCGCTGGCCAATGCGGCGACCGCAAGCGCTGCGGCAAGACCCGTACGGGCGGAAAACACGCTCATATAAACTCCCAACCGGGGCACGCGAAAACACGTGACGGGTCCCACGCGATTGCATCGGCCGCCGATCGCCTCGATATGCGAGGATGCGCGGGCAAACAAGCCGAAGCGCGGCTTCGTGTTGAGGACGATAGATTTTGAGCTGGTTGGGAAGACTGCTCGGCGAGAAGCCCGATGAGGCGCTGCCGCTGTATAACGCCGTCGTCGGCCGGGCCCGCACGGAACACTGGTACCGGGAAGGCGCAGTGCCCGACACGGTCGACGGGCGTTTCGACATGATCGCGACGCTGCTGGCGATCGTCATGCTGCGGCTTGAGGCGGAGCCAGCGGGTGGCGAGCCCGCCGCGCGGCTCGCGGAACGGTTCGTCGACGACATGGACGGTCAGCTGCGCGAGATCGGGATTGGCGACATCATCGTCGGCAAGCATATCGGCAAGATGATGAGCATGCTGGGCGGGCGACTCGGGGCGTACCGCGAGGGGCTGGCGGCGGGCGATATCGCGCCGGCTCTGGTGCGGAACCTGTACCGGGGATCGGCGCCGGACGATGCGGCGCTGGCGCATGTCCGCGACTCGGTGACCGCGTTTCATGCCGGGCTGGCTGCGACGCCGCTACCGAATCTGTTATCTGGAGAATTGCCGTGAAGCCCGAGTTCAGCCGCCCCGAACGCCTCGACACGATCGGCGAGCGCGAGCGGATCGTCGAGATCGTCGCCAACGAGGACGAGCGTGCGGTACTGGCGAAGCGGTTCGCGCTGCTGTCGATCACGCGACTCGACGCGCGGTTGGGTATCAAGCGCACTGAGAGCGGCATCGTCGTGAAGGGCCGCGTGACCGGGGCGGCGGTGCAGGCGTGCTCGGTCACCGACGAACCGCTCGATACGCAGATCGACGAGCCGGTCGCGCTGCTGTTCGTCGAGCAGCTGATCGCCGAGGGCGACGAGGTCGAGCTGTCCGACGATGCGCTCGACATGGTGGCGATCCAGGGCGGGACGATCGATCTGGGCGAGGCTGCAGCGGACACTCTGGCGCTGTCGATCGACCCGTTCCCGCGTGGGCCGAATGCGGCAGCCGCGCTGGCGGCGGCGGGGGTGATCAGCGAGGACGAGTTCCGGCCGGCGAATGCGTTTTCGGATTTGAAGGCGAGGATGGCGGGGAAGGGGTGAATCTAGCTCCCCTTCCTGGAAGGGAGGGGTTGGGGGTGGGTTGGCCCGTTGTTCGAAGGCTGGGGTAGCCAATCGGCCGACCCACCCCCGGCCCCTCCCTTCCAGGGGGGGGTGAAGAGCTGGGCTAGCGCCGCGACGGTGTCGGATCGGGCTCCGCCTCCGTCGGGGTGGAGCGCGTTCGAGGGCATATCCCGCCCCCTTGTTCACCCGCGAAGGCGGGTGCCCAGACTGGATTCCCGCCTTCGCGGGGAAACAAGTTTCAGTCCGCGTCGGGGCCCAACGTCGGGTCCAGATCGCGAGGGCGGATGAAGCGGGTCAGACGCGCGGTAGCCGAACCGATGTCTTCCCAACTCCCCGCATCGAACTGAAGCTCCGCAATACTCGCGGTCGGATATTTATCCTCGACCGCATCGCGCAGCGGGTCAGCCCCATCCGCAACCAGCATCAGGACGAGATCCTCCAGCCCGGGATTATGCCCGACCAGCAGCACGCTCTGCGTCTCCGCTGGAAATCCGTGCACCACATCCAGCAACGTCGCCGCCGAAGCCAGATACACGCGCCGGTCCCAGGCAGGCGCGATCGTCCGGCCATAGCCCGATTCGATCTGCTCCAGCGTCTCGGTAACCCGCACCGCCGGCGAGGCGATCGCATGATCGAATGCCAATCCCAGCGACCGCATGTGCCGACCGACCATCGCCGCCGCGCGCTTGCCCTTGGCGTTGAGCGGGCGGTCGAAATCGCGTGCGACCGGGTCGTCCCAGCCGGACTTGGCGTGGCGCAACAGCGTCAACGTCTTCATGGCAATCCTCAAGCGGGTTCGCGGCTTTCATGCCCTACCGCTGCCCGCGAGGAAAGCCGGCTTGCGACTCGGGCCACCGCTTCTTCGAGCGTGACGCGCGCGATCGGCACGCCTGGCGGGAACGCGCTAAGCAGTCGCGACGGCATCGCGGCGGAAAGCATCACGAAAACGCCGGAGTCGTCGGCGCGGCGGATCAGCCGGCCGAATGCCTGCGCGAGCCGTGCGCGGACGAGCCGGTCGTCATACGCCGAACCACCGCCCGCGAGCCGCCGCGCGGCGTGGAGCACCGACGGTTTCGCCCACGGCACACCTTCCATCACCACGAGTCGCAGCGACTCGCCGGGCACGTCGACGCCGTCGCGGAGCGCATCGGTGCCGAGCAGCGACGCGCCCGGGTCGTCGCGGAAAATGTCGACCAGCGTGCCCGTGTCGATCGGATCGACGTGCTGTGCGTGGAGCGGCAGACCTTCGCGCGCGAGTCGATCGGCGATGCGGCCATGCACGCCGCGCAGTCGCCGGATCGCGGTGAACAGCCCGAGCGTGCCGCCTCGGCTGGCGACGATCAGTTGCGCATAGGCGTTGGCGAGCGCGCCGATATCACCGCGCTTCACGTCGGTGACGATCAGGACTTCGGCCTGGCGGGTGTAGTCGAACGGGCTCTTCGCCTCGAACCGGGCGGCGGGTCGCAGGAGATGCGGCGCACCGGTGCGGGCTTCGGCTACTTCCCAGTCGCCGCCGCCGGTGAGCGTGGCCGAGGTGACGAGCGCGCCGTGGGCGGGCTTCAGGACGATTTCGGCGAACGGCCGCGTCGGATCGAGCCAGTGGCGGTGGAGGCCGATGTCGAACTCGCGGCCCTCGATCCGATCGACCGCGAGCCAGTCGACGAAATCGCCATCGACCGGTCCGCCGACGCGCGCGAGCAGCGACAGCCACGACGCCACCGTCTCCGCGCGCCAGCCGATCGAGGCGATCGCGCCTTCGACTCGGGCTCGGGCGGGCGCGTCCATCCAGTCGGGGGCTTCGGCGAGCACAGCTTCCAGGCGGCGGCCGAGGGTGACGAGCGGACGGACGAGTGCGTCGAGGGCGGCGGCGGCGGGTGCGGCGGCCTCGATCAGCGTGGCGTCGGGTTCGGCGAGTTCGGTCTCCAGGCCATAGCCCGCGTCGCCCGGTTGCTCGGCCCGCGCGTAGGTGAGCCCGCGGACGGCAGCGAGGAGCGTCTCGATCGGCCCGAACGGCGCGCCTTCGCCGAGGCGTTGCAGCCAGCCGTCGGCCGCCAGCGCCCCCGCGGCGGTCACCGCGTCGGAAATCGCCCGCGCGCCCTGTTCGTCGTAGCTGGCGAGATCGGACAGGCGTGCGGCCAGCCCTCGCCTGCGACCGCGACCGCTCGATTCGGGGCCGAGGATCCAGCGGCGCAGTTCGATTGTCTCGGCGCCGGTCAGCGCGGTCGCGAACATCGAATCGGCAGCGTCGAAGATGTGATGGCCCTCGTCGAACACGTACCGCGTCGGTCGCGTGGCGAGTTCGCGCCCTCGTGCTGCATTCACCATCACCAGTGCGTGGTTGGCGATGACGATGTCGGCGTCGGACGAGGCGCGGGCGGCGCGCTCAATGAAGCATTTTCGGTAGTGCGGGCAGCCGGCGTACACGCACTCGCCGCGCCGGTCGGTCAGCGCGGTCGAGCCGTTGCGGCGGAACAGGGTTGGTAGCCAGCCGGGGAGGTCGCCGCCGACCATGTCGCCGTCCGCGCTGTACGCGGCCCAGCGCGCGACGAGGTGCGCGAGGATCGCCGCGCGGCCTGCGAACCCGCCTTGGAGGGCGTCCTCGAGGTTGAGCAGGCACAGGTAATTCTCGCGGCCCTTGCGCGTGACAACTTTGGCTTTGCGGATCGCGGCGTCGGGATAGAGGCGCGCGGTTTCCTGGCCGAGCTGGCGTTGCAGCGTCTTGGTGTAGGTCGAGATCCACACCGCGCCGCCTGCCTTCTCCGCCCAGAGCGAGGCTGGGGCGAGGTAGCCGAGCGTCTTGCCGATCCCGGTACCGGCTTCGGCGAGGACGAGATTGGGCGTGTCGCGCATCGCCCGCGGCGCGAACGCGGCGGTGGCGGCGCCGGCATAGGCGCGCTGGCCGGGGCGTTCCTCCGCACCGTGGCCGGTGAGGTCGACGAGCCGCGCCTCGGCATCGCCCGGCTCGATCGTCACGGTACGCGGGGCGGGTCGTGGCGCGTGCTCCTCCCATTCGGGGAGCGACGAGAACAGCCAGCGTTCGTTGACGGACGGTTTCTTCAGCCGCTCGGCGACGACGGGCGCCCAGGGCCAGCGCAGGCGGAACAGCGATTGCGCCGCGGTCCATGCACCTTCGCGCTCGGGCCAGTCCGTATCGGTGAGCGCCAGCATCGCTTCCGCCGCACGCAGCAGGAACGGCGCGACCTCGGCATCCTCGCTCGGCACGTCCAGGCCAGTAACTCGCGCGATCCCCTTGGGTGTCGGCACCGCGAATTGGGCGGGGCGGAGGAATGCGTAGAGTTCGAGCAGGTCGAGCCCCGACAGATCGGGATAGCCGAGGCGCTGCCCGACGAGCGGCGCGTTGAGCATGATGACCGGCGTGTCGGCGGCGATCCGGATCGCCTCGCCTCGCCCGATCGGCCGCGCCCCGTCCGCATTCGCGATCCAGATGCCGGCGTGGCTGGCGTGGAGGGCAGGATAGCGAAGCACCGCGCGACCTTGCGGGACGGGGAACGAAAGGGCAACCTTTTGCTGCTTGTTCTCCCCCGAAGATGGGACCCAGTCTGGACCCCTGCCTTCGCGGGGAAACATGCTGTGGTTTCAGCCTGCAGCGCTGCACCACCTAAAATCGTGCAGACCGCCCTCGCCCGGCAAACTCATCCACGTCGGCCGTTACGCAACCGGCACGGTCCACGTGCGTTGCTGCTCCTTCGATACCGAACTTTACCTACATCAACAGGGACGATCATCATGCGGAAGTTTCTCATGGCGTTGAGCGCGCTCTCGCTCGCAATCCCGGCCGCCACCGTGATCCCCACGGGCAAGGCCGAGGCACGTTCGAAGCGTGAGTATCGCGGGCATGACCGTCGCTACCGCGCAAAGCGTTGCCGTCATTCGAGCGGCACGACCGGCTTGGTCGCAGGCGGCGTCGGCGGCGCGGTGCTTGGTAATGCGGTTGGCGGCGGCTTGCTTGGCACGCTGGCCGGCGGTGCAGCGGGCGCGCTTGGGGGCCGCGCGGTCGACCGGACGATCACCGCGAAGGATCGTTGCCGCTGATAGGCACACGCGGCAGTGGGGGTGACGGAGACGAATGCACGCGCTAGTCGCGATGCATTATGACCGATGACCTCCGCCCCCCTGCTCTCGAAGCAGCCGCCCTCGAGTCCAAAGCTTGGCCGTACGAGGAGGCGCGCAAACTCCTCAAGCGGTATCCGAACGGCAAGTCGGGCGACCCGGTGCTGTTCGAGACGGGCTACGGACCGTCGGGCCTGCCGCATATCGGCACGTTCAACGAGGTGTTGCGCACGACGATGGTGCGCAACGCCTTCCATGCGCTGAGCGACACGCCGACGCGACTGATCGCGTTTTCGGACGACATGGACGGCTTGCGGAAAGTGCCGGACAACGTTCCGAACGGCGACATGCTACGCGAGCATCTCGGCAAGCCGCTGACGCAGATTCCCGATCCGTTCGGGACGCATTCGAGCTTCGCCGCACACAACAACGCGATTTTGCGCGAATTCCTCGATCGCTATGGCTTCGACTACGAGTTCGCGTCGTCGACCGAATATTACACGAGCGGGCGGTTCGACGAGGCGTTGAAGGGTGTACTTCGTCACTTCCAGGGCATCCAGGACGTGATGCTGCCGACGCTGCGGGCCGAACGCCGCGCGACCTATTCGCCGGTGCTGCCGATCTCGCCGACCAGCGGCATCGTGCTCCAGGTGCCGATCGAAGTGATCGATGCCGAGGCTGGGCTGATCGCCTTCGAAGACGAGGGCCAGCGTATCACGCAGTCCGTTCTGGGCGGCAAGGCCAAGCTCCAGTGGAAGGTCGACTGGGCGATGCGCTGGGTCGCGCTCGGCGTCGACTACGAGATGGCGGGCAAGGACTTGATCGATTCGGTCACCCAGTCGTCGAAGATCGCGCGCGTGCTCGGCGGGCGGCCGCCCGAAGGGTTCAATTACGAGATGTTCCTCGACGAGAATGGCGAGAAGATCTCGAAGTCGAAGGGCAATGGGCTGAGCCTCGAACAGTGGCTGACCTATGGCCCGGAGGAATCGCTGGCCTTCTACGCCTATCGCGAGCCGAAGAAGGCGAAGTCGCTGCACATGGGCGTGATCCCGCGCGCGGTGGACGAATATTGGCAGTTCCGCGGCAATTATGCGGGCCAGGATCTGAAGCAGAAGCTCGGCAATCCTGTGCACCACATCCACGACGGCAAGCTGCCGACGGGCGAACTGCCGGTGACCTTCGGACTGCTGCTCAACCTCGTCGGGGTGATGGGCGATGCGAGCAAGGAGCAGGTCTGGGGCTATCTCGCCAACTACGTGCCCGATGCGTCGGCCGAGAAATACCCGGAGCTCGACCGGCTGATCGGCTATGCGCTGGCCTATAGCCGCGATTTCGTCGCGCCGACGCTGAAGCGGCGCGCGCCCGAGGGTGTCGAGGTCGCGGCGCTGGAGCGGCTGGATGCGGAACTCGCAGCCTTGCCGGCGGAGGCGAGCGCGGAGGATATCCAGAACATCGTCTATGAGATCGGCAAGACCGGCGGGTTCGAGAACCTGCGCGACTGGTTCAAGGCGCTGTACGAGACGTTGCTGGGGTCCGAACAGGGCCCGAGGATGGGGAGCTTCATCGCGCTGTACGGGGTGGAGAACTCGCGGAAACTGATTGCGGAAGCGTTGGCGCGCTAAGGCCGTACCCTGAAAGAGATATCCACCCCGGCGCAGGCCGGGGCGCAGTTAGGGGACGTGCATAACGGGATGCAGCGTGTCGTTACCGCGACCTTTCCAACTGGGCCCCGGCCTCCGCCGGGGTGGTACTTTGAGTATGCAACTTCACGCCCGAACTCGACACATAGTACAGAACATATTAGCAACGCGTCCGCTTCCCCCGATTCGGAAACCGGCATGTTCCATCGACCGATCGCCCGTCACCGCCTGTTCTTCGCGATCCGCCCGCCGCTCCCGCTCGCGCGCCAGATTACCGCCGCAGCGTCGTGGTTCGGGACCGACGGCGACAAACGCCGCCCCGAGCATCTCCACGTCACGATCGACATCCTCGACGACCAAGACCGTGTATCGACAGCGTTGGAGCGCGACCTGAAGGCAATCGGCGATGCGGTCGAGGAGGCGCCGTTTGTGCTTCAATTCGATACCGTCGTCGGCAGCGAGCGATCCATCGCGCTGCGTCCGCGCCACAAGAATGTCTCGCTCGCCGCGCTGCATCAGCGGATCGCGGTGGCACGCGAGTCGGCAGGGTTGCGCGCCCGCGAAGGCTATCGGTTCAGTCCGCACATGACGCTCGGCTACCGCGAGAGCGCGCCGTTCACGCAAGCCATCGCGCCGATCGGCTGGACCGCGGATGCGTTCGTGCTGGTCCATAGCCATGTCGGCCGGACGCGCCACGACGTGATCGGGCGCTGGCTGCTGGACGGCGACGACGATCGGCAACTCGCGCTGTTCTGAGCCTTCGAATTTGCCGAACGCGCGCGACCCGGTAGGACCCGCAAGGCGATCGGTCGGTTCTTCCCCCGTGACCGCGCAGCAAGGAGCAACAATGCGGCTGTTTTTCGACGAGGCCCAGCGGAGCCATGCGCCAGCGCGCGAACTGCACAACGGCGCGTTCACCGCCTATGCGGAGACGCCCGCGCGGATCGATGCGATCCTGCGCGCGATCGGTCCGGTCGAAGCGCCGGAGGATCGCGGCGAGGCGCCGATCCTGGCCGTCCACCCCGCGCCGTACGTCACGTTCCTGAAGGACGCCGCGCGACTGTGGCGCGAAGCCGGACGCGAGGGCGACGCGATCCCCTACACCTTCCCGATCCGCGGGCGCCGGCCGCTCGACCTGACCCGGATCGATGCGCTGATCGGCGCGCACAGCTTCGACGCGACCACGCCGATCACGCCGCAGGCCTGGGCCGCCTCCTATGGCAGCGCACAGTCTGCGCTCGCCGCGACGCACGCCGTGCTCGACGGCGACCGCGCGGCGTTCGCGCTGTGCCGCCCGCCAGGTCATCACGCGGGGGCGGATTATTGCGGCGGATATTGCCACCTCAACACCGCCGCGATCGCCGCGCAGGCCGCGCGCGATGCCGGCGTCGCGCGCGTCGCGATCCTCGACATCGACTATCACCACGGCAACGGTACGCAGGATATCTTCTATGCCAGAGGCGAAGTGTTCTACGCCTCGGTCCACGCCGATCCGAAAACCGACTACCCGTTCTACTGGGGCCATGCCGACGAGATCGGCGAAGGCGAAGGGATCGGCACCACGCTGAACCTCCCCCTCCCCCACGGCACGCGGATCGATGCATTTCGCAGGGCACAAAGCACCGCACTCGAAGCGATCGCCGCGTTCGATCCCGGCCTGCTGATCGTCAGCTTCGGCGCGGATACGTGGGAGGGCGATCCGATCTCACACTTCAAACTGACCACGCCCGACTATGCGGTGCTCGCCGCCGACATCGCGGCACGCGGTTGGCCGACCGTCATCGTCATGGAGGGCGGTTACGCAGTCGACGCGCTCGGCCACAACGTCGCGAGCTTCCTGAGTGGCTTCTGAGGCGCCGATCGCTCTGGGCACGCCAGCCTATCGCAGGCTCACGTTGGCGATGCTGTTCGCGGGGTTCTCGACCTTTTCGCTGCTCTATTCGGTGCAGCCGTTGCTGCCGCTGTTCGCCGCGCAATTCGGGCTGACTGCGGAAGGGGCATCGCTCGCGGTGTCGCTCGCGACCGGACCGCTGGCGATCGGCATCCTGTTCGCGGGGTTCGTGTCGGACCGCGTCGGCAGGCGTCCGTTGATGATCGCGGCGATGTTCGCGGCGGGTGCCCTGACCTTGGCGGCGGCGGTCGTGCCGGGGTGGAGCGGGTTGCTCGTGCTGCGGTTCCTGACCGGCGTTGCACTCGCGGGCGTGCCGGCGGTGGCGATGGCCTATGTCGCTGAGGAGGTCGATGCGGGCGCGGTCGGCGCGGCGATGGGGCTGTATATCGCGGGCTCTGCGCTTGGCGGCATGGCCGGGCGGCTGGTCGTGAGCGTCGTCGCCGATCTCGAAGGCTGGCGCTGGGCGCTTGCCGCGGTCGGTATCGCCGGCCTCGCGATGGCTGAGGCATTCCGCCGGCTTGCGCCGCCGTCACGCAATTTCACGCCGAGCGTCGGACGGCCGGGCGCGCTGTTGCGGAGCGCCGGATCGTTGTTCACCGATCGCGCGATGCCGCTGCTGTATCTCGAGGCATTCCTGCTGATGGGCGTGTTCGTCACGATCTATAACTATGCGGGCTTCCGGTTGATGAGCCCGCCTTATAGCCTCAGCCAGGCGGCGGTTGGCGGCGTGTTCCTGCTGTACGTGCTCGGCTCGGTGAGTTCGGCGAAGTTCGGGACGCTTGCCGGGCGGCTTGGGCGGCGGAAGGTCTTCTGGGTGCCCGTCGTGCTGCTGATCGCCGGCGTCGCGCTGACCGCGATGACGCCGCTGGTGCTGGTGATCGCGGGGATCGCGGTGGTGACGATCGGCTTTTTCGGCGCGCATTCGATTGCGAGCGCCTGGGTCGGGCGGCGCGCGCAGGGCTCGCGCGGGCAGGCGGCGGCGTTCTATCTGTTCTTCTATTATATGGGATCGAGCGTGCTGGGATCGGCCGGCGGGTTCGCGTGGACGCATGCCGGATGGCCGGGAGTGACGGCGTTCTGTTTGCTGCTGGGGGTGACGGCGCTGGTGATCGGGCTGGTGCTGCGCACGGTACCGCCGCTGGTGGGGGAGCCGCCGGTGCCGCAGCGGATGCCGGATCCTTGACGACTGACTTTTCCCCTCCTTGGAAAGGGAGGGGCTGGGGTGGGTTGGCCTGCTTGTGCCCATAGGTTCGGACTCGCGGAACCCGACCCACCCCCGGCCCCTCCCTTCCAGGGAGGGGAGAAGAAGTCTGGCTTCCCTCACCCCTTCTATCGCGACGCCACATCCGTCGCATCGATCGGCGGGATACCCGCCATGCTCTTCGCGACCGTCTCGACCCGTTCCATGACGCGGAGGACGTTGCCGCCGGACAGTTTCGCCAGATCGCCATCGCTCCACCCCCGGCGCGCCAGTTCGGCGAACAACAGCGGATAGCCGTCGACGCCCTTCAGCCCGATCGGCCCGGTCCCCTGGATGCCGTCGAAGTCGCCGCCGATCCCGACGTGATCGTGACCCGCAACCTTGGCGATATGCTCGACATGATCCGCGACCGTCGCGGCGGTGACTTGCGGCTCGGGATGCGCCGCGTCCCACGTCACCAGAGGCGCGGGCGATTTGGCGCCGTATACCCCCGCCGGCACGCCGACCGACTTCGCATAGGCTGAGCGCGCGACGTCCCACGCCCGCCACTCGGCCGACAGGAAGGATGGGTAGAAGTTGACCATCACCACGCCCCCATTCGTGCCGATCGCACGCAGCAGGTCGTCGGGGATGTTGCGCGGCGCGTCGGCGATCGCCCGGGCGCTCGAGTGCGAGGCGATCACCGGCGCCTTGGTCGCCGCCAAAGCCGCGGCCATCGTCGCGTCCGAGACGTGGGAGACGTCGACGATCATGCCGATGCGGTTCATCTCGGCGACCACCTGTCGCCCGAAATCGCTGAGCCCGTTTGCGCGCGGCGCGTCGGTCGAGCTGTCCGCCCAGTTCAGGCTCTTGCCGTGCGTCAGCGTCATGTACGCCACACCTAGCGCGCGATATTGCCGCAGTACCGACAGCCGCCCGTCGATCTGGTGCCCGCCCTCGACGCCGATCAGCGACGCGATCCGCCCCGCCTTCTCGATCCGTCGGATGTCGGCGGCGGTGGTCGCGAGTTCGAACGTCGTCGGGTTCGCCGCGACGAAGCGGCGGACGATATCGACCTCCTCCAGCGTCATCTCGACCGCGCGCGGCGCATCGGCGGGGATGTAGACCGACCAGAACTGGCCGCCGACATGGCCCTTCCGTAGCCGGGGAATGTCGGTCTGGAGCGGGTTCGGCAGCCGCGCGGTGTCGACCGAGAGATCGACCGCCTCGACCTTCGCGTCGTGCAGCTCGCGGATTTCCCAGGCGAGGTCGTTATGCCCGTCGATTACCGGGCTGCGCTCCAGCACGCGCTCGATCCGGCGAGAAAGTGCGGCGTCCGGGCTCGCCTGCGCGGCCAGCAGCAGGAATGCGGCGATCATGTCTTGGTCCCCCGTGGCGTCCGCTCCATCCTGAAGGAGGTGTTTGCGTGCGACAAGCCGGGTAAGGCGCTCGCCGAACGCAGGCGGAGAGGCGGAATTGGATACTGGAACGGCCGGACCGGCGCGTAAGGCGGACAGCCGCCTCTCCACCGCGATCGCGATCGCGCGGCTGATAGGGATCATGGGGATCGTCTATGTCCATGCCTGGACCGGGCGGACCGCGGAAGAACTCGCGGCGGTCGCGTTCACTTGGCAGGCGGTTCTTCGTACCGTGCTGGGCGAGATTTTCGGGCGTAGCGCGGTGCCGCTGCTCGGGATGATCTCCGGCTGGCTGGTGGTCTCGACCGCGACGCGACGGGGCTATGGCCCGTTCCTGCTCGGCAAGGCGCGAACGATCCTGCTGCCGATGCTGCTGTGGAATGCGATCGCGATTGTGCTGGTCGGGGCGGCGGCGATCTTCGGTGACCTGAAGGCCCCGACGCCGTCGAGCATCGGCTGGACGCTGAACGAACTCGTGCCGATCGCCCACGCCAACGACATCAACGTGCAGATGCCGTTCTTGCGTGATCTTTTCGTGTGCATGATGCTCGCGCCGGTTCTCGCGCGCGCGTCGAGTATCTGGCTGGCGCTGGTCGCGTTGATCGTGGTCGTGTGGAGCGTGTCCGGGGTGCATGTCCCGCTGCTGTTGCGGCCGCAGATCCTGCTGTTCTTTACCGCCGGGATCGCCGCACGGCGATTTGGCGTGGCAGAGAAGGTGGCGGGGTGGCCTGTCGCGCGCTGTGCGCTGCCGTTCGTAGTGCTGATCGCGCCGCGGCTGTGGACTGCGCTGCTAGGGAACGCGTTCTTCGACGCGCATCCGCATGTGATGGCGGCGTTCGACATATTGTTTCGATTGGCCTCCGCGATGCTGTTCTGGCGGCTGGCGTGGGCGCTGGCGGGGAGCAGCGTCGCTGAGCGGCTGCGGGGGATCGAGCGCTACGGATTTCTCGCCTTCTGCGATCATCTGGTGCTGTTGTGGCTGTTCGGGCCGATGATCGGACTGGCGACCGGCGCGCTGGGGGCCGGGCTGTATCCGGCCTATCTGCTGGTGCAGCCGTTGCTGGTGCTCGGCGTCACGGTCGTTCTGGGGCGGGGGCTGATGACAGTTTCGCCAGCGGTAGCGCGGGTGCTCAGCGGGGGGCGGCTGGGACGGTAGGCTTCAGTTGTTGCGTGACGGCGGGTCGAGTTGGTTCACCCATTCCTGGTTGTGGACGACGGTCGAGCGGACCGGGCGGCCGGCGGTGTCTAGCCAGGGACGGTAGCGGAAGCGCAGTTCGATCAGGCGGCAGGTCGTCGAGTCGAGCACCGCGTTGCCGCTGGAGCGCGTTACTTTGCAGTGCGTGACACTGCCGTCTGTCTCGACTGTGTAGCGGACGCCGACGACCCCGCCCGCGCCGATCACCGCCTCGGCATTGGGGAAGTCCTTGTTCTTGAAGCGACCCTTGATGAGGCGGGGCGGCGTCTCCTCGCCGCCGTCGCCATCGCCATTTCCGAAGCGACCGCTGCCCGTGCCGTTCCCTTCGCCGCCAGCCCCTGTGCCCGGGCCGGGGACGGGCGCAGCGCCGGTGGTGGCGTCGCTGCCGGGGCCGGGTTTGAACGCGGCGATGACTGGTGGTGGCGGGACGATCGGGGGGATGATCGGTTTGGGGATGACGAGTTCGGTCGCCTTGGAGCGGAGATTGGCCGGGGACGCTACGCCCTCGGGGCGGTGGCTCTTCGCGGGGCGGGGGATGATCTTTTCGGGCGGCGGTGGCGGTGGTGTGGGACCGACGGCGAACGTCTTCAACGCGTCGGGGATGACTTTGGGAAGGCTGACACCCAGGCCGAGGACGAGCGCGTAGCCGATCACGGCGCAGAGGGTTGCTGCGCTGGCGGCGGATAGCAGGCGGTCGCGCGAGTTCGGGTGGGCGCCGTACATGCTGGGTAGTTGGGGAGAGGCGCGGTGGGCGACAACTGGCTGGTGTTGGGAGCCATGGCGACCAAAAGGTCAGCCCTTCCGAGGTTCATTGGCAGGCGGCCGGGATGTACTGCGGCGTGCTTGGTTTTAGAAGCGGAGCGTGCCGATCTCACAAGCACCTCCCCGGCGAAGGCCGGGGTCCAGGTGGAGAGGCCGCAATAACGAAGCGCTACGCTCGATGAGCGACGTCACCCAACTGGCCCCGGCCTTCGCCGGGGTGGGTGCTCGCTTTTGGTACGATAGACTGCGGTTTTTAAGCGTATCGGTTGGACGTCGGCAGACCTGCATGTTCGGCAGACACTAGAACGGGCGGTGCGACCGCAGTCACACCGCCCGTTTCTGGCGCGCGACGCGGGAGTAAATCCCGCGTCGTCGGTCGGCGCTGAAGCACCGCCGGCCGGCCTTTCGCGTGCGAACCTGCGCTTTGCTGGTTCTTAGCGGCGTGCTGCTGCACGCCTCGCTCGGGCTTATAGCTTCTCCGTCAACTCCGGTACGATCTTGAACAGGTCCCCGACCAAGCCGATGTCCGCGACCTGGAAGATCGGCGCGTCCTCGTCCTTGTTGATCGCGACGATGACCTTCGAGTCCTTCATCCCCGCCAGATGCTGGATCGCACCCGAGATGCCGATCGCGACATACACTTCCGGTGCCACGATCTTGCCGGTCTGGCCGACCTGATAGTCGTTCGGGGCGTAGCCCGCGTCGACCGCGGCGCGCGAGGCACCGACGCCCGCACCGAGCTTGTCCGCCAGCGGATCGATCAGCGCGTGGAACTGGTCGCTCGAAGCCAGCGCACGGCCGCCCGAGACGATGATCTTCGCGCTGGTCAGCTCGGGACGCTCGTTCTTGGCGATTTCCGAGCCGGCGAAGGTCGAGAGACCCTTGTCGCCGGTCGATGCGACCGCTTCGATCTCGCCCGAACCACCCTCGGTCGCGGCCTTGGCGAATGCCGTGCCGCGTACCGTGATCACCTTCTTCGCATCCGACGACTGGACCGTCGCGATCGCATTGCCCGCGTAGATCGGTCGCGTGAACGTGTCTTCGCTCTCGACCGACAGGATGTCGCTGATCTGCATGACGTCGAGCAGCGCGGCCACGCGCGGCGCGATGTTCTTGCCGTGCGTGGTCGACGGCGCGACGAACGCGTCGTGGCTCGCCATCAGCTCGACGATCAGCGGCGCGACGTTCTCGGCGAGCGCGTGCGCGAAGGCCGCGTCGTCGGCGACGTGCACCTTGCCGACGCCGGCGATCTTGGCGGCTTCGGCAGCGACGCCGTCGACGCCCTGGCCGACGACAAGCAGATGGACTTCGCCAAGCTGCGATGCGGCAGTGACCGCGGACAGCGTGGCATCCTTGACGGCCTGACCGTCATGTTCGACCCAGACGAGCGTCTTCACTTGGCGACTCCCATTTCCTTGAGCTTGCCGACCAGCGCGTCGACATCGGCGACCTTGATCCCCGCCGAGCGCTTGGCGGGCTCGACGACCTTCAGCGTGGTCAGGCGCGGCGTCACGTCGACGCCGAAATCGGCCGGCGTCTTTTGCGCCATCGGCTTCGACTTCGCCTTCATGATGTTCGGCAACGACGCGTAGCGCGGCTCGTTGAGGCGGAGATCGGTGGTGATGATCGCGGGGAGCTTCAGCGTGTCGGTCTCCGCGCCGCCGTCGACTTCACGCGTCACGTTGACCGAGCCATCGGCGATCTCGACCTTCGACGCGAACGTGCCCTGGCCCCAGCCAAGCAGGCCGGCGAGCATCTGCCCGGTCTGGTTGTTATCGTCGTCGATCGCCTGCTTGCCGAGGATCACCATGTCGGGCTTTTCCTCCTCGACGATCTTGGCGAGGATCTTGGCGACGCCGAGGGGCTCAACCTTGGTCTCGCTGACGATGAGGATCGCGCGATCGGCGCCCATCGCGAGCGCGGTACGCAACGTTTCCTGCGATTTCTGCTCGCCGATCGAGACGACGACGATCTCGGTCACGCCCTTGTCTTTCAGGCGGATCGCTTCCTCGACCGCGATCTCGTCGAACGGGTTCATGCTCATCTTGACGTTCGCCAGATCGACGCCCGTTCCGTCCGCCTTCACGCGAGGCTTCACGTTGTAGTCAAGCACGCGCTTGACCGGCACCAGCACCTTCATCGGGATTCCTTCCAAGGTGAATCTATTCGTTTCGCCCGCTGGTTACCCGGCGGCGTTGGCCGGACAGATGGCGGTTTCGCGTCGTTTTCGCAAGTCCGGTATGGAAACATCGCTATGCCGTAGCATCACGGCGAGATGCCGATCGGACCACCTGCCCGGTAGTATGCAATATCAACGAAAAAGGGCCCGGACGTTTCCGTCCGAGCCCCTCTTTTCGCAGAATCAGTATGCGTAGTCGAAGGCGGTTAGGCCGCGACCTTCTGCACCTCTGCGACGATCTTCTTAGCTGCATCGCCGAGGTCGTTCGCAGGAACGATCGCCAGGCCGGAGTTCGCGAGGATCTCCTTGCCCTTCTCGACATTCGTGCCCTCGAGGCGGACGACCAGCGGCACCGAGAGGTTCACTTCCTTCGCCGCCGCGACGATGCCGTCGGCGATGATGTCGCACTTCATGATGCCGCCGAAGATGTTGACCAGGATGCCCTTAACGTTCGGATCCGCGAGGATGATCTTGAACGCCGCGGTCACCTTCTCCTTGTTGGCGCCGCCGCCGACGTCGAGGAAGTTGGCGGGGAACATGCCGTTGAGCTTGATGATGTCCATCGTCGCCATCGCGAGGCCGGCGCCGTTGACCATGCAGCCGATGTCGCCATCGAGCTTGATGTAGGCGAGGTCGTACTTCGACGCTTCGAGCTCGGCGGGATCTTCCTCGGTCTCGTCGCGCAGTTCGAGCAGGTCCTTGTGGCGGAACAGCGCGTTGCCGTCGAACGCGACCTTCGCGTCGAGCACCATCAGCTTGCCGTCGTTAGTGACCGCGAGCGGGTTGATCTCGATCTGCTCGGCATCGGTGCCCATGAACGCGTCATACAGCTTCGACGCGGTGTTCGCGGCCTGCTTGGCGAGATCGCCGGTCAGCTTCAGAGCTGCGGCAACGGCGCGGCCGTGATGCGGCATGAAGCCGGTCGCCTGGTCGATGTCGATCGACTGGATCTTCTCGGGCGTGTCGTGCGCGACCGCTTCGATGTCCATGCCGCCTTCGGTCGAGACGACCATCATCACCCGGCCGGTGGTGCGGTTGAGCGTCAGCGCGAGGTAGAATTCCTTGTCGATGTCGACGCCGTCGGTGACGTACAGGCGATTGACCTGCTTGCCCGCGTCACCCGTCTGGATCGTGACGAGCGTGTTGCCGAGCATGTCGGTCGCGGCCGCGCGAACCTCGTCCTCGGTCTTGGCGAGGCGGACGCCGCCCTTCGCATCGGGACCGAGCTCGACGAACTTGCCCTTGCCGCGGCCGCCGGCGTGGATCTGCGCCTTGACGACATAGAGCGGTCCGGGAAGCTTCTTCGAGGCCTCGACGGCCTCTTCGACGGTCAAGGCCGCGAAGCCTGCGGGCACGGGGACGCCGAACTTGGCCAGCAGTTCCTTGGCCTGGTATTCATGGATGTTCATCGGGAAGGCTCCACGCAATTTTTAGGAAACTCGGGAATTGCATCGGCGTAAAGCACAGGGCGCGCGGCAAATCCACCCTTAAGGCATTTGCAGTTGCGTATCGTTATCAATAGAGGGTAGCGCGAGCCTGGATTTCGTTGCCGCATCGGCACGGAAAAATACTCGAAGACCGGCTCGAACGCCGTTTGGGCGCAACTATTCCGGCCTCGGCTGAGGCTGGTGCGTTTGCCGGGTCTGGTTGCGCTCGAGGCGGTGGTCGCGTTCGCGAAACCGCTGCATCCCGCGGTGTTCGATCATATCGTCGCGTTGAGCCAGCGATAGGCGATTGAGACCACCCGTTTTCCTGCGAACGCAGGAACCCAGGATTATTCAGTTTCGTGCTTAGTTACCCTGGGCTCCTGCGTTCGCAGGAGAACGGCAAGGGACGTCGGCAAGGCCGCGGTCGGACGCTGCTCGCACGTGCGGGGATCGGTGCGGGCGTGGCTGCGCCTGCTTCCGTCAGTCGAACAGGCTCGACACGCTCGTCTCGTCCGCGATCCGCTTGATCGCCTCACCGAGCAACGGCGCGATCTGCAGATGGCGGATCTTGCCGTGTGCGCCCTTGATGACCTCGTGATTCCCGATCGAGTCGGTGATCACCAGCTCTCGCAGTTCAGAGCCCTCGACGCGGGCGACTGCGCCGCCCGACAGGACGCCGTGCGTGACATAGGCGACGACGTCCTCGGCACCCGCTTCCTTCAGCGCCGCCGCCGCGTTGCACAGCGTGCCCGCCGAATCGACGATATCGTCGACCAGGATGCAGAAGCGACCTTCGACCTCGCCGATGATGTTCATCACCTCCGACTCGCCCGCGCGCTCACGGCGCTTGTCGACGATCGCGAGCGGTGCATTGTCGAGTCGCTTGGCGAGGACGCGTGCACGGACGACACCGCCGACGTCCGGCGACACGACCATCAGGTTCTTGCCCTTGAACCGCGCGAGGATGTCCGCCGACATGACCGGCGCCGCATAGAGATTGTCGGTCGGAATATCGAAGAAGCCCTGGATCTGACCAGCGTGCAAATCGACCGACAGCACGCGGTTCGCGCCCGCGACGGTGATCAGGTTGGCGACCAGCTTGGCAGAGATTGGAGTCCGCGGGCCCGGCTTCCGGTCTTGTCGCGCGTAACCCATGTACGGGATCACCGCGGTGATGCGCCGCGCCGACGCGCGCTTGAGCGCGTCGATCATGATGAGCAGTTCCATGAGGTTGTCGTTGGCGGGATAGCCGGTCGACTGGATCACGAACACGTCCTCGCCGCGGACGTTCTCGTTAATCTCGACGAAGACCTCCTCGTCGGCGAAGCGGCGCACACTGACGTCGGTTAGCGGGATCTCGAGATAGGCGGAGATTTCCTGCGCCAGCGGCAGGTTCGAATTGCCGGTCATCAGTTTCATGAAGCTATTTCCCGCTCGATATTGCGCACCCCTTAGGCGCACGAACGGTGTCGTGGAAGGGTTTGCCCGCCGGCGCGTGGCTACGTACAGCGGCAGGATGACCGTGATCACCCGTTTCGCCCCCTCGCCCACCGGCCGGCTGCATGTCGGCAATATCCGCACCGCGCTCCACAACTGGATGTTCGCGCGGGCGCAGGGCGGCACGTTCGTGTTGCGGATCGACGATACCGATCCCGAACGCAGCGAGGAACGCTTCGTCGACGCGATCCGCGCCGATCTCGACTGGCTCGGAATGACGCCCGATGCGGAAGAACGACAGTCCGCGCGGTTCGCGCTGTACGAGGCGCGGTTCGCGGCGCTGGTCGCGAGCGGGCACGTGTATCCCGCGTACGAAACCTCGCAGGAGCTCGACCTGAAGCGCAAGATCCAGGCCGGGCGTGGTTTGCCGCCGATCTACGATCGGGCTGCGTTGGCGCTCGACGAGGCTGCGCGGGTCAAGCTGGAGGCGGACGGAGTTAAGCCGCATTGGCGGTTCAAGCTCGACCACGACTCGGCGATCGACTGGGACGACCTGATCCGCGGGCCGCAGCATTTCGAGGCGAGGACGATGAGCGATCCGGTTATCCGGCGCGCGGACGGATCGTGGCTGTATATGTTGCCGTCGGCGATCGACGACGCCGAGATGGGCGTGACGCATGTGGTGCGGGGCGAGGATCATGTGTCGAACACCGCGCTCCAGTTGCAGATGTTCGCGGCGCTCGGCGTGACGCCGCCTCGGTTTGCGCATGAGGCTTTGCTGACGGGGGCCGAGGGGAAACTGTCGAAGCGGCTTGGGTCGCTCGGTGTCGATCATTTCCGTGAGGTCGGGATCGAACCGCAGGCGGTGCGCGCGCTGCTGGCGCGGATCGGGACGAGCGATCCGGTCGAACCGATCGCCGATGCTGCGCCGCTGATCGCAGGGTTCGATTTTGCAAGGTTCGGACGGGCGCCGGCGCGGTTCGACGAGGCGGAACTGGCGCAGTTGAATGCGCGGATTTTGCATGCGCTGCCGTTCGAGGCGGTGGCTGGGCGCTTGCCCGATGGCATGGACGTGGCGGCTTGGGAGGCGGTGCGGCCGAACCTGGTGACGCTGGCGGATGCAGCGGACTGGTGGGGGGTGATCGAGGGGCCTGTTGCGGTCGCGGGCGACGTGGAGGTCGAGTATCTCGATCAGGCGCTGGCGGCGGCGGGTGAGATCGATTGGTCGAGCGATCCGTGGCACGCGCTGACGGCTCGGTTGAAGGCTGAGACGGGGCGCCAGGGGAAGGCGCTGTTCCTGCCGTTGAGGCGCGCGCTGACGGGGCGTGATCATGGGCCGGACATGGCGGCGTTGCTGCCGCTGATCGGGCACGAGCGGGCTTTGGAGCGACTCGCGGCGCGGTAGTCTCGCGTTAGCGAGGGTTGCCCGCAAGAAGCATGTTCTCCCGCGAAGGCGGGAGTCCAGCCTGGGCTCCCGCCTTCGCGGGAGAACAAAGAGGGGTGGGCGGTCGATCTGAACACCGCCCCCATCCCAAACACCTCCCCGGCGAAGGCCGGGGCCCAATTGGGGGGACAGTGATGACGGGCGTTACGCCCAGTTATTTCAACCTTTCCAATTGGGCCCCGGCCTCCGCCGGGGTGGAGACCTGGTGCGATCGAGGTGGCGGCCAAACAGGTAGCGGGGCGACTTAAACCACTCCTTGACGGCGAGCGTCCTCGACCGGGAAAGGTACTGAGAAGGCGAACACTCCCACCCGCCAACCCCCTTGCCCCCGAAATGTAATGATGTACCATCCCAATCGGCGGTACCTATCTCGCCGCCATCCTCGAGGAGATGCGAAGGAGACGGTAATGTACGCGGATCGACTGAACCGGACGGGCGGATTCAATCCCGGGAGCCTTGGCGTGGCGCTGGCCATAAACTGCGCGGTGATTGGAGCGTTGTTCTTTGCAGCGCCTAATGTGCTGCCGTTCGTGCCCGACAAGCCCCTCGTCACCTATGTGCCGTACACTCCACCACCGCCGCCTGAACCCACTCCGCCCGCCGACCCGCTGATCCGCCAGCAACCGCGCCCAGCCCCGCGCCCCGATGCACCGATCACGGTCGTGCAGATCCCGCAGACCGATGGCTTCGCGGTCGCCCCCGATCCACTCCCCTACATGCCGTCGATCGAAGTCGAAGGCACCGGAACGGGAACCGTGGCGGTCGCTCCGCCAAAGCCCGCACCCGTGTTCGTCCAGCCCGGCATCGACCCGCGCTATGCCGCCGACTTCCAGCCGAGCTATCCGTCCGAGGAACGTCGCGCCGAACGCGAGGGCAAGGTCGTCGTGCGCCTGCTGGTCGGTACCGACGGTCGCGTGAAGCAGGTCGAGCGGGTCAGCGCGACCACCGATGCGTTCTATCGCGCGACGCTGGACCGTGCGCTGGCGAAGTGGCGGTTCAAGCCCGCGACGCGCGACGGCGTTCCGGTCGAAGCGTGGCGATCGATGTCGCTGACGTTTGTGCTCCAGAACTAAAGCTTGAGGGGCGCGGGGCTGGCCTAGCCGGCTTCGCCCCCCTATCTTGGCGATCATGGGCTTTTTCAGTCGTTTCTCCCCGATCGTCGCCTATCGCGACCTGCGGCTCTTCTTCAGCCAGCGTCGGCCGTACGAGCTCATCTTTCTCGTGGCTGCGCTCGGCGTCACCAGCTTCCTGATCTACGCGTTCATGAAGGATTCGTACGTCGAGCAGGAGTATCGGCCGAAGATCATCTACGTCGAGCAATGGCCTGCGGATCGGACCGACGCGGAGATCGTCGCCCAGCAGAAGATCGACGCGCCGATCAAGGCCAAGGCGCTCGCCGAGCAGAAGGCCCGCGAGGACGAGACACGTGCGTCGTTCAAGCGGTTGGACGACAAGCTCAAGGCCATGGGAATCTGACCCAGGCGGATGCTCGGTGGATGGGCACTGCGTTGGCGCTGGCCGAGCGTAGCCGAGGACGGACTGCGCCCAATCCCAATGTCGGCTGCGTGATCGTGCGCGACGGCCGCGTCGTCGGGCGTGGCTGGACGCAAGCGGGCGGGCGACCACATGCCGAGGCGATGGCCTTGGCGGAGGCCGGTGCGAAAGCGCGGGGGGCCACGGCCTATGCTACGCTTGAGCCATGCGCGCACCAGTCGCCACGCGGGCCAGCATGTAGCGACCTGCTGATCGAGGCTGGTGTCTCACGCGTGGTCGTTGCCCTCGAAGATCCGGATATACGAACGGCCGGCCGAGGGTTTGCCAGGATCGAGACGGCTGGCATCGCCGTGACGCGCGGTGTGCGTGCGGACGAAGCCAAACGTTCGATGGCCGGCTTTCTCACCCGGCAAGCGCTGGGCCGTCCCCATGTAACGCTGAAGCTCGCGACGTCGCTCGACGGTTGCATCGCGATGCCTGATGGATCGAGTCGCTGGATCACCGGTCCGCAGGCGCGCGCTCACGCTCATCTCGAGCGGAGTCGGCACGAAGCGATCCTCGTCGGTCGCGGCACGTATGACGCCGATGCACCGCGACTCGACGTGCGGTTGCCGGGGCTGGAAGAACGCAGACCGATGCGCGTGCTTCTGTCCTCGACTGTCCGGGACGTGCCCGGCTGGACCGTCATCGCCGCCCCGCAAGACATCGCGCCCCTCCCCAACGTCGATCATATCCTCATCGAGGGCGGCGCGGCCGTAGCGTCGGCGTTCCTCGCGGCCGATCTGGTCGACCGCCTTCTCCTTTACCGCGCGCCGATCCTCATCGGCGGCGGCAAGCATTCGCTCCGCGACATCGGCCTCACCGACCTGACC
Source organism: Sphingomonas faeni (assembly GCF_030817315.1). NCBI lineage: Bacteria > Pseudomonadati > Pseudomonadota > Alphaproteobacteria > Sphingomonadales > Sphingomonadaceae > Sphingomonas > Sphingomonas faeni. The sequence continues at coordinate 3,023,660 of NZ_JAUSZF010000001.1, read as the reverse complement.
GAAGCGCATGGCCGCTGGGCGATCGTCGATGCGCGGCAACTTGGCAGCGACCGGCTCGAGGTCTACGAGCGCGAACGAAACGAGGCATAATGTTCACCGGAATCGTCACCGACATCGGCACCGTCACGACCGTGGAATCGCCCAGCGATACCCGCGTCGTCGTCAGCACCGCCTATGATACCGCGACCGTCGATCTCGGCGCGTCGATTTCGTGCTCGGGCGTCTGCCTGACCGTGGTCGACAAGGGACCTGGGTGGTTCGCGGTCGATGTCTCCGGCGAGACGATCAGCCGCACGGCGAAGGATCAGTGGACCGAAGGACGCAAGTTCAATCTCGAACGCGCGATGAAGCTCGGCGACGAGCTCGGTGGCCATATCGTCACTGGCCATGTCGACGGCCTCGGCACCGTCGTAGCGCTGAACGAGGAAGGCGGCTCGCACCGCGTCACGATCCGCGCCGGCGCCGACGTCGCGCCGTTCATCGCGCCCAAGGGTTCGGTGACGGTCGACGGCGTCTCGCTTACCGTGAACAGCGTCCAGGACATCGATTGCCCTGATGGACCAAGGGAGGTCGAATTCGGCCTCAACATCATCCCGCATACCTGGTCCGTCACCACCCTCGGAACCATCCAGATGGGTCAGTCGGTCAATATCGAGATCGACGTCCTCGCCCGCTACCTCCAAAGAATGGAGCATTACCGTGCCTCTGCCCGCTGAGCGTTCGTCCGAATTGGCCCGTCTGAAGCACGGCTATCTGTCGAGTCCCGAAGAGATCATCGACGAGGCGCGCAACGGTCGGATGTTCATCCTGGTCGACGACGAGGATCGCGAGAACGAGGGCGACCTCGTCATCCCCGCGCAGATGGCGACGCCGGAGAAGATCAACTTCATGGCCAAATACGGCCGTGGCCTGATCTGTCTCGCGCTGACCAGGGACCGCACCGAGGAACTCGGCCTCGAACTGATGAGCCGCAACAACGGCACGCGGCACGAGACCGCGTTCACCGTCTCGATCGAGGCGCTGGAAGGCGTCACGACCGGCATCTCGGCCGCGGACCGCGCGCGCACCATCGCGGTGGCGATCGATGCGACCAAGCAGAAGGCGGACATCGTCACGCCCGGCCACGTCTTCCCGCTGGTGGCGCGCGACGGCGGCGTGCTGATCCGCGCCGGCCATACCGAGGCTGCGGTCGACGTCGCACGGCTCGCCGGGCTCAATCCGTCGGGCGTGATCTGCGAGATCATGAACGAGGATGGCACGATGGCGCGGATGGATGACCTCGTCACCTTCGCGCAGTTCCACAACGTCAAGATCGGCACGATCCGCGACCTGATCGCGTATCGCCGCCGCTACGACCACCTCGTCGAGAAGCGTGCCGAGGCCAGGTTCACCTCCGAATGGGGTGGCGACTGGACCGCGCTGACGTTCTGGAACAAGGCGACCGGCACCGAGCAGGTCGCGCTGGTAAAGGGCAAGATCGACCCGGCCAAGCCGACGCTCGTCCGCATGCACGCGCTGTCGCCGTTCGCGGATATCTTCGGCGAATCGGGCGATCGCGGCCGGATCCTCGCGCGCTCGATGCAGATGATCGCGGACGAGGGCGCGGGCGTCATCGTAGTCATCAACCGCCCGCGCAGCAACACCTTCACGTCCGCCGTGATGAAGAAGGCGGGTGCGGAGATCACGCCGGACATGGAGGAACTGCGCGACTACGGCGTCGGCGCGATGATCCTGACCGAACTCGGCGTCCACGACATGGTGCTGATCACCAACACGCATCACACGCTGGTCGGCCTCGACGGCTACGGCCTGTCGATCGTCGGCGAGCGCCCGATCGCGTCCCTGAACACAGAAAAGAGCCCGAACTGATGGCCCATCTCCTCATCGTCGAAGCCCGGTTCTACGATCACCTCAACGACCTGCTGGTCGAGGGCGCAAAGGCGGCGATCGAAGCCGCCGGCCACACGCACGAGACGATCACCGTGCCTGGCGCACTCGAAGTTCCGGGCGCGATCGCGCTGGCGGCGGAGAGCGAGACGTTCGACGCCTATGTCGCGCTCGGCGTCGTGATCCGCGGCGAGACCTATCATTTCGAGATCGTCGCGGGCGAGAGCGCACGCGGGATCATGCAGCTGACGATGGACGGCCTGCCGATCGGCAACGGCATCCTGACCACGGAAAACGAAGCGCAGGCGCTTACGCGCGCACGGCCGACCGAGGGCGACAAGGGCGGTGGTGCGGCCAACGCCGCGCTGGCGATGCTGGCGCTGAAGGACCGCTTCCTCGCGTGAGCTGCGCGCGTGGGTGAGGTGATCAACCTGCGGCTCGCGCGGAAGCAGCGGGCGAGAGTGACGGCCGAGCAGCGCGCGAACGAGAACCGCCGGCTGTTCGGCCGGACCGCGGCGGAGAAAGCAGCCGAAACGCGTGCGCGGGATCGGGTCGAAAAGACGCTCGATGGCGCGCATCTCGATAAGCAGCCGCCGAATGGAAAAACGGAATAACGCGCCCTCGTCATCCTAGCGAACGCCAGGATCGAGAGCCGAAAGCGGGCGGCTTCCGTGACGCTGGATCCTGGGTCGAGCCCGGGATGACGAGACCTTGGGCATCGGCAACACCCATCCCCGCAGGAACGTCCAGACCGCAGCGCCGTTATGCCCCCGTAACAAGGGGCCCATCATGATTTCGGATGCGAATGCGACGTTGCTCGCCAAACTCGGCTTCGCTGCGCGAGGCGTGGTCTATATCCTGGTCGGGTGGTTTGCCGTCGACGCGGCATTACGCGGTGGCAAGATCGCCGACAACCAAGGCGCGATCGGGTCGATGGCGGACCAGGCGTTCGGTCCGGCCCTGCTCGCGATCGTGGCGGCCGGTCTGCTCGGCTACGCGGTCTGGCGGTTGACCGAGGCGGCCGCCAACCCAGAGCAGATCGGCAGCGACGTAAAGGGCACCCTCAAGCGGATCGGGCACGTCGTCAGCGGGATCGCGCATCTGATCCTGGCCTGGACCGCTGCCAAGCTTGCCATGAAGACGGGGTCTCGCGACGCAGCCGTCTCACCCGGCGACGAGAGCGCGCGCGACTGGACCGCATTGCTGCTCGACCAGCCGGCCGGGCGCGTTCTGGTCGGCGCGGTCGCGGTCGGCGTGTTGGTTGCGGCCTTCCAGCAGGCGCAAAAGGCATGGCGCGGCGATTTCATACATGACCTTCGCGGCGACGCCCCCGCCCCCGGCTATGTCTGCACGATGGGCCGGATCGGCTATGGCGCGCGCGCACTCGTGTTCCTGATCGTCGCCGGGCTGTTCGCACTCGCCGCGTGGACCGCGCATGCGAGCGACGCGGGCGGCGTGGCGGAGGCTCTGGAGCAGCTGCAATCGCAACCGGGCGGCAAGTGGCTGCTCGTGCTTACTGGGATCGGTCTGGCGTTGTTCGGCGCGTACAGTCTGGTCGAGGCACGCTTCCGGCGGATCCACGTCGACCTGCCGGGGACCAATTAGGCCTCCGACAGTGTGTCGCCGAGACGGCGATGCTAGCGGACGGCGGCATGCACACGAAGCTTCGACGCCCCGACCATCCGAATGTCGATTACCGGATATTCCTCCACTACGACGCTGCGTCAGATTTCGCTGGCCGTTTCCAGTAACGCCGCCTCGACCTCCTCGACGCTGATGCCGAATGCGCCCGCCAGCGCCGCTAGCGACGCACCGCGATCCGCCAGCGTCCGGATCCGCTTCGGATCGACGATGGTCGTGTAACCGCGGGTATCGCGCTCTTTCTTGGTTTCCTCGCCACTCCGCGCCAACGCGCCGGAGCGGCGGCGTTTGGAAATCTTGAGTGCTTCGACGTCGTTGGTCGGCGGCGCGTCGAGCCGTGCCTTGATCCGCCCGTCTTCTTCGATACGACGGCTTTCGCGGGCGCGTTCGCGTTCCTGGGACTGGAGATCGCGCTGGGCAGCACGCGACTCGGATCGCTGTTCGGACGCGGCGAGCCGCTCCTTGGCGCGTTGCTCGCGGCCGTTGGCCCGCTCCTCAGCACGCTTTGCGGCACGATCGGCGGTGCCTGGCGTGAGCGGCCCCGTTCCCCTGCCCCCGCTTGGCCAGCCGTCGGTCATTGCATATCCTGTCGTCACCGGTGCGCCGTTCGACGCGGAGGCGCGCTGCTAGGCGATGGCGGCACCGGTGACTAGAGGCTGACCTTCACGATCCCCCCCAAAGGGGGAGGATCGAGCATCGCCACGCGTCAGGCGTTCGCAGTCTCGAGCGCGGGGTAGTCGATGTAACCCTCGGGGCCTTGGCTGTACCACGTCTTCGCATCGTCCTTCGCCAGCGGTGCGCCATCGCGCAGACGCTCCGGCAGGTCCGGGTTCGCGATGAACGGACGGCCGAAGCTGATCGCGTCGGCATCGCCCTTGTCGAGTTCGGCCTGCGCCTTCTCCAGCGTGTCGTAATCCGAGTTCACGACCAGCACGCCCTTGAAGACCTTGCGGATCGCCGGGCTGAGCTTCGGTACGTCGGTCTTGCCGAACGTGCCGTCCGGGCCAGGCTCGCGCAGTTCGAGGAACGCGATGCCGAGATCGGACAGCGCCTTGGCAGCGGCCGTGAACAGCGGCTCGGGGTTGCTGTCGTCGACACCCTGCGAGTCGCCATTGGGCGACAGGCGGACGCTGACGCGATCGGCACCGGCGACCGAAATCACCCGCTCGGCGACTTCGCGCAGCAGGCGAACGCGATTGTCGATCGAGCCACCATATTCGTCGGTGCGCAGGTTGGCGTTGTCGCGCAGGAACTGGTCGATCAGATAGCCATTGGCGGCATGGATCTGCACGCCGTCGAAGCCGGCGGCCAGCGCATTCTTAGTCGCCAGTTCATAGTCGTTCAGCAGGCGCGGAATCTCGTTCAGTTCGAGTGGACGCGCGACCTCGAAGTCCTGCTTGCCCTCGAACGTGTGCGCCTGGCCTTCGGTCGCGGTCGCCGACGACGAGACCGGCTGGCCGCCGATCACCGACGAATGGACCTGACGCCCCATGTGCCAGAGCTGCGCGACGATCCGGCCACCAGCGGCGTGCACCGAGTCGGTGACGGGCTTCCAGGCGGCGACCTGCGCATCGGTCCACAGACCCGGTGCGAACGGCCAGCCCAGGCCTTCGCGGCTGATGCCGGTGGCCTCCGAGATGATCAGGCCGGCGCTCGCCCGCTGCGTATAATAGTCGACCATCATGTCGGTCGGAACGGCATCCCTGTCGGCACGCCCCCGCGTGAGCGGCGCCATGATGATGCGGTTCGGCGCGTCGACGGCACCAAGGGTAATGGAATCGAAAAGGCTCGGCATGGGGGCTCCTTATTGGCCTGACGGGCGGAAGATAGGGCGCTACAGCGCGGCATGCATCGCCCCGACCCGCAAACATTATCTAGCGTGCCCGATACGGTACCCGAGCTTGCGCCCGGCGTGGGCAGCATGGCGGCCCCGGGCATGATCGCATTCGCGGCCCTGGTCGTCGCGAACGTCGCACTAGCGTTCGGACCGTGGTTCGTGCGCGCGACCGAGGTTGGGCCGGTCGCCGCAGGATTCTGGCGACTGACGCTCGCGGTGCCGTTCCTGATCGCACTCGCGATGCAGCAGGGCGCCCGGCCGACCCGGCTGAGCCGTGGCGTGTGGATCGGGCTTGATCGCGGGCGGCGTGTGTTTCGCCGCCGATCTCGGCGCGTGGCATCTCGGGATACACCGGACCACGCTCGCCAACGCGACTCTGTTCGGCAATGCGGCGACGCTGATGTTCCCAATCTACGGATTCCTGATCGCGAAGGCATGGCCGACGCGGACGCAGGGCTGGGCGCTGGTGCTGGCGGCGGCCGGTGCGGCGTTATTGCTCGGGCGTTCCTATGAGCTTGATGCGAAAAACCTCGCGGGCGACCTGCTCTGCATCCTCGCGGGGCTGCTCTACACGGTCTATTTCATCCTGATGGCGCGCGCGCGGGCGACGCTCGCGCCGCTGTCCGCGCTGACCCTGTCGACGCTGGCGGGGATCGTGCCGCTGCTCGTGTTCGCGCTGGCGATGGGAGAGCGAGTGCTGCCGGCGCACTGGGGGCCGCTGATCGGGCTCGCTTTGTGCAGCCAGGTGCTCGGCCAAGGGCTGATGATCTATGCGCTTGGCCGATTCACACCGCTGGTGATCGGGATCGCATTGCTGATCCAGCCGGTGGTGGCGGGCATGGTCGGTTGGCTGGTGTACGGCGAGCGGCTCGGCGCGGCCGATCTGGTCGGCGTCGTGATGGTCGCGATCGCGCTGGTGCTGGTAAGGCAGGGCCCTCCCCCCGAATTACCTCTTGAAGACACGCTTGATACGTCTGATTTTGAACGGCAGGAGACGGTATGACCCAGGACCTTACGCTCGACGAAATCCGCGCAAAGCTCGCCCCCGGCATTGCTGCCAACGCGGCGTTCGACGGGTGGAGCGACGCCGCACGCGACATGGCTGCGCAGGCCGGGGGGATCGATACCGACATCGCCGCATTGGCGTTCAAGGACGGCCCGGTCGACATGATCGACGCGTGGTTCGCGCATATCGACGACGTGATGCTCGCCGCGGTTCCGCCCGAGCGGCTCGCGCTGATCAAAGTCCGCGAGAAGATCACCGCGTTGGTCGAGGCGCGGCTCGATGCGACGTCGATCGACCGCGAATCTCTGCGGCGCGCGGTGGCGATCCTCGCTCTCCCGCAGAATTTGGCGAAGGCGACGCGCCTCGGCTGGCGGACGGTCGACACGATCTGGCGCGCCGCCGGAGACGTCGCGACCGACTATAATTACTACACCAAGCGGACCATCCTGCTCGGCGTGTATGCGTCGACGATCACGGTGTTTCTCGACGACGAGAGCGAAGGCCTTGCTGACACGCGCGCGTTCCTGCGGCGCCGGATCGACGGGATCATGCAGTTCGAGAAAGCCAAGGCGGGTTTTCTCAAGCGCACTGAGCACGGTTTCAGCCTGTCGCGATTCGTCGGCCGGTTGCGTTATCCGACGGCCTGAGGGTTTAAGCGCGGGACGCTTCCCCAAACTCCGTCATCCTGAGCTCGACCCGGGACCCAGAACGATGAACGTCTCCGCATGTGGCTCTGGATCCTGACTTTCGTCAGGATGACGGGGCGTTAGCGGTCGGTTGGTTCGCTTTGGGCTTCCCTTACCCGGGGGTTACTGATAATCAGTCGCATCATGGACACTCGCCCCGATCGTTCCGTCAGCCTCGAAACCCTGCCGCGCAAGCAGCACGCTATTGTTGCGGCAATCGAGTGGGCGCGGCTCGCGGGCCCGGAAGCGCGGCGATTGCGCGAGCTGGGCTTCGATGAGGGCGTGGATGTCGAGGTGCTGCACCGCGCGACTCTGGGCCAGGGCCCGATCGCCTGCCGGATCGGCCGCATGACCGTCGCGCTCCGCCGCGCGGTTGCCGGCGCCATCCACGTTTCTCCCATGCCTGCCGCGGCCGAATAATCCTTTAGAATGAACGCAGCACCGCTGGTTGCGCTGGTCGGCAATCCCAATGCCGGCAAGAGCGCGCTGTTCAACGCGCTTACGGGTGCGCGCCAGAAGGTCGGCAATTATCCCGGCGTCACGGTCGAGCGGAAAGTCGGGCGGCTGATGCTCGATGACGGGCGGCCGGTCGAGCTGGTCGACCTACCCGGCGCATACAGCCTCGAACCCTCCTCCCCCGACGAGCGGGTCACGCGCGACGTCGTCACCGGCACGCAGGATGGCGAGCGCCTTCCCGACGCGCTGGTCGTCGTCGTCGATGCCGCCAATCTCGACAACCATCTGCGCTTCACGCTCCAGCTGATCGCGCTCGGCCTGCCGGTCGTGGTCGCCCTCAACATGGTCGACCTCGCCGAGCGCGACGGGCTGAAGCTCGATCCCAAGGTGCTCGAACACGAACTCGGCGTGCCGGTGATCCCGACCGTTGCGGTGCGCAAACGCGGTCTCGACGAACTCAAGGCCGCGCTGTCCGGCATCGTCATCAATGGACCCATGCGGCTGCGCAAATCCGACGGAAGCGTACAGGACGACATCGTCACGCTCCAGCGTCGCGCGCGCACGATCGCTACCGCCGCGACCGTGTCCGAGACGACCGTCCGCCGCTGGACGCACATGCTCGACGCGGTCGCGCTGCACCCTGTCGCGGGGCCGATCCTGCTGCTGGCGATCATGTTCCTGATGTTCCAGGCTGTGTTCAGCTGGGCTCAGCCGTTCATGGACGCGATCGACGGTGGCTTCACCGCGTTGCAGGCGTTCATCACATCCGAGCTGCCCCAGTCGTTGCTTCGCTCTCTGCTGGTCGACGGCGTGATCGCCGGCGTCGGCGCGGTGATCGTCTTCCTGCCGCAGATCCTGATCCTGTTCCTCTTCATCCTCGTCCTCGAGGCGAGCGGCTACATGGTCCGCGCGGCGTTCCTGATGGACCGGGTGATGGCGAGCGTCGGGCTGTCGGGTCGCGCGTTCATCCCTTTGCTGTCGAGCTTCGCCTGCGCGATTCCGGGGATCATGGCGACGCGGACGATCGACGACGAGAAGGACCGGCTGACGACGATCCTGATCGCGCCGCTGATGACGTGTTCAGCACGCCTGCCGGTCTATACGCTGATCATCGGCGCGTTCATTCCCAACACGCAGGTGCTGCCGTTCGTCGGATTGCAGGGGCTGGTGATGCTCGGCCTGTACGTGATGGGCATCGTCGGCGCGTTCGTAGCCGCGCTGGTGCTGCGGCGGACGGTGACCAAGGGCGTGTCGTCGGGCTTCATGATGGAGATGCCGAAATATCAGTGGCCGCAGTGGCGCGACGTCGGCATCGGCCTGTGGAGCCGCGCGCAGATCTTCCTGAAGCGCGCCGGCGGCATCATCCTGATCTCGACCGTGATCCTGTGGGTGATGCTGAGCTTCCCCAAGCCGCCCGAGGGCAGCAAGGTCTCGCCGGTCGATTATTCGGTCGCCGGGCGGATCGCCAACGGCATCGCGCCGGTGTTCGCACCGATTGGCTTCAACCGCGACATCGTCCTCGCGCTGATCCCGGCGATGGCCGCGCGTGAGGTGGCGGTGGCGGCGATCGGCACGGTCTACGCAATCGACGACCCCGACAGCAACCAGGGCGGCAAGGCGATGGTCGAGAACCTGCGCGGCCGCTGGAGCCTGCCGACCGCGCTCGCCTTCCTGATGTGGTTCGTGTTCGCGCCACAGTGCATTTCGACGATCGCCGTCACCCGTCGCGAGACGAATGGCTGGAAATGGCCGGCGTTCATGGTTGGCTATTTGTTCGCCGCCGCCTACATCATGGCCGGAATCACATATTGGCTGGCGGTGTTCGCCGGCCTCTGAGGGGCATCATGGCAGGCAGCGTCAACAAGGTCATCATCGTCGGCAATCTGGGTCGCGATCCGGAGAGCAAGGCGTTCCAGAATGGCGGCAAGGTCGTCAATCTGCGCATCGCGACATCCGAGTCCTGGAAGGACAAGAACTCGGGCGAGCGCAAGGAAAAGACCGAATGGCATTCGGTCGCGATCTTCAACGAAGGTCTGGCGAACGTCGCCGAGAAGTATCTGCGCAAGGGCTCGAAGGTCTATATCGAGGGCGCGCTCCAGACCCGGAAGTGGCAGGACGCGCAGGGCCAGGACAAGTATTCGACCGAGATCGTGTTGCAGGGCTTCAACAGCGTGTTGACGATGCTCGACGGCCCCAACGGTGGCGGCGCAGGCGGTGGTGCAGGCGGCGGCGGTGGTAGCCGTGGCGGAGGCGACGACTGGGCTGGCGGCGGCGGCAACGACTTCGGCGGTGGTTCGTCGGGTGGCGGCGGCGGTTACGGCGGCGGTGGCAGCCGTGGCGGCAGCGCACCCTCGGGCGGCGGTAGCGGTGGCGGCGCACGCGGCGGCAGCTTCGGCCAGACCGGCGGCTTCTCGGACGATCTCGACGACGACGTGCCGTTCTGATCTCCATGACGACGCTGTATTCCGTTCCAAAGACCGGTGTGTTCGACGAGGCCGAGCGCTCCCGCGTCATCGCGTCCTACGATGTCGCCGGCGCGCGCGCGAAAGGTCAGCTGGACGACATCGTGTCGTTCGCGGCGGAGCTTTGCGGCGCGCCGGTCGCGCTGCTGAGCCTGGTCGAGGAAGAGTATCAGCGTTTCCTGTCGCGCACCGGCACCGATCTGGAGCAGACGCCGCGCAGCATGTCGTTCTGCGCGCACGCGATGCACCATCACGAGGTGATGGAAGTGCCCGACGCGCTGGAGGACCCGCGCTTCGTCGACAATGCGCTGGTAACCGGCCCGCCCTATGTGCGGTTCTACGCGGGTGCACCCTTGGTCTCCAGCGAAGGCGTGCCGCTGGGCGCGCTTTGCGTTCTGGCACCCGATCCTCGCGAGGGGCTTACCCGGTTCCAGCGTGACGGCATGACGTTGCTCGCGAAGGCCGCCATGGGCCGGCTCGACGATCGCCGCGCCGCACGCGAGCAGGCGATGGCCGAGGCCGAGGCACGGCGGACGCTGGAGGCGAGCGACCTCCGCTTCCGTACGCTCGCGGACACGATGCCGCAGATGGTGTGGTCGACGTTGCCCGACGGCTTCCACGATTATTTCAACGCACGCTGGTACGAATTTACCGGCACGCCCGTGGGCACGACCGATGGCGAGGGCTGGAACGACATGTTCCACCCGGAGGATCAAGATCGCGCCTGGGCGTTGTGGCGTCACTCGCTCGACACGGGCGAGCCGTACAATATCGAATACCGGCTCCGGCATTTCGACGGCACCTATCGCTGGGTGCTCGGCCGTGCGCTGCCGGTCCGCGACGAAAGCGGCGCGATCCAGCGCTGGTTCGGGACGTGCACCGACATCCACGAACAAAAGCTCGCATATGAAGAGCGCGAGGTCATCAGCCAGGAGCTGAGCCACCGCATCAAGAACATCTTCTCGGTGATTGCCGGGCTCATCGCGTTCTCGGCGCGGGGCAAGCCTGAGTTCGCCGGGATCGCGACCGACCTACGCCACCGTATCAACGCACTGGGCCGCGCGCATGATTTCGTCCGCCCGCACAGTGCCAATTCACGACCGTCGATGGCGCAGAACAGTCTGCGCGGCTTGCTGCACGAGTTGTTCGAGCCGTATCAGCGGATCGACGGCGCGCGTGTCAGCGTCGTAGGCGACGATGTGACGATCGATGATCGCTCGGCGACGCCGCTCGCGCTGATGTTTCACGAACTCGCAACCAACGCGACCAAATATGGTGCGCTGGCGACAGAACTCGGCACTGTCGAGATCACCGTCTCGGCAAATACCGATACGGTTACATTGAACTGGCGGGAAGTGGGAGGCCCATCCGTCACCAAGCCGACGACACCAGCCGGTTTCGGCACGCAGCTGATCGAGATGAGTGCGGTGCGTCAGTTGGGTGGTAGCGTGAACCGAACCTGGAACGATGATGGCCTGATCGTAGACCTGACTATTCCAAAGGCTGCGTTCAGCCGCTGATGCGGATGACGTCGTCGTGCGCGGTTTGCTCGTCGTTGCACGCCAAAGCCGCGGCTGCGAGGATCGCCGCATCGCTGAACGGCTTGCGGATATAGCCGAGGCACTCCGCATCGCCGATCTGCGCGGGATTCGCGGTCACGAACACGACCTTGACGCCGTAATCCTTCGCCATCCGCCTGGCGATCTCCGGTCCCGTAGGTCCGTCGCGCAGATTGATGTCGACGAACGCGAAGTTGCAACCCGGTGCCGCCGCAATCGCGCTGTCGCGATCCGCCGCGATCGCTGCAACGCCGTAGCCGGCATCCATCAGGATCCGCTCGAGATCGAGCGCGACGAAGATTTCGTCTTCAACAATGAGGGCGGTCTTGGTCATCGGCGAAGTAACCAGCCGCCGGCCTATCGGTTCCGTTTTATTACTGATCTCAATCAGTATAGCGCGACATAGTGTTACATTTGTCGCTGCGCGGTCATGGCCGAAGCAGAAATACCGCGTGTTCGGCCAACAGGTTGGCAGCGCCTTTGCCCGTCTGCTTGTCCCCTGACAGAAACCAGGCGCCCTCGACCGTGATCCCTCGCGTTTTGACGAAGGCGCGAAAATCGTCGATCGTGACGTGGTGGATGTTGGGCGTGTCGTACCAGCTCTCGGGCAATTGCCGCGTCACCGGCATGCGACCACCCCAGAGGAGCGACAGCCGCACGCGCCAATGCGCGAAATTGGGAAAGCTGACGAAGGCGCGTCGACCGATCCTGAGGAGATGATCGAGCACGAGGTCGGGTGCGCGTGCGGTCTGCAGGGTCTGGCTTAGGATGGCGTAGTCGAAGCTGCCGTCGGGATAGCCCGCGAGATCCACGTCCGCGTCACCCTGGATCACCGACAGGCCGCGCGCGACCGCCGATGCCACGTTATGCGCGTCGATCTCCAGCCCGCGTGCGTCCACGTTGCGGGTGTCGCGCAGTGCAGCCATCAGCGCTCCGTCGCCGCAGCCGATGTCGAGCACACGACTGCCCTGTGCGACGTTTTCGGCGATGACGGCGAGGTCGGTCCGTAAGGTCATGGTGCGGTCCGCAGTTGCTCGGCCAAGCCCGGCGCGAGGCGTTCCATATAGCGGTCGGCGCGGACCAGCGGATGGAAGCCGAGGTCCGCATAGACGCCGTGCGCGTCCGCGGTGACGAGGCCGAACCTGCGCAACCCGGCAAACGACGGATGTTCGAGGAACCAGCTCACCATTCGGCGCCCGAGCCCCTGCCCGCGCGCGGTCTCCTCGACCCAGACGTCGGCGAGCCACGCGAACGTGGCGTGATCGGTGATCATCCGCGCGAACCCGACCTGCGCGTCGTCTTGATACGCACCGAGGCAGTGCGAGCCTGCGATCGCGCGTTCGACCAAGTCGCGTTCGATCCCCGGCGACCAGTAGCTGCCGGCCAGCCAGGCGTGGATGCGGTCGACCTGCAACCGGCTCGCGTCGTCCGAAAGGATGATCGTCATCGTCCTGCCCTCAGGAAGCCGTCGACGACCCGGTTGAGATCGGGCGCCTCCAGCAGGAACGCGTCGTGGCCGTACGGGCTCGACAGCTCGACGAAGCTGACCGGTGCGCCGGCTGCGTTCAAGGCCTGGACGATCGCGCGGGATTCGGCAGTCGGGTACAGCCAGTCGGTGTCGAAGCTGACGAGGCAGAACCGCGATTTGGTCGCGCGAAACGCGTTGGCGAGCAGCCCGCCATGCTCCTCGGCGAGATCGAAATAATCCATCGCCCGCGTGATGTAGAGATACGAGTTCGCATCGAACCGGTCGGTGAAGGCCAGCCCCTGGTGGCGCAGATAGCTCTCGACCTGGAAATCGGCGTCGAACCCGAACGACTTCGCGTCGCGCGCCTGGAGGCGACGACCGAATTTCTCGGTCAGGCCGGCTTCCGACAGATAGGTAATATGCGCTGCCATCCGCGCCACTGCGAGGCCCGCGGTGGGCGCCGCACCGTCATGATACTCGCCACCTCGCCAGTTCGGATCGGCCATCACCGCCTGACGCCCGACCTCATGGAACGCGATGTTCTGCGCGGTATGGCGCGCGGTCGAGGCGATGACGACACACGCCTTCACGCGGTCGGGGAAGGTCGCGGGCCAGCTGAGCGCCTGCATGCCCCCCATGGATCCGCCGACCACTGCATGGAGCACGTCGACGCCGAGATGATCGAGCAGCATCGCCTGCGCACGCACCATGTCGCGGATCGTGATGACCGGGAATCCCATCGCCCACGGCCGCCCGGTCGCCGGGTTGATCGTCGCGGGTCCCGACGAGCCCATGCAGCTGCCGAGCACGTTCGCGCAGACGACAAAGTGCCGCGCGGGGTCGATCGGCTTGCCTTCGCCGACCATGCGGGTCCACCAGCCGGGTTTGCCGGTGCGGGGGTGATTGGAGGCGACGTGCTGGTCGCCGGTGAGCGCGTGGCAGATCAGGATCGCGTTGGAGGCGTCGGCGTTGAGCGTGCCGTAGGTCTCATACGCGATGTCGACCGGCGACAGCAGCACGCCGCCATCGAGCCTGAGCGGTCCCCGCAACGTGACGCGACGGGCGAGACCGAAGCGCTGGTCGGTGTCGTGGTCGATGGTCGCAGGGTCGAGCATGCTGCGCGCTACCATAAGCGCCCGCCGTCATGCCAGCGCCGCATCCTCTATCCTCCCCCGCCAGGGGGGGTGGCTGGCGCTTGCCAGACGGAGGGGGGAGAAAGGGAAACCACTGTTGCGTCACCCTCCCCTCCGTCGCTGCGCGCCACCCCCCCCTGGCGGGGGAGGATCGTTCGGACCGCACCGTCATCCGTCATCCGTCATCCGTCATCCGTCATCCGTCATCCGTCATCCGTCATCCGTCATCCGTCATCCGTCATCCGTCATCCTGACGAAAGTCAGGACCCAGGGCAACGCGCGCTAGCCTCCGTGGCTCTGGGTCCTGACTTTCGTCAGGATGACGGGAGAAGGTGGGCCACTGATCCTTCCGGACGACCTCCACCCTCGCACAAATATTTGCCACCGCGGCACCGCGCCCGCTATGTCCCGCGGCCATGACAAACATCATGCCCGCACCCGCGCCGAAGCCCTGGATTCTGGGGATCGCGCCGTACACGCCCGGCCGCTCGACGACCGACGATGGCCGCACGGTGATCAAACTGTCGTCGAACGAAAACCCGCTCGGCACCAGCCCCGCCGCGAAGGCCGCGTTCGATGCCGCCGACCGGACGCTGGAACGCTACCCCGACGCCGGCGCGACCGCGCTGCGCGAGGCATTGGCGGCGCATTACGACCTCGATCCGGCGCGCGTGATCTACGGCACCGGCTCGGACGAGATCCTGCATCTGGTCGCGGGCGCCTATGCGGGCCCCGGCGACGAGATCATCCACGTCCGCTACGGCTTCGCGGTCTACGAGATCGCGACGCGTCGGGTGGGAGCGGAACCCGTCATCGTCGACGACCGCGACTACGCCACCGACGTCGACGCGATCCTAGCCGCGGTCACCGAGCGCACCCGCGTCGTGTTCGTCGCCAACCCGAACAACCCGACCGGCACGTTCACGCCGCGCGCAGAGATTGCACGCCTGCATGCGGGGCTGCCGAAGTCGGTGCTGCTCGTGCTCGACCAGGCCTATGCCGAATACCTCTCGCCCGAGGAGGACGATGCCGGCCTCGCGCTGGCGATGACCGAGGCGAACGTGCTCGTCACGCGGACCTTCTCGAAGATCCACGGTCTTGCCGCCGAGCGGATCGGCTGGGGCTATGCCTGCGCGCCGATCATCGACGCGATGCACCGCATCCGCGCACCGTTCAACGTTACCACCGCAGGCCAGGCGGCGGCCGTCGCGGCGATCGCCGACACCGCCTTCGTCGAGGCAACGCGCGCGCATAACGACCAGTGGCGCGGCTGGTTCGTCGAGCAGATCGGGCAGATGGGCAATGCCGGTCTGCGCTGCGTACCGTCCAAGGCGAACTTCGTGCTGGTGCTGTTCGAGGGCAGCCTGACCGCCGACGCCGCCTATCACGGGCTGATGGAGGCGGGCTATATCGTCCGCTGGCTGCCCGGCCAGGGCCTGCCCAACGCGCTGCGCATTACGATCGGCACCGAGGAGGAAACGCGCGGCGTCACTGCGGCGCTGCGCAACCTGGTCGAAAGCGCCTGATGCTGCCGTTCGCGCGCGTCACGATCATCGGGCTGGGACTGATCGGCTCGTCGGTGGCGCGCGCGGTGCGGGAAACGATGCCGACGGTCCGAGTTACCGGCTACGACGCCGACGCCAGCGTGCGCGAGACCGCGGGCCGGCTGCAGTTCTGCGACGACGTCGCGGGTTCGGCGGGGGCGGCGGTGATCGACGCCGACCTTGTGATCCTGTGCGTGCCGGTCGGCATCATGGGCGACGTCGCGCGCGAGTTCGCGGCCGAACTTCCCGCCGACGCGGTCGTCAGCGACGTCGGCAGCTGCAAGGCCGAGATCGTCCGCGCGCTCACCGAGGCGCTGCCGAACGCGATCGTCATCCCCGCGCATCCGGTCGCCGGCACCGAACGCAGCGGCCCCGAAGCCGGCTTCGCGACGCTGTTCCGCCACCGCTGGTGCATCGTCACGCCCCCCAAAGGTGCCGACCCGGTCGCGGTCGAGCGTGTCTCCGAGTTCTGGCGGCGGCTCGGCGCGCAGGTCGAGACGATGGCACCCGAGCATCACGACCGCGTCCTCGCCGTCACCAGCCATCTGCCGCATCTGATCGCCTATACGATCGTTGGCACCGCGGGCGATCTCGAGGAGGTGACCCAGTCCGAGGTCATCAAATATTCCGCCGGCGGCTTCCGCGACTTCACCCGGATCGCGGCGTCGGACCCGACCATGTGGCGCGACATCTTCCTCAACAACCGCGAGGCGGTGCTGGAGATGTTGCAACGCTTCTCGGAGGATCTGAGCCATCTCCAGCGTGCGATCCGCTGGGGCGACGGGGATGCGCTGTTCGACCTGTTCACGCGGACGCGGGCGATCCGGCGGAGTATCGTCGAGCAGGGGCAGGACGACGACGTGCAGGATTTCGGGCGGACGCACGGCTGAGGGGGGCTTTCGCTTGCGCTTCCCCAAACGCAACCACCCCGGCGAAGGCCGGGGCCCAATTGGGTAGGCTGGAGTAACGGTTCGCAACGCACATCATTGACGTCCCCCAATTGGGCCCCGGCCTCCGCCGGGGTAGTGAACCGCTAATCCAGCGCGTTCATCGCCGCATGGACGCGCTGCTCCGCCTCTTCACGCGGCAAGCCCGGCGGCACCACCTCGCCGAACCGGAACGTAATCACCCCCGGCAGCTTCGGCCCCTTCTTCGGCCACACCAGTCCGCTGTCGCAGGCGATCGGCACCGTCGGCATCTTCAGCGCGCGATAGAGCCCGGCAAACCCCGGCTTCAATGGCGGATGCTCACCGGGCAAAACGCGCGTCCCCTCGGGAAAGATTAGAATCGATCGGCCCGTGGCCTTGGCGGCGCTTGCTTCGCGCATCATGTTGCGCATCGCCTTCGCCGACGCCTCGCGGTCGACGACGATTGCGCCATAACGCCGCGCCGCCCAACCCCAGGCCGGGATATCCGCCAGTTCGCGCTTCAACACGATGGCCGGACCGTCAAGCAACCCCTGCAATTCGAGCGTCTCGAACATCGCCTGGTGCTTGCAGGCATAGAATGCCGGCTCGGTCGGCCGCGTCCCTTCGATCCGAATATGCACGCCTAGGATCCACCGCGCGCACCAGCGGTGGAAGCGAGTCCAGATCGTCGAATGCACGATCACCGCGCGCGAGCCGAACAGCGCCGAGATCGGCACCGTCACCACGATCGGCACCGAGATCGTGTAGAAAACGAGCATGAACGCCCAGTTGCGCAACCAAATCATCCGCCAAATCCAATCCACAATGCGATCCGGCGAAGGATCAACTTGTTGTATTCGTTGACCAAGGTTCCGAGCCGCGGCGTACCCGGCACCCCGTCGCCGAGGATCACGACATTCTTGTCGAGCGCCGCCGACAGCTCCATCCGGGCCCGTGCGACATGCCAATCCGACGTCACCAGCCGCACCGACCGGTATTTGTGCACGCGCACCCACTGCGCAGTTTCTTCCGCATTGGACCGCGTATCGACTGCGTCCGCACCCAGATCGATGCAGCACGCGAACAACGCCGGCGACGTGCGATACTCCAGCGCGAGATCGATCGGCCGCACCCCCGGCGCGACACCCGTCACCAGCATCCGTTTCGCCTGGTGATCGCGGATCAGCGCGATGCCGCGGTCGATCCGCCCTGCTCCACCGGTCGGCACGACGATCGCATCCGAGGTGAAGCCGTCGAGCGGCTTGGGCAGCAGCAGCATGAAAACCGCGAACCCGAATGCCCAGGCAAGACCCAGGATGCCGAGGAACCGCACGATCACAGGATATGCCTCAGCGCGCGGACGATCGTCATGCGAGCGGCGAGCGTCGCGAGCACGACGAACGCGATTGGGAGCAGCGCGAGCACCACCCAGTCGATTCCACCGAGCGTCACCCCGCCAAGCAGTTCCGAACCCAATCCGTGCAACCTGTTACCGATGAACGCGATCACCAGCAACGCCGCGACACCGCCTCCGACGCCACCGATCGTCGCATCGAGCGCGATCCGCCGCTGGAACAGCCGCGAGATCTGGAGGTCGGTCGAGCCGAGCATGTGCATCACCGCGATCGTCTCGCGGTGCGTCTCAAGCCCCGCGCGCGCGGCGAGCACGACGACCGCGGCGGTCGCGCTCGCCATCAGCAGGACCAGCGCCAACGCGAGGAACGTCAGCGAGCGCATCACGTCGTTGACCGGCGACATCCAGCTTTCGTGGCGATCGACGCGGACGATCGGGCTCACACGGCGGACACTGGTCGCGACACGCGCCGCCGCCGCCTCATCGTGGTCGGCAAGGTCGACATCGATCATCGCCGGCACAGGCAGTTGCGGGTCGGCGCCGTCGGACCCCAGCCAGGGCTGCAGCAGTCGCGTGAGTTCGGCGCGATTGACCGGCGTCGCCGTCGCCACCGCAGGCATCGTCCGCAATGCAGCAAGCACGCGCGCTGCAACCGCATCGCGGCGCACCGGATCGCCATCGACGATCTGCACCGTCAACCGCCCCACCAATTGCCGATCGAGCAATCGCGCCGCGCCCGCCGTCGCCAGTCCCAAGGCGGCAGCGAGCATCGTCAGGAACAGCATGATCGCCATCACCCACGTCATTGCGCGCAATCCACCCGCTTCGTCGAGCACGCGCCGTTCGGCCGAAGACCGCGCTTTGGAGGCGCGACCTATCATTCGGGCCGCGTCGGTGGATAGCGGAGCGAGCCGGTCGGATCGAGCAATCGTCCGCGATCGAGCCGCATCATCTGCGCACTGGGTATCCGCCCGAGCAGGTGAAGGTCGTGCGTCGCGACCACGACCGTCGTCCCCAACTTATTGAGCGATTCGAACAAATGAAGCAACCGCTCGGCCATGTCGGGATCGACGTTGCCGGTCGGCTCGTCCGCGACCAGGATTTCGGGGCGGCCGATGACGGCGCGGGCGATCGCGACGCGCTGTTGCTCGCCACCCGACAGCGTTGCCGGCCGCGCATCCGCACGCTCGGTCAGCCCGACCCAGGCAAGCATCTCGCGCACCGGCTGCTCGATGTCCGCCTCGGGCATGCCGGCGACCCGCAACGGCAGCGCGATATTGTCCCAGGTCGACAGATGCGGCACGAGCCGGAAATCCTGGAACACCACGCCGATCCGTCGACGAAAGCCGGGCAACCGGTCGCGCGAGAGGACCACCGTATCCTCGCCGAACAGCCGGATCACGCCGCGCGTCGGCCGTTGCGCGAGATAGAGAAGCTTGAGCAGCGAGGTCTTCCCCGCACCGCTCGCGCCGGTCAGGAAATAGAACGCACCGCTCCGCAGGGTGAAGCTGACGTCCGACAGCGTCTCCGGTCCGGCACCGGGCCCGGAGTCTGACTCGGTGCCGTAGCGAAGCCCGACATTTTCGAATTGGACGATATTCGCCATGACGTGGTTGCGCCCGCTCTCGCCCGCTTGATGCCCGTGCCAATGCCCGTATCGGCGCTTTCGCATGAAAGCGCGGGCCGCTTCAAGCTTGCCACATATGCGGGCCGCGTGCTTATTCGCGGCCAAGAACGGTCGCGCTCCGGTGACCGCTGGTGAAGCGTATCCATGATCCTCCAATGTCCCGAGTGCAGCACGCGCTATCTGGTCCCCGACAGCGCGATCGGGACCGACGGCCGCACCGTGCGTTGCGCCAACTGCAAGCATAGCTGGTTCCAGGCCGCCGCACCCGAGGTCGAGGACGCGCTGGAGACGCCTGACTCGACCCCGCTCGCACCTGCGCCACCACCGCTCGCCCCGTTAGCGAGTCCGCCGATTGCCCCACTGGCGAGTCCGCCGGTCACGGAGCCGGTCGAACGGTTCGCGCCGTTCGCCCCTGCCGCGCCGATCACGCCCGAGCCTGCGGTCGTTGCACTCACGTTCGTCCCGCCGGCACCGCCACCGACCCAGAATTTGCCGGCTCGCCTGCGTCGCAACACGAGCCGCCGCTGGACGATCGTCGCGGTGCTTGCCGGGCTGTTGATGCTGATCGCGGCCGGGGCAATCGTGTATCTCGGCGCGCCGGGTGTCGCGGCGAAGCTCGGTCTCGGGATCGGCAGCGACGAGACGCCGTTGCGGCTGCGCGACAACCCGATCGAGCGCCGCGAACTGGATAACGGCTCGGAACTGTTCGCGGTCAGCGGCCAGGTCACCAACCCGTCCGATCAGCGCCAGCGTGTGCCCGACATCCGCGCCGAACTCCGCGATGCGCAGGGGCGGCTGGTGTATAGCTGGACGATCACGCCGCAGCAGCGGACCCTGGCACCCGGCGGTGCGATCAACTTCAACTCCGCGACGCTGAACGTGCCTGCGAATTCGAAGCGCCTCGAACTGAGCTTTGCCGGCGAGGCGACCCGCTAGGCGCGTCGCAAACGCCGGCTCACGAGCCAGAACCGTGCGCCGTGCAATAGGGCCGCGGTCAGCATGCCGAGCCCGGACGCATAGACCAGCGCCATCGGTCCCACCCCGACGTGGACCATCCACCAGCCCGCGCCGCCGGTAACGACGAAATACGCGGCGATGCTGTTCACGCCCGCAACGACCTGATCGCCTAGCGAGCGGAGCGCATAGACCAGCACCACCTGCGCGCCGTCGAACAGGATGAACGGCGCCCATACCGGCAGCATCGCCAGCGCGACCGCGTGCGTCGCGGCATCGGAGGGGAACGCCCCGACGATCGGCCCGCGCGCGACGATCAGGACGATCCCGCACACTCCCAGCGCGAGCATCGACAGCCCGGTTGCGATCAAGGCGCGAGAAATACCCGCCTTCGGATCCCCCTCGCCCACCGCATTGCCCACGCGGACGCCACACGCCGACCCAAGCCCGAGCGCCAGTGCGAACGTGACGTTGTGGACCGAGAACACGATCTGGAACGCGTGCGCGACATCGTCGCCGAACTGCGTCGACAACGCGATCAGGATCGAGAAGCCGGCCAGCTCGAGTCCTGACGCGACCGCGGGGACGATACCGAACACTGCCAGGGCTGCGATACCGGCAGGCACGCCGCGCCATGCCGCGAGATCGATTCGCCGAACGCCCCGCTCTTTCGCTCGCGGGAGGGTCAATGCGGCGGTGATCATCCCGACCGCTCCGAGACCCGACGCGATCGCGGTCGCCGTCGCAGCCCCGACCGCGCCCATCGCCGGCAGCCCGAGATGCCCACCCGACATCGCCCAGGCGAGCACGGCGTTCAGCGGCAGGATCGACAGGTTGACCACCGCGACGCGCCGCGGTCGGCTGACGCCCTCCAGGAAGAAGCTGGCGGCGACGATCATCAGCTGCGGCGGATAGGTGAAGGCCATGACGCGCACGACCTGCCCGGCCGGCTCGACCAGCGCGGGCGCGACACCGATCCCGGCGAGCATGGCGTCCGCGGACACGAACATGACGACGCCTACGACAAGCCCGAGCAGCAATCCCAGCACAAGACCTTCGCGGAGCACCTGTCCGGTACGCGGCAAATCCCCCGCCCCGTCGGCACGCGCGGTATGGACCAGCACGCCCGACAGCCACGCGAGCCCCGTGACGATCGCGATGAACGTCAGCGAGCGGCTCGCCCCCAGCGCAGCGACCTCGTGCGCGCCGACGAGGCCGACGACGATCACGTCGGTGACGTGGAGGATCGTCCAGTTGAGGCTGGTCAGCATCACTGGCCATGCAAGCGCGAGAACGCGACGCGTTTCGGCTTTCATATCGGTCGAGAGAAAGGGCGCAGCCATCGTTTGCGGTACCGGACGAACGGTTTTTCGCAAAGGCCGTTGCGCGATGCGGAAAGCCTTGCTAGTGGCGCTCGCCTACCAGATGCCGGGTCCGCCCGGTGATGTTTCATGGGCGGCCATGGCGGAACTGGTAGACGCGCAACGTTGAGGTCGTTGTGGGCGAAAGCCCGTGGAAGTTCGAGTCTTCTTGGCCGCACCATTTTCTCCGATAGAGTAAACACCCCCCTCGAGGGTCCCCCTTTCGCTGCCGTGCGTTGGGCGTGGCGGAGGCATTGCATGAGTTCGATCGACGACACGATCATCGAAACGCCCGAGGGCCCGATGACGTTTGCGCAGTGGAAGAAGAAGAACCCGGTCCAGCTGCCCTCGCGCCGGACCAAGGGGAAGAAGCTGCCGAACAAGGTGAAGCTGACCACCGACGAGAAATAGGCGCGCGTTTGGGTCGCGCGGTCTGGCCCGAGGATAACGCGCTCCCCTCCCTGGAAGGGAGGGGTTGGGGGTGGGTCGGCCCGCTCGTGCCACGCCAGTCCGGATTATGCGGAAGCCGACCCACCCCCGGCCCCTCCCTTCCAGGGAGGGGGGAAGAACAGTCGCATCCCGCATTACCTCAGTGTTTCCCCGACCCCATCTGCGCCCGGATCATCCGCGCCTGGAACTTCACCCGCTGCCAGAACGTCGCGTCGTCGAGCCGCCATTGCCGGATCGCCTGGGTCGCCAGCGTCTCGATCAACGCCTCGCTCATCGCTGCGTCCTGCATCGCGAACGCTCGCGCTAAATCCTCGGCGCACGGACCATGGTCGGTGAAGTCGCGTGGCTGCGGCATGGGTGTGGGCTGGCTCGGTATCGGCATTCCTGTCTCTCCCCGTAATTATCGCCGCCCGGCGAACAGCGCGCGCGTTGCGCCACCGAGCGCGGGGCCAAGCGTCGTCTGGTCGAACTTCAGCCGCATCGTGACGTACGGCCCCTGCCGCGTGTAGCGGTCGTCCTCAAAATCGCGGTCGCGGTAGCCGGACACGTTGTAGCCGGCGCTGATCCACGTATTTTGCGCGGGCGACACGCCGACCGACGGCCCACCGCTCCACGACCAGGCGGCGCGCGCCCATGCATGCTGGACCGAGCCGCTCACGCCGATATCGAACCGCGTGCCGACATCGTGGCGGAGCTCGAACCCGGTGACGTCGATATACCCGTCATAGGTGTCGTCGGCGAACCGCCCCGCGACGTATTTCGCGCCGTAATACAGCGTCGCCTCGGTGCCATGACCCAACCCTTCCGGGCCGGTGCGATAGTTCAGAGCCAGGTTGTTGATGATCCGCGACGTCACCTGGTCGCCGCCGCCGTACGCCGGCACACCGAGCGAATTGGAGTCCGAGAACCCCGCATCCGCGCTCTCGTGCCGCAGTTCGAGCCGTTCTAGCACCGACCAGCGGCTGTCGAGCGGACGGAAGGCGAGCGCCATGTCGGCGGTGGCATAGGTCGCGACCGCGCCGGTCTTGTCCTTGATCGTGTACCCCTTGATGCTCGACGCCAGGGTCTTGCCCTGCCCCAGCGTACGCAGGAAGTTGGTCGTAATCCCCCAGCGGTCGCCGCTGTCGGCATGGCGGTATTCGAGCCGCCCATTCACGGACCACAAGGTCTGGCGATAAGTCGCGCCGATCGTGGCAGCCGCGTAATCGCCGTTGGTCTGGTCCTGCCCGACATAGCCACCCGACGTGACCGGCTGGAACGGATTGACCACCGCGCCTTTCGGGATCTCGCCCTTCACCGTATTGCTCGCATCGAGCGTACCGTCGATGGTCCAGTTCTTGCCGATCGGCACCGACTGGCTGAGCCCGTATTGCGCGTAGGTCCGCGCGCCGTCCTCGCCCATCGCCTGCTGGTTCAGCGTGCTCATCAGCTTGGCACCGGTCCACGGCGCGACGTCGAAGCCCGCCTGCTTGGTGTGCGCGACATAGCCGTCGCCGTTCGCAATCTCGTAGCCGCCGATCAGGCGGATGCCGGGCGTGATCCGGTAGGCCAGCTGGATCTGGTGGCGGATCGGGAAGTCGACGCTGTCGCTTTGCCCGCCCGGCGCGAACTGGGTCTGCAAGGTGACGCTCAGCTTGCTGTCGAACAGAAGTTGCGTGCCGCCGACCGTCAGGAGACGGCTGTCACGGGGCTTGCCGTCGATGCCGCGGTCGGCCGCATATTGCCCACCGACGAAGATCGTACCCGATTCGCGACGATATTCGATCCGGGCGTCGGCGGCGGTCCGCGTCCCCGCGCTGTCGAGCTGTTGCTGGTGCCACACCACACCCGTCAGGCTCAGCCGATCGGTCAGGCGAACCCGGCCGTCGAGCCCGAACTTGCGCGTCCCCGCCTCGACCAGATTCTGCTGGCCGACACCGAACGCGGTATCCTGCTGGCGGGCATAGGCGAGCAGGTCGAGCTTTGCGCCGTGATGGTCGATCTCCGCAAGATAGGCGAGCCCCTGCCCCAATCCGCCGCGCCCGCCTTTGGCGATCTCGCCGCGCACTTCGGTGTTCGCGGTGACGCGCGCCTTGATGTCCGCGCCGAGCACGATGGCTTCACCGTTGGTCTCGTCGCGGATCATCGCCGCACCGACTTCGACGCGACCCTTGACCAGCTTGGTCGCGACGCGCGCCGCAGCGGCCAGCTTGGCGGATCGGCCGCTCTCGACCTCGTAGTCGGCGACGATGAAGGTCGGATTGAGGTTGCTGTCGCGGCTCAGGACGGGGTTGCGGAACCGGACCGTGCCCATCGACGTGTCGATGTCGTAGTCGATGTGCCGGGTCAGCTGCGTGGTCGCCACGATCAGTTCCGAGCGGAAGCGGTCGCGCGTCTCGAGCCGCAGCTTGTCGCTGTTCGGCACGATGTTGCGGCCCGACAGGCGGTACGGACCGCTCAACCCGTTGCCCTGGATCTCGTCGCGCGAATACAGCGTGTCGGTATGCGCCGCGAACCCGGTCGCTCGCACGCGCTTGCCTTCGTACGCGGTTTTCACGCCGTTGAGCGTCCGGTTGTAGCGGGTCAGCTGGGTATCGGTGAAGCCGGTCTCGAAATCGCCGAACAGCGCGTAGAATTCGCGACGCTCGAGCCGCAGGTACAGCTTCCGGCGGGTCGCCGCGTCGTAGCCCTGGCGCGAACCGTCGCCGTACACGGTGTAATAGCGGTCGGGGTCGATCGTCCCGAGCAGGCCGCGGTCGGGATCGTATTTGCGGTCGCTGTCATAGGCGATCGTCGCCAGCCACGATCCCTTGACGCGTCCCTTGGCATAGAAAGCGAGCTGGCCGTCCGTGACGACGCTGTTGCGCTCGGACCGTGGCAGGCCCGACTGGCGCTTGCTAAGCATGTCGTAGCCGAGCGAGCCCGCGCCGAACCCGACCACGACCCAGTCCTTGGCGGACGCGGCGAGCCAGGCACGAATTTCGTTGGTGTGGACGACCTTTTCCTCGGTCAGCGAAACCGCGACGCGGACCGCGCCCGCCTGGGTGGTCGGCTGGAGCGCGAGGAAGGCAAGCCCGTCGTCGCCCACCACCAGCGCGGTCGTCGACGAGCGCTCGCGACCAGCCAGCTGGCGGCTCTGTTCGAGCGCGACTTCGACGGCGGCGATGTAGGGCTGGTCGACCGCGAACGGTACGATCGTCCCTGCCCGCACCGGCCGGCCGGCCTTGTCGGTCACGCGCACCGCGATCAGCGGGCGGGTGAGCCCATCCGCAACCAGCCGGCTGTTGGCGGCATCGAACACCGCGCGGACCGGGAGGCCCGCATAATGCACGACCCGGTCGAGCGTCTTCACGACGCTGCCATCGGCGGAAAGCACGCGGGCCTGGAGACGATTGTCACCGTCGACCAATGGGATACCCGTCCAGCGCGAGACTGCGATATCGGTGCCGTCGCGGGTATCGGTGCCGTCGAACGCGATCGGTTCGACCTGCTTGCCGTTGATCGTGAGCGCGACACGCTGCCCTGGCAGATGCCGGACGACGGCGCGAACGACCGGAGCGCGCGGGTTATGGTCGGCGAGCGGGAACAGCCAGTCTACGCCGGCGGTCTGGCCGCTGGCGAGCCAGTCGCGGCTGCCCGCGGCGGTGGCGTCGTCGACGACCGTGATCGGCAATGCGGCGTCCGCAGCCTTGGCCTTGCCCGTCGGCTTCAGCTGGAAGTCGACGCGTTTGAGCAAGCCGCCATCACCCTCGACGAACCGCGAGATCGCACTGTTCGCCTGGCGCGTGTCGATGTCGCAGGCGACCGGCGCATGCGTCGCGGGAATGCTCGACGTGTCGATCTGGACGACGTGACGCCCGGCGCGGACGCCCTCGAAATGGTACAATCCGTCGCGATCGGTGGCGACGAACGTGCCGTCCTCCATCAACAGGCGGATGCCGGCCACGCCCTTGCGCTTGTCGACCGGATCGCCGCAATTGCCCTCGGTGACGCGGCCGATGATCGTCATCGCATCGGTGAACAGCAGCGGACGCAGGCGGACCGATGCCGCGGCTTCGTTGCTGGTGACGGTTCCCTGCCCGACGACGCGCGCACGGTTGAGCGCTTCGCCCGTGGGTGCGCCGGGGGCGATGCTGACGACGTATTTCAGCTCGGTCGAAGCACCGGCAGCGAGCAACGGTATCGCGAAATCGAGCGTTCGGCCGTCGCTCGACACGGTCGGCTCTTCGCCGCCCCGCGCGGAATTGCGTTCGTAACGCAGTCCCCTGGGCAGCGTATCGGCGACGTGAAGCCCGCGCGCTGGAACCGTGTCGCGGTTGGTGATGCGCAACAGATACTGGACGAAATCCCCCGGCGACGCCTCACGCACCGACGCCGTCTTGGTCAGCAGCAAAGTCCCCGCGCCGGGGCTGTCGAGCGGAATGTCGGCGGCGAACGGCTCGGGCGTCGACAGCGTCAGCGATGCGCCGAAACTCGTGTCGTTGAGAATATAGGGCCGCCCCTGCGGGTCCTTCAGCGCGGCCAGCGTCGCGCGGTCGACGGTCGATGGCGCGGTATAGGTGCCGGGTGGTGCTACCTTCAGGAAATACCGGCCGGGCGCGGTCAGCGGGAAACGATATCGCCCCGTCTCGCCCGGATAGACGCGGCCGCTGGCGTCGGTGACGGCTTCGCCGGTGACGACGGTGGAGGGATAGCGGCTCGTACCATCGTCGCCGAATACCGTCGCGGGCTGTCCGGTCTCGTCGACCAACGACATGACGGTGCCATCGACCAACGCGCCGGTGCGCGAATCGAAGGTGTAGCCGGCCGGGTCGATCAACAGCGATGCCGTCGACGACAGGCTGTAGCCATCCTCGGCGAAACTCAGCGTGATCGCCGCGCCGCGCTGGTTGCGGATGTCGCAGGCGGCGAGTTCGGGATGCTTGCCAGTCGCGACCGCAGGGATGCCGCCGGCGAAGATGCCGCTGGCGACCGCCGTCTCGGTCAGCGTCAGCGTGGTCTGGATGGTGCCGACCTCGACCGCGATGATCGCGGTTTCGCGCACGTCGGGATCGCGGTTGCCGGCCTGGTTGTCGAGGACCAGGATCATGTCGGCATAGATGTCGATGGTCGCGATCGGGGACGACGCGGCATAGGTCGCGGCGTCGATCGGCGCCGGCGTGAAGAGAAGCGTCGGCGCGGTCTGGCACACCGCGCCGGTCATCGCGAAATTTGGCGGCGGCAGGCGAAACGTCAGCGTCGTCGGCCGCTTGGCGCGGTTCACGTCGAGCGAAACCATGTTCGAGGTCACGGTGCGAACGCCCGATTCGCTGTCCGAATCGTCGAACGACAGCGTCGCGGTATTCTGGATACGCGTTTGGCCACCAGTCTGCGCCGCGACCGGCAGGCAGCCGATCACGAGCCCGAACAGGATCGTCAGAACCAGCGCGCAAAGGCGCGAGAGGCGGCGGAGGCTGGACATCAAGGGTCGTCTCCCGGCGCGCGTCGCGACACGCGCCGGGATCGGTCGTTCCTTATCGAGGGACGGGGACCGCGAGCGGCGGGTTTAGTTGATCTTCACGCGGAAGCTGGCGGCGACCGGTAGCAGCGAGGTCACCGTCGGGATCGTCACACTCACCTTCCGGGCAGTCGCGTCGTACGATCCGGTGATGCCGCTCAACGGCAATACCGTCCCACCGGCGTCGCTCAGCGGGAGGCCGTCCAGCACGCACTCGTTGCCGAGCCCGATGCCGCCGACCGTGATCGAGTTGGCTTCATACGTCGTATTGGCGGGAATGAGATCGGTCAGGTTGACGTTGCGCGCCGGGGTCAACGTCGTCGCGTTTCTCACGATCAGACAATAGCGCACGATCGCACCGGGAATGGCCTTCGGAAACCCGATGTCGTTGACCGGGTCGGAGATGACCGTCGACGATTTCGCGATCGAGAGTTCCACGTTGCGGGTCGTGATCTCGTACGCAAGCGTCGAACGGCCGTATCCGTTGAATGCGAGGTCGCCGAAGCCCGAATCATTGTCGGCAAAGACCACGTCGACCACGCCGTCACGGTTGGCGGCGAGGCCGTTCGATACCAGCGCATCGCCCTGCTGCGTTGCGTCGCCGCCCGCAGCGATCTGCGCCACCAGCGTGACGGTGGCGAGTGCCGCCTGCTGATCGGCAGGAACGTTCGCAACGATGAAGACGGTCCTGGTCTGGTCCGCCGGGAGTTCGTTGATGTAGGTCGCGGTATCGGCACTGGTGTACGTGTTGTTGCCATCCGAATCGACGACGATCCGTATGTTGCCGACGTCGAAGTTATCCCCCGTGAAGATACCGCCAATGAGGCTTTGTACGGACGACAGGATGAAGTCCTGGGTTCCGTTGGTGTTGTTGGTGACGGTGAACTTCAACACCGCGTCGGCCTCTCCGATCGCGACAGGCGTGTTTCCAGCCAGTGGCGCTACGGTCAGGTTGGCCTTCAGATCGACGACGAACGACGCGGCGTTCGACTCGGCGGTCTGTTCCACGCCGTTGACGGTGTAGCTCGCCAGCGCGGTGTTGGTGATCGTCGTGCCGGCAGTGGTGCCGGCGGGTGGCGGCGCGGTCTGTGCCGATGCGGTTCCGAACGACACGACAGCGGCCGTTCCGGCCATCAGCGTGCGTATTACCCCTTTTGCGTGCATTATCTTGGTCTTCCTATGTTGGATCGGTCAGGTGTGAAGGCGGAATGACGGTCTCATTTGAGGACCGCCTGGAACGCGAACTGGCCCTGCGAACCGGCTGCTAGCGGGCTCGCGAGGCGCCACCGGACGCTGGTGACGTCGTTGGGGCTCGCCGCGCGCGTGCTGCCGTCGGGGCTGCGGACGCGGGAGGGTGGCAAGCGAACCGAAAGTCTTGCCGTCGACCGACACGTCGGGCGCGGGCGAGCCGGGATTGGCCGATCGATAGGCGATCTGGCGCGGCAACGGGTTGTCGAGCACGACGTTCGCAAGCGGCTGAGCGCCGGTGTTGCGATAGGCCAGGATGAAGATGACCTTGTCGCCCGGCGTCACCCGCGACGGCTTCACCAGCGTGACCCGTGTGGTGCCGTCGGGCGCGGCACTGCGCGCCTCGACCATGATGCTGCTGGTGACCTGCAACGGACCGGCCGCCGCGGATGCGACCGCCGCGGTAGTGGCCAGAACGGCGGCAATCATTGGACGCGTAATCATGGCTTGGCTCCTCATTGGATCTTGGCTTTGAACTGCACGGTGTGGACGGATCCGGCGGCGACCCGGCCGAGCGCGACCGTGATGCCGGCGCCTGGTGCGGCGTTCGGGTCGAAGCGTCCGGCGTCGGCGTCCGCGCCATCGCTGAGCGGCACGCCGTCGAGCACGAGGCTGCCGGGGACGAAGACGGTGCCTGCGGGGATCGGATCGGCGATCCGCGCGCCGGTGACGGCGTCGGTGAAGCGCGCCTCGAGTGAATAGGTTATGATCGAGTCGCGGACCGCGTTCTGCGAGCCGTCGGCGGCGCGTACCGACTGGCTCTTGAGCAATACGGGGCCGGCGGGGGCCGTGCCGAGCGGAACCGCAACGCTGGCGATCGCGCCGGTCATGCCGACGACCGCATCGCCGCCGCCATCACCCGCGCCGGGATAGACGCTGCCGTTCGCACCCGATCCGGTCGTCGAGCGCGCGGTAAGGGTCAGCGTGGCGTTCGCGGCGCCCTCCGCGGTGGCGACCAGGATCGCGAGCAGCTTGATCGACTGGCCGGGTGCCAGCAGCGGCGTCGTGCCGTCGACCGGCGCAATGTCCTTTGCGGGATCGTAAAGGCCGTCGCCGTCGGTATCGATGACCAGCGCGCGCAACGCGACCGCGCGGGACGACAGGGTCGCCGCGATCGCGAACGCTTCGGCACCATTGTTCAGATTGGTCAACGTGAAGGGTATTGCGACCGGCCGGGACGTGACGACGACCGCATCCTGCCCGTCGCGGACGAGCGCCACATCGAGCCGTTCGGCGACGATGATCGTGACGGTGTTCGAATTCGTCGACCGGGCCGTACCGCCGATATCGTACTGCAAGCCTGCCGTATTGACGATCGGGGTGCCGGCCGACGTGCCGGTCACGGGAGTTTGCGCAAGGCCAGGCTGGGATAGCGCGCCGACGAGTACCCACGTCATCAAGCGCGGACCCGCCAAGATGCGCGGACGCGATCTAATCCTCACCCCACTCGATGAAATCCGACGAATCAATGTGTGCCCCACCCTTTGACCGGGGCACCGTCTTCGATCCGACTTAACCAAATACTACGAAATCAAAACGGGGGTTATATTCTAAACTATGATAGTTAATCGGACAACATCCGTTCCGACTTGCATTTACTAATCATCAACGCTGTAATGGTGTTATTTGCCGTTACTGGGCTAATCTACTATCATAACGGTTGAAAATCCCGACTGACGGCCTCAGCGGCGAAGAAGGGCGCGCAAATAGGCTTTCATCTGTTGATCGCCGGCATGGCTCAGCGAAATCTCGACGCGCCGCCGATCGGTGGGGTCGATGACGCGATCGATCAGTTTCAGCTTGTGGAGATGCTCGATCCAGCGCTGCGATGTGGTGACCGGCGCGTCGGACATGCTGACGAGCGCCTTGATGTTCATCGGCATCCGATCGTCACGCGCCGCGAACAGCGCGAGGAGCATGTCCCATGCCGGCTCGTGAAACAGTTCGGCTGGCAGGAACTGTCGCCGCATACGCCGTTCCGCGAGTATCACATTCGCGTGATCTACGAGCGCTGCCTCGTTGGGCTCCTCGCTTGGCAACACCGGTTCGGCGGCTTTCGCAACCCTTCCGTTGAACTCTTCGGCCACCGCCGAAAGTTTGGCAGTCAGATCCTTGATCAAGTCCACGACTGTCTCGTTCTTCACGAAAGGCTCCCCGTTGCCCATTGATACTCGTTACGCGACCGGAAGGTGCGGTGCCTGCAGCTTTGTCGCCGCTATCGCACGTTACCACCGGCCATCTCAAACCCAGGCTGAGACGCCCTGACGATCGGATTAAATCCTAAAAGCTCGGTCTCGCATTTCCAGTTTATTGATCGCGGAAATGGGCACAATCCGACAACACTACATTTAAGTCGGTTATTCAAACCTATTCTATGTTAATATATCCGGATTGAATTTGATGCGTCGGTGACGAACTCAATTCAGTTCTATATTGGTCCTCAATTCGGTTTATTCGGTACGTGCGCCGCTACACCGTCGTTGGCTGCGACGACGAAACCTCGCTGCATCCGCCGAAGCCTCCAATGCACAGTGCTATCGGCAACCAACCAACATCGAACTCCCCTAGTCCGATTGAACGTGCCATGCGTTGGGCATCGATCGCAGGCGAAAGGGTATCGTGTCCGCTTATCTCAATGCCGTAGGGTCCGCCGTTCCCGGTCATGATATCCACGCGGCGTTCATCGCGTGGGCGCGAGGGCGCGTCGATGCGCGGGCCGAGCGCGTGTTCGACCGGATGGCATCGCGGTCGGGTATCGGCCATCGCTGGTCGGTGTTGCCACCTACCCCGGAGGGTGGTTCGCCGGTCGACGATGCCGGCTTCTACGCGGCGGAACCCCATCCGGGGACGAGCGCGCGGATGGTCCTGTATGCCGAACACGCACCCGACCTGGCGATCCGCGCGATCGAGGCGTTGCGCGCGAAGGTCGCGGTGGAGGGAATCACGCATCTCGTGGTCGCGAGCTGCACCGGCTTCGTCGCGCCCGGCATCGACCAGATCATCGCGCGCAGGCTTGGCCTTTCGTCGAGCGTCGAGCGGCTGCTGATCGGTTTCATGGGGTGTTATGCGGCGATCGTCGCATTGCGGAGTGCGCGGCATATCGTCCGGTCCGAGCCCGACGCGCGCGTGCTGGTCGTGACGGTCGAGCTGTCCACGCTGCACCTGCAACCTGCCAATGATATCGAGGCGTTGCTGGCGATGCTGCAGTTCGGCGATGGCGCCGCCGCCGCGCTGGTGACGGCGGATGCGACCGGGTTCGAGCTCGAAGCGCCGTTTGCCGCGTCTTTGCCGGATAGCGAGCAGTTGATCCGCTGGGACGTCACCGATGCGGGCTTTGCGATGCACTTGTCGGGCGAGGTGCCGGGACGGATCGCCGCCGCCCTGACCGACGAGAATTTTCGTGCGATCGTGAGTGCCGGACTGCCGCCGGAATCGATCGACGGGTGGGCGGTCCATGCAGGTGGGCGATCGATCCTCGATGCGGTCGAGCATGCGATGCATCTGAAGCCCGAGGCGCTGGCGGCATCACGGCAGGTGCTCGCGGACAACGGCAACATGTCGTCGGCGACGTTGATGTTCGTGCTCGAGCGACTGCTGGCTGGGCCATCGGTCGCGCACGGCGTGGCACTGGCGTTCGGGCCTGGCCTCGCGGCGGAAGGCTTCGGGTTCCGGAGCGCGGCATGAGACTCGCGGTCCGCAGTCAGGCCGAAGAGCTGATGGACGCCGACGATCTCGATGCGGCGACCTATGCGGACGTGGTCGGCGATCTCGCGACGGTCAACACGGTCACGATGGCGCGCCGCCCGACGCTGGATTTCCTCACGCGAGCGACCGCAGAGCGAAAGAGCTTCCGGTTGCTCGACGTTGGGTTCGGCGATGGCGACATGCTGCGGCGAATCGCGCGCTGGGCTAAGGCGAAGGGTATCGAAGCCGAACTCGTTGGGGTCGATCTCAACCCGCGCAGCGAACAGGCGGCGCGGGCTCATGGCGGCGACATCCGCTATGTCACGGGCGACTATGCCGACCTTGCCCATGAGCCGTGGGATGCGATCGTCAGCAGCCTCGTCGCGCATCACATGAGCCACGACCAGCTGATCGCGTTCCTGCGCTTCATGGAGCGCCACGCGAACGCGGGGTGGTTCGTCAACGACCTCCACCGCCACGGGTTCGCGCATTGGGGCTTCCCGGTTCTCGCGACGATCGCGCGCTGGCACCCGATCGTGAGACACGACGGGACGCTGTCGATCGCGCGCAGCTATCGCCCCGACGAGTGGCCACCGCTGCTCGCCGAGGCGGGCATCACCCAGGCGAAGGTCCGCCGCGTCTTTCCGTTCCGGTTATGCGTCGAACGCCTGCGCTGATCGTCGGCGGCGGGCTTGCCGGGGCCGCGACCGCGATTGGCCTCGCGCGCGCTGGCCTGCCGCATCTGCTCGTCGAGCGATCGCGCGAGACCGGCGACGCGATTTGCGGCGGGTTCCTGAGCTGGCGGACGCTGGAAACGCTCGACGGACTCGGGATCGATCCCGACACGCTGAACCCCGAGCGCGTGACGCGCGCTCGCATTTTCGCGGGTGATCGCCGGGCGGAGGCCGCACTACCCCATCCGGCGGTCTCGGTGTCGCGTCGTCGGCTCGATACCGTGCTATTGGCGGAGGCCGAACGGCTCGGAACGCCAGTCGAGCGCGGCGTCACCGTGCGCGAGATCGACGCGACGAGCGCACGGCTCGCAGACGGCGCGACGATCGCGGCCGATACGCTCTTCCTTGCGAGCGGCAAGCACGACGTTCGCGGCATGGCGCGCCCCGAGGACGCGCGCGGTGCCGACCCGACGCTGGGGATACGTGTGCGTATCGTCCCTTCGTCGGCGCTGGCCAAATCGCTCGCTGGTGGCATTGAGCTTCATCTGTTCGACCGCGGTTATGCCGGCTTGGCGATGCAGGAGGACGGCACAGCGAACCTGTGCATGGCCGTACATCGCTCGCGGCTCCAGGCGGCTGGCTCGCCCGCGCAATTGCTCGAAGCGCTTGGTAAAGAGATGCCCGCGCTCGGCGAATGGGTCGCGCTGATCGAACCGAACGCGTCGATCGATGCGATCGCCAACGTCCCTTACGGCTGGCGCCAACGCACCGGCGTCGACGCTATCTTCCGGCTCGGCGACCAGGCCGGCGTCATCCCCTCGCTCGCCGGCGAAGGCATGGGCATCGCGCTCGCCAGCGGCGTCGCGGCGGCCAACGCGTACGTCCTCGGCGGCCCCGCCTCCGCCGCGCAGTGGCAGGAGGACTTTGCCCGTCGCCTTGCCCGCCCGATCGGTATCGCCGGCATCGTACGTCACATCGCCGAAAGCGAACGCGCCGCGTGGTTGCTTCCGTTCATGCGCCCGGCACTGATCCAGGTCATCGCTAACGCAACCAGAATGGGGCAGTCTTGAAAACCGCCCTGCCAGCACGAGATGCATGTCCATGGACCAGCTCAATCTTTCCGAGGCCGAATGGCGCAAGCGGCTAACCCCCGAACAATATCACGTCCTCCGCGAAGCCGGCACCGAGCGCGCCTTCGCGGGCGTCCTGACCGATAACAAGGCCGATGGCATCTATCGGTGCGCGGCGTGCAGCAACGAACTGTTCGACAGCGCGGACAAATATGATTCCGGCTCGGGCTGGCCGAGCTTCACCCAGCCGATCGGCCCAGACGCGGTCACCGATCACGCCGATCGCAGCCACGGCATGACCCGTATCGAGACGCGGTGCGCGCGGTGCGACAGCCATATGGGGCACGTCTTCCCCGACGGTCCACCACCGACCGGGCAGCGCTATTGCATGAATTCGCTCTCGCTCGAATTCCGACCGCGCAAAGCGAACGTCGCGGCCTGATGTCGCTTGTAGGGCGGGGGCATCGCGCGTAATTCTGCGGCCACATGGCTCGTACGCGTTCTGCTTCCCCGTCCCGTCGGTCCCCAACTCCCCCGGCGTCACGCTGGCGGCGGCGGCTGGTCGTGTTCCTTCAGCTTTGCGTCGGGATCGGCGTTCTCGCGCTCGGTGCGCTGGCGATCGCGGTGTATATCGCGATGTCGCAGCTGCCGAGTTTCGACAGCCTGAAATCATCGCCCAACGGCCAGATGATCCGCGTCCATGCCGCCGACGGCACCGTGATCGTGTCGATGGGCCCGAGCTTCGGCGAGTGGCTGCCCTATACGCAGATCCCGCGGGTCATGCGCGACGCGACCGTCTCGGTCGAGGATCGCCGCTTTCGCTCGCATATCGGCATCGATCCGGTCGGTATCGCACGTTCGGTGAAGGTGCGGTTCGATCGCGGTCACTGGACGCAAGGGGGGTCAACGATCACGCAGCAGCTCGCGCGGACCGTCTTCCTCAACAACCAGAAGAAGTTTGGCCGAAAATTCCGCGAGGGCATCCTGGCGTTCGCGCTCGAATGGAAGTTTTCGAAGGACCAGATCCTCGAACTCTATCTGAACAAGGTCTATTATGGCGGCGGCGCCTACGGGATCGACGCCGCGAGCCGGAAGTTCTTCGGCCACGGCGCGGACCATCTGAGCCTTGCCGAAGCGGCCGTCATCGCTGGCCTGGTCAAGGCACCGTCCAACTATTCGCCGACCGCCGACGCAGAGGCCGCGATGGGTCGCGCCGGCGTCGTGCTTGAGACGATGCGGGAAACCGGCGTGATCTCCGCATCCGAGGCTGCCGACGCCGACGTGTCCGGGCTGAAACTCGCGCCCGAGCCGAAGCAGAACAGTGTCCGGTATTTCACCGACTGGGCGATCCCACAGCTCGAGACGCTGATCGACGAGACGACCGAGCCGCTCGAGGTCTGGACCACGCTCGACCTCAACATGCAGCGCCAGGCCGACGAGGCGATCCGCGCGAATGCACCCCCGGGCGCGCAGGGCGCGCTGGTGGCGCTCGACCGTGGCGGCGAAGTGCGCGCGATGGTTGGCGGCAAGGATTACGTCTCGTCGATCTACAATCGCGCGACGCAGGCGGTCCGCCAGCCGGGCTCGTCGTTCAAGCTGTTCGTGTACCTCGCCGCACTGGAGGCAGGGCATAAGCCCGAGGATTCGATCGTCGACGAGCCGGTGACGATCAACGGCTGGAGCCCGCGCAACGATTCCCGGCGCAACTCCGGCGCGGTCTCGTTGCGGACCGCGTTCGCCTATTCGCTCAACACCATCGCCGCGAAACTGGGGCAGGAGGTCGGCTTCAACACGGTGGCCGACATGGCGCGGCGGTTCGGCATCACGACCCCGGTCAACACGCACCCGTCGATGGTGCTCGGTACGTCCGAGGTCCGCGTGATCGACATGACTCGCGCGTTCGCCTCCGTCGCCAGCAAGGGGGTCGCCGTCACGCCCTACGGGATCACGCGCGTGACCGCCAACGGCCAGACGATCTACACGCATGAGGTCGATCGCAGCCACGTGCTCGTCGCGCCTTACGTCGCCGCCGAGATGACCGACCTGCTGCAGACCGCCGTCAACACCGGCACCGGTCGCGCGGCGCAGATCGGCCGCCCGGTTGCGGGCAAGACCGGTACGACCAGTTCGTCGAAGGATGGCTGGTTCCTGGGCTTCTCGAGCGGGATCACCACCGGCGTGTGGATGGGACGTGACGATGCCAAGCCGATTGCCGGCCTGCACGGCGGCACGGCGCCCGCAAAGGCATGGGCCGCGTTCATGAAGCCCGCGACCGCCAACCGTCCGATCGAGCAGTTCGATACGAAGGTGACCCTGCCGGAGTGGCAGCTCGAGCCCGATGAGGAGAGCTATTTCGGCCAGCCCGACAATGGCCAGATGGCGGTCGACGCGGACGGCAATCCGATCGATCCGGGCCAGCCGCCGGTGCCGACCGATGCGCAGACCGGCGACACGATCCCGCGGCCCGATGCGGACCAGCCCGAAGCGGCACCGGCTCCGCCGCCACAGCAGATGAACCAGGATTGGATCGACCGTGTCATCGGCCGCAACCAGCCGCGACAGGAGCAACCGGCAGGACGCCAGCCGCTAACCCGCGACGTGCCCCGCGATCGGTATCAGGATGACCGGTACCGGGACGGCCGATACCAAGACGACCGCAGTCAGGATCGTCGCTATCAGGACGAGCGTCCGAACCAGTGAAGCCCCGCGCCGTGCGTGCGTAGCCAGACGCGCGCGGGCGTCGGGTCTTCGCCGTAGAGCTGCTCGACCAGCGCATGGAAGACCGGTGCGTGGTTCATGTGGACGCGGTGTGCGACTTCGTGCGCGACGGTGGCGCGGCGGACCCAGCTCGGCGCGAGGATCAGCCGCCAGCTGTAGCGGATGACCCCGCTCGATGCGCAACTGCCCCAGCGACCTTTCGCATCGCCGACCGCGACCTGGGCGACACTGACCTTGGCCTTGGCGGCGTATTCGGCGGTTTCGGTTTCCAGGACGGCGAGCGCGGTGCGTTTCAACCATGCCTCGACGCGACGCGCGATGGTTTCGGGGGGCCCTGACAATGACAGGACCGAGCCTTCGCGTATCACGGTGCGGCGGCTGCCCGGAGTCCACTCGATCGTCAGTGGCTCGTCGGCGACGGTGATGACAGCGCCCGGCACGAACGGGCGCGGCTGGGGGAGCAGCGCGCGCTGTTCGGCGATCCAGCCGGCCTTGTCCTCGGCCCATGCCAGCGCCTGCTTCAACGCGGCGCGCTTGGGGAGGACAAGCCTTGCCCGGCCACT
Source organism: Sphingomonas faeni (assembly GCF_030817315.1). NCBI lineage: Bacteria > Pseudomonadati > Pseudomonadota > Alphaproteobacteria > Sphingomonadales > Sphingomonadaceae > Sphingomonas > Sphingomonas faeni. The sequence continues at coordinate 2,985,894 of NZ_JAUSZF010000001.1, read as the reverse complement.
CGCGGGATCGATCGACAGACGCGCGCGGCGTGCTCGCGGGTGACGGACGATCTCCAGGCCCTCGATCATCGGGCTATCACCGGGTCAGAGCTCGCGGTCGATCACGTGATATTCGAGCTCGCCGGCCTCGTCCTCGCTGATCGTCCAGCCGCGCACCGATTGCTTGGCGCGGTGGACCGCCTCTCGGTCGCCGCAGACCAGGTAATGCCATTCGGGCAATTGCTCGCCGGCCGCGCGCAGGCGGTACGCGCAGGTCGAGGGCAGCCAGTCGATCCCGCGGACGTTGCCGGTCGTCAGCCTTACGCACTCGGGGACATAAGCGTGGCGATGGCGGTAATCGGAGCATTGCCCGCTGCGCCGGTCGAGCAGGCGGCACGAGACGTTGGTCGCGACGAGTTCGCCGGTATCCTCGTCCTCGAGCTTGTGGATGCAGCATTTGCCGCAGCCGTCGCACAAGGCTTCCCATTGGCCGCGGTCGAGCTGGTCGATCGGCGTATCTTCCCAGAAGCGCGCGCTCACCGGACCCAGCGCTTGATTTCCGTCACCACTGCGTCGGGCCCTTGTTCCTGCGGCAGCAAAGCGAGAGGCTTGCCGTCCGGGTCCATCAGATAGCCCTGGCGAGAGTGGTTTACGAGGTAGCCCCCGCTCGGACCGGCGCCGGGCGATGCGTCGCCCTTGCTGGAATAGACGGCGTATTCGGTCTTGATCTTGGCGATCTGGTCGTCGGTGCCGGTCAGGCCGACCATGCGCGGGTGGAAGGCGGAGACGAACTGGTTGAGCACCGCAGGCGTATCGCGCGCCGGGTCGACCGTCACGAACACCGGCACGATCTTCGCGCCGATCGCGGGATCGCTTACCTCGAGCTTTTTTACCGCGCCGCCGATCGCCTGGACATCCGTCGGACACACATCGGGACAGAAGGTGTAGCCGAAATACATGATGCGGTATTTGCCTGCGAACGCCTGTTCGGTGACGGTCTGCCCGTTCTGGTCGGTCAGCGTGAAGGCACCGCCGATCCGCGCGCCTTCGAGCGGCGGCTTGGCGGGGGGCTGGGACGAGTTGCACGCAGTCAACGCCAAGGTAGGCAGCGCGAGCGCGCAGAGGAGGAAACGGAGGGTCATGGTGCCGCCAGCCTTGATCTGTTCGCTACTGCGGCGCAAGCGTCACCCGATATCCAGGACGAACCAAGGAAGTCTCTCGATGCGTATCCGCCTGATGCTCGCCGCTACCCTCCTGACGCCTGCGCTGGCCTGCGTCGCGACGCCCGCGTTCGCGCAAGGCCAGTCGGAAGGGTACAAGTTCCTGTCCGCGGTGCGCGATGCGAAGAACAACGAGGTGCTGGAGATGCTCGGCAAGCCGGGCAGCAACATCATCAACACGCGCGACGTCACTAGTGGCGAGGGCGCGCTCCACATCGTCATCAAGCGCAGCGACGAGGTGTATCTGCGCTTCCTGTTGCAGAAGGGCGCGGATGCGAACTTGCGCGACGGCAAGGGCAACACGCCGTTGTTGCTCGCGGTGACGCTGGGACAGACGGGCATGATCCCGATCCTGACCGCGGCGGGGGCGAACCCGAATCTGGCGAACTCGGCGGGCGAAACGCCGCTGATCCGCGCGGTACAGCGGCGCGACGTTGGTATGATCCGGGTGCTGCTGGCCGAGAACGCAGATCCCGATCAGGCCGACATCATCGCCGGCATGTCCGCGCGCGCCTATGCCAAGCAGGACGGACGCAATCCGATCGTGAGCAAGCTGCTGGAAGATGCGCCGAAAAAGGTTCGGAAAGCGGTTTCGGGTCCGAAGTTCTAAACTTCGTAAACGAGTAATGAAACTACCAACGCACCTTCCCCCCTCCCTGGAAGGGAGGGGTCGGGGGTGGGTCGGCCAGCTTGTGGCGCAACCGCTGCACGATACGGAAACCAACCCACCCCCGGCCCCTCCCTTCCAGGGAGGGGAGGCCTTAGTTCTCAGAACGCCAGCCCGTCGGCATCCGGGTCCATCTGCGCGATCAGCCGCCGCGCAGCGCGTCGCGCGAACGCCAGCGTACACCGCTTGCGCACATGCGCCGGCAGCGGCACGGTATGCGCCTCCCGCACAATCGCCGCGTCGTAACGATCCGCGACGATGACCCCCGTCCGCTCGGGAAGGAACGCGGGACCATTTAAAGGCCCGACGTCGAACCCGGCCGGAACCGCCCAGAAATACCGGTCGCAATGCCCGAGATAGTCCGGCCACTTCCCGTCGCCGAGCAGGTCCGCCCGCGACACCTTGATCTCGACGATCACGATCTGTCCGCGCGCATCCACCGCCATCAGGTCGGCGCGCCGCCCGCCGTCGAGCGGCACTTCGGTCATCGCGGTGAGGTCGTGGCGCAGCAACATCCGGATCACGCCGCGCGCCACGTCGGCGGCACACATCACCGCATCGGGAGGCGATCCGGGTTCGTCGGTGCAGGAGTCCGGCGGCATATCGAGCATGCACCGGAAATAGAACAATCCACGAACGAGGCAAGCCCATTCGCGGATTGCTCGCGCGCGGTCAGCCCGCCTCGCCCTTCAACGGCCGGGCGAGCAGGTCGCCGATCACGTCGCTCACCGGCGCGCCCTCCAGCAGGCGGCAGACCGCTTCGGTGATCGGCATGTCGACGCGCGCGTCGCGGGCGGCTTCGCGGAGCACGGGCGCGGTGAAGGCGCCTTCCGCGACGGTCCGACGATCCGCCAGCAACGTCGCCGCGGAATCGCCGCGCCCCAGGCCGACGCCCAGCGAGAAGTTGCGCGAACTGGTCGAGGAACAGGTGAGCACGAGATCGCCCAGCCCCGAAAGCCCCGCCAGCGTCTCCGCCCGCGCACCACGTGCGAGGCCGAACCGCGTCATTTCGGCGAACCCGCGCGCGATCAAGGCGGCGCGGGCGTTCTGGCCCAGCCCGGCCCCCTCAACGACTCCGCAACCGATCGCGAGGACGTTCTTCACTGCGCCACCGATCTCCGCACCCGCAACGTCGGTCGAAGCGTAGGTCCGAAAATGGCGCGCCGCGAGCCGTGTCGCGAGCCGCTCGCCGAGCGCCGTATCCTCGCAGGCAAGCGTCACCGCGGTCGGCAGTCCAGCGGCAACTTCGTGCGCGAAGGTCGGTCCCGAGATCACCGCGATCGGTGCACCTGGATGCACCGCGCGAGCGACCTCGCCGACGAGCCGCTTGCTCCCCGCCTCGATCCCCTTCGCGCAGAGCACGAGCGGGATGCGGCCGATCGGGGCGGCGGCGAGCACGCTGCCGACGTGCTGGGCGGGTGCGACGACGAGTATCGCATCCATCTCCGCCAGCGCGGCGAGGTCGTCGGTCGCGCGGATCGTCGGCGACAGCGCTACGCCCGCGAGGAACAGACTATTCTCGTGAGACGCGTTGATCGAGTCGACGACATCGGTTTCGCGCGCCCACAGGATGACGTCGCGGCCGCCATGTGCCGCGACCTGTGCGAGCGCAGTGCCCCACGCGCCGCCGCCGATGACACCGATCTTCATGCCTTCACCCCCGCGCCACGCACCGCCTCGGCATTCGGATCGAGCGGCCAGCGCGGGCGGGCGGCGACGTCGAGCGGATCGGTAAGGCCCGCGGCAAATCGCTCGGCACCCGCCCAGCCGATCATCGCGGCGTTGTCGGTGCACAGCCACAGAGGCGGCGCGACGAAGCGGAGCCCGTGCGCGCTCGCGAGCCCCTGCAACGCTGTACGGACCGCGCTATTGGCCGCGACTCCGCCGGCGACGACGAGTGCGGTGGCACCGTGCGAGGTCCGCACCGCCTTCGTCGTGCGGTCGATCAGGCAATCCACCACCGCCGCCTGGAACGAGGCGGCAAGATCCTCGGGCGAATACTGGCCAACGACACGCGCTACCGCACTCTTCAGTCCGGCGAACGAGAAATGCGGTTCGGCCGAGCCTTTGAGCGGGCGCGGCAGGGGGACGGCCTTGGGATCTCCCAACGCCGCGGCCCGTTCGACGGCAGGACCGCCGGGGAAGCCCAGGCCCAAGAGCTTGGCGGTCTTGTCGAACGCCTCGCCCGCCGCATCGTCGATCGTCGTGGCGAGGCGCCGATATGCACCGACACCCTCGACCAGCAGCAACTGGCAATGCCCGCCCGACACCAACAACAGCAGATACGGAAACTCGAGGTCCGGATCCGACAAGCGCGGCGACAAGGCGTGGCCCTCGAGATGATTCACCGCGATTAACGGCTTCCCCGCGGCGTGTGCGAGCGCCTTGCCGGTGACGAGCCCGACCATCACCCCACCGATCAGCCCCGGCCCCGCGGTCGCGGCAATCGCATCGACATCGGCCAGCGTCAGCTTCGCATCGGCCAGGGCCGCGACGATCAGGGGCTCCAGCGCCTCGACATGCGCGCGCGCGGCGATTTCGGGGACCACGCCGCCGAACGGCGCGTGCGCCGCTTCCTGCCCGAGCAGCCGATGCGCCAGGACCTGCCGGTCGCCGGTGACGAGCGCGGCGGCGGTTTCGTCGCAGGAGGATTCGATGCCGAGAATGATCATCGCGCGTCTGTATAGGCCCGCGTGAAGCTTGTCGAAGGGGGCCCCTTTCTGCATGGCACGCAGGATGACATTTTTTCGGCTCGGTACGCGCGGTTCGCCGCTGGCGCTCACCCAGGCGGGCTTGGTCCGCGATGCCCTGTGCGCGGCGCATGGCTGGTCGCCCGACCAGGTCGAGACGGTCGTGATCCGCACCACCGGCGACCGCGTGCAGGATCGCGCGCTCGCCGAGATCGGCGGCAAGGCGCTGTGGACCAGGGAGCTCGATCGCGCGCTGCACGACGGCGACATCGACTGCGCGGTGCATTCGATGAAGGACGTCGAGACCATCCGGCCACACACGCTGAAGATCGCCGCGATGCTGCCGCGCGCCGACGTCCGCGATCGGCTGATCGGTGCGGAGACGTTTGCCGACCTGCGGCCCGGAGCCGTCGTCGGCACGAGTTCGCCGCGACGCCGTGCGCAGATGCTCAGGCTGAGGCCCGACCTGGAGATCGTCCTGATCCGCGGCAACGTCGATACGCGGCTCGGCCGCGTGGCGAGCGGCGAGATGGACGCCACGCTGCTCGCCGCCGCCGGGCTCGATCGCCTGGGGCGCGACGACGGCCATGCGATCCCGACCGACATCATGCTGCCCGCACCGGCGCAGGGCGCGGTCGGGATCGAGGTCCTCGACGGCAGTACCGCGCACGCGACCGTCGCGGCAATCGACCATGCCGACACGAGCCTGTGCGTGCTGACCGAGCGCGCGTTGCTGGCGCGGCTCGGCGCGGATTGCCACTCGCCGGTCGCGGCTCTCGCGTCGCTGGCAGGCGAGACGCTGACGTTGCGCGCCGAGCTGATCGCGGAGGATGGGATCGTGCGACGTCGCCGGATCGATCGAGGGCGGCGCGGGCGAAGACCTCGGCACGATGCTGGCGATCGACCTTCTTACGCGCGCGCCGGCCAGCGTCCGTCGGCTGTTCGCGGCATGACGCCCCCCCACGCCGTCGTCGTCGTTCGGCCGGAGCCCGGCAATGCCCGAACCGCGGCGGCGCTGCGGACGCTCGGGCTCGACGTGCGGCAGGTTCCGCTGTTCGCGGTAACGCCGGTCGACTGGAGCATACCCGATCCGGCGGGGTTCGACGGACTGTTGCTGACCAGCGCGAACGCGGTGCGGCATGGTGGCGCAGGACTGGACGTGTTGAAGCGCCTGCCAGTGGTCGCCGTCGGCGCCGCGACTGCGGCGGCAGCGAGCGATGCGGGTTTTGCAGTCGCGGTTACCGGGTCGGGCGATGCCCGCGACGCCGTTTCGGAAGCGCGCGACCGCGGCTTTGCGCGCCTGCTCCACCTTGCCGGGCGCGATCGTGCCCCGACCGACGACGGGGTCGAGGCCATTACCGTCTACGCCAGCGATGCCGTACCGATCGACGCCGACACCGCGCGATCGTTCGTCGATACCGTCGTCCTGCTGCACTCCGAACGCGCTGCTGTCCGGCTGAGGGAAGTGCTCGACGCGACTGGCATCGACCGGACCGGAATCGAGATTGCGGCGATCAGCGCGACGGTCGGAGACGCCGCCGGAACCGGCTGGGTCACCGTCTCGATCGCCCCGCAACCGAGCGACCCCGCGCTCGTCGCGCTCGCTGCTGCGCGTGCGAACATACGCGCGATTGACCATCCGGTGCATGGCGGGGATAAGCACGCCATGAGCGACCATGTGCCGACCGATCGCCCACGGGCACGCGGACCCAGAATGGGCGTCATCATCGCCCTGACCGCACTTGCGTTCATCGCCGGGCTGGCGCTGATGGCCTATGCCGCCAGGAAGCTGCCCTGGTTCGATGCGACGCGGTCGGCCACCACAGGCGCACCCGTCGCAGGGCAGAAAGTCGGCGCGAGCAGCACCGGGTATATCCCCTCGCAACCGCTAGGTCCGGATGGCCAGCCCCAGGCGGCTGCGCCGGTCGACACCGCGGTGCTGGCAACGCGCGAAGCGACGTTGGCGGGCCAGTTGACCGCACTCGAGGCGCGCACCGCGGCGATCACCACCGATGCAGCCGCGGCCAGCGGACAAGCCACGCGCGCGGAAGGCCTGCTGGTGGCTTTCGCCGCGCGGCGTGCGCTCGATCGCGGGGTCGGGCTCGGCTATCTGGAGGAGCAATTGCGCTTGCGGTTCGGCCAGGCTCAGCCGCGCGCGACCATGCTGTTGATCCAGTCCGCGCGCCAACCGGTGACGCTGGAGGACCTTCGCCAGGGGCTCGACGCGATCGCCCCCGATATCACGAGTTCGACGGGTGAGAACTGGCTCGACACGATCCAGCATCAGATCGATTCGTTGATCGTGTTGCGCAAGGCCGGAACACCCTCGCCAATGCCGGCCGACCGCCTGGCACGTGCACGACGCCTCCTGGGCGCGGGGCAGGTCGAGGCGGCACGGGCCGAAGTCGCCCGCCTGCCTGGTGCGGCCCAAGCCGGCAACTGGATGGATGCGGCACGGCGCTATGTCGTCGCCCGCCAGGCACTGGACGTGATCGAGAACACCGCGCTGATCGGACAGGCAGGACAACCCCAGCCCGCGCCGGTCGTGATCCCGACGCCCGAAACGGCACCGCCCGTGATAGACACCGCCCCCGACCCGTCGGGCGTCTGAACCACAATTACGGCCTACGCCCTTGGGTCGTACAAGATGGTCCAACCTGCTGCAATTTAGCCCATGGCCGTGCAGAGGTTCGCGATAGGCTTTGTCCGAGCAACGCATGACGGACCCGGGTGAGCCGTCCGCAGGGGCGTTCGGATAGCTCGGCGTACTTACCCCTCCACCCTCTCGATCAACGCCATCGCCGCGTGTGGCGCGCGAACCTTGGCGCCGTTGATGAAGAACACGAACGTCTCCCGCGTCTTCTTCGCCGGCGTGGCATCCTCGACATAGGGCAAGCCCTCGGGGCGCCCGCCCGCCGCCCATATCTTCGCCTTGTCCGCCCATTCGTCCAGCGCGGTCGGGGCGTAGCCCGCGACATAGCGCTCCTCGGCGTCCTCCAGTCGCGCATAGACGAAGTCGCCGGTCACGTCGGCGATCGCCGGATATTCCGCCGACTGCGCAAAGACGATCGCGACGCCAGCATCGCGGCACATCGCGACGAATTCCGGCACCGCGAAACTCTCGTGCCGGACCTGAATCGCATGCCGCAGCGCGAGGCCGTCCTGCTTGGCCGGCAACAGTTTCAGGAACGCGGCGAAATCGTCCGCGTCGAACTTCTTCGTTGCCATGAACTGCCACAGGATCGGTCCGAGCCGGTCGCCGAGCTCGACGATCCCCTGCCCGGTGAACTTCGCGATCGACTCCCCCGCTTCGGCCAGCACCTTCCGGTTGGTGCAATAGCGCGACGCCTTGAGCGAAAAGACGAACCCGTCGGGCACCGCCTTCGCCCAGGACGCGAACGTCGCCGGCTTCTGGCTGCCGTAATAGGTGCCGTTGATCTCGATCGCGGTGACGTGCTCGGCGGCATAGTCGAGCTCGCGCTTCTGCGGCCATTTCTCCGGATAGAAGGTCCCGCGCCACGGCTCGTAGGTCCAGCCGCCAATACCGATTCTGATGGTCATGGCCGCGAGTGTAGCGCTCCGCGGACAGGCTTGGCGATGCCCTATTCGGTGATGACGCCGCGCAGCCCCGGCAGGTCGAGGATACGCACCTGCGCATAGGCGACCGTGACCAGGCCATCGCGCTCGAACCGCTTCAGATGCCGGTTGAGCGTCTGGCGCGCGATGCCGACAACACCGGCAAGCTCCTCCTGACGGATCGTGATCCGACCGTCCCCCGCCTGCGATGCTCGCATCAGCGCCTGCGCCAGCCGTACCCGGATCGACTGTCCCACACTCTGCGCAATGAACCGCAATGCCGTGCGTTGATGCGCACACACGAGCAGGCCGAGATCGCGGTAGAGTTCCGGGGCCGCCGCTGCCGCTCGCGCGAACGCCGCTACCGACACATGCACCAGTCGCGCCGCGCCGAACGCCGTCGCGTCATGCGGTCTTGGATGACCGTCGAACGTGGACAGTTCCCCGAACCACGTCCCCGGCCGCACGATCAGGGCGAGCAGTTCCACACCATTGGCGGACAGCCCTTTCAGCCGGACCTGCCCGTCCAGAACCGCCCACAACCCGTTCGGCGGATCGCCCGAACCATAGATCCGCTCGCCATTCTCCAGCACCTCGACCCGCGCCTCCTGCAACAGGCGTTCGCGACGGCAGACCGGTATCGCGGCGAACCACGTGTCGGTCGCCAATATCTCGTGATCCGTATCATGCATCGCCCGAAGCTAGGCAAAATTTCGGGAATGTCACCATCGAGACAAAGTTTGCCGAATGCCGGTCGTACAAGAGGCAAAACATAAGGAGGCGGATGATGGCAACGGCACTGAAGGCGATGGAACCGGCTGCGATGGCGACCGCGGCAACGACGACGACCAAGGACCAGGTATCGGCCGAGGAATGGGCGCTGCGCGTCGATCTCGCCGCCGCGTACCGGCTGGTCGCGCTATACGGCTGGGACGACCTGATCTTCACGCATCTGTCGGCGCGAGTCCCCGGCCCCGAGCATCATTTCCTGATCAATCCGTACACGCACATGTTCGAGGAGATCACTGCGTCGTCGCTGGTCAAGATCGACGTCGACGGCAACAAGGTCATGGACACCCCTGCCCCGGTCAACCGCGCGGGCTTCGTGATCCACTCGGCGGTCCACGCCGCGCGCCATGACGCCGTGGCGGTGCTGCATCTCCACACTCCGCACGGCCAGGCGGTGTCGGCGATGGCCGAAGGGCTGCTGCCGCATACGCAGACGGCGATGATCGCCGGGCACGACGTCGCCTATCACGACTTCGAGGGTATCGCGACGGAGCTGGAGGAACGCGAGCGGCTGGTTCAGGATCTCGGCACCAAAAACGCGATGATCCTGCGCAACCACGGCACGCTGACGGTCGGTGAATCGGTACCCCAGGCGTTCCTGCGGATGTATTTCCTCGAACGCGCCTGCGAGGCGCAAGTGCTGATGCTCAGCGCCGGTCGCGAGAATCTGAACAATCCGAACCAGGGTGTTGCCGAGAAGGTCGAGGGGCAATCGAGCGCGACCGGGATGCGCATGCTTGCAGACGGGCTCGCCTGGCCGGCGCTGTTACGGAAACTCGACCGCGTCAATCCGGGCTATCGGGACTGACCGCGAAGACGTTCGGAGGGCGACGCATGCCGCATTACGGCGATTACCAGAACGAGATCTATTTCGCCGGGCTTGCCGGCGTCGTCCCGAAGGTGCCGGTCGATTTCGCGTCGCTCGAGGCTCGCGCCGCGGCGGCCTTGCCACCGTCCGTGCTCGGCTATCTGCAGGGCGGATGCGGCGACGAGTTCACGCAACGTCAGAATGCCGACGCGTTCCGGCATTGGGGCATGACGCCACGCATGATGGTCGATGCGACGCGTCGCGACCTGTCGATCGACCTGTTCGGGATGACGCTGCCTAGTCCGATTTTCATGAGCCCGATCGGGATCAACGGGCTGTGCACGCAGGACGGCCACGGTGATCTCGCCGCCGCGCGGGCGGCCGCGCTGACCGGCGTCCCACTGATCCAGTCGACGCTGTCGAACGACCCACTCGAAGACATCGCCGCGGCGATGGGCGACACGCCCGGCTTCTTCCAGCTCTACACGCCCAAGGACAAGCCGCTCGCCGAAAGCCTCGTCCAACGTGCCGAAGCGGCGGGTTACAAGGCGATCGTCGTCACGCTCGACACGTGGGTGACGGGTTGGCGTCCGCGCGACCTAAACGTCGCGAACTTCCCGCAATTGCGCGGCCATGTGCTGGAGAACTATTTCAGCGATCCCGTCTTCCGCGCGATGCTCGCCAAGCCGCCGCGCGAGGATCTGTCGGCGGCAGTGCGGCAATGGGCCGGGACGTTCGGCAAGGTTCTGACATGGGACGACATGCCGTGGCTGCGATCGATGACGTCGCTGCCGATCGTCCTTAAGGGGATCTGTCATCCCGACGATGCGCGGCGCGCGATCGATCTGGGGGCGGACGCGATCTACTGCTCGAATCATGGCGGGCGCCAGGCGAATGGCGGGATCGCCGCAATCGACATGCTGCCTGCGGTGGTCGAGGCGAGCGGGACCGTCCCGGTGCTGTTCGATTCGGGCATCCGCTCGGGTAGCGACGTCGTCAAGGCGCTCGCGCTCGGCGCCACCGCGGTTGGGGTCGGCCGGCCCTACACGTACGGCTTGGCGCTAGACGGCGCGAACGGCGCCGCGCATGTGCTGAAATGCATCCTCGCCGAAGCCGACCTGTTGATGGCGGTGAACGGCTACCCGACGATCGCCGCCGTTCGAGAGGCCGGAGCGACGCGGACGGGCCGCTGAAGACGGGCGATCAGGCGGCGGTCGCGTCGGTCCGGCGTGCCTCTTCGACCAGCATCACGGGCACGCCGTCGCGGATCGGATACGCGAGCCCGGCGGCGTCTGAAATCAGTTCCTGCGCGGCCTCGTCATAGCGAAGCGGCGTGCGCGTCGCGGGGCAGACGAGGCGTTCGAGCAACCACGGGTCCAGGGGCTTCATCGTCAAACTCTTTCCCCGCGCGACGGAGGCGCGGCAGCGGCCTGCCCAATGCGACCGGACTCGCTGCCGATCCGCCGCTGCGTCGCGACGTGTTCGATCGCGGTGATCTTCTTCGGATCGAACAGATTGGCGAAGAACATGCCGATCATCATCACGGCACCGTGCGCGCGACCCTTGCTGGGCGACTTCACTGCAACGTCACCGATTCGTTGCCGTCGTGCCGCCCGAAGAACTGCATCAACTGGATGATCAGCTCGGCGCGCTGCTCGATGTTCGGCGCTTCCAGCAACGCCTGCTTTGCGGCCGCATCGAACGGCGCGATCTGGGCGATGCCGTTAACCAGGCTCTCGTCGTCGAGCCGTCCGACCGCATCCCAGTCGACCGCATAGCCCTGCATGTCCGCGAACCGACGCGATTCCAGTTCCAGTGAAGACCGCCGCCCGAGCGACAGAGAGTCTTCCTCGATCAACGGCAGCAACTCCGCCTCGACCTGCCGGAACGCGGTCGTCACGTCCAACTCGCGAACGATCCGGAACAGCGCGATGCCTTCCAGCACGACGTTGTAGCGCCCATCGTCGAGCGCCTCGACCTCGGCGATTTTGCCGACGCAGCCGATGTCGTACAGCGCATCCGCGTCGTCATGCGGTCCGCCCCGGGGCTGGATCATGCCAATCCGCCGGTCGCGCGCCATCGCATCGCTGATCATCGCCCGATAGCGCGGCTCGAACATGTGCAGCGGCAAATGCATGCCGGGGAACAGCAGCGCCCCCGGCAGCGGGAAGATCGACAGTCGCGTGGTAGCGCGCGGGGGGGCGGACTCGGTGGTCATCCGAACAGGATCGCAGACAGACGACGGCGCTGTCCAGACACCCACGGGTCTTCGAGCCCGACGACCTCGAACAATTTCAACAACTGCGTCCGCGCCGCGCCCTCGTTCCAGTCGCGCTCGGTGGCGATGATGCCGAGGAACGTGTCGGCGGCGGCATCGCGGTCGTTCGCCGCCATCTGGCCGTTGGCGAGCGCGAACCGGGCCTGCAGGTCGTCGGGGTTCGCCTCGACCGCGGCGATCAGCGGCGACAGATCCTCGACCGGCGGCGCCGACTGCGCGAGCGCGAGCGCGGCCTGCGCGCGCTGGATCGCGGGATCCTTGGCGATCGCTGGATCGAGGTTCGCCAGCCAGTCGCTCGCCTCGTCGAGCTGCCCGGTCGCGGCCAGCGCGCGGACGAAGCCGGCATGGACCTGCGGATGCTCGGGCGCGATCTCGGCGATCTCGCGGAAGATGCCGAGCGCGCGCTCGCCGTCACCCTCGGCCAGCGCCTCTTCGCCCACCGCGATCAGCGGCTCGACATCGGGCGCCGCGTCGGTCACGCCGGCTTCGATCGGCAGCTGCTTTAGCAATTGGTCGAGGATCACGCGTAGCTGCGATTCGGTGCGCGCGCTGGTCATGTCGGCGACCAGCTGGCCCTGGAACATCGCATAGACGGTCGGGATCGATTTGATCTGGAATTGCGCGGCGATGAACTGGTTCTTGTCGGTGTCGACCTTCGCCAGCACGACGCCCTTGTCGGCGTAATCCGCCGCGACCTTCTCCAGCGTCGGCGTCAGCGCCTTGCACGGCCCGCACCATTCCGCCCAGAAATCGATGATCACGAGCTTCGTCATCGACGGTTCGACGACATCGCGACGGAATGCCTCGACGGCATCCTTCTCCGCGGGGGACATTCCAAGCGTGGCCAAGTTCAACTCCCGTGTGGTTCTAGCGCGGTATTTGGGGGCGCTCCCGATTAATGCCACCTTTAGGATGGTTCGGTACGCACGACAAACCCAGCCTACCCTCCTGCCGCACGTCGTCCCGGGCTCGACGCGGGATCCAGAGGACTTAGGCGCCGTTTTCCTGCGCACGCAGGAATCCAGGGCCAAGCCGAACGACCGCGTACGGCGTTCGAAACCCTGGGCTCCTGCGTTCGCAGGAGAACAAGACTGTCGCAGAAGGCCCGCGTTCGTCGCGATGACGGAGGTCAATGGAAGTCGCGCGACTTGGGCAGCACGCGCACGTCCCGCGGATGCGTCGCGCGCGGATGATGCGCCCGGGCATCCGGACTCCGCGTAAGCACCGGCCGGATCACCTCGTCGACGCGCGCGAGCGGCGGCTCCAGCGCATGATCCTCCGACAACAGCCGCAGCATCTCGGTGCGGTCCTGCACCCGCGACGTCATCAGATGCGTCACGCCTTCCTCGCTGCGCTGGATCACGCCCTCCAGCACCATCAGCCGTGACGCCATCACCGCGCGTCGGTTCGCTTCGAAATCGCGTGCCCACATCAGCCCATTGGTGATCCCGGTCTCGTCCTCGATCGTCACGAAGATCGCATTGCCCTTGCCCGGCCGCTGGCGGACCAGCACCACGCCCGCAACCTTCGCGCGCCGCCCGTCCTTGGTAGCGTTGGCCTGCGCGCTCGACAGGATTCCCTCGGCTGCAAAACGCGTGCGAAGGAACGCCATTGGATGCCCCTTCAACGACAGTCGCGTCGTCTGGTAATCCGCCGCGACCTGTTCGGAGAGCGGCATCGGCGGCAAATCCGCGTCGGGTTCCTGACCGAGTTCGGGTACTTCGGCGGCGGCGAACAGCGCGAGCTGCTTGGGCGGCGTCCGACGCACGTCCCACAAAGCCTCGCGCCGCTCCTTCGCGACCGACCGGAACGCATCCGCATCGGCGAGCAGGTTCATCGCCCGCTGTGGCAGGTTCGCCCGCCGCACGACGTCCTCGATGCTAGCGAACGGCGTGGTCCGAACGCGAACGATCTCGTCGGCCCAATCTTTCCGAAACCCATCGACCTGCCGGAATCCGAGCCGCAAATCCTCCCCGGCACGGGGAGGGGGACCATCCACAGGATGGTGGAGGGGGGGCGCCGCAAACGCTCCGCCTGGAAGAGTAGCATCCCCAAACGCGGCGTTTGTAACAGCCCCAGCCGCAAGCGATACGTCCGCGGAAGCACCCCTCCACCCCGTTTCGCGCGGTCCCCTTCCCCGTGCCGGGGAGGATAAGCTGTTATCCCATCCGCTCGCATTCACATCGACCGGCAGTACGCACACCCCGTGCTCGACTGCATCGCGCACCAACTGCGCCGGCGCATAAAATCCCATCGGCTGCGAATTCAGCAACGCGCAACAGAACACCGCCGGATGAAAGCATTTGATCCACGACGACACATACACCAGCCGCGCGAACGACAGCGCATGGCTCTCCGGAAAACCGTAGGACCCAAACCCCTCGATCTGCTTGAAACAGCGCTCCGCGAACTCCGCCTCATATCCCCGCGCGACCATCCCGCCGATGAGCTTCGCCTGGAAGTTATTCATTCCCCCGACCTTGCGAAACGTCGCCATCGACTTGCGGAGTTCATTGGCCTCGTCAGGGGTGAACTTCGCCGCGACGATCGCCAGCTTCATCGCCTGTTCCTGGAACAAAGGCACGCCGTATGTCTCGCCAAGCAGCACTTCGAGTTCGTCGCTTCGGCCATGCTCGGGCGATGGCGAGGGATAGACCACCACCTCCTTCTTCGCCCGCCGCCGAAGATACGGATGCACCATGTCACCTTCGATCGGCCCGGGTCGAACGATCGCGACCTGGACCACCAGATCGTACAATTTCCGCGGTCGCAGACGGGGTAGCATGTTGATCTGGGCGCGGCTCTCGACCTGGAACACGCCAATGCTGTCGCCATCGCAAAGCATGTCATAGACCTTCGAATTCTCGTCGTTGGCAATCGTCTTCAGCTCATGGTCGCCGAGTCCGTGCTCCCGCATCAGATCAAAGCTCTTGCGGATGCAGGTCAGCATGCCAAGCGCGAGAATGTCGACCTTCATCAGGCCAAGGCAGTCGATGTCGTCCTTGTCCCATTCGATGAACGTACGATCCTCCATCGCGCCGTTATGGATCGGCACGATCTCGTCTAGCCGCCCCTGCGTCAGCACGAAGCCGCCGACATGCTGCGACAAATGACGTGGAAATTCGAGCAGCCGTTCGACCATGTCCCGCAACCGGGCGATTTCCGGATTGGCCACGTCGAACCCCGTTTCGGCAAATCGACGTTCCGGGAAACGGTTTGAAAAGCTGCCCCATACGGTGCTGGTCAGGCGTTGCGTGACGTCTTCGGTAAAGCCCAACGCCTTGCCTACCTCGCGCACGGTGCTGCGCGAGCGGAAGTGGATGACCGTCGCGGCGATCGCCGCGCGCTCCCGACCGTAGCGCCCGTAGATATACTGCATCACCTCTTCGCGCCGCTCATGCTCAAAATCGACGTCGATATCAGGCGGTTCGCTGCGCTCGGCGGAGACGAAGCGCGAGAACAGCAGATCGTGCTTCATCGGATCCACCGACGTGACGCCGAGCACGTAGCAGACCACCGAGTTGGCGGCCGATCCGCGTCCCTGGCACAGGATTGGCGGATCGGCACTGCGCGCGAACCGGACGACGTCGTGGACGGTCAGGAAGTAATAGGCATAGTTCTGTTGCCGAATCAGCGCGAACTCGTCGCGTAACGATGCCACCAGCTTGTCCGGCACATAGCCATCATATTGGTCGATCGCCGATTGCCAGGCGAGATGCTCCAGCCAGTCCTGTGGATCCCAGCCTGCCGGGACGGGCTCATGCGGATATTCGTATTTGAGTTCGTTGAGCGTGAAATCGATCCGCGCGAGCAGCTTTGCCGTCTCGGCGATCGCGTGCGGCCGGTCGCGGTAAAGGTGTGCGATCTCGTCCGCATCCTTCAAATGGCGTTCGCCATTGGCACCGAGCCGTTTGCCGGCTCGCTGGATCGTCGCGCCCTCACGGATGCAGGTGACGATATCGTGAAGCGAGCGATCATCGGCGACCGCATAACGCACGTCGTTGGTCGCCAGGATCGGCACGTGTGCCTTGACGGCGATCCGGGCAAGCCGGGTTTGGCGTCGCCGATCGCGACCGCCATGCGGCATCGTAACCCCAAGCCACACCGATCGCCGCGCCAGCGGACGGAGCGCGACAAGTGTGGCTTCGAGACTGGCATCGTTGCGCGTGGGAAGCACGAAATCCTTGTGCGCGACCACCGGGCGAGCGGTGCAATCCGGCATGACGATCAGCAATATATCGCTGAGATGCGCAAGCAGATCGTCGAAGCCGAGGATGCAGCCGCCTTTCTCGGCGCGCCGGTTACCCAGCGTCAGCAGCCGCGTCAGCCGCCCCCATCCGGCGCGCGTCGCGGGATAGGCAACGATGTCCGGCGTACCGTCGGCGAAGACGAGCCGCGCGCCGACCACCAGCTTGAAATCGAACGACGGCAGCATCGCGCCGAGCTGCCCCCGTTTTGCGCGTTCCAGTGCATCATAAGCGCGGACCACGCCAGCAACCGTGTTGCGATCGGCGATACCGATGCCGGCCAGTTTTAATTCGATTGCGCGACCAACAATGTCGCTCGGATGGCTGGCCCCGTCGAGAAACGAGTAATTGGTCGCCGCGACCAGTTCGGCGAACCCGGTCATGACGCTTGCGTGGTCATGCGAAGACGCCGTGGAGGTACCAGCGCGGCGCCTCCATCTCGGAATACAGGCCGTGGCGGAAGATCCAGAAGCGGCGGCCGCGGCGGTCTTCGATGCGGTAATAATCGCGCGTCGGGATATCCTGGCGCCGCCACCATTCGCCCGCGATCCGCTCCGGACCCTCGCTATGTGCGACGTCGTGCACGGTGCGGCGCCAGCGGAACCGGTGCGGCGGGCCGTCGGGGACTTCGGCCATCATCGATTCGATCGGCTGCGGCGGGTCGAACAGGTAGATCGGCCGGAGCGGCGGCTCCCCCGTCTCGGGCGCAGTCCACGGCGTCGGGGCGGGCGCTTCGGCGGCGGGCAGCATCAACTCGGCCTGTTCGGGAATATGACTGTCGCGCGCCGAAAACCGGCGCACGCGCGCCCGGCCCAGCCGCGTGCCGAGCTGGTCGACGAGCTGTGCGACTTCTCCCTTCTGCGCTTCGCCGCCCTCCAGCTTGAGTTGCGACGCATCGAGTTTCTCGGCCAACGCAACGTCGAGCCGGACCAGATCATAGCCGAACCCCGGATCGAGCGGATCGGCGAGGCTGTCGATCCGCTCGCGGAACAGGCGCATCAGCAGCGCTACGTCGCGCGTCGGCTGGCCAGTCTCGATCCGCAACCGCTGGACCAGGCCGTCCGCGCGGAACAGCCGTGCTTCCCAGCGCCGCCCGCCCTCATGCCGATCCGCAAGCTGTCCCGCAGCCTCGGTGGCAAGTTCGGCCAGCATCTCCAGCGCATATTCGGTCCGCGCGATCGGTTCGGCAAAACGACGCTCGACACCGATCTTCGCCACCGTCCGCCGCGCGACGATCGGGCCCTTCACCGACCCATCGAGCCGGCGGATCATCATTGCCGCTTCCTCGCCGAACCGCGCGGCAATGGTCGCGAGCGGTCGTGCCATCACGTCGCCAACCGTCTTCAGACCGGCGCGCGACAAGGCGGTGGTCGCATCCTCGTCGAGTCCGAGCGCCGCGACCGGCAACCGCTTCACCGCACGCTTTTCATCCGGAGCCGGCGCCCCTGCGAACCGGGCCAACGCGCGCGCGGTGTCGGGCGTGTCGCCGAACGCGTGGCGCACCAGCAGTCCGCGCCGTGCAAGGCGCTCCTCCAGATCGGCGGCGAGACGGCGCTCGCCCTCGAACTCGTGCACGCACCCGGCGATATCCAGAATCAGCCCATCGGGTTCGTCGAGCGCGACCGAGGGCGTATAGCGCTGGCATCCATCCGCCAGCCGCTCGAGCCATTCGTGATCGGCATGCGCGTCATGCTCGTACACCTCCAGTTCCGGCACCCGCGCCCGCGCATCAGCCAGCGTCAGCCCCGGCTGGAGGCCTGCCCGCACCGCCTCACGGTCGAGCGCCTTCAGCCGCACCCCACCCGAAACCGTCTCGACGAACGCGATCGGCGTCTCAGCCCGTCCGACGAACAGATGCGGCCGCATCGTCCGCAGCCGCTCGATCGGCAGCCACGGGAATACCAGCGCCAGGTAGCGCCGCGGGATCGCCGCCTGAATCTTCGATGATGGCGGTTTCGAAGGCGGTTTGGTCGAAGATGTACGCGTCACGGTCCCACTCCACGCGCCAGCGAAGACCAGCCTGGCCTCCGCGTCGACGCAGCAATTCGATGTCGAAGGCAGGTTTGCCAGGTGCGTCGGCTTCCAGGGGGCGGGAGGAACATGCCGCCACCCGCCAGCGCGACGCGGCCGCACTCGGCACCGGTTCGGCCCCGATGCGCAGGCTTAGAATGGTCACGCCCGATGCTTCGGCAGCCAGCATCAGCCGCCGTGTCGCGGTCAGGTCGATCCCCGGCGCGCGTCCCCAGGATTCGATCAGCAACGTGCCGAGCCCGTGGCACCGCGCGGCATCGGCGGCCGCGCGCAGCAGGCTTGCCTCGTCGTCGACCAGGCCCAGTACCAGCGACGATACGTCGAGCCCCATCTCGACCAGCCCGGTCGCATGCAGCCGCCCGCCCTGTCGCTCGCTCGCCTCGGTCCGCAGCCACATGACCGGCGCCGCCTTTGCCGCCAGCACAGAAGCGACCGCGAACCCCGCACCACTCGCCGAATCGTCGATCGTCGCGAAAACTTCGTGAAGTTGCGCCTTGGCCATCCCCTGCGTCAGCCACGCATCGTCCGCACGGCCATCACCCTGTGTTGGCATCCCCGTCGTGGCAATCCGCTTCAGGCGGGCTATCAAGGCAAGCGACTCGTTCACAATTGTTCTTGTAATGTTCTAGTGCCGGAGTCGCCAAGCGGAATCTCGTTTGCGGTGAATTTCACGCGAAAGTCGAAAAGGCGCTTGCCGTCCCGGAAACACCGGGCTAACAGCGCGCCTCACCCAGTCACCGTGTCGCTTTCGACCGGAGACATAGGCGCCAGAGCGGGCGTAGCTCAGGGGTAGAGCACAACCTTGCCAAGGTTGGGGTCGAGGGTTCGAATCCCTTCGCCCGCTCCAGTTTTCTCAAGAAAACAGCGGTCCAGCGTGAGGCGACACAGCCTCAGCATTCCGATCCACCATCTTCACTACCAGTACGCATGGCATTTCCTATGCGGTCGCCTTACGCTCGCCGCATGGCAATCTTTCGACACGCGCGTCACCCGTTGATCCTGTCGGCTTTGCTGCTGGCCAACCCGTCCTCTGCGGCATCCGGTACTGCGCCCACCGACATGCAGCGATGGCAGGCGCAGGCCGAGCGCGTGACGATCACCCGCGACGACTGGGGCATTCCGCATATCAAGGGCCGGTCGGATGCCGATGCGGTGTTCGGGATGATCTATGCGCAGGCGGAAGACGATTTCGCGCGGATCGAGGCGAATTACCTGACCGCGCTCGGCCGGACCGCCGAAGCAGACGGTGAGGACGCGGTCTGGGCGGACCTTCGCCAGCGGCTGTTCGTCGATCCACCCACGCTGAAGGCGGACTATGCCGCGAGCCCGGTCTGGTTGCGCACTTTGATGCAGGCCTGGGCGGACGGGCTGAACTATTATCTCGCGACGCACCCGCAGACGAAGCCCCGCGTGCTGACCAGGTTCGAACCGTGGATGGCGCTCAGCTTCACCGAGGGCAGCATCGGCGGCGATATCGAGCGGATCTCGCTCAGCGACCTCAAGACCTTCTATGGCCGACCGACGCCACCGACGCCGGAAGAACTGGGCATGATCCCGCGCGAACCGTCGGGCTCCAACGGCATCGCCATCGCACCCCGGCTGACCGCGAACGGCCACGCGCTGTTGCTGATCAATCCGCACACCAGCTTCTATTTCCGGTCCGAGGCGCAGATGACCAGCGACGAGGGATTGAACGCGTATGGCGCAAGCACCTGGGGCCAGTTCTTCGTCTATCAGGGGTTCAATCCGAAGGCCGGGTGGATGCACACGTCGGCAACGGTCGACAACGTCGACGAGTTCGCCGAGCGGATCACGCGGCGGGCAGGCGGCTATACCTATCGCTACGGCAAGACCAGCCGGCCGGTCGTCGCGAACACCGTCCTGCTCCGCGTCCGCCAGCCCGACGGGACGATGGCCGAGCGTAGCTTCACGACCTATCGCACGCATCACGGCCCGATCGTCGCGACCAAGGGCGGAAAATGGATCGCCACCGCGCTGATGTGGCGTCCGGTGCCGGCGCTCGAACAAAGCTATCTGCGGACCAAGGCGACCGATCTCGCGGGATACATGAAGGTCGCGGCGCTAAAGGCGAATTCGTCGAACGACACGCTGTTCGCCGACAGCAAGGGCGAGATCGCGTTCCTGATGCCACAGTTCATGCCGGTCCGCGACGACCGGTTCGACTATACCCGCCCGGTCGACGGCAGCGACCCCGCGACCGACTGGCGTGGCCTGCACACGCTCCCCAGCCTGCCGAGCGTGCTCAATCCTCGCGTGGGATGGGCGCACAACACCAACGACTGGCCGTGGAGCGCGGCAGGTCCCGACAGCCCCAAGGCAGCGGACTATCCGCGCTACATGGACCAGGTCGGCGGCAATGCGCGCGGCGTCCATGCCGACCTGTTGCTGACGGGCAAGACCGGCTGGACACCCGACACGCTTAGGGCGGCCGCGTTCGATCCCTATTTGCCTGCGTTTGCGCGACTGCTGCCCGGACTGGTCGCGGCGTGGGAGGCGCTTCCCGCCAGCGATCCGCGTCGCGCCGCGCTCGCGGACCCGATCGCGTTGCTCAAGGGCTGGGACCATCGCTGGGCCTATGATTCCACCGCGACCAGCCTCGCGGTGTTCTGGGGCGATCAGTTGTGGCGCGAGGTCGGCAGCTTCGCGCAGGCCGAGCGGCTGAACGTCCCCGATTATATCGCCGCGCGGGTCGGCCAGGACGCGAAGCTCGCCGCGCTCAGCACGGCCGTCGCCCAGCTCAAGCAGGATTTCGGCGACTGGCGGACGCCGTGGAAGGACATCAACCGCTTCCAGCGACTGGACGATTCGATCGCGCCGCATTTTGACGACGCCCGCGCCTCAGTGCCGGTGCCGTTCACCTCGGCGCAGTGGGGCAGCCTCGCGTCGTTCGGCGCGAAGCCGTGGCCGGGGACGAAACGCTATTACGGGACCAGCGGCAACAGCTTCGTCGCGGTGGTCGAGTTCGGCGCGCGTGTGAAGGCGAGGGCAGTCATGGCCGGCGGCCAGAGCGGCGACGTCCGATCGCCGCATTTCGCCGACCAGATATCGCGCTATGCCGAGGGACGGTTGCGGCCGGTCTATTTCCATCCCGACGAACTGACGGGCCACGTCGAACGAACCTATCGGCCGGGTAACTGATCTACCGCATATCCAGCCATGTCGGCGCTTGCGGAGCCACCCAAGCTATTGCACGGACTGGATATGCCTGACGCCCCTCCCCTTCTCGCGGTCCGTGCGCTCGGTAAGTCGGTGCCGGGGCCGCGGCAGTTGTTCCGGCATCTCGATCTCGACGTGGGCGCGGGCGAACTGGTCGCGATCATCGGCGAATCGGGGGTCGGCAAATCGACGCTGCTCAATATCCTCGCTGGGCTGGACGAGGCGGACGAAGGCAGCGTCGCGATCGACGGGATCGAGCTGGGTACGCTCGACGAGACCGCGCGGACCCGGTTGCGGCGCGAGCGGATCGGCTTCGTCTTCCAGGCCTTCCACATCCTCCCCTATCTGACGCTGCGCCAGAACGTCGCGCTACCGCTGGCACTCGTCTCGCCGGACAATGTCGCGGCATCGGCGCGCGCCGAGGAGATGCTCGACGCGGTCGGCCTGGACGGTCGCGGCGACGGCTATGCGCGTGATCTGTCGGGGGGCGAGTTGCAGCGCGTGGCGATCGCCCGTGCGCTCGTCCACCGCCCCGCGCTGATCCTCGCGGACGAACCGACCGGCAACCTCGACCCGGAAACCGCCGCGCGCGTGCTGTCGCTGTTCGCCGATGCGGTGCGCGGCAATGGTGCGGCGGGCGTGATGGTGACGCATTCGGACGCGAGCGCGGCGATCGCCGACCGCGTGCTGACGCTGGGTGCCGAAGGACTGGTGGAGCGGCGTGGCGCCTGAGCACGACCTGAGATCGGGTTCCGGGCTCTGGTCGGGACGTCTGGGACTCAAGTGGCTGATCGCGGGCGAGTGGCGGTTCCACCCTGCCCGCTTCCTGTTGACGGCGGTCGCGATCGCGGTCGGCGTGGCGCTCGGCTTTGCGGTACATCTGGTCAACGGATCGGCGCTGGCGTCGTTCGATGGCGCGATGCGCGGCGTCAGCGGAGCCGCCGAACTGTCGGTCCGCGCGACCAGCCCGCTCGGCTTCGACGAACGCCTCTATCCCCGGGTCGCACGTGCCGATGGAGTCGGCGATACAAGCCCGGTGCTGCGCCTCGATGCGCGAATCGGCAAGGCGCGGCTGACTCTGTTGGGCGTCGACGTGATCCGTGCGGCCACGGTGACGCCGTCGCTGATCGGCATCCGCCCGCGTGGCCCCGATACCGGCAACGACGCGGCGTTCGACGAGGCCGCGCTGTTCCTGTCGCGCGCGGCGCTGACCCAGGTCGGCGCCAAGATCGGGACGCAAGTAATCGTCGTCGCCAATGGCCGATCGGTACCGCTGCGGGTGGCGGGCACGCTGCCGGCGACGGACGAATCGACCGCGGTCGGCGTCATGGATATCGCTGCGGCACAGTGGCGGTTCGGGCGTCTGGGGAGGATCGACCGGCTCGACCTGGCGCTGTCGGATCGTGCGACCGCGGAGCCGGCGTTGCGTGCGATCCTGCCGGCGGACGCTATCCTGTCGACCGCCGAGACGCAGAACGCGCAGGGCGATGCACTGTCGCGCGCGTACCGCGTCAATCTCGACATGCTGGCACTGGTCGCGCTGCTGACCGGCGGTTTCCTCGTCTATTCAGCGCAGTCGCTGTCGGTGGTGCGGCGGCAACGCGCGTTCGCACTGCTCCGGACATTGGGCATGCCGCGCGCCGGGATCATCGCCGCGGTCGTGATCGAGGGGCTCGCGATCGGACTGGTCGGCGCGGCGGCGGGATTGGCGGCAGGATACGGCCTGGCGTGGGCGGCACTCCACTGGTTCGGCGGCGATTTGGGTGCGGGCTATTTCGGCGGCAGCACTGCGCGCATCGTGATCCAGCCCGGTGCCGCGATCGGGTTCTTCGCGCTCGGCCTGCTCGCGGCGATCCTCGGCAGCGCGTTGCCTGCCCGCGTCGCGGCACGTGCAGCGCCGGCCGCAGCGCTCAAGAACGCGGGCGACGTGCTCGATCCGAGGCGGCCGGTCGCGTGGTGGCCCGCCGCCGCGTTGCTCGTTGCGGGAGGCGCCGCGTCGCTGTTGCCCGCGATCGCCGGACTGCCGCTGTTCGGTTTCCTGGGAATGGCATTGATGCTCGCGGGCGGCGTCGCGGGCGTGCCGTGGTTCGCGCGCGCGCTGCTGACCCCGCTGGCGAAGCGGACGCGGGGCAGCGTGCCCGGGCTGCTCGCGGTCCGTCACCTCCACGGCGCCCCCGGCGAAGCGGCGACCGCGTTGTGCGGGATCGTCGCATCGACCGCGCTGATGATCGCGATGGCGACGATGGTGACGAGCTTCCGCGGCGCGGTCGACGAGTGGCTCGACCAGGTGCTCGGCGCGGACCTGTATCTGCGCACCACTTCCGGCGCGACGTTCGATCCGGCGACCCGCACCCGCATCGCAGGGACACCCGGTATCGCCCGCCTCGCTTTCAGCCGCCAGATCCCGCTGACCATCGCCGCGGATCGCCCACCGGTCAGCCTGATCGCGCGACCCGAGCGTGGTGGCCGCGATCCGTTGCTGGTGCTGATCGATCGTGGACCGCCGGTGCCGAAGAACGCGCTGCCGATCTGGGTCTCCGAGCCCGCGCAACGGCTTTACGGCTGGGATCCGGGCGAGCGTATCACGCTGCCGATCGCCGGCCGCACGCAATTCGTGGTCGCCGGCATATGGCGTGATTACGGGCGGCAGGCGGGCGCGGTGCTGATCGACGAAGGCGATTACCAGCGCCTCACCGGCGACGATCGCCGCGACGAGATCTCCGCGACGATTGTGCCCGGTGCGGATCCGGCGAAGGTCGTGCGCGCGATGACCGATCGCCTGCCCGCCGACTTGCGCCCGCAGGTCGAGGTCGGCCAGCCGGCGACGCTGCGGAAACTCGCGCTGACGCTATTCGACCGCAGTTTCGCGGTCACCTATCTGCTGGAGGCGGTGGCGATCCTGGTCGGGCTGGCCGGCGTGGCAGCGACGATGTCGGCGCAGACGGTCGCGCGCGAACGCGAGTTCGGGATGCTGCGGCATCTCGGCCTCACGCGTGGCCAGTTGACCCGGATGCTCGCCACCGAGGGTGCGATCGTCGGTCTCACCGGTGCACTCGCAGGGATCGGGCTAGGGCTGCTCCTCTCGCAGGTGCTGATCCACGTCATCAACCCGCAGTCGTTTAACTGGACGATGACCACCCGCATTCCGATCGGCACACTGATCGGCGTCGCGACCGCGCTGACGGGTGCGGCGGCGGCAACCGCGATGCTGGCGGGGCGGCGTGCCACGGCAAAGAGCGCGGTACAGTCGGTGCGGGAGGATTGGTGATGCTGCGACCTTGGGCCCTGCTCGGCTGGATCGCCGCGATCGGTGTCGCCGCCCCAGCCGCCACGCCCTATCCCGTCGTGCGGCCGGGGATCAGCCTGCGCTTTCCAGCGGATCACGGCGCGCACCCGGCGTTTCGCACCGAATGGTGGTACGTCACCGGCTGGCTGAAGACCGCGGACGGTAAGGATCTCGGCTTCCAGGTTACGTTCTTCCGGACGCGCCCGCCGGTCGATCCGCGCAACCCGAGCCGGTTCGCCGCGCGCCAGGTCCTGTTCGCGCATGCCGCACTGTCCGATCCGGCCACCGGCAAGTTGCTTCACGGCGAGCAGGCGGCACGCGAAGGCTTCGGTCTGGCGCAGGCCCGTACCGGCGATGCCGACGTCGCAATCCGCAACTGGCGATTGCGCCGCGCAGGTGATGGCCGGTGGACGACACGCGTCGACCCGGACGGCTTCGGCCTCGCGCTCGACTTCCAGCCCACCCAGCCTCCGCTACCGCAGGGGATCGGAGGGTATAGCCGCAAGGGACCGCGCCCCGAGGAAGCGAGCTATTATTACTCGGTGCCGCATCTCCGCGTGACCGGCCGGGTCCGCCGCGGAACGGGAACGGTCGCCGTGACCGGCGAGGCGTGGCTGGACCGCGAATGGTCGTCCAACTATCTCGCGCCCACTGCGCAGGGTTGGGACTGGACCGGCCTCAATTTTGACGACGGGTCCGCGCTGATGGCGTTCCGCATCCGACGCAAGGGCGGCGGCACGGTCTGGACGGGCGGCTCGCTCCGCCGCGCCGACGGCAGCATGACGCTGTTCGGGCCCAACGACGTTGCCTTCCGCCCGCTCGCGACATGGCGGAGCAAGGCGACCGGCGCGGTCTATCCCGTCTCGCAGGAATTGAGCGTCCGCGTCGCCGGCGGCATCCAGCGCTGGCGCCTGGTGCCGATGTTCGCCGCGCAGGAACTCGACGCCCGCCGCAGCGGCCTGCCGGTCTATTGGGAGGGCGCGGTCCGCACGCGCGGTGGTCGCGGCTATCTCGAACTCACCGGCTACGAGCGCGCGCTGGAAATGTGAGCGCGCAAAATTTGCGGCAGCGGCGGACGAAACGCCCGCCAGCGCGTTGAGGTCGCTCGAACCGAAACGGGAGAGGACCAGGTTTGCCGCATTTTCTGGTTGCCGAAAGCGAGACTGCGGACGAGCGCGAGGCGCGTCGTCGCCATGCCGGCAAAAGCTCGGGCGAAACCTATGCCGCAACGCTCCGTCAGTTGCAGCCCGATGCCGAGATCACGATCGTCGCGCCCGCCGACGATGATGCACAGGTCTACGAAACCGACGCCCTGGGCGTGTTCGACGCGGTGTTCATCACCGGATCGCCGCTCCACGTCTATGACGACAATCCGGAGGTCCGGCGCCAGCTGACCTTCATGCGATCTGTATTCGCGTCGGGCACGCCGTCGTTCGGATCGTGCGCCGGGCTGCAGCTCGCGGTCGCCGCCGCGGGTGGGACGGTCCGCAAGATGCCTCAGCAGATGGAGGCCGGGATCGCCCGTCGCATCACCCCGACCGACGCCGGCCGCGACCACCCGCTTCTCGCCGGCCGCGCGGCCAGCTGGGATGCCCCCGCGATCCACGGCGACGAGGTCGAAACGCTCCCCGCCGATGCGACCCTGCTCGCGAGCAACGCGGTCACGACGATCCAGGCGGCCGAGATCCGTCACGACGGCGGGGTTTTCTGGGGCGTGCAATATCATCCCGAACTCGCGCTCGGCGAGATCGCCGTGGCGCTGCGTCGCCAGGCCGAGGACATCGTCGAAGCGGGGCTTGCGGAGACGACCGACGACGTCGAGCACCGCGCGGCGCAGCTCGCGGCGTTGCATGACGATCCCGATCGCCGTTCGCTGTTGTGGGCGCTGGGCGTCGACCGCGAGTTCGCCCACGAAGCACGGCGCCGCACCGAACTCAGCAACTTCCTCGATCACCTCGCGGACATCGACGCCAGCGATCGCGCGGATGCCGCATCGCCCGATCTGTGTTCCGCCTGACCCTTTGACCCGCAACAAGGAGCGACCAATGTCTACCACCCTCAAGGCGAAGTTCGATACCCGCCGCGAAGCCGAGATGACCGTCGAGCGCCTGGTCCAGGAGCAAGGCATCGAACGGACGGACATCTTCATCACCACCGACGGCGCAGACAACAGCGTCGGCGACGAGAAGGCCGGTTCGGATACCGAAGGCAAGGACCCGACGCCGGAGTCGCGTGACGATGCGGCGCTAAAAGGCAAGATCGTCGTTTCGGTCGATATCGAGGACGACGCCCGCGCCGCCGAAGTAAAGGCCGCGTTCAAGGAATTCGACGCGAGCGATATACAAGGCTGATATCCCGTCGAGGTACGGCGCCAACCACGCCGTACCTCGTACCTGTCAATGTGGGGCGAGTCTCCGGAACGTCTCCAAAACCGCGGACTCCATGATCGGCTTGTCGAGCACTTCGGCAGGCGGATCGCATGGCACGCAGGCTTCGGGCGTTCCGGTGATGAACATCACGGGGATATTGCCGTGCGCGGCTATGATCCGTTGAACAGCCAGCGGCCCGGTCCCCTCCCGCAGCCGGACGTCGGACACGATCATGTCAGGGATGCGCGCGCCCGCAGCGAAGACAGCGTCGGTTTCGCAATCCGCCTGATCATAGGAAGTCGCGCCGGCTTGTTCGATGAGACTGATGATATGATCCGCGATGAGCCAGTCGTCTTCGATCACAAGCACGTGGCACATCTGCGTTTCCCGTAATTCAGGGTCCCTCAACGCGCTGGGTCCGGGTCGGGTCCCGCCTGACCGCCGTTTACGGTTAAAAGCGTATTATTGTTACGCCGCGTCATCCGCAGTGTCATCGACCGTCGCAAACCAGTCCGCATACGGCGTCGTTCGCGCCATGTGCCGGTTGAGATCGGGTGCACCGTCGGTCCACCACACCGGGCCTCGCTCGCCGAGACCGTGCTTCGCGGCATCGACCGCGGACCGCGCAGCCGCCTCCGCCGCACTGTCACCGCCCCGCTTTGCCGCGGCCACGCCTCTCCGTCCGTCCATCAACGCCGCAACCAGTCGCGCGCGTTCATCGTCGGACAGGTCGGGATTCGCGGTACGCCAGAGCCGTCCGCGCACCACGATATACCGCCCGTCGGGCGTCGTCAGCGCAGGCGGTTTCGGCATCGATGCGCGCGGGCCTAGAGTGGCGCGTCGATCGTGAAGACGACCCCGGTACCGCGATACTCGATCTGCGCGGTGCCGCGCATATGCTGCGCGAGCACGCGTTCGATCATCCGCGATCCGAAGCCGGTGCGCGTCGGCGTCGTGACCACCGGGCCGCCGGTTTCCTCCCACATGAACGCCAGCCTGCGTCCGCCTTCGCCGATGCCGACGCTCCAGGCGATCGTGACATGCCCGCCCGCGACATGGAGCGCACCATATTTGGCGGCGTTGGTCGCCAGCTCGTGAAGCGCCATCGACAAGGCCAGCGTTACGCGCGGCTCGAGCCGGACGTGCGGCCCCTCGACCGAGAACAGGCGACCGCCGCCATCGTCGAACGGCGCCATCACGCCGGTCACGATATCGGCGATCGTCGCACCCTCGACCTCGTCGCGCAGCAACAGGTCGTGCGCGACCGCCAGCGATCCGATCCGCGCACCGATCGTGTCGCGCGCCTCGGACATCGACGCGGCATCACGCAACGTCTGGTTGACGATCGCGCTGACCGTGGCGAGCGTGTTCTTCACCCGGTGCGTCAATTCCCCCGCCAGCAGCGCGCGGTGTTCCTCGGTCCGCTTGCGCTCGGTGATGTCGGTCGAGAACCCGGTCATCGACAGAGCCGTACCATCCGCGCGCGTCAGCAATTCGCCGCGGATCGCGACCCAGCGCACTTCGGCCGCCGGCGTCACGATGCGGTATTCGATGTCGTAGTCGCATCCCGTCGCGACCGTTTCCGCGATCGCCGCGACGACGCGCGCGCGATCCTCCGCATGGATCGTTTCCAGGAATTCGGGATAGCCGAACTCGGCGTCGGGATCATAACCGAAGACGATCTTGCAGCCCGCCGACGCATCGAGCTGCTGGCTTGCCGGATCGAAGGTCCACGCGCCCAGCCGCCCCGCCTTCAACGCGAATTGCAGCCGTGCGGCGCTGTCGACGAGCCGAGCCTGCGTCTCCGCGGCGGAGGCCTCGAGTTCGCGCTGCTCGGCCTCCAGCAGCGCCAGCGTTTCGCGCTCAAGCGTCACGTCGTGCTGCGACGCGACGTAATAGCGCAGGTGCCGGCTGCGATCGAACACCGGCGCGACCAGCAGCCGGTTCCAGAACGGCGTCCCGTCCTTGCGGTGGTTGAGCAGGTCGATCTCGATCCGCTCCGACCGCCCTATCGCATCACGAACACGCGATACGTCCTCGGAATAGGTCTCCGGCCCTTGCAGGAACCGACAATTCCTCCCGATTACCTCGTCGCGGGCATAGCCCGTCAGGCGCTCGAATGCGGCGTTCACGTGAATGATCGGGTTGTCGGGAAGCGTCGGATCGCTGATCGCCATAGGCAAGATCGCTTCGTTGAACCCGACGACGAAAGGATCGGCCGCATCCAGCGAACGGCCGAAAGCCGCCATGATCAGCGTGTGATCGGCGTCCTCGTCCCGCAAGGACGTTTGGTTCGCACTCTGTTCCAAGCGTCTATTTGCTACTCAAAGTCCCACACGTCCACAATAGCATACCGGCATTATGGCAAAGCATTTCGACCGCCCGACAATATTTCGCGGCGCGACGGCGTACCGCACTCGAGGGGGCCACGGGCTCGACCATCGCGACGCGCTCACGCTGCAGAACTGCCGGCAAGCCGTCAGGCGGCGATCCGTGCGACAGGCGAAGGCTTGCCGCAAAGGACACGTTAAGGGAGTCGCACGCCCGGCGCCCTCCCCACCTGGCGATATCGATGCTGGCTACTCGCGCGTCCGAAAGAACCGCAGGATGACGGTCGTACCGCTGGCCACGTCGCCGAACGCCACGGTCGCGTTGAGGCGTGTGGCCGCCGACCGCACGATCGCCAGACCGAGGCCGCTGCCCTCCGAACTGCCGGGCGCGCCAAGCCGGACGAACCGGTCGAACGCCATCTCGCGCTGGTCGATCGGTATCCCCGGACCATCGTCGACGACCGCGATCGTCGTTTCCGACGGCGTCGTCTCGAGCCTGACCGACACGGTGCCGCCGCGCCGGTTGTAGCGGATGCCGTTGTCGATCAGGTTCGACACGATCTCGAAGATCAGCGTGCGGTGGCCGGGCACGACGTGGCTGACCTCCGGGTCGCCCTCGATCGTCAGGTCGATGCCCGCATCGATCGCGCGGTTGATCTGTCGCGTGATGACCGCCGCCGCCACCTCACGCAGGTCGACCGCCTCCAGCGGCGCAGACACGCCGGCCTCCTCCGCGCGCGCCAACGCCAGCAACTGCGTCACCAGCCGTTCGAGACGAGTCACCGCGTCGGCGATCTCGTCAAGCGCGACGCTGCGTTCCGGTCCCGAGCCGCGCCTAGCGAGCGCGACCTGGACCTTCAGCACCGACAAGGGCGTGCGCATCTGGTGCGAGGCGTCGGCGGTGAAGCGGCGGACGCCGACGGTCGCGGTGTCGAGCTGTGCCAAAAGGCGATCGAACGCACCGGCGAGCGGGCGGAGTTCGCTCGGAAGCGGACCGGTATCCAGCGGCGAGAAATCGGGGCGCGCGCGTCCGTCGCGTGCCTCGACCGCACCGCGGAGGCGGGCAAGCGGACGGAGACTCCAGCCTAGCGCAGGGCGGAGGAGCAGTGCCGCGGCACCGACGAGGACGCATTCGCCGATCAGCAAAGCGAGCATCAGCCGGCGAGTGAGTGCGCCGCGGTTGTCGAGCGTCTCGGCGATCTGGACGACGACCGGCTTGTCGATCCGGGGAAGCGAGCGGCGGACTTCGGCGATGCGGATCTGCTGACCGCGGTAGCGGGCGAAGCGGTAGCGCGGAACGTCGATGTCGAGCGTCGCGGAATCGGGGGCGGGGAGGTCCGCGTAACCAGTGAGCAGGTCTGGTCCCACGGCGACGCGGTAATAGACGTTGTCGCGCTCGGTGTTCTCCAGCATCCCGAACGCGGCGGAGGGCAGGTCGAGCGTCACCTCGCCCCGCTCGACCTGCACCGTCTCGGCGATCGCGCCGAGCGCGCCGCCGAGGACGCGGTCGTTGGTACGGCGGACGACGTCGGCGATCAGTGTCGCACCGACCACGCCGATCAGGATCGCCGCCGCCAGCAGCGGCCCGAGCACCGCGACCAGCAGGCGCGTTCTCAGCGCTGGGGTGCCCCGATCGGTAGCTATGGTCTCAGCCGGCATCGAGCATATAGCCGACACCGCGCACGGTACGGATACCGGGGCCATCGGGCGCCAGCTTGCCGCGAAGCCGCGTGACGTGGACCTCGATCGCGTTGTCGCCGACCGGCTCGTCGAACCCGAACACCTCGCCGATCAGGAGTTCGCGCGGCACCACGCGGCCTGCGCGGGTCGCCAGCGCCTCCAGCACCGCACGCTCGCGCCGCCGCAGGTCGAGTGCGCGGCCCGCAATGTCGGCCTCGCCCGTCGAGCGATTGATCGTGAGCGTTCCAACGCTCAGCACCGGCAGCGGATCGCCGCCCCGCCGCCGGCCAAGCGCCCGCACCCTCGCCTCCAGTTCCTCCGGCTCGAACGGCTTCCGCAGGTAATCGTCGGCACCGAGATCGAGCCCCCGCACCCGGTCGTCGAGCGCATCGCGCGCGGTGAGCATCAGTACGGGGACGCGTTCGCCACGCCGCCGCAACGTCTCCAACACGGTGAACCCGTCGATCCCGGGCAGCCCGACGTCGAGGATCACCAGCGCATACGGCTCGCCCGCGACCACCGACAACGCGTCCTCGCCGGTCGCGACGTGATCGACCGCATTCCCGCCCGCGCGCAGCAACGCCGCGATGCTGCGTGCCAATGCCGCATCGTCCTCGATCAGCAGGATGCGCATGAAAAACCATGAAAGGTTGGTGACAGGTTCGCTTCGTACTCCACCGATGCAGTCTATCCGAACACAGAGACGGAAGGCGAGGAGAGTGACGATGACCCGAATTTTTCTGAAGATCGCACTGCTGGCTACGAGTTTCACCGCGACCGCCGTCGTGGCGCAGCGCCCTGCCAATTATCCGCGCTCCTACGACCAGCTGATCTCCGACGCGCGCGCCGAGCGGCAGGTGCGGATCTACGGCAATGCCGATCGCGCCGAGCTGCTGCCGGTCGTCGCTGCATTCCGGAAGCGCTATCCGGGGATCACTGTTCTCTACGCCGACCTCGGCTCGACCGAGATGTACCGCCGCTTCGTCACCGAGACTCGTGCCAGGAAACTATCCGCCGACATCGTCTGGTCGTCGGCGATGGACCTCCAGGTCAAGCTGATCAACGACGGCTTCGCGCAAGGCTATGCCAGTCCCGAAAAGCCCGCGCTGCCGCCGGTGTCGGTGTGGAAGAACATGGGCTTCGGCGTCACCGCGGAGCCGATCGGGATCGTCTACAACAAGCGCCTCGTGCCCGCCGCCCAAGTGCCGCGCACGCACGCCGCGCTGGAGACGTGGCTGCGACGGAACGCCCGCGCGCTGACCGGCCGCGTCACGACGTTCGACCCGGCGCGCTCCAACGTCGGTTATCTATATCTGTCCGAAGACCTCGCGATTACGCGCGATACGCGATCGTTGCTGGAGGCGATCGCCGCGACCAAGCCCGTCCTGTCGCGGACCAGCGAGCCGATGCTGCGTGGCGTCGCCGAGGGGCGGCAAGCGATCGCTTACAACGTGATCGGCTCCTACGCGCTGGAACGCGCGCGAACCGATCCCCGCATCGGCGTCGCGTTCCTCCAAGACTATACGATCGTCACGTCGCGGATCGCGTTCATCGCGCGAGAGGCGGCGCACCCGGCGGCGGCGAAGCTGTTCCTCGATTTCCTGCTGTCGCGCGAGGGCCAGTCGCTGCTCGCCAAGCGCAGCCTGTGGCCGGTCCGCACGGATGTGGCCGCGCGCCGTCTTCCCGCCGCGCAGGCTCGACCGATCCGCGTCGGCCCACAACTTCTCGTCAACCTCGACCGCGTCAAGCGCCAGCGTTTCCTTCGCGACTGGACCGCGATTCTCGCCACCGGAGCCCAACAATGACTCTTTTCCGTACCGGGTGCGCCGCACTCGCGCTGATCGCCGCGACGCCGGCGCTAGGCCAGACTCCGAGCGACGCCGACCTTGCCGCGCTGGTGCGTGCGCAGGCTGCCGAGATCGCCGCGCTGAAGTCGCGGCTCGACCGGCTCGAGAATGTCACCGCCGTCGCGCAGGCATCCGCTCCGGTAGCGCCGGTGCAGATCGCGCCGCAGGCGGTCGCGCAGAATAACGAGCCACGTCGCACCCTGCCATTCGCCCCGCAGCTTGCGCCTCCGGGTCCCGCCGACCGCAGCGTCGCGCAAGCGGTCGCCGCGCGCGACAATCCGTCGGGCGTGACAACCGAATGGGGCGCCGGCCTGCCCGTGTTCCACTCGGCGGACGGCGTCTACACGTTCAAGCCGCGCGGCCGCATCCTGACCGACGTCAGCTCCAGCTTCGGCTCCAAGTACGACGGCCGCAACATCACGACGACGGGCATGCGCGCACTGCGTCTCGGCCTCGAAGGCGGCGTCGGCACGCATTTCTTCTACCAGTTCGAGAGCGACTTTTCGGAGAACGAGGTCGACGTCGTCACCGCGTTCGTCGGCTGGCGCAACCGCATCACGCCGGGCCTGGATTACGACGTCCGCGCCGGTCATTTGTTCAACGACCGCAGCTTCGAGGGCTCGACGGGCTCGGATTCGACGCCGTTCCTCGAGCGCTCCACCGTCTCGACCGCGATCATCCCGCAGCGCGGCTTCTACGGCATCGGCGTGATGCCGCGCATCTTCTGGAAGACCGGCCATGCGTCGGTCACCGTCACCGGCGACCGGATCGACGGCACGCAGGCGGTCGGCGACAGCCGCACGGTGCTGGGTCGTGCGCACTGGAACCCGATCAAGTCCGACACCGGCGTGCTCCACATCGGTGCGTGGGGCTTCGACGAATCACTGTCGTCGGTCGCGGGTACGCTGACTCGAAACACGGTGATCGGCGGCCGCTTCAATGGGGCGTTGCGCGTGTCGACCGGCCCGCTGATCGGCGGCACCGGCACGACCGGCTACGGAGTCGAGCTCGGCGGCTATCGCGGACCGTTGTGGGTGATGGGCGAAGCGGGTCGCCGCAACGCGCGGCTCGACGGCGGGCGTCCCGATTTCGTCAGCAAGGCGTGGAGCGTCTCCGGCGGGCTGTTCCTGACCGGCGACCTGCCGCCATACAACCCGCGGCTCGGCAGCTTCGGCCAGCCCAAGGTGTTGAAGCCGACCTTCGACGGCGGGGTCGGCGCGATCGAACTCACCGCGCGCTACGAAAGCCTCGATTTCGACAATCTGCTGACCGGTGGCGACGGCTGGGCCGCGACCGTCGGGGTCAACTGGTACCTCAACTCCTTCACCCGCTTCCAGGTGAACGCAATCCAGTGGAACACCGACAACCGCGCCGGCGACTACATCGGCAACGACAGCGGCCAGACCCTCAGCGCCCGCGTCGGCGTGACGTTCTGATGCTTGCCGGCATGCGAACCGCTGCCAAGGCGGACCGACCCCACCACTCCGTCATCCTGACGAAAGTCAGGACCCAGGGTTACAGGGTGCAATGCTGCTCGGCTCTGGATCCTGACTTTCGTCAGGATGACGGCGTGTTTGTGGCGCCCCCTGCGGCGGCAACGGCAACGGCGCCTGCCCCCACCCCCTTTTTCACGCCCTTTCCAAGGACGATGCGATGAACCTTGCCCTGCTCGGCTTCCTGATGGTGGCCACGTTCATGACGTTGATCATGACCAAGAAGATGACGCCGCTGGTCGCGCTCATCGTGATCCCGTCGATCTTCGGCGTGTTCGCGGGCGAGGCCGCGGGTCTTGGCCCGATGATGATCGACGGCATTAAGAACCTCGCGCCGACCGGCGTCATGCTGCTGTTCGCGATCCTGTTCTTCTCGACGATGACCGACACCGGCCTGTTCGATCCGCTGGTCGGACGCCTGATCCGGATGGTCCACGGCGATCCGATGCGGATCCTGATCGGGACGGTCGTGCTGTGCGCGCTCGTCAGCCTCGATGGCGACGGATCGACCACCTACATCATCACGATCGCCGCGCTGCTGCCGCTCTACAAGCGCTTCAACATGAACCGGCTGTACCTGGTCTGCCTGTTGATGACGACCAGCGGGATCATGAACCTGACGCCGTGGGGCGGCCCGACCGCGCGCGCGGCAAGCGCCCTCAAGCTCGATCCCGCGACGCTGTTCCTGCCGCTGATCCCCGGCATGATCGCGGGTCTCGCCTTCCTGATCGGTCTCGCCGTGTATTTCGGGCGGAAAGAGCGCGTCCGGATGGGTGAAGCGGGCATCACCGCAGACACCGAGTTCACCGGCATGGCCGTCTCGCAATATCCCGAAGCACGTCGCCCCAAGCTGATCTGGTTCAACGCAGCCCTCGTCATCACGCTGCTGACGCTGCTGGTCTGGGGCATCCTGCCGCTGTCGGTGCTGATGATGCTCGCG
Organism: Sphingomonas faeni; assembly: GCF_030817315.1. Lineage (NCBI taxonomy): Bacteria > Pseudomonadati > Pseudomonadota > Alphaproteobacteria > Sphingomonadales > Sphingomonadaceae > Sphingomonas > Sphingomonas faeni. The sequence goes on along the minus strand of NZ_JAUSZF010000001.1, from coordinate 2,950,487 downwards.
TTCGCGATCGCGATGATCGTCAACTATCCCGGCGTCGCCGACCAGAAGGAGCGCATCTCCGCACATGCTGGCAACGTGCTGGCGGTGGTGTCGCTGATCTTCGCGGCCGGCATCTTCACCGGGATCCTCGGCGGCACGGGCATGGTCGAGGCGATGAGCAAGGCGGTGGTCGGCGTGATCCCACCCGCGCTCGGGCCGTACATGGCGCCGATCACCGCGCTGCTGAGCATGCCGGCCACCTTCTTCATCTCGAACGACGCGTTCTATTTCGGAATGCTGCCGATCCTCGCCGAGGCCGGCGCGCATTACGGCGTCGCGCCCGAAGCGATCGCGCGCGCGTCGCTGATGGGCCAGCCGGTCCACCTGCTCAGCCCGCTGGTGCCGTCGACCTATCTGCTGGTCAGCCTGGTCGGGATCGACCTCGCCGATCACCAGCGCTTCACGCTCGTGCCGGCGATCGCGGTCTGCACGGTGATGACGCTGGTCGGCATGATCGCGCTCGCCTTCCCGTTCGTCGCCTGAGGTGAGCATCCCCGCAACCCGCCGCTACCGGAGATTTCGCATGGTCCGACCGCGTATACCGCTGATGCTGCTCCCCGCGATGGGCTGCGACGGGCAGCTCTGGGCCCGCCAGATCGTCGACCTCGCCGCCGTCGCGCAGGTCGAGTTCGGCGACCTCTCTCAGGACGATACGCTGTCCGAAATGGCCGCACGCGTCCTCGCCAGCGCACCGCCACGGTTCGCGGTCGCCGGCGTCAGCCTCGGCGGCTACGTCGCGATGGAGATGGTGCGGCAAGCCCCCGACCGGATCGAACGGATCGCGCTGTTCGGCACGCGCGCGTCGATGGAGGTGCGCCCCCGCACCGTCGTCGGCCAGGGCCTGCTCGCCACCGCGCCGCACGCCGACCCCCGCTTGACCGCGATCGTCGCCGGCCCCGCACAGGCGATGGCGGAGCGAGTCGGCCAGACCGTCTTCGAACGCCAGCAACGCGCCCTGCTCGCTCGTCCCGACATCAGCGAGGCGATCGCCGCGATCCACGTCCCGACCCTGGTAGCCGTCGGCGACCGCGACCTGATCTGCACCCCTGACGATGCACGCGCGCTGAGTGCGCGGATCGAAGGGTCTCGGTTCCACATGCTGCGCTCCTGCGGTCACCTCGCACCGATGGAGCGGCCCGGCGAAGTCACCGCGCTGCTCCGCCAATGGCTGAAGACCGGCTGACCGATCGCCGCGGTGACGCGCAACGCACCCGCCAAGGCACGCTAGATCATCGTGCCCTGCAAGAGCTTCGGCAGGTCGCCGCTTTCGCCACGCGCCTCCGCCATGAAGCGGTCCTTGAGCGGTGGGATCGCATTCACCGCGCTGATGCCGAACCGGCGGACGGCGCTGGCGGTCTTGCCGGGAAGGCCGAACAGGCGGGTGAGCGTATCGGTCGCGGCGGCGGTCATGAACGTGTCGAGCCCGCGCCAGCGCTGGTAGCGCGCGAGCAGCGCGGCGTCGCCGAGATCGAGGCCGAGGCGCTTGCCCTCGACCAGCACCTCCGCGAGCGTGGCCACGTCGCGGAAGCCGAGGTTGAGGCCCTGCCCGGCGATCGGGTGGATGCCGTGGCCGGCGTCGCCGACCAGCGCTAGCCGCGTGTCGGTAATGCGTGCGGCGTGGTGGAAGCCGAGCGGGTAGCTCGACCGGGGCGTCGCCATCGACAACGCGCCGAGGAAACCGCCCATGCTCTTTTCCGCTTCGGCGAGGAACGCGCGGTCGCCGAGCTTGAGCATGCCGGGGGCGTTCTTCGCGTCGACCGTCCAGACGATCGCCGAGCGGTGACCGTCGGCATCGTCGGGGAGCGGGAGCAGTGCGAACGGGCCGCTCGAATAGAAGATCTCGTACGCGACGTCCTCATGCGGGCGTTCGTGATGGAACGCGGCGATGATCGCGGTGTGCTCGTACGACCAGCGCGCGATCGTGATCCCGGCGGCCTCTCGCGTCGGTGAATTGCGACCCTCGGCGGCGATCATCAGCGGCGCGCGGATCGTGTCGCCCGAGTCCAGCGTGACGGTAACGCCCGATTCGGCGCGGTCGACCGATGTTGCGCGCGTCTTCATCCGCAGATCGACTTTGGCTGCGGCGGTCGCGGCATCGAACAATGTCCGGCGGATCAGCTTGTTCTCGTACATCGTACCGAGCGCACCATCGTCGGCAGCCGGGACGAAATCGAGCGCACCGGGCTCCAACCCATCGCTGACACGAATCTGGCGGATCGCACAGCCCTGCCCCGCCAGCTTCGCGCCGATGCCGATCGCGTCGAGCATGCGGTGGCTCGCGCTCGCCACGGCCGACGCACGACCGTCGAAGCCGGGCGCCAGCGTAACCGCCGGGTCCGCGGGATCGATCACGATCGTCGAAATGCCGTGCACGTCGAGCGCCACGGCGAGCGTCGCGCCGACCAGCCCGCCACCGAGGATGATTACATCTGTGTCCATGAGCCCGCTTTATCCCGCCTGCCGGTCGCTGCCAACGACGATCCGGACGCAGCTTAACCCGTGTTGTCGCGCGGTTAGCTTGACGTTGAGGCTGCCGAGGACGATGAATTTCTCCATTATTTCGAATTTGGAGAATACGGGTCATGGCCAGCCGCGCGCAGCCAGCCTTGTGGCGTGAGACGGTGAAGGCGGGCGCCGTCCGCAGCGGTGCGCTGATCGCGGCGATCGCGTTGTTCGTCGGCACGCTGCTGATGGCGTTGGCCCTGGCGAGCTATCACCCGAGCGACGCGGCCTTGAACACTGCGTCGGGCGGCTATCCGGCCAATCTGGTCGGTCCGCCGGGCGCGTGGTTCGCCGATATCGCACTCACCCTGTTCGGGCCCGCGGTGGCGCTGATGCTGCCAATCGGACCCATCCTCGGCATGCGGCTGTGGCGGGATGCACCGCTCGGGCATTGGCTGCGGATGGTACGCGGGGCAGCGATCGGCGTCGCGCTGATGGCGAGCGCGCTGGCATTCGTGTCGGGCAATTCGGTGTTGGCGCTCCCCGCCGGCTGGGGCGGCGTGATCGGCCTGTCGGTCTCCAGCGCGGTGCACTGGGCGCTGAGCTTCATCGGCCAGCCGGTCGCCGAACTCTGGTCCGCCCGCGCGGTCGGGCTGATCGCGGCGATCGCAGGCGCGATCGTCTGGGGCAAGAGCATCGAGATCGACCTCGGCGAGCGCAAATGGCGCCTTCCCCGCCGTAATCGGACCGAGGCGCTCGGTTATGACGGCTTTGCCGACATCAACGAGGACGACGACGAGCCGCTGACCCTCACGCGCAAACCGGTCGAGCCGCGTGCGGTCGCCGAACCGGACCCGCGCCCCGCCCCCGTGATCGCGGATCGCCAGAACGCACCGTCGCAGGCCAAGCCAAAAGAGCGCCAGTCGTCGCTCGACCTGCGCGACAATTTCACGTTGCCGAGCCTCGACCTTCTGACGCCGTCGCCGCCGAGCCAGGGCAACGTGATCGATAAGGCTGGGCTCGAGCGCAACGCACGGCTGCTCGAGAACGTGCTCGACGATTTCCACGTGAAGGGATCGATCATCGAGGTGCGGCCGGGCCCGGTCGTGACGATGTACGAACTCGAGCCCGCGCCCGGCATCAAGGCGAGCCGCGTGATCGCGCTGGCCGACGACATCGCGCGCAACATGTCCGCGATTTCGGCGCGCGTCGCGGTGATCCCGGGCCGCAACGTGATCGGTATCGAGCTGCCGAATGCGCGGCGCGAGGCGGTGTCCTTGCACGAACTCGTCGGCAGCCAGACGTTCGAGGATCAGTCGGCGCAGCTGCCGATCATCCTCGGCAAGAACATCGCGGGCGATTCGGTGATCGCCGATCTCGCGCCGATGCCGCATCTGCTGGTTGCTGGTACGACTGGTTCGGGCAAGTCGGTCGGCCTGAACAGCATGATCCTGTCGCTGCTGTACAAGCTCACGCCGAACCAGTGCCGGATGATCATGATCGATCCCAAGATGCTCGAACTGAGCATGTACGATGACATTCCGCATCTGCTGTCGCCGGTCGTCACCGACCCCGCCAAGGCCGTCCGCGCGCTAAAATGGGCGGTCGAGACGATGGAGGATCGTTATCGCCAGATGTCCTCCGTGGGTGTGCGCAGCCTCGCCGGTTTCAACGACAAGGTGCGCGGCGCGAAGGCCAAGGGGCAGCCTTTGGGTCGGAAGGTGCAGACCGGCTATCATCCGGACACCGGCGCGCCGATGTACGAGGAGGAGAAGCTCGAATACGACGTGCTGCCGCAGATCGTGGTAATCGTCGACGAGCTCGCCGACCTGATGATGACCGCGGGCAAGGAGGTCGAATTCCTCATCCAGCGGCTCGCGCAGAAGGCGCGCGCGGCGGGCATCCACCTGATCATGGCGACGCAGCGTCCGTCGGTCGACGTCATCACCGGCGTCATCAAGGCCAACCTGCCGACGCGGATCAGCTTCCACGTCACCTCGAAGATCGATTCGCGCACTATTCTTGGTGAGCAGGGTGCGGAGCAGCTGCTCGGCAAGGGCGACATGCTCTACATGCCGGGCGGCAAGGGCATCGTTCGCGTCCACGGCCCGTTCGTGACCGATGACGAAGTGCGGCTGGTGGCGGATCACTGGCGCTCGCAGGGGCTGCCGGATTACATCTCTTCCGTCACTGAAGAGCCCGAAGAGAGCTTCGCGCTGGAAGGCTCGCCGACCGGCGAGGATTCGGCGGAGGACCAGCAATATCGCCAGGCGATCCAGCTGGTCTGCGAGTCGCAAAAGGCGTCGACCTCGTGGCTGCAGCGCCAGTTGCGGATCGGCTACAATTCGGCCGCGCGCTTGATCGAGCGGATGGAAAAGGACGGCATCGTCGGCCGCCCCGATCACGTCGGCCGCCGCGAAGTGCTGCGCGATACCGAGGGGCATGCGATCTAAGGTTGGGGGTAGGCAAATTTTCTCCCCTGATTGTAATTACATACCGCCTGCCCCCCCCCCCCCTGTTCCCTCGCGAACGCGGGGGTCCAGGAGCCACGAGCGATACCGCCTGGAACCCTGGGCTCCCGCTTTCGCGGGAGAACCGAGAGGGAGTGACCGCCACCGAGTCCTCCGCGCTGCCAGAGGCTTTCGAACAGTCGACACCCCTTCTACGGGCTTGATACAAGTTACGAAAAACAGGTGGGCGTAATGAGGTATCGGCGGTTCTATGCGACAGCAGCGTTGGCGCTAGCCATGTCCGGCCAAGTCTCCGCGCAGGACACCGCCAAGCAAACCCCCGGCAGCAGCACCACCGACACCCAGCACCGCCCCCGCGCGGGTGTCCGCCGCGACAGCGATCTCTCCCCGTCCGCGCTGACCGCCGATACGCAGCGCACCCCGCCCCCCGGCCTGTTCGCGGACTGGTTCGATATCCGCAAACGCCTGACCGAGCGCGGGATCGGCGTCAGCGCGCGTTATGCCTCGGAAAGCGGCTATAATTTCGCAGGTGGCGACCGGAAGCTGCTGCGCGAGACGGGACAGTTCGACGTCGGTGTGCTGCTCGATCTCGACAAGGTGATCGGGCTGCAGGGCGGTGCGTTCCAGGCCACCCTCACCTATCGGCGTGGTCGCGATCTCGGTGCGGATGCCAATCTCGGCGTGCTGCAACAGGTGCAGGAAGTGTACGGCCGCGGCCAGACGCTGCGCCTGACGCAATTCTGGTACGAGCAGAAACTCGGTGAAAAGCTCGAGCTGAAGATCGGCCGTACCAATCCCGGCGAGGATTTCGCGGTATTCTCCTGCTATTTCCAGAACCTCAGCTTCTGCGGCGCGCAGCCCGGCAATCTGGTCGGCGATTACTGGTATAATTGGCCGGTCGGCCAATGGGGCGCACGGCTGCGCTACGACGTCAACGACCACCTCACGCTGAAGACCGCCGCCTACGAAGTGAACCCGCGCAACCTCGAAAAGGACTTCGTGATCGGCCGGTTCCACGGCGCGACCGGCGCGCTGATCCCCGTCGAGGCCGAATGGCGTCGCGGCGACGATGACGGCCGCGTTGGCGCATACAAGGTCGGCGGCTGGGTCAACACGTCGAACGGTGATGACGTGTTCTACGATGTGAACCGCCGGCCGATCGCGATCACCGGCCTCGAACCGCTCCGCCGCAGCGCGCGCTACGGCGTGTATTTCAATATCCAGCAACAGGTCACCGGCACCTCGAAGGACGGCAAGTCGGTCACCGGGCTCAGCGTGTTCCTCAACGCGACGCAGGCCGACCGCGCGACCTCGACCACCGACAACCAGGTCGCCGCCGGGCTGTTCTACAAGGGGCTGGTACCGTGGCGGCCGAACGACATCCTCGGCTTCGGCGTGGCGCGAACCAACGTGAACGGACGTGTCGCCAAGCGCCAGGCGCTCGATCCGACCCGGCCCGCGGTGCAAGATGCGGAATATGCGTCGGAGATATACTACAGCGTCCACCCGACGCGGTGGCTGGAGCTCCGCCCGAACGTGCAATGGGTCCACAACCCCGGTGGCGTGCATGACGCCAATGACGTCGGCGTACTAGGGATGAAGGCGGCGATTACCCTGTAACGGAACTCGTCGAATTCAGTGGCGGTTCAAGCGCGGGGCGGCAATTGTCCGCGTTCCAAGGAGATTTCGATGTTCAATACCCGCCCCGCGGTGATCGCTACGATCACCGCCCTATCGGTCGCCGCCGTACCGGCGCCGATCGCAGCCCAGGCCACCGGCGATCTCGCGGCCGTGCAGAAGCACCTCCAGTCGGTCGAGACGATGACCGCGAATTTCTCGCAGGCGGATCGCAACGGCAAGGTGCTGACCGGCGTGCTGACGCTGAAGAAGCCCGGCAAGCTGCGCTTCCAATACGAGAAGGGCGTGCCGATCCTGATCGTCGCGGAAGGCGGCGCGCTGACCTTCATCGATTATTCGGTGAAGCAGGTGCAGCGCTGGCCGATCAAGAATTCGCCGCTGGGCGTGCTGCTCGACCCGACCCGCGACATCACGCGTTATGCCAAACTCGTTCCCGGTTACGACCAGCGGATCGTGTCGGTCGAGGCGAACGATCCGAAGCACCCGGAATACGGCCGGATCACCTTGGTGTTCGTCCGCAACGCGGGCGCGCCGGGTGGGCTGATGCTGCAGGGCTGGGTCGCGCTCGACAGTCAGAACAACCGGACGACGATCCGCCTGACCAACCAGAAGTTCGGCGAGGCGGTCAGCGACAACACGTTCCGCTGGAACGACCCACGTCGCACGGGTGTAAGAAAGTAACATAAAAAACGCGTCATTCATGCAAGCGACAGGTTCTGCCCACTAGAGAGTGGCTCGCGGATGTGGGGCATTCGGGATTTTTCCCCCTGTTGCCCGGATGGTTTCCTCACCTCTCGCCTGCGTGACGAACGCTGAGTCGGCCCTCGCTCCATGCCCCCGGAGCGGGGGTCATTCGCGTAGAGCGGCAGGCAAATGAATTTGCCTAACTCGCTCAAGCGCGGCCGACGAGCTTCAGCTCGGTCGACGACATGGGCTTTGCCCGTGGCGCCTTCTACCTTCGTCAAGACAGTTCCCAACACGACGGTCAGAACTCGTGGAAGCCGACCCACCCCCTGCCCCTCCCTTTCAGGGATGGGAGACTGTCGCGCCTCAGACGCTTCCTTGTCCCCACCCCCCCGCAACGCTACATCGCGGCGGTGAAGATCGTCTCCTGGAACATCAACTCGGTCCGTTTCCGGATCGCCATCGTCGAACAGTTTCTGCGCGACGAGCAGCCCGACATCCTGTGCTTGCAAGAGACCAAGGTCATCGACGGCGACTTCCCGTTGGAGGCGTTCCGCGCGCTCGGCTACGAACACATCGTCCTGCACGGCCAACGCATGCATCACGGCGTCGCGATCCTGAGCCGAGTCCCGATCGTCGAGGACGACCGATTCGACTGGCAGGCGAACAGCGAGGCGCGTCACATCGGCGTCCGCCTCGAGAACGGCGTACGGCTCGAAAACGTCTACGTCCCGGCCGGCGGCGACGTCCCCGACCGCGAGGTAAATCCCAAATTCGGCCAGAAGCTGGACTTCATCGACCGCATGACGACGTGGTCCGAAACCCTCCCCGGCCCCACCATCCTGGTCGGCGACTTCAACATCGCCCCGCTCGAATCGGACGTCTGGAGCCACAAGCAGTTGCTCGACGTCGTCAGCCACACCCCCATCGAGGTCGAGGCGCTCGGCAAATTGCAAGCGGCCGGCGACTGGGTTGATCTCGGCCGTCGCTTCCACCCTGCCCCCGCCCGCCTGTTCACCTGGTGGAGCTACCGCGCCAAGGATTGGGCCGCATCGGACCGTGGGCGAAGGCTCGATCACATGTGGGCGACCGGTGCGGCTGCCGAAGCGGCGGTGTCGCACCATGTCTATGAACGCTGCCGAAGCTGGCTGAAGCCATCCGACCACGTCCCGATCATGACCGAGTTCGCGTTTTGACCAATCCCCGCGCCGCCGCCCGCGCGGTCGATGCACTGAGACGTGGCTGGCCGATCGCGATCGACGGGCTCGTGCTGCTCGCGGTCGAGACGGCGGATGCGGAACGGTTGGCAGCGTTCGATCCCGAAGCGAACGGCGGCGTGCTGATCTCGTCGGGCCGCGCGGTAACGTTGAAGCTCGCGAACCAGCTCGCGGCGGCGGACCCCACCGAACCCGTACTAGTCGATCGCGCGCCCTGGATCGACTTCGCCGCCGCGACCGCGCTGGCCGACCCGCAATTCGACCTGGCGACTCCGCTCAAGGGTCCGTTCCGCACGCTCCCGGTGACCGATCCCGAAGCGGCCGCCGCCGCGTTACGCCTCGCGCGAATTGCCGGACTGCTACCCGCCTTCTTCCTCGGCACCGGCGAACCCGAAGTCGGCATAACCACCGCCGACATCGACGCCCATGAGGACGCGAACCGCCTGACGCTGGCTACGCGCGCGCGCCTTCCGGTCGAGGGCGCGGAGGACGCCGAGATCGTCGCATTCCGCAGCCCCGAAAGCGCGGACGAGCACATCGCGTTGCTGATCGGCCAACCCAACGGTCAGCCGCCGCTGGTCCGATTGCACAGCGAGTGCCTGACGGGCGACGTGCTCGGCAGCCTCAAATGCGACTGCGGGCCGCAGTTGCACGCCGCGATCCACGCGATCCGGCATAGCGGCTGGGGCATCCTGCTGTATCTGCGGCAGGAGGGACGCGGGATCGGCCTGGTCAACAAGCTGCGCGCGTACGCTTTGCAGGATCAGGGTTTCGACACGGTCGATGCGAACACCCGGCTCGGCTTCGCGGTCGATGCGCGCGATTTCGGCGTGGCGGCACGGATGCTGACTCTGCTCGGCCAGCGCGAGGTGCGGTTGCTGACCAACAACCCCGCCAAGGTCGCGGGACTCGAAGCGGCAGGCGTGACGGTGATCGAACGCGTCCCGCACTTCTTGCCCTCCAATCCGCACAATGCGCAGTATCTCGCGACCAAGCGCGATCGCACGGGGCATCAGTTCTGACCGACATTTCACCTTCCCCACCACCCTCGCGCCGCCTGATCGTGGTGTTCGGCGCGGCCGTTCGTCCCGATGGCAGCCCGAGCCCGACTCTCGCCCGCCGCATCGCGTTCGCCGCCGCGGCGGCAGCGCGCTACGTCGATGCAGACCTGTTCTGCTCGGGTGCGAAGGGTACGCATGGACCTTCGGAAGCATCGGTCATGGCCGAAGTGCTGGCGGAAACGGTCGATCGTTCGCGGATCCATCTCGACGAGGCCAGCGTGGATACGTTGCAAAGCGTCGTCGCGGCGACCGCGTTCGCCCGCGCGGGCAAGTATGCGCAATGCATGATCTGCACCGACGGCTATCACCAGCCGCGCATCCGCATGCTGTTCGCGATGCTCGGCATGCCCGCGAGCGCGATCCACGTCCCGCATGGCGGCAGCCGGCGGTACCAACTCAAGATGCGAACGCGCGAGGCCGCGGCAATCCCGTATGACCTGGTCGCAGGGATCGGCGCGATCTGGCGGCGGAAGCGGGGCTGACCACCACCGGCGAGTGCGGGGGCCAGCATCGAAATGTCCACGACTTCCCCCCTCCCTGAAAGGGAGGGGTCGGGGGTGGGTAGGCCAGCTTTGGCCGCGACGGTACAGTAATACGGAACCCTACCCACCCCCGCCCCTCCCTTTCAGGGAGGGGAGCCTGTACTTTTCGGAATAGACAAAGTGGATGTATCCCCGCCTAAGCGAGCAACCGCGCCACGTCCTCGAAACTCTCCGCCAGCGCATCCACACCGATAGCCTTCAGCCGCGCCCCGTGCTCGGCATTGCAATGCGACCCCGCAGACAACCCGATGACATAACCTCCCGAGGCCACAGCCCCGGTCGCACCCACCGGCGAATCTTCAAGAATCGCAGTCCGCGCAATATCCACCCCAAGTTGCCGCGCGCCAAACAGGTACAGATCCGGCGCAGGCTTGCCGTTGGTGACGTGTTCGCGCCCACTATAAAGATGGTCGCCGAACGCATCGCGCAGCCCGATATGCTCCAGATGCCGCGCGATCCACGAGACCGGGCTCGAAGAAACGATCGCCTTGGGCAGGTCGGCAGGAAGCGAGCGGACGAACGCCACCGCGCCCTCGATCGCGTCGACGCCGGCCGCCATCACGCGCTCGTCCTCGGCTTTGCGCGCCGCGTAGAAGTCGTCGGTGAGCGGCCGATCGATCCAGCGTTCGACCGCGTCGATGAACTGCGGCCCGGCGAGCCCCATGAAATTCGCCATCGAATCTTCGGCGGTCGTCGGGTGACCGGCCGCCGTCAGCCATTCCGCTATGTGGCGGTTGCCGACGGCTTCGCTGTCGATCAACACGCCATCGAAGTCGAACAGCAGAGCGTCGAACCGTACCGAAATGCTCATGCTGCGACACCCCGCGCGCCGAACAACGCGCTGCCGATCCGAACGTGAGTCGCCCCGATCGTCACCGCGGTCTCGAAATCGTCGGACATCCCCATGCTCAGCCCGGTCAGCCCATGATCGCGCGCGAGCTTGGCGAGCAGCGCGAAATACGGCGCCGGCTCGACGTCCGCAGGCGGCAGGCACATCAGCCCGGCGATCGGCAAACCGGCGGCACGCGCCTGTTCCACCAGCGCGGGCAGGTCCGCGATCGCGCAGCCCCCCTTTTGCGGTTCGTCGCCGATATTGACCTGGAGGAAGCAGTCCGGGCGACGATCGCTCGCGGCCATCGCCTTCCCGAGTGCAGTCACCAGCGAGGGACGATCGACCGCGTGGATGCAGTCGAACAACGCCACCGCTTCCGCCGCCTTGTTGGACTGGAGCTGGCCGATCAGGTGCAGTTCGACGTCGGGATATTCCTCGCGCAACGCCGGCCATTTCTCGGACGCTTCCTGCACGCGATTCTCGCCGAACACGCGTTGGCCTTCGACGAGCAACGGCTCGATCGCCTCGACCGGATGCGTCTTGGAGACCGCGATCAGCGTCACGTCGGTAACGCGGCGATCGGCGATTTCGGCGGCCTTGGCGATCCGGCTGCGGATGGCCTGCAATTTGGTGGTGTCGTCAGCAATCATGCGGCGCGCTATAGGCAGCGGCGTGGCTCGTCGTAACCCCATTCCCGCGCGCTGGCTGATGACGGACGAGCGGATGGGCAGCGCGTTGTGGCGTGCCCTGACGCGATTGCCGCCTGGATCAGGCGTCGTGTTTCGACATTACGCGACACCCGAGCCGGAACGACGGGCTTTACTGCGGCGGGTCAAGCGCATCGCACAAGCGCGCCGGTTGGTCGTGGTGGTGGCCGGCAAATCCACGATCACAGCCGACGGCGTGCACGGTCGGGCCCGGACCGACGGGATCAGAACCTGGCCAGCGCATTCGAGACGCGAGGCCTTGGCCGGCAAGCGCGAAGAGGCTGATGCCCTGTTCGTATCCCCGATTCACGCCACCCGATCGCATGACGGGGCAGTCGGAATCGGTCCGGCGCAGGCCATGCGGATCGGACGAGGCCTCGGCATACCGATGATAGCGCTAGGCGGGATGAACGAGTCACGGTGGCGGCAAATCCGCCGTTTCGGCTTCCACGGCTGGGCCGCAATCGATGCTTGGCTGCCCACAACGCGCCGTCGTCCTGACGAACGTCAGGACCCAGAGTAACCGATCGCTGCGTCTCATGACCCTGGATTCTGACTTTCGTCAGGATGACGGGAATTGGGTGTTACTAAAACCGTTAGCCGCGATGCGTCTGGATCACCGAAGAGCATCGCTCCATCGAACGCTTAGAAGCGGAAGGCAGTGCCCAGATACACGGCTTGGCTGTCGCGGCGGTCGTCATCGACCTTCACGAAGCGCTCGCGGTCCGACCGGTACCGCACGCCGGCCGTCACGGCGAGACTACGCGTCAAGGCGTACGATCCGCCCAAATCGACCGAATAGCTCGGCGCGTCCTCGACGAGGTGCGGTGCATTCGACAGCGGACGATCCGCCGCGGCCTTCACCGTGCCGCTGAACCGCTTTGCACTATAGCTTACTGCCAGATCGGCCGCTTCACGGCTGCCCGGCATCGCGCCGAGATCGAGCTTGTTCACGTCGCCGGAGATCGCGAACCGCTTCCAGCCGACCGACATGCCGAGGTTGTAGGCGATCGGCGCGATGCCGACGGTCGGCGTCGTCGAGGCCAGGCTGGCCGTGTTGGCGATACCGCGGTTGGTCTGCGCACGGACAGCGACGGTCACTGCGCGATTGTCCTGCCGCGTTTCGGCTGGCGTAAAGCGGAAGCTGCGCGCATCGAAACCGCCGCGCGCGAACATCGCGGCAAGGCGGGGATCGGCGGCAGCCGGGGTGAACGAACCGATACCGCGTACCGCGGCGACATTCTGCTTGCCGATCCGGGCAGGCTGTTCGCTGGCACCGAAGGCGGGCGCGACGATCGCAGCGGTGGCGACAAGCGCCCCGGCAACCACCCCGAATATTCCCCCACGCGTCATCACAACGAATCTGTCCTTCGAATCCCGTATTCGGATCCTGTTAAACAGCATCTAACATGAATTGATCCCGAGCAAAGGCCGCAGAGCCGACCAATCTCACCCCTGGTCGCCGAATTGTCGGACAGTGTTGCAATCAGCACACATGTCACCGCGATAGCGCTACCGGATCGGCCCCAATCATACGCTGAAGGCGCTCGCTGATGCGCCTCGCCGCGATATTCGACGGGCGCTCTATACGGCGCGCTCTCGCATGCGGGCGTCTGCTTGCGGGCGCGCGGGCTCGCCTGTAGAGCAAACGCAGATTTTCTTGCCAGGATGATGCCCATGTTCCGCCGCTCGCGTATCGCAGTCGTGCTGTTTGCCCTGCCTCTCGTCGCTTGCGGCGGCGGATCGGCGCGTCCCAAGGCGGATCTCGCCGCGTCGAAGATCACGACGATCGGCGTGAACAGCTATCTGTGGCGCGCGAGCCTCGACACGCTCGGCTTCATGCCGCTGCTCCAGACCGATTCCAACGGCGGCGTGATCGTGACCGACTGGTACACCAACCCGCAGACCCCGACAGAGCGCATGAAGGTCACCGTGTCGATCCTCGATCAGGACCTGCGGGCCGATGCGCTGCGCGTCGCCGCCCTCCGCGAAGTCAACCGCAACGGCCAGTGGGTCTCGTCGCCGGTCCAGGCCGCGACCACGCAGAAGCTCGAAGACATCATCCTGACCAAGGCCCGCGACCTGCGCCGCGCCTCGATCGCGGGCTGAGGACGAAATAATGGCGTCGCGTTTCAATGCGTTGAAGGCGGACGCGGCGTGGCAGAAGGTCTGGGACGAGCGCAAGACGTTCGCCGCTGACGATCTGTCGACCAAGCCGCGTTCGTACGTGCTCGAGATGTTCCCCTATCCGTCGGGGCGCATCCACATGGGGCATGTCCGGAACTACACGATGGGCGACGTGCTCGCGCGTTTCCGTCGGATGAAGGGCATGGAAGTGCTCCATCCGATGGGCTGGGACGCGTTCGGCATGCCCGCCGAGAATGCGGCGATGGAAAAGGGCGTGCATCCGGGCAATTGGACGCGCGCCAACATCGCGACGATGAAGGCGCAGCTGAAGCGCCTGGGCTTCGCGCTCGATTGGACGCGCGAACTCGCGACCTGCGAGCCCGAATATTACGGGCATGAGCAGGCGCTGTTCCTGGATCTGTTCGCGGCAGGCTTGGTCTACCGCAAGGAATCGGCAGTAAACTGGGACCCGGTCGACATGACCGTGCTCGCCAACGAGCAGGTGATCGACGGTCGCGGCTGGCGTTCCGGCGCGCTGGTCGAGCGTCGGAAACTGTCGCAGTGGTTCCTGAAGATCACCGACTTCGCCGACGAGCTGGTGGACGGCCTCGGCGCGCTCGAGCATTGGCCAGACAAGGTCAAGCTGATGCAGGAAAACTGGATCGGCCGCAGCCAGGGCCTGCAGTTCAAGTTCCAGCTCACTGCTCCCTTCCCGCTCGCGGGAGGGGTCGGGGGAGGGCCTGACACGAACGCGACGGTAGCGATTGGGGGCGCCTCCCCTCCCCTAACCCCTCCCGCAAGCGGAAGGGGAATAGAGTCGGTCGAGGTCTTCACCACCCGCCCCGACACGATGTTCGGCTCCAGCTTCGTCGCGGTCGCCGCCGATCACCCGATCGCGCGCGCCATCGCCGAGACGAACCCGGACGCCGCCGCGTTCATCGAACTCTGCAAGCGCGGCGGCACCACCGCAGCGGAACTCGACACGCAGGAAAAGCTCGGCTTCGACACCGGCATTCGTGCGGTGCATCCGCTCGACAAGACGTGGCACCTCCCCGTTTACATCGCGAACTTCGTGCTGATGGAATACGGCACCGGCGCGGTGTTCGGCGTGCCTGCGCACGACCAGCGCGATCTCGATTTCGCACGCAAATACGACCTGCCTGTCAAGCGCGTCGTCAGCGAAGGCGATGACGAGGCCCCGGTGTTCGTCGGCGACACCGCCTGGACCGGCGCCGGCAGCCTGGTGAACTCGCACTTCCTCGACGGCATGGACATCGAGGACGCCAAGCGCACCGTGATCGAGCGCGCCGAGGGCGAAGGCTGGGGCAAGGGCACGACCGTGTTCCGCCTGCGCGACTGGGGCGTCAGCCGCCAGCGGTATTGGGGCACGCCGATCCCGATCATCCACTGCGACGCGTGCGGGGCGGTGCCGGTGCCCAAGGACCAATTGCCGATCGTGCTGCCCGAGGACGTCTCGTTCGACATCCCCGGCAACCCGCTCGATCGCCATCCGACGTGGAAGCACGTGCCCTGCCCGTCCTGCGGCGGCGATGCGCGGCGCGAGACCGACACGCTCGACACGTTCGTCGATTCGTCGTGGTATTTCATTCGCTTCGCCAGCCAGCCTGACGCGAAACCGTTCGACCGGGCGGGCGCGGAGAAGTGGCTGCCGGTCAACCAGTATATCGGCGGCGTCGAGCACGCGATCCTGCACCTGCTCTACGCACGCTTCTGGACGCGCGCGCTGAAGCATATCGGCATGCTCGACATCGCCGAGCCGTTCGCGGGACTGTTCACGCAAGGCATGGTGACGCACGAGACGTATAGTCGAGGCGACGCCGGCGACACGCAGCCGGAGATCGACACCGACGAGGACGATTCGAGCGACGCGCCGGTGAAGACGAAGTGGCTGTCTCCCGACGAGGTCCGCAAGATCGATGCAGGGTATATCGAGATCGCGACCGGAGGCCCTGTGACGGTCGGTCGCGTGACGAAGATGTCGAAGTCGAAGAAGAACACCGTCGATCCCGAGCCGATCGTCGACCAATATGGCGCCGACGCGGTCCGGTGGTTCGTGCTCTCCGACTCGCCCCCCGAGCGCGATCTCCCGTGGAGCGAATCCGGCATCGAAGGCGCCTGGCGGTTCGTCCAGCGGCTCTGGCGGCTGATCGAGTCCGACGATGCCGCCAAGGCCGAGGGCGACGACGTCGCGCTGCGCAAACTCTGCCACCGGACGACCGTCGGTATCGAGAGCGATATCAACGCCTTGCAGTTCAACAAGGCAGTCGCGCGGCTCTATTCCTTGTGCACCGCGATCGAGAAGGCACCGCCCTCCGCCGACCGCGAACAGGGAGTCCGCACGTTGCTGCTGCTCGTCAGCCCGATGGTCCCGCACGTCGCCGAGGAAGCCTGGGCGACCGCGGGCAATGACGGCCTGATCGCCGATGCCGCGTGGCCGATCGTCGATCCCGCGATGCTGGTCGACGACGAAGTCACGATCGCGGTGCAGGTCAACGGCAAGCTGCGCGACACGCTCGTCTTCGCCAAGGGCGCGCCGAAGGATGAGGTCGAAGCCGCCGCGCTAGCCTCCGAGAAGATCGTCCGCCTGCTCGAGGGCAATCCGCCCCGGAAAGTGATCGTCGTGCCCGACCGTCTCGTGAACATCGTCGCATGAAGCGGCTTGCGATCCTCGCCGGTGCACTCGTGCTATCGGTAACGCTGTCCGGCTGCGGTCTGCATCCGCTCTACGCAGGCGGCAGCAGCGGTCCGGTTGCGGGTGCGCTCGGCCAGGTCGAGATCGCGCCGATCGCGGGCAAGAACGGCTGGCTGATGGCCACCGCCCTGCGCGACCGCCTGCCATCGAACGGTGCGCCCGCACTCTACCGGATCGACATCCGCCTCGACGACCAGATCAGCGGCCTCGGCGTCCGCACCGACGACAGCGTCTCGCGCGAACGCCGGACTCTACGCGCGCGCTATCAACTCGTACGGATCGGTGACGGCTCGGTACTGCTCGACGCGACTGCTGGCTCCGACGCCGGCATTGACGTCGTTCGCTCGGAATATGCGACGATCGCGGCCGAGAACACAGCGCTCGAACGCCTGTCGCAGATCGTCGCCGACCAGATCGTCGCGCGTATTGCGCTGTATGCGCGGAATACGCCTGCGGTCGCGGCGGCGCAGGCCACCACGCCCGCAAAGTGAAGGCCAGCGCCGGCCAGATCCGCGGTGCGCTGGCCAAGCCTAGCGGCGACATCCGCTTGTACCTGCTCCACGGCCCCGACGAGGCCGGTGCAAGTGATCTTGCCCGCGTGCTCGCCAAGGCGATGGGGGCTGATGCCGAGCGCGTCGATCTCGACGGCTCGACACTCAAGAGCGATCCGGGCCGGCTGACCGACGAAGCCGCATCGCTGTCGCTGTTCGCAGGCGCTCGGTTCGTCCGCGTCGCCTCAGCCGGCGAGGAAAGCCTGGAGGCCTTTACCAACCTGCTCGCGGCCGAGCGCGTCGGCAATCCGGTCGTCGCGATCGCGCCAACCGTCAAATCAACCGCCAAGATCGTCAAGCTCGCGATCGACTCCCCCCGCGCGATGGCGTTCGCCTGCTACGCCCCGACCGCGCAGGACGCCGAACGCCTCGCAACAACGATCGCCGGCGAGCACGGCCTCCGCCCCGCCCCGGGCGTCGCGCGTCGCCTGGTGGATACGACCGGTGGCGATCGCGCCGTCATCACGCGAGAGATCGAGAAGCTGGCACTCTACCTCGATGCCGCACCCGATCGCCCGGCGGACCTCGATCATCACGCTCTCGATGCGGTCGGAGCCGACCTCGGCGATGCCGAAATGAGCCGCGCTATCGATGCCGTGATAGATGGACGGGTCGACGATCTAGGCGCCGAACTTGCCGTGCTCGAAGAAGCCGGCACCTCGCCAATACCGTGGCTCCGCCAACTCGTCCGCCGCCTGATCGCGCTAGCCGACATGCGCGGCGAAATCGACCGCGGCGAAGCAGTCGACGCGGTAATGAAACGCCACCGGGTGTTCTTCAAGGAAGAGGCGAGCACCGCGCGATCCTTGCGCCGCTGGTCACCGGTAATGCTCGCCACCGCGATCCAGCGCGTACGAACCGCAGAGCGCGCGATCATGGCCTCGGGGAATGCCGGCGGGGTAGTCGCCGAAGCGGCTGTGGTCGCGCTGTCCCAAGCGATCGCTCGGCGAAACTAATGGGCCTCCGCAACCTCATTCGCGTCTGCCTCCGCTCCCCCTCGCCGTTCGTCTCACCCTTCCCCCGTTCGTCCTGAGCGAAGTCGAAGGATGGTCCGGTGCGCAGGTGCTTCGACTTCGCTCAGCACGAACGAAAGGGTTAATTCGTACACGCGTACTCTCGACCTAGATCGCCCCACCCGTCAGCCGCTGGCACACCATATCGAGCTGGTCCAACGTAGAATAACTAAGGGTCAGCGTGCCCCCAGTCTCGGTATGCGCAACCCGCACCTGAAGCCCGAGCAGATCCGCCAGTTGCCGCTCCAAAGCTGCAATATCCGCATCCGGAATCCGAGGCTCGGCCGGCTTCCCGGTACGGCTCCGCCCAGGCTTCGCATCGCGCGCCAGCTTCTCCGTCTCGCGCACCGACAAGCCGCGCGCGACAACCTGATCCGCCAGCGACTCCACGTCGGGCGACCCCAGCAACGCCCGTGCATGCCCCATCGACAGCGACCCATCGACCACCTGCGACTGCACCTGCGCCGGCAGTTCCAGCAACCGTAGCAAGTTCGCGACATGGCTGCGCGACTTGTGGACGATCTTGGCGAGGACCTCCTGCGTATGGCCGTATTCACCGGCCAACCGCTGATACGCCTGCGCCTCTTCGATCGCGTTGAGGTCCTCGCGCTGGATGTTCTCGATCAGCGCGATCTCGAGCGTCTCGGCATCGTCGAAGTCGCGGACGACGACGGGCACCTCGTGCAGCCGCGCCCGCTGTGCCGCCCGCCAGCGCCGCTCGCCCGCGACGATCTGGTAATCATGGCCATGTGGCCGGACGACGATAGGCTGGATCAGCCCACGCGACGCGATCGACGCCGCCAGCTCGTCGAGCATCGCCTCGTCGAAATGCCGCCGCGGCTGATCGGGATGCGGCGATAGCGAACTGACGGGCAGCATCCGCACGCCCGACGATTGCTGCGCTGCACCATCAGCCGACACTGGCGTCTCACGCGCCATCTCGCCGAGCAGCGCGTTGAGGCCCCTGCCCAGCCCTGGACGGCCGCGTTTGTTACCGTCGCTCATGCCGCCGCCTGCGTCGTTGCGGGAAGCCGGCCGATCAGTTCACGCGCGAGCGCAATATACGCCTGTGACCCCGAACACCGGTGATCGTAGATCAACGCAGGCAACCCATGGCTCGGCGCCTCCGACAATCGCACGTTCCGCGGGATCACCGTCTCGAACACGACCTTGCCCAGCACAGCCCGGACGTCCGCCGAGACCTGGTCGGTCAGGCGATTCCGCCTATCGAACATCGTCAGCGCGACCCCCAGAATCGACAACCCCGGATTGAACCGCTGGCGGATGCGCTCGACCGTACTCAACAACTGCGACAACCCCTCAAGCGCGAAAAACTCACATTGCAGTGGCACCAGCAGCGAGTCCGCCGCGACCATCGCGTTGATCGTCAGCAGCCCGAGCGACGGCGGGCAATCGATCAGCGCGATATCCCACGGCCCCTGCGCCGCCTTCACCGCGCGATCCAGCCGATGCGTGCGTGCGTCGAAATCGACCAGCTCGATCTCCGCCCCCGACAGGTCCACCGTGGCGGGCACGATATCGAGCCGAGGCACGCGCGTATGGACCACCGCCTCTTCGATCGAGGTCTCGCCGACCAGCACGTCATAGCTCGATCGCTCGCGCTGCGAATGGCCGATGCCGAGCCCGGTCGACGCATTGCCCTGCGGATCGAGATCGACCAGCAGCACACGCATGCCCGTCGCCGCGAGCGCGGTCGCGAGGTTGATAGCGCTAGTGGTCTTGCCCACCCCGCCCTTTTGATTGGCGACCGCGATGGTGATCATCGCGCGCTTACCCGATCCAGAACCACGATCGACGACTCCGGGTTCGTGACGCTTTGTTCCACGTGGAACATAAACCGCCAATGCTGCTTGAGCGCGGCCAGCTCTTCTCCGTCGAAACGCCCCCGAGGAAGCAACCACCGCGTCTGCGTTGTGGCGCAGTGTGCCGCCCCACGCAAAAGGTTTTGCAGCGACGCGACCGCACGAGCGGAAATGATCGACGCGTCCGCAGTTGCGTTCTCCACTTTGGAAGAATGGACACGAACCTGATCGCCGAGGCCAAGCCGAGCGACACAGAGCTGAAGAAAGTCTGCACGCCGTCGCCGGGGTTCGACAAGATCGACCCGCCCCTCGCGAACCAGGGCTACAACCATACCGGGAAAGCCCCCGCCCGTGCCGATATCGAGCCACCGCTTCGCCGACGTATCCGCCCCCGCAAGGGCAACGAGTTGAAGCGAGTCGACCACGTGCCGGTCCCAAATGGTGGGGATCGTCGACGGCGCGATCAGATTCTGATGCGGTGCTTCCTCGACGACCATCGCCACGAACGCCGCCAGACGCCCGGTCGCCTCCGCCCCGAACCGCTCGGTCGTCCAACTCTGCGCGTCGTCTTCGGTCATGCTGGCACTCGTTTCGTATGCAATAATACCGCCGACAACGCAGCCGGCGTAATCCCGCGCACCCGAGCCGCCGCCGCTAGCGAGGTCGGCCGCGCCGCGCTCAGACGATCGATCATCTCGTTCGACAGGCCCGGCACGCGGTCATAGGCAAGGTCTTCCGGCAACCGGATCGCCTCGTCGGCCCGCAGCCGCGCGACCTCCTGCGCCTGCCGCTCGATATACGGAGCATAGCGCGCGTCCTCTAACACTTCGTCAACGACCGCCGCCGGGATCCCCGCCGCCGCGTCCGGCGCGACATGCGCGAGCGTCACGCCCTCGAACCGGAGCCAGTCGAACGCAGTCCGCCGCGCACCGTCTCGACCAATCGCTACACCCTGATCGGCCACATGGGTTGCGGTCCGCTCCCCGTCGAGCGCCGAGCGGAAACGGGCGCGATCTTGAGCCAGCGCATGCTGATGCGCCAGCCGCTTCGGTCCAAGACACCCCGCCGCCTCCGCGATCCCACCCAGCCGCGTCTCGGCATTATCCGCGCGCAACGACAACCGGAACTCCGCCCGCGCCGTCAGCATTCGATACGGCTCGGTCACGCCTTGCAGCGTGAGATCGTCGATCATCACACCGAGATAGCTGGAAGCGCGATCAAGGATCACCGGGGCCAAGTCGCACGCATCCGCCGCAGCATTGAGCCCCGCAACGAGCCCCTGCCCCGCCGCTTCTTCATAGCCGGTGGTACCGTTGATCTGACCCGCGCAGAACACCCCTTCGATCGCACCGAGCGCGAGCCGCGTATCGAGCGCCCGCGGATCGATATAATCATACTCGACCGCATAGCCCGGCATCGTCATTCGCACGCGTTCGAGACCGGGAATGCTGGCGAGCATCTCTGCCTGGACCTCTGCCGGCAACGAGGTCGACAACCCGTTCGGGTAGACAGTAAAGTCGTCGAGCCCCTCGGGTTCGAGGAAAACCTGATGCCCGTCGCGGTCGCCGAACCGATGGACCTTGTCTTCGATCGAAGGACAATAGCGCGGACCTGCCGCCTCGATCGCACCGGTGAACAGCGGCGACCGATGGAACGCCTCTCGAATAAGTGCGTGCGTGCGATCGGTCGTACGAGTGATAGCGCAGGCGATCTGCGGGAGCGGGCGGGCGCGGGTCATCGGCGACATCGTCCACGGATCGAGGTCCGACGGTTGTTCGGCGAGTGCGCCCCAGTCGATCGTGCGGCCGTCCAATCGAGGCGGTGTGCCAGTCTTCAGTCGCGCCATCGGCAGGTCCCGCGCGCGCAACTGGTCCGCGAGTGGCTTGGCCGCGCGTTCGCCGATCCTGCCACCTTCCTCGCGATCATCCCCCCGGAAGATCCGCCCACCGAGAAACGTGCCGGTCGCCAGCACGATTGCGCGGGCTGCGACGATCGAGCCATCCGCGAGCACGACGCCAGCTACCCGATCGCCGTCGAAATGCAGCGCAGTCGCTTCACCTTCGACGATAGCGAGCCCTTCGGTCGCGGCCAGCATAGTCTGGATTGCACCCGAATAGAGCCGACGGTCTGCCTGGATGCGAGGGCCCTGCACCGCCGATCCCTTGCTCCGATTGAGCATCCGGTAGTGGATCGCCGCCGCATCCGCAGCACGTGCGATCAGCCCGTCGAACGCATCAACCTCGCGGACCATATGCCCTTTGCCCAGGCCGCCAATCGCCGGATTGCAGGACATCGCACCGATATGCCGCGCGTCGAACGACACGAGCGCAGTGCGCGCGCCCCTACGCGCCGCCGCGGCTGCGGCTTCGGTTCCGGCATGGCCACCGCCAACCACCACTACATCGAACATAGCTCAGCCCTAGTGCGGCCCAGTCGGCGCGTCAAAGATGTTCCACGTGGAACATCACTTGCCGATGCAGAAGCGTCCGAACAGTGCGTCGAGCATCTCCCCGGTCGCGTCGAGACCCAGAACGCCGGCCAAGATCGCGCGGGCTTGGCGAAGATGCTCAGCGACAATGAGCGCGTCGGAACTCCGGTAGCGCAGCGCCTCGGCGGCCAGTCCGCACTGCCGCCGCTGAAGCTGCTTGAGCGCAATTCCATCGCTGCGTGGGAGCAGGGTCATGGCGCGATTATGCATCTCCGTCCAAAGCCGATCGAGCGAACCGCGATCGGTCTGCGCAATGGCGAGCGCGCGTCCTGCCGGGATACCCCCCCGCCCCGGCAAGTCCGCACGGGCATGGATCCACAGAGCATCCGTCCGCGGCGGTGGGGTGTCGGCGAGCCACAACACGATGTCGGCTGCGGCGAGTGCGTCCTCGGCTAGAGTCACGCCGATCGCCTCGATCGGATCCTGCGTATCGATCAGGCCGGCGGTGTCGGTCAGCACATAGGCGACACCGTTGCGGATCACCGGCACCTCGATCCGGTCGCGGGTGGTGCCGGAGATCGGCGAAACGATCGCTGCGTCGCGCTCTCCGAGCAGGTTGAGCAGCGTCGACTTGCCGCTATTGGGCGGACCGCCGATGACGACACCAAGCCCATCCCTCAGGCGCTCGACCGGCGGGGCGTCGACCACCGCCTCGATCTTCGCGGCCAGCGAGTCGATGTCCGCAACGATCGCGTCGAACGCGGCAGTATCGCTCGCCACATCGTCCTCGTCCGCGAAATCGAGCATCGCCTCGATCCGCGCGGACAGCATTGCGACGGAGTCCATCCAGCCGCGAACCGTCTGGCTCACGCGACCCTCGGCTGCGGTCATTGCGGCGATGCGCTGACTCTCGGTCTCCGCCTCGAGCAGATCGGCGAGGCCTTCCGCTTCGGTGAGATCGATACGGCCATTGGTCAGTGCACGGCGGGTAAACTCACCGGGCTCGGCCGGACGGAGACCGGACTGCGCCGACAACGCGCGCTCGACAACGGCGATAACCGCACGGCCCCCATGGCAATGAAGTTCGACCAGATCCTCACCGGTCGCCGTCGTCGGTCCCGGAAAGACGATCACCAGCGCACGATCGAGCAATGCCCCATCCGCATCGCGCAACCCCCGCAGGCTTGCGTGGCGGGCGGCTGGCAACGAGCCTGCCAGCGCTTCGGCCGCCGCGAACGCTTGCGGTCCGCTGATCCGGACGACAGCGATCGCCGCGGGCGGTCGCCCGCTCGATACCGCAAAAATCGTATCCACGTGAAACTCAGCTACCGCTTTTGGTCGCGGTATCGAACATCCGTTTCCACATCGCCATCCCCGCCTCGCCCATCGGCTGCCAGCCGCGCATCATCGATTCGAGCATCTCCGGCTTCATCTGGCCGTCGGGAATCGCGTCCATCATCATCGCGACATAGCGATCGTGGATCGGTGTCAGATCGGGCAGGCCGACCGCGCGGCGCGCCTCTTCGGGGGTGCATTCGATCTCGATATTCATCTTCATGTACCGCGTCCCAGATGGCGCTTGAGCCGCCCATCCGCGCGCTGCATAGCGTGGCAATGTATGCGCGCGATGCAGCCTCGATCGCAACGCCAATCGGACTGGTCCGCGTGACCGGTACCGCAAACCGGATCGACGCTATCGAGATCCTCGCATCGGGCGATGCGGTGGCGAGCAATGCGCCAGCCATCCAAGAAGCGCTCCGTCAACTCAAGGCGTATTTCGCCGGGCGGCTGACGGCGTTCGACCTACCGCTCGCCCCCTCGCCTACCGAACGCGGCGCGGTCCTGCGGCAGGGGATCGTAGACATCGCATACGGCGAGACTGCGAGCTACGGCGCGCGCGCGAAAGCGATCGGGTCCAGCCCGCGCGCGATCGGCCGGGCGTGTGCGCGCAATCCTTTTCCGATCGTCGTGCCCTGTCACCGGATCCTTGGAGCCGGCGGGGCGCTTGGTGCGTATTCCGCGGGCAACGGCCCCATCACCAAATCCAGGCTGCTCGATCACGAGCGGCCGCAAGGAGGATTGCTATGACGAACACGACAACCATCGCGACGCTCGACGGCTCTGGCGATTTCCATGCCTATCGCGCCGCCCCCGCCGGCACGCCCAAAGCCGCGATCATCGTGATTCAGGAAATCTTCGGCGTGAACGCAGGCATCCGCCGCAAGTGCGATACGCTCGCCGAGGCCGGCTATCTGGCGATCGCGCCCGACCTGTTCTGGCGGCTGGAACGCGGCATCGAACTGGATCCGGACATCAAGCCCGAGTTCGATCACGCGCTCGAGCTCATGGGGCAGTTCGACCAAGATAAGGGCGTGGCAGATATCGAGGCCACGATCCGCACGGCGCGTGCCGAGCTCGGCGATAGCAGCAAGGTCGGCGTAGTGGGCTACTGCCTCGGCGGACGGCTAGCGTTCATGACCGCGGCCCGGACCGACGTTGATGCGAGCGTCGGCTATTACGGCGTCGGGATCGACGGTCTGTTGGGCGAGAAGCACGCGATCGCCCACCCGGTGCTGTTGCACGTGCCGCAGGAGGATCACTTCGTCGACAAGAACGCGCAGGCGGCGATGCATGCCGGGCTCGACGATCACCCCAAGGTGAGGATCTACGATTACGCGGGCGAGGATCACGGCTTCGCGACCGAGTTCGGCGAGCGGCGCTCGAACGCATCTGCGAAGCTGGCCGATGAGCGTACGGCAAGGTTCTTCGCGGAGAACCTGGGCTAACGTCCCCTCCCCGTCAGCCCGGGCTTATTCCAGCATGACGGGGGCGCTGACGACAGATATGAAAAAGGCCTCGCCGGGATCACATGGCAAGGCCTTTTTCTATCCCACAATCGGCGATCGATCAGCG
Source organism: Sphingomonas faeni (assembly GCF_030817315.1). NCBI lineage: Bacteria > Pseudomonadati > Pseudomonadota > Alphaproteobacteria > Sphingomonadales > Sphingomonadaceae > Sphingomonas > Sphingomonas faeni. The sequence goes on along the minus strand of NZ_JAUSZF010000001.1, from coordinate 2,925,286 downwards.
CAGCAGCGTGATAATCCCCAGCGTATCGCCGGTGCCGACCCAGCCTTCGTAGATCATCTTGATCGCAACCACGAGGATCACGGCGAGACCGATATAGGCGATCCAGCGATACTTGTTGATGACGCGCGCGATGTAGTTCGCGGCAAGACCCATCATCGCGACCGACAGCAGCAGGCCGATGACGAGGATGCCCGGATGCTCGCGCGCCGCGCCAGCGACCGCCAAGACGTTGTCCAGGCTCATCGACACGTCGGCAACGGCAACCGCCCAGGCCGCGCTTGCGAAACCCTTCGAGGACCGCAGACCCGAGCGTTCATCGCCCTCGATCTCCTCGGACCCTGCGTTCTGTGCGCCCTCGCGGATTTCGCGCCAGAACTTCCAGCAGACCCACAGCAGCAACAGGCCGCCCGCGAAGATCAGCCCGACGATGCCCATCAACCACGTCACGATCAGCGCGAAGAAGATGCGCAGCACCAGCGCCGCGCCGATACCAATCAGGATGACCTTCTTGCGCTGATCGGCCGGGAGGCCGGCGGCGAGTGCACCGACGACGATCGCGTTGTCGCCCGCCAGGACGAGGTCGATCATCAGGACCGATCCGAACGCGGCGAGCGCCTTCGGATCGCCGAGGTTGGAGAAGTCCGCGACGATGTGCTGCCAAATCTCCAGCGGTGAGCCGGGTCCGGCGACTCCCGATGCGGCGGTTGCCAGCATGGCGATGATACTCAAGATGTCAGCTCCCGGTGACGGATTTCATGGTGGGGTAATAGCAAAGCGGCACGCGAAAGCCATGCTCTCGCGTGCCGCTTTGGTCTTCTTGGCAGGACATGGGCAAAGCCCATGTCGTCGGTCGGGGCCCTGCCCCGCCGGCCGAACCGGTGCGAGTCCCGCGCTAGTTTGGCGCAGGCCGCATCCGGTTATTGATTCATGCTGTCGAAGAAATTCTCGTTGGTCTTCGAATCCTTCATCTTGTCTAGCAGGAACTCCATCGCGTCGATCGTGCCCATCTGCATCAGGATGCGACGCAGCACCCACATCTTGCTGAGCTTGGCCTTGTCGACCAGCAACTCTTCCTTGCGCGTGCCCGACTTGCCGACGTCGAGCGCCGGGAAGATGCGCTTGTCCGCGACCTTGCGATCGAGCACGATTTCCGAGTTGCCGGTACCCTTGAACTCCTCGAAGATCACCTCGTCCATGCGGCTGCCGGTGTCGATCAGCGCGGTGGCGATGATCGAGAGCGAACCGCCCTCCTCGATGTTGCGCGCGGCACCGAAAAAGCGCTTCGGACGCTGCAGTGCGTTCGCATCGACACCACCGGTCAGGACCTTGCCCGACGACGGCACGACGGTGTTGTAGGCGCGACCCAGACGCGTGATCGAGTCGAGCAGGATCACCACGTCCTTCTTGTGCTCGACTAGGCGCTTGGCCTTTTCGATCACCATTTCAGCGACTTGGACGTGGCGCTGCGCGGGTTCGTCGAAGGTCGAGCTGACGACCTCGCCCTTCACGCTGCGCTGCATGTCGGTGACTTCCTCGGGGCGCTCGTCGATCAGCAGGACGATCAGGAACACCTCGGGGTGATTGTCGGTGATCGCCTTGGCCATGTTCTGCAACATGACGGTTTTACCAACACGTGGCGGCGCGACGATAAGCGTGCGCTGGCCCTTACCCTGCGGCGACACGATGTCGATCACCCGCGCCGACTTGTCCTTGACGGTCGGGTCGGCGGGATCGAGCGTCAGCTTGCTCTCGGGGTAGAGCGGCGTGAGGTTGTCGAAATTGACGCGGTGGCGGACGACGTCGGGGTCGTCGAAGTTGACGGCCGTGAGCTTCACCAGCGAGAAATAGCGCTCGCCATCCTTCGGCCCGCGGATCTCGCCTTCGACCGTGTCGCCGGTGCGCAGCCCGAACTTCCGCACCTGGTTCGGCGAGATATAGATGTCGTCAGGACCGGCCAGATAGTTCGACTCCGGCGAGCGCAGGAAGCCAAAGCCGTCGGGCAGGACCTCGATCGTGCCGAGCCCCATGATCTGGTCGCCATTGTCAGCCTGCACCTTCAGGATCGCGAACAGCAGGTCCTGCTTGCGCAGCGTCGAGGCGCTCTCGACCCCCAATTCCTCGGCCAGCTGGACCAGCTCGGCGGGCTTCTTCTTCTTCAGGTCTTTGAGATGCATGGGGATTTCCGGATAGCAATCAACGGGCAATAGCTCGGTCGGCGGGTACGCTTGGGAAGCGAAACTGGGCGAGACGAAGCTGGCAGGACACGACCGGGCAGGACGCCAGGAGGCCGTGTTGGGAGAAGGGGTTAGAATTGGGGGGCGGGTTAGTCAAGCGGGGACGGGAGAACCGCTCTTACCGTTCTCCTGCGAACGCAGGAGAACACGCTGTCAGAACGGCTTCACGATCGCCAACACGACGATCAGCGTGACCGCGAGCGCCGGCACTTCGTTCAGCATCCGCAACTGCTTCCCCGTCAGCGTCGGCTTCCCCGCGGCGAGCTTCTTCGCATAGCCGACCATCCAACCGTGATACCCCGTCAACAGGAACACCAGCAGCAGCTTCAGGTGCAGCCACCCGAGCCCGGGCGCACCGTCCGCCAGCCCAAGGTTCAGCGCCAAGGCGATTCCCAGCACCCAGACGACGATCATCGCCGGCGTCAGGATGATATGCCGAATCTTGCCCTCGCGCTCGACCCAGTTCGCGGCCTCGCCCGCATTTCCGGCCGCGAGCGCCTCCTGATGATACACGAGGTAGCGCGGCAGCATGAACAGCCCGGCCATCCAGAAGATCACGAAGATCAGATGCGCCGCCTTCACCCAGTCATACGCAGCGCCGAGAAAACCGCTCATGTCGTGCTCCTTACGCGGGCGATCAGCTGCTCGACGTGCGCGATGGGCGTGTCGGGCAGGATGCCGTGGCCGAGATTGAAGACGTGCGGGCGCTCGACGAACGCCGCCAGAATCCGGTCGGTCGCCGCATCGAGATCCGCTCCGCCCGCGATCAGCGCGAGCGGATCGAGATTGCCCTGCACCGGCATGTCCGCAGGCAACGATGCGTGTGCCCAGACCGGATCGACCGTCTCGTCCAGCCCGATCGCATCGACGCCGGTTTCCCGCGCATAAGCGGGAAGCTTGCCCCCTGCCCCCTTGGGAAAGCCGATGATCGGCACGCCGGGGCAGCGCGCGTGGAGCCGCTCGACGATCGACGCGGTCGGCGCGATCACCCAGCGTTCGAACTGCGCGGGCGAGAGCGAGCCGGACCAGCTGTCGAACAACTGCACCACGTCGACGCCCGTTTCGATCTGTCGCGCGAGATACTCGACGGTGTTGTCCGCGATCGCATCGATGATCGCGCCGAACGCCTCGGGATCACGATAGGCAAAGCGCCGCGTCTCGGACTGATCCTTGCTCCCCTTCCCCGCCACCATATAGGTCGCGACCGTCCAGGGAGACCCCGCAAAGCCCAGAAACGTCGTCGCAGCAGGCAAGGCAGCGGCAACCTTCGCGACGGTGCCATAGACCGGCTCCAGCCGGCTCATGACCGGTTGCAACCGATCCAGCGCATGGTCGACCAGCGCCGGCTCGAGCCGAGGCCCCTCGCCCACCCCAAAGCTCAGATCCTGGCCGAGCGCCCAGGGAATCATCAGGATGTCCGAGAACAGGATCGAACCGTCGAACCCGAACCGGCGGATCGGTTGGAGCGTCACCTCGGCTGCCGCATCGGGATCGGTCGCGAGCGCGAGGAAGCCACCCTTCTCGGCACGCAGCTCGCGGTATTCGGGGAGATACCGCCCCGCCTGCCGCATGAGCCACAGCGGCGGGACCGCCTGCTGCTCACCCCGAAGGGTCGCCAACAGCGGCTTTAAGACAGGCGAGTTGGGGGTCGGATCGGTCAGCGGAGCACCCTTCTTCTACTATAAGAAGATTCAAGAATTAGGTTGTTGCAGTGGTTGGGCGGTTGAACCCGGGACTTATGCGGTGATCCCGGAAATGCCAACAGCTTGACCCCTCGGCACCCGCACAAACGCGCTGATTCGATTCAAGGCTCCCCGTTACCCACAGCCTGTGGATAAAATCGGCGGCTGTGCGCGAGCGTGTGGATAGAATCACTGTTATCCACGACGCCACGGTCGCTTGGCGAGGGGGGCGAGTTACGCTAGCTCTTTTCCCCATGTTATCCACAGATTCATACCCAGGGACCCACTCGCCGGGGACAGAACGCCGATGATGCGGCTTCACCTTCATCTGTTGTCGGACTCGACCGGCGAGACGCTGGAGAACATCGCTAAGGCGGCGCTGGCACAATATGATGACGTCGAGACGGTGCGCCATTTCTGGCCGATGGTCCGGACCGAAGCGCATCTCGAACGCATCCTCCAGGAAATTGCGCAGAACCCCGGGCTGGTGATCTTCACGCTGGTGAACCCGACAACGCGGCGGATTCTCGAGCAGCGGTGTTTGGCGCTTGGGTTGCCGGCAGTAGCGCCGCTCGACCCGGTCAACGATGCGCTTTCCGGCCTGCTCGGGCAGCAGGCGAAGGCGCGGCCGGGTCGTCAGCACGTCCTCGATGCCGCGTATTTTGCCCGCGTCGATGCGATCCAGTGGACGATCGCGCACGACGATGGGATTGCGTGGGAGGAATGGGAGGAGGCCGATATCGTCCTCGCAGGCGTGTCGCGCTCGTCGAAGACGCCGACCTCGATCTACCTTGCCAACCGGGGCTACAAGGCCGCGAATATCCCGATCGTGGTCGAGAGCCCGCCGCCGAAGATCCTGTATGGCCTCAAGAACCCGCTGATCGTCGGCCTTACGACGAGTGCCGACCGACTTATCCAAGTACGCCGCAACCGCCTGCTGTCGCTCAACCAGCAGCCCGACACATCCTATGTCGAGGAGGAAGCGGTGATGCGCGAACTGGCGTTTGCGCGACGCATGTTCGCCGACAATGGCTGGCCGGTGATCGACGTCACGCGGCGTTCGATCGAGGAGACGGCGGCGGCGATCATCGCCTTATGCAACCAGCGCCGCAGCGACGACGCCGTGAAGGTCGAGGCATGAGCCTGATCCTCGCCTCGCAAAGCGCCTCGCGTCGCGCGATGCTGACCGCGGCGGGCGTACCGTTCGAGGCGACGTTCGCAGGCGTCGACGAGGATGCGGCCAAGGCGGCGCTCCGCGACCTGCCCCCGCGCGATCTCGCCGATGCGCTGGCGGAGTTGAAGGCGGTCAAAGTGTCGGCGCGCATGCCGGGCTATCTCGTCCTCGGCAGCGACTCGCTGGTCGCGCTGGAGGACGGCACGATCCTCGACAAGCCAGTCGACCGCGCGGACGCGGCGGCGCATCTGCGGTTGATGTCGGGCAAACGGCACGACCTCTGGAGCGCCGCGGTCATCGCCGAAAACGGCCAGGCGATATGGCGCCACGTCGAGCGCGCGAAGATGCACGTCCGCCCGCTGTCCGACGCGTTCATCGAAACCTATCTGGATGCGGAATGGCCCGCGATCTCAGGCTGCGTCGGCTGCTACCGTATCGAGGGCCCCGGCGCGCAACTCTTCGCCAAGATCGAGGGGAGCCAGTTCACTGTGCTGGGGATGCCGCTGCTGAACGTCCTCGATTTCCTGCGCGTGCGTGGCGAATTGCCGGCATAATCCGAAACTTCTGATCCCCCTTGCAAGGGGGAGGATTGTTCGTGGCGGCGGACGGCGCATGGCAATCCAACTGCAGTAGACTAAACCGCGCTCACCCGCGAAGGCGGGTGCCCAAACTGGATCCCCACCATCGCGGGGAACACGGAGCTTCGAATGACCCGCCCCTATGCAGAAGTGATCGGCGATCCGATCGCACAGTCGAAATCTCCACTGATCCACGGCTTCTGGCTCGACGCGCTCGGGATCGACGCCGAGTATCGCCACAAACACGTAACACCGGACGAACTCCCCGCCTATTTTGCCGAGCGCAAAGCCGACCTCGCCTGGCGCGGGTGCAACATCACCATGCCGCACAAGCTCGCCGCGCTCGACCACGTTTCCGACCCCGGCGACGTCCGCGGGACGATCGGCGCGATTAACACCGTTTTCCGCAACCAGGCGGGAGACTGCATCGGCACCAACACCGATGCCGCCGGATTCTGGGCGCCGATCGACGATCTCGATATCGCCGGCCAACCCGTCACGGTGATCGGCGCCGGCGGCGCGGCCCGCGCGATCCTTTTCGCGCTATCCCGAATGGACGTCGGCCCGGTGACCATCCTCAACCGCAATCCGCTCAAGGGTGCAGCGCTGCTGTCGGCGTTCGGGCTGAAGGGCCAGGCACTCCCGATCGGTCCCGCCGCCCCGCCTTCGCGCTTGCTCGTCAACGCCAGCGTCCTCGGCATGACCGGTCAACCGCCGCTAGATATCGACCTCGGCGCGCTCGACCCGGACTCGCTGGTCTACGATATCGTCTACTCGCCCCTCGAAACGGGTCTGCTCAAGGCGGCGCGCGCGCGGGACCTTGAAACCGTCGATGGCCTGGAAATGCTCATCGGCCAAGCAGCAGTAGCATTCGAGATATTGTTCCACGTGGAACCTCCGCGCGATCGTGACGAGGACCTCCGGGCGTTGCTGGTCAAATGATCATCGGGCTGACCGGCTCGATCGGAATGGGCAAGTCGACCGTCGCTGCGATGTTCGCCGACGAGGGCGTGCCCGTATTCGACGCCGACGCGACCGTTCACGGGTTGCTGGGTGTCGGCGGTCGGCTGGTCCCCACGATCGAAGCCGCCTTCCCCGGCACGACCGCGAATGGCGCAATCGACCGTACCAAACTCGGCGCGGCTGTGTTTGGCGACGATGCCGCGATCAAGCGCCTCGAAGCCATCGTCCACCCGGCGGTGGGCGAAGAGCGTGTCGCCTTCCTCGCCCAACATACCGGCAAGCGAGTCGTCTTCGACGTCCCCTTGCTCTTCGAGACCGGCGGCAATCGCAACGTCGACCTGATCGTCGTCGTCTCCGCGGCCCCCGACGTCCAACGTGCGCGCGTCCTTGCCCGCCCCGGCATGACCGTAGAGAAGTTCGCCGCGATCTTGGCTCGCCAGACCCCCGACGCCGAGAAACGCGCCCGCGCGGATCATGTCATCCGCACGGACATCAGCTTCGACGAGACACGTGCGCAAGTCCGGGCGGTGCTTGCATCCTTGGAAATCTGAGCCGATACCATCACGATGCGTGAGATCGTCTTCGATACCGAAACCACCGGCCTCAGTTTTTCCGGGGGCGACCGCATGGTCGAAATCGGCTGCGTCGAGATGGTCAACAGGGTCGAGACCGGCCGCACCTTTCACGCCTATTACCATCCAGAACGCGACATGCCGGTCGAGGCGTTCAACGTCCACGGCCTCAGCCAACAGTTCCTGTCCGACAAGCCCAGATTCGCCGACGCCGTCGAGGATCTGCTGGACTTCGTCGGCGATGCGCCGATGATCGCGCACAATGCCGGCTTCGACTTCTCGTTCCTAAACGGCGAGCTGACGAAATGCGGCCGCCAGATCATCCACATGAAGCGGATGGTCGACACGCTGCAGATCGCGCGCAGCCGTCATCCGGGCGCCAAGCATTCGCTCGATGCGCTCTGCTCACGCTTCGGGATCGATCGCAGCCACCGTGTGCTGCACGGCGCGCTGCTCGACGCTCAGTTGCTTGCGCAGGTCTATGTCGAGCTGATGGGTGGTCGCCAGATCGGCCTCGGCCTGCTCAACGCCACCGGCAGCAGCGCATCGACTCCGATCGTCGCACAGGCGCCTCGTGTCGTTCGTCCGCCGCGTGTTTTCGCGGTGAGCGAGGGAGACCTTGCGGCGCATGCGGCGTTTATGAAGGGGATCAAGGATCCGATTTGGGGGGCCGTGGCGTCCGGATGACGCTGGCAGGGTGGAGCCAACAGGACCGCCCGAGACTGTAACGCCGACAAGGAGACGACAATGGATATCCGGATTTCTGGTCATCAGGTTGACACTGGCGAAGCACTCAACAGCCACGTGGAAGACCGACTCCAGGGTATCGCCGACAAGTATTTCTCACGCGCCATTTCGGCGGAAGTGACGTTCGGCAAGGGGCCGCACGATGCAGGCTTCAAATGCGATATCGTCTCGCACGTGATGAAGGGCCTCGTGCTCAAGGGGCACGGCGACGCGTATGACGCTCGCGCCGCGTTCGACGCTGCCGCGGCCAAGATCGAAACCCAGCTCCGTCGCTACATGCGCCGCCTGAAGGATCGTCATGCCGGCGAAGCGGTCGCGATGGCCGAGAGCAATGGCTATGACAATGCAGGCTACACGCTGTTCCAGGAAAGCGTCGAGGAAGACGATGTCGCTGACGCACCGCTGATCATCGCCGAAACCCGCGTCGACATCCCAGAGGCCAGCGTATCCGACGCGGTGATGATGCTCGATCTGCGTAACACCGCCGCGTTGCTCTTCATGAATGCAGGCACCGGCGCGCACAACATGGTCTATCGTCGTGGCGACGGCACGATCGGCTGGGTCGAACCACAGCGGGCAGCGGCCTCCCCCCCTCAGTAATAATGGTCCATAAAGGCGCTGGTCTCTCGGCCGCGCCTTTACGCCCTCGCGCAACCCGTTAAGGCGGACGCGCGCGGGGGCGCTTGAGACACATGAAGACCATGACCGATTTCAGTGATTTGTTGCGTCCCGACGCGGTGCAGACGGGCGTCATCGCTACTAACAAGAAGGCGGTGTTCCAGCATCTCGCCACGGTTGCGTCGGACTTGATCGGCGCCGACCCTAAGTTGATCGCAGACCGCCTCGCCGCGCGTGAAAAGCTCGGCTCGACCGGGTTCGGCGGCGGTGTTGCGATTCCCCATGCCAAGCTCGAAGGCCTTGCTCAAGTGACGGGCGTCTTCGCGCGGCTTGCGCAGCCGGTGGACTTCCAGGCGGTCGACGACCTGCCCGTCGATCTCGTCTTCATGCTGCTGTCCCCCACCGATGCCGGCGCAGTCCACCTGAAGGCACTCGCCCGCGTCTCGCGCCGACTGCGCGACAAGGCGTTCCTCGAAAAACTACGCGGCGGCGGATCCCCCGACGCGGTCTACGCGCTGTTCACTGCCGACGAGGTCCGCGATGCAGCGTGATCCCCACGCCGTCCCTGCGCTCGTCATCCTGACGAAAGTCAGGACCCAGGGTAACCAATGGCTGCCCTTCGTAGCTCCGGGTCCTGACTTTCGTCAGAATGGCCAAGCGGGTTTGGCCGGGCAGCGCTCGCATGTCTGACACCCCCAACACAGCAGGCGCAGACGCACACTTCCGCGCTCTCGAGTCCCTCTACGCCCAGGCCCCGATCAACCGCTTCTTCGACTCCTCGCTGGAAATCCCCGAAGCCGGCGTCGCGCGCATTCATTTCACGATCGACGAACGCCATTATCATGCCGGCGGCGCGGCGCACGGCACGAGCTATTTCAAGATGCTCGACGATGCCGCCTTCTACGCCTGCAACAGCTTGGTCACCGACCGTTTCCTGCTCACCACCGCCTTCAACCTGCTGCTCACGCGCCCGCTGAAGGTCGGCCCCGTCATCGCCGAGGGACGCTGGATCAGCGGCAAGCGACGCGTATTCGTCGCAGACGCGCGCCTGATCGACGCCGACGGCGAAGAGGCTGCGCGCGGCACCGGCACCTTCATGCGCTCGCGGATCGCGCTCGCGGGTCTCCCAGGATACCGCAGCGCAGCATGAGCGGCCGTCTACCCAGCGGAATCCTCGTCAGCGCCTTGCTGCGGCGCGTCAACGACGCCGGCGGCTTCGGTGCCGTGATGGCGAAGGGCGACCCACAAGGCGGCGCGATCCTGGTCATCGCAATCGATAAGGGCGCCCCTCCCCGCTTGTTGGAGCGCGGCATAGGACCTGAGGGACGAACCGCCCTGATCGACTCCACCCCGCTCGAGGATCTCGACGGGTATTGGCGTCGTCGCCGCGCCCGCGATCCTGATCTGTGGGTGATCGAGGTGGACATCGCAGCGGCGGAACGGTTCGCCGCTGAAACGATCCTCGACGATTGACTCGAAAGCCCCCCCAATAGAGGGGGATTGCATCATTGATTGGCGTTGTGTCGATCCGGGTGCGATCCGGATCGATTACGCAGTCGGGGGGATGCTCGGGCGATCGTCTTTGACGAACGAACCGCGGTCCAACCGCACCTGAATAAGTTTGAATGACGATTCTTCAGCGGGCTGCAACGATCGCAGTCATGACGTTCTCTCTCGCCGGCCTGCTCGGCAACAGCGCTCCGGGTCAGGCTACTGGCATCGATCGCTCGACTACCAATCTTACCGCTCTCGCAAATCTAAACGCGCTCTCCCCGCAGAATGTTCCGCAGATTGCTCCCGCCGCAACCACCGTTGCAGCCGTCGAGCCGATCGCTCCTGCCGAGGAAGAAGAATTCGACACGCTCGCCCAGGCCGTTGCCGCGCAGGATATCGCCGCCGCCGACGACGCGCTTCAGTGCCTTGCCGGTGCTATCTATTTCGAGTCCAAGGGTGAGCCGCTGACCGGCCAGCTCGCGGTTGCCGAAGTCATCATCAACCGTGCCAAGTCGGGTCGTTTTCCCGCCGACGTCTGTGCCGTCGTCAAGCAGCGCGGCCAGTTCAGCTTCGTCCGCGGTGGCCAGATCCCCAATATCAACGCCGGCACCGCCTATCGCACCGCGATCGCAGTCGCCAAGGTCGCTCTCGCCGACGCGTGGAACAGTCCGGCCGACAAGGCGCTGTACTTCAACACCCCCGATCGCCGCCCGTCGGTCCGTGCGATCAAGGTCGCCTCGATCGGCAACCACATCTTCTACCGCTGATATCCACGCGATATCGCGGAAGTTCGACCCCGTCCCGCAACCCGCGGGGCGGGGTTTTCTGTATCCGGCGATGTCTCACCTATCGCAGGACCCGCGCCGCTAACCCCGCACAATCCGCATCGCTGGCCGTCGGGCCCTGCTTCCCCGTAATGGCCCGCCCGATCGCCTTGAAGATATTCCCCACCGATTTCACCTCCGGCGGGATCGTCACATGCGGCTGCTGGATCGTGCCCGTCATGTACGCCGACCCAGGCAATTGCAGCAGCGCATGCTGCTTCGGCGCGCCACTCAGCCGGATGTCGATCGCTTCGGCAGGAAACACGACGCTCCCCTGCCCGCGCAACTGGCTGGCGGTGGTGTCGACGATCATCGGATCGACCCGCCCTCGCCCACGAGTCACGTCGAGCTTGACCACCACGCAGCGTAGTCCCGCCCGTTCCCCGTCCTTCGCCAACAGCGCACGCGCCGCGTCGAATCCCAGTGCCGCGGCGATCCCCTGCGGCAATTGCCCGTCCCGCGCGACGAACCCGATGCTACCATCAGCGTTTCCTACCGCCGCCCGGATCGTCTCGCCCGGTCCCTTCAGCCGCACCCGCGCACTCACATTCCCGCTGAAGTCGCCGCGCCCGCCTGCCAGCGCCTGCACGCTGCTGCCCCGCAACCGCAGGTCGATCGCCACGGTCGGCGTCTTGCGATTGCCCCTCTGGTCGACGGTCACCTTGCCGGAAACGGTCCCCTGCGGCAGCCTTGCGACCAGCCGGTCGAGCGTCAGCAACCGGTGATCGATCGCGATCCGTCCCTTCGCGGACACGATCGGCGACGTCCCCTTCGCGGCGACGATATGCTGAATGCGGAACCCGAACGCCGCGTCGGTGGTGTCGATCTTGCCGATGTCGATCCGCGTATTCGGTACCAGCCTCGGCCCGATCGCGCGTTCCAGCGCGGCGCCCTTCGCCTGCGCCTCGTCCGACGACAGATCCGCGAAGTCGAACTGGCGCGACACGATATCGCCGTTCACCTTGCTGCGGCCGTCGCGCTTGTCGACCGTGACGTATCCGGCGAAATCGGACCGCCCGACCATGCCCTTCAACTGCGTGATCGCCCATTTCGGCGAATCGTGTCGGACGTGCGCGCTGAACGACACCGGCTGCGTCCGGAACAGCCCCGCCTCGATCACCGCATCGATCAGCTTCAAGTCGGTCGCCCGCGCCGTCACATCCAGCGTCATCGCATCGGTATCGAGCGGCCGATCCATCAGCCCCTTCGCCGAGATCGACAGTTGATCCCCGTCGATCGACGCGGTGAACGGCCACGGCTTGCCCAGCGACCTCTCGATCGAAGGCCCCGCAACCGCGATCCGCACCGCCGCCCCCCGCACGGTGCCAGTACCGTTCGCGCGGATGCCCGCAACCGGATCGGACGAGAACCTCGCGGTGATCTGTCGCCCCTGCTTGGCGTCGCGGTACGAGATCACGCTGTCGCGAATGACGAGGCCCTGCAGGTCGTTCGAACTGCCGCCACCCTTGGCCTCGCCCGGACGATCCCAGTTGGTCCGCCCCTGCTTGTCGCGCACCAGCGCCAGGTACAGCCCGGACGCCTTCACGTCGCGCGGACCGAACCCGCCCTTCAATAGCGATAGCGCGGAGAAGGTCGCCTCGGCCTCGCGCAACCGCACGAAATCGCCCTTCCCGGCCCATGTGGCCTGCGGAATACGAACCTGCGTGATGCGGATCGTCGGCGAGAAGCCGAACCCGTCGACCCGCTCGATCACGCCGATCGTCACCGGCCGACCAAAGCGTGCGGTCAGTTGCCGCTCGATCACGCCCTTCAACGATCCCCAGGCGAACATGGCGAGCCCGACGAGCCCCAGCGCGACCACGGCCACGACGACGATGCCGGTGACTCGCACCCAGCGCTTAGCAAACCATGTTCTCATCTAGTGCGGCGACGCGTCGAGGCACGAAAACGTTCCGCAAGCGTCAGGACCGCTGCCGCAGAATTACCGCGGCGTCAGCGGATCGTCAGACCCGCACACTCTTCGGCGCCAACCGCCGGATATCGAGGACATCGACCTGCGCGAGCATAACCGCCCCCAGTGCCTTGTCCCCGGTCTCCACCAGGATGCCCTCATGCGTCGCCCGCACCGTCCGCCACGACACCTCACGTACTGCCAGATGCTTGCCGATCCGCTTGATCGCCGCGACGCGTCCGTCGTCCGCGATCGCCAGTGCACCCTGGCCATCCGCACCGACCACAGCCCCCGCCACCGCAAACCCGCGTAGCTGCGCCTGCGCCGCATCCGCCGCCTCTTCCGGAGTCTCGATCTTTACGACTCGCCGCATCCGTAAGATGACCCAGCCCAGACCGGCGAGCAGCACGACAACGACCGCGACGATGCCGCCGACGATCGCAGGCGTCATTGCGGCCCTGCGAGCGCGTCCAGCATCGGGCGAATTCCGCGTAGGTCATACCCAGCGTCCTCGGCCTGCGCGAGCAGCAGGTTCGGGTTGCGCCCGGCCTTCGCCGCCGCCAGCGCCCACAGGTTGCAGCTCCGTGTCCCCGACCGGCAATACGCCAGCACAGGCCCATCCGCCTCGACCAAAGCCTGCGTCATCGCGTCGATCTGCGGATGCGAAAACCCCGCATGCGTCACCGGGATCGCGACATAGTTGAGGCCCGCCGCCTCCGCCGCCGCACGGATCGCGTCACCCGAAGGCTGCCCCGCATCCTCGTCGTCCGGCCGGTTGTTGACGATCGTCTTGAAGCCCGCCGCGGCGATCTCCGCGACGTGCTCGACGCCGATCTGCGGCGCGACCGAAATACTTTCGTTGATGTGCCGTATCATGCGGACTCGCGGATCACCTGGAGGAAGGCATCCCCATAGGCGTCGAGTTTCCGCGCGCCAATGCCTGAAAGCACCGCGAGCGCCGCCCGCGACGCCGGCCGCTGCGCCGCCATGTCACGCAGCACCGAATCGTGGAAGATCACATACGGCGGAACGCCCGCCTCCTTCGCCAGGTCGCGCCGCCGCACCCGCAGCGCCTCGAACAGCGGATCGTCGACGGGGTTCGGCGTCGCGCCCGGCGCGGCCTTGCGCCGCCGCTCGCGCTTGGGCGGCACGACGATCGACACCGTCGCCTCGCCCTTGAGGATAGCCTTGGCCGCCGGCCCGAACTCGAGGCCCCCGTGCGGATTGGTGCGCAACGCATCCTTCAGCATCAGCGCACGCGACACCGGCTTCAGCAACGCCACCTCGTCGCCCTCGACGATCCCGTACACCGACAGCGCCTCATGCCCGTTCATCAGGCTCCGCTCCGACGACACCCCCGTCAGGATGCCCTCGATATACCCGACCCCGAACATCTGCCCGGTCCGGAACACCGCCGACAGGAATTTCCGCGCCGTCTCCGTCGCATCCACCGCATCGACGTTACCGAGGCAGTTGTCGCAATTCCCGCAGTCCTCCAGCCGCTCCTCGCCGAAATGCTTGAGCAGGATGCGCCGCCGACACCCCGCCGTCTCGACCAGCCCACCCATCGCCGTCAGCCGCTGCCGCTCGCCCGCCTGCCGCTCCGGCTCGACCTCGCCGATCCGCTGCCGGGCGCGCGCGAAATCCTCCGCACCCCAGAACAGATGCGCGATCGCCGGGTCGCCGTCGCGCCCCGCGCGCCCGGTCTCCTGATAATAGGCCTCGATCGATTTCGGCAGCCCGGCATGGCACACGAACCGCACATCGGGCTTGTCGATCCCCATCCCGAACGCGACCGTGGCGCAGATCACCATGTCCTCGCTCGCGACGAAATCCGCCTGGTTCTTCGCGCGCACCTGCGGATCGAGCCCCGCATGATAGGCCCGCGTCGGCCGGCCGCTCCGCCCCAGCGCCTCGGCCAGCTTCTCGGTCGCCGCGCGCGTCTGCGCATAGACGATCCCCGGCCCGGGGATCTTCTCCAGGATGTCCGCGATCTGCCGGTTGACGTTGTCGCGCCCCGAAATCGCATAGCGGATGTTCGGCCGGTCGAATCCCGACACGATCAGCCCCTCGCGCGAAATCCCCAGCTGCTCGAGGATATCCGCCCGCGTATGCGCATCCGCGGTCGCGGTCAGCGCGAGGCGCGGCACTTCCGGAAAGCTGTCGAGCAACGGCCGCAGCAACCGGTAGTCCGGCCGGAAATCATGCCCCCACTCACTGACGCAATGCGCCTCGTCGATCGCGAATAAGCTGAGCTTGGCCTGTGACAGAAGATTGCGAAAGCTCTCGTTCGAAGCCCGCTCCGGCGCCACATACAGCAGGTCCAGATCGCCCGCCCGAAACCGTGCGATCGTCTCCTCACGGTTCGTATCGACGCTCGTCAAAGTCGCCGCCTTGATCCCAACCGCGGTCGCCGCCCGCAACTGGTCGTGCATCAAGGCGATCAGCGGCGACACGACCACGCACGTCCCTTCCAGCATCGTCGCCGGCAACTGATAACACAGCGACTTCCCCGCCCCCGTCGGCATCACCGCCAGCGTCCGCTGCCCCGCGAGCACCCGGTCGACGACATCGCGCTGCACGCCACGAAAATCAGGAAAGCCAAAGATGCGCTGGAGATCGGGAAGAGGGTCGAGTGCCATTGCCCCGGACCTAGGGTTCGATCGCGCCTGCCGCAATGCGTGATCCGCCATCGCGCCCGATCAGGATGCCGCGACAACTAGATCGAAATCGGGGCAAGTTGTTTCGCCACCGTCATGGACCGACACGACTTCCCTGCGCATCCTCTGCCGTTCACCTGGGGGGAAGCACATGGAACTGAGCATCAGGCTGGCGGAGCTACAGAAGCGCACGATCGAACATCGCGAGGTGCTGCTGACGGAAGAAGCGGCGAAGACCGCGCTCGTCATGCCGTTCCTCCAGTCGCTCGGCTACGACGTCTTCAATCCGTCCGAAGTCGTGCCCGAATTTACCGCCGACGTCGGCACCAAGAAGGGCGAGAAGGTCGACTATGCGATCTGCGCGGGCGGAAAAGTGTCGATCCTGATCGAGTGCAAGCCGTCCTCGGTCCAGCTTAACGTCAACCACGCGGGGCAATTGTTCCGCTATTTCAGCGTCACCGACGCGCGCCTCGCAGTGCTCACCAACGGCGTCGTCTACCAATTCTATTCGGACATCGAGCGTCCGAATAAGATGGACGACAAGCCGTTCTTCACCTTCACGATGGACGCGATCAAACCCGCCGACATCCGCACGCTCGAGAAATTCACCAAGGCCGCGTTCGACATCGACAAGATCGTCCAGGAGGCCGGCAGCCTCAAGACGCAGTCGCTGATCCGCCTCGAACTGGAGAAGGAGTTCGCCGAACCCTCCGACGAGTTCGTCCGGATGATGGCGCAACGCGTCCACGGCGGGCGCCTGACCCCCGCGATCAAGGACGGTTTCGCCAAGCTTCTCGCGCCCGCGATCGCCGCCCTGATCCGCGATTTCGTAAACGAGCGCCTGTCGTCCGCGCTGAAGGCTTCGAGCCCGGTCGAGGACCTGCCGCTAGGCGCCGACGACGACCCCTCCGACGGCGACGGCATCGTCACCACGCAGGAGGAGATTTCCGGCTTCCACATCATCCAGGCGATCGCTTCGCGGCTGGTCGACCCGAAACGGGTGATCGTCCGCGACGCGAAGTCCTATTGCGCGATCCTGCTCGACGACAACAACCGCAAGACCATCGCGCGGATGCACTTCAACGGCATCACCACCAAATATCTAGGCATGTTCGCCGGCAAGACGAGACGCGGCATCTGCTATCCGACCTGACGCACATCTACCAATATTCGGCGGCGATCGAGGCACGGTTGCGCGAACTGGACCCGTCGATCCCAGCGTAAGACCTTCTCCTGTTCCCTCGCGAACGCGGGGGTCCAGGGCCAAGCAGCGTATCGTCTGTGATTCCTGGACCCCCGCGTTCGCGAGGGAACACAAGGGTTCGGTAAGACAGGTGTTATGGACCGGAAATAGGACTGCAGAACTCAAGCAGACCGCCACCCCGGCGAAGGCCGGGGCCCAGTTGAGGGACGTCGATAACGAAAGGCAGCGCCCCGTTACTGTAACCTCTCCAACTGGGCCCCGGCCTTCGCCGGGGTGACGCAAGACAGTACGAACCCCGCGACCCTACTCCGCCGCCAACGCCCCATCATGATCCCCAGCCCGCTCCTGCGCCTGCCGGTTCCACATCTCCGCATACACGCCGCCCTGCCGCAACAAGTCGCCATGCGTGCCCTTCTCGACGATCCGCCCCGCCTCGAGCACGACGATCTGGTCCGCATGCACCACGGTCGAAAGCCGGTGCGCGATCACGATCGTCGTCCGCCCGCGCTCGATCGCCTCCAGCGTATCCAAGATCTCCGCCTCAGTCCGGCTATCCAGCGCCGAAGTAGCTTCGTCCAAAATTAGGATCGGCGGGTTTTTCAGCAACGTCCGCGCGATCGCCACGCGCTGTTTCTCGCCGCCCGACAACTTCAACCCACGCTCGCCCACGCGCGTCGCATACCCCAAAGGCTGGCGCTCGATGAACCCCGAGATCGCCGCCCCCTTCGCCGCCATCTCGACCTCGGGCATCTCGGCCCCCTCGCGCCCGTAAGCGATATTATACCCGATCGTGTCGTTGAACAGCACCGTATCCTGCGGCACGATCCCGATCGCAGCGCGCAACGAAGCCTGCCGCACCTGCGCGATATCCTGCCCATCGACGGTGATCCGGCCGCCCGTCAGGTCGTAAAACCGGTACAGCAACCGCGCGAGCGTCGACTTGCCCGCCCCCGACGGCCCGACCACAGCGAGCGTCGATCCCGCCGGTACGTCCAGCTCCAGGTCGCGCAAAATCGGCCGCCCCGCATCATAGCCGAACGACACCCCCTCGAACCGCACATGCCCCGCGCTCACCGCCAGCGCAGGCGCGTCCGGCGCATCGATAACGCTCGCGGGCGTATCGATCAGGTCGAACATTGCCGCCATGTCGAGCGCCCCCTGCCGGATCGTGCGATACACCATCCCCAGCAGGTCGAGCGGCCGGAACAGCTGCGCCAGCAGCGTCGACACGAACACCACGTCGCCTGCCGATGCCTCGGCCCGGCTCCACCGCCACACGACGAACCCCATGCCGCCCGCCAACATCACATTGGTGATCAGCGCCTGCCCAAGGTTCAGCCACGCGAGCGAATTCTCGCTCTTAACCGCCGCCTCCGAATACGCCGTAATTGCCTGGTCGTACCGCCGCGCCTCGCGCTCCTCCGCGCCGAAATACTTGACCGTCTCGAAGTTCAGTAGCGAATCCACCGCATGCGCGACCGCCCCGGTATCGAGGTCGTTCATCCGCGCGCGCAGAGCATTGCGCCAGTCGGTCACCATCCGCGTGAACGCGATATAACCGACCACCATCACCACCGTCGCAACGACCAGCGGCCAGCCGAATTTGGTCCAGAACAGCCCGAGCACCAGCACCAGTTCGAACACGGTGGGAGCGATGTTGAACAGCAGGAAATACAGCATCGTATCGATGCTCTTGGTACCGCGCTCGACCACCTTGGTGACCGCACCCGTGCGCCGTGACAGATGAAAATCGAGGCTCAGCGCATGCAGATGCCGAAACACCTGCGCCGCCAGCCGCCGCGACGCATCCTGCCCGACGCGCTCGAACACCGCGTTGCGCAGGTTGTCGAACAACGTCGTCCCGAATCGCGACGCAGCGTACCCGACCACCAGCAACACGACCAAGGTCAGTGCCCCACGATCGTTCCCCGCCATCCGGTCGACCGCGTATTTCAGCGTGAATGCCGCGCCGAACACCTGGATCAGCTTTGACGCGATCACGAGCAACATCGCGACGACGATCCGCGCCTTCAGCTTCGGCTGCCCCGCCGGCCACAGGAACGGCAGGAAGCGGCGGAGCGTCGGCAGCAAAGGCTGGTCCGCGCGGGTGGAGGTGTACGTGTCGGGTGGCATGGATCGATGCGATGTAGGCGCAGTCAAGCCCCGGCGAAAGCAGTTGGGGGAACAATCCTGCCACTTCGTCGCTTTAATTACCGTGTCCGACGCCGGGCGCAACGCCTGCCACCGCGATCCACTGGAGAATGAAATGGAACCGCTGTTCTACGTCATGGCTATCATGGGCTGCGGTGACGGCAATGCGAACTGCACCGAGGCGCGGGTCATCCCGGCACGCTACGAGACGATGGCGCAATGCCGTGCGGCGCTCCCCAACCAGTTGGCGCAGAACACCGATGTTCCGTACCCGATGATCGGCGCGAACTGCCGTGCTCAAGGCCAGTTGATGGCTAAGGCCGGAAAGGGAAAGCCGCAGGGCTGACCCTTACCGGTTCCTGCAACATGCAGGCAGCATACTCCCGTTCGTGCTGAGCGAAGTCGAAGCATCTGAGTCTCATGTCCTTCGACTTCGCTCAGGACGAACGGATAGGAGCGAATAATCAAACCCTAGGCCGTGTCCACAGTCGCGGATCCCTCGGAGCCCGCGGATACAGCGTCTCCCGCCGTGCCGCTTCCCGCGCTGCCGTCACGATAAACCCGAGCTTCTGCATCCCCGATGTCGTCACCCGGTGGTCCCAGGCATACTCCCCCCGAGCAGCAACGGTCCGCCCGATCGCGCCGTAAATCCCCGCCGCCGACAGCACCGCCCAGGCCGATCGGAACGACAACGCCGGCGTCCCCTCCCGCGCGCTGGCCTCGAACGCCGCAGCCCGATCCGCCATCCGCTTCGTCAACACCGCCAGCCGAGACCGGAATGGCGGCTTCATGTGCTGCCCCGGCGGAAAGTCCATCTCGACCAGCCATTCCTCGGGCAGATAGCACCGCCCGACCCGGTCATCCTCCTCGACATCGCGCGCGATATTGGCGAGCTGGAACGCCATCCCCAGGTCGCACGCTCGGTCGAGCGTGTCCTCGTCCTCGGGATCGACGCCCATCGCGATTGCCATCATGCACCCGACGACGCCCGCGACATGGTAGCAATATTTGTAGAGGTCGGCCTCAGATCGCGGCCGCCATTCACGCGCATCCAGCGCGAACCCCTCGATAAGATCGCGCGCAAACCGCTTCGGCAGCCGGGTCTCTGCCGCGAAGATCCGCAATGCATCGAACGCCGGCTCGCCGACGACTTCGCCCGCAAGTGCCTGCTCGGTCATCGCCGACAGCGCGACCAGTCGGGCAGGCGCGTCCTCGACCACGGTCATCCCGTGGCCGTGATCCTGCCCATCCGCGATATCGTCGCACCGCCGACACCACGCATACAGCAACCAAGCCCGCTCGCGTGTCGGCTTGTCGAACAACAGGCTCGCCGCCGCAAAACTCTTCGACCCGCGCGCGATCGACTCCTTCGCCGCCGCGACTGTTTCGGCTCGGGTAAGGGGAGTGGAACTCATCCCCTTAGCCCCACCCCGGCGAAGGCCGGGGCCCAATTGGCAAGGTTGGAGTAACGGCGCGCAACGCAAACCAATTCATGGTTCCCAATTGGGCCCCGGCCTCCGCCGGGGTGGAGCAGGGTGTCAGGTAGAGGTTCGAAGCTCACAAATCCGACGCGTTCATCCGCACGATCGGCTGCGTCGGCACATGTTCCCCCATCCGGTCGAGCAGCACGTCCAGCGTATCCGCCACGATCAGCAGATCGCGGTGCTGCGGCCGCAAAAACCCGACCTCGCCCATCTTCTCCCAGAACGCGATCAGGTGGTCGTAATAGCCCGCGGTATTCAGCAACCCGACCGGATCCGCATGATAGCCAAGCTGCGCCCAGCTCAACGCCTCCCACAGCTCGTCCATAGTCCCGGTCCCGCCCGGAATCGTCACGAACCCGTCGCTCAAGTCAGTAAACATCTGCTTCCGCTGATGCATGCCCTGCACGACGTGCAACTCGGTAAGCCCCCGATGCGCGACCTCCGCATCGACCAGCGCCTGCGGAATGACGCCGATAACCTCGCCGCCGCCCTCGAGCGCGCCATCCGCGATCGCGCCCATCAGCCCGGTCCGCCCGCCGCCATAAACGAGGCCAATCCCCCGCTCGGCAAAGGTAAGCCCCAGCGCCCGAGCGCCCTCGATATAGGTAGGATCAGCCGGCGTCGCCGACCCGCAATACACAGCAAGACGTTTCATGCCGCACCGCTACGAGATGCGGGCGCACGCCACAAGCCGTGGAAACGAGACCGACCGCGCGAACGCGATCGGTCCCGCGCTTCAATTGCTTAGCACTGATCGCGGCAGTAGCTGCCGGCCTCCTTCGCGATCGCGATGCATATGCTTCGGCCGAACGGAAGCTTCTTGCATTCGCTGATCGCAGCGGACTGCGCGACGTCGCAGGCGATCTCGCATACGCTTCCGACTTGTACGATCGCAGTGCCACCCTCGGCTGGCTCGATGGTCTGTCCCGCGAAATTCGTATCGATGATACCAGCGATCTGAGTTTGCTGTTCAGCACTCAGCGCCATCCATTCGTTCTTGCTCACCTTGATCGGCATATCGACATCCTTTTTCCGCCGAGCGGGTCGGATAGGCGAACCATTGGATGTCGCTCGATCCGTTGCTCGAAAAGGACGCTAACGGTTCGCGTAACGACGCATATCGGGGATCCGTCCGTTTCGGCGTCGTATCAGCCCATGGACCGAGTTTCCGTTCTACCGATACGGTCGATTGCCCCCATTTCGGACGCAGCACTCGCGCCTTTTACTCTCGTGCCGGAACATGACGGACTGCGACGCCTCGTGAGCCGCCGCAGTCCGCCCCTGCTCGAACAAACCTTACTTCTCGCCTTCCAACATCAACCGAGCGGTCGCCTTTGCACTTCCCACGACCCCCGGAATCCCCGCACCCGGATGAGTCCCAGCCCCCACGAAGTACAAATTCGGAATATGCTTGTCGCGATTGTGCACCCGGAAATACGCGCTCTGCGTCAACACCGGTTCCAGCGAGAACGCCGACCCCAGATGCGCATTCAGATCCTGCGCGAAATCCTTCGGCGCGTACGAGAATTTCGTCACGATCCGCTCATGGATGTCCGGGATCAACCGCCGCCCGATCTCGTCGAGGATGCGCTTCTCCAGGATCGGCGCGATCTCGTCCCAGTCGACCGGAAACTTCCCCATGTGCGGCACCGGCGCCAACGCATAGAACGTCGAATGCCCCTCCGGTGCCAGCGAAGGATCGGTCACTGTCGGATGGTGCAGATACAGCGAGAAATCTTCCGACAGGACGCCGTGATCGTAAATGTCCTCGAGCAACCCCTTATAGCGCGGCCCGAACAGGATCATGTGGTGCGGGATGCCCGGCCAGGTGCCCTTGATCCCGAAATGCACCACGAACAGCGACGGCGAATATTTCTTCCGCTCCAGCGAGCCCGTCTTGCGCTTCGCACTCCGCGACGTCGCCAACAGGTCGCGATACGTGTGCATGATGTCGCTGTTCGCCGCGATCGCGTCCGCCTGACCCGACCAGCCGCTCGCGCACGTAACCCCGGTTGCGCGATCGCCGAGAGTCTCGATCGACGTCACCGGATCGTCGAGCCGCAACACGCCGCCCAGCCGCTCGAACTGAGTCACCAGCGCCGCCACCAGACGGTTGGTCCCGCCGCGCGCGAACCACACCCCGCCGTCACGCTCCAGCTTGTGGATCAGCGCATAGATCGCGCTCGTCGTCATCGGATTGCCGCCGACCAGCAGCGTGTGGAACGACAACGCCTCGCGCAGCTTCTCCGATTTCACGAAGCTCGACACGATCGAATAGACCGACCGCCACGCCTGGTATTTCGCCAGCGCCGGCGCCGCCTTGATCATCGACCCGAAGTCGAGAAACGCGACATGGCCGAGCTTCTCATAGCCCTCGTGAAACACACCCGCCGAATATTGCAGGAACTTCTCGTATCCCGCCCAGTCGCCCGGATGCAGCTTCTCGATCTCGGCGCGCATCTGCACGTCGTCGTTGGTGTAATCGAAATTCGTCCCATCGGGCCAGTTCAGCCGATAGAACGGCAGCACCGGGTCGAGCGTCACGTCCTCGCTCATGTCGCGCCCGCTCAGCGCCCACAATTCGCGTAGGCAATCGGGATCGGTGATGACGGTCGGGCCCGCATCGAAGGTGAAGCCGTCGCGTTCCCAATAATAGCCGCGCCCACCCGGCTTGTCGCGGCTTTCGACGATCGTCGTCTGCACGCCCGCGGATTGCAGCCGGATCGCGAGCGCCAGCCCGCCGAAACCTGCGCCGATGACTATTGCGGTCTTCATGATGACATACTGCCTGCGATGGCGCGGACGGCGCGCACGATGGGAACGGGGGGCTTGCCGGTCAGGACCCGCGCCTTGTCGGTGAGGGTCGAGCGTCCGGCGTAGAAACGGCCTATCAGCGATGGTGACAGGCGGTAGAAGCGCTCGAGGATACGGTAGCGTTCCTCCGGCTCGGCCGCGCGGAACAACATCGTGTCGAGCATCCGGTAGAAGCCGCGGCTTTTCCACGTCGCCCGCGCCATGGCGTGGGTCGCATCGTGGAGTTTCGCGCCCGAGAAATCGTTCAAGTCCGCCAGCATCGACGCGGTTCGCACCGCATCGGGCAGCGAATAGCCGGTCGTCGGGTGGAACATCCCCGCGCGCATCCCGGCCTTGGCGACATGCGCGCCACCCGACCGCCAATAGGCCTCGAAATCACCGCCCATCGCGACCGGCAGTACCCCCGATTCCTCACGCTCGACGCTCGCCACGGACCAACCACGCCCGGCAACATATTCGTCGATCCGCGCGCCCAGCACGGGAATATCGAGATCGGGCGTGTCGCTATAATAGGTGTCCTCGACGAACATCCGCTCCGCGCCGAACGGCAGACAGTAGACGAACCGATACCCGTCGATCTGCGGAATGGTGGCATCCATCACCATCGGCCGCGGGCTTGCGTGCGGCACGCTCAACGCCAGCTCGCGCCCGAGAAACTTCTGCCACGCGAGATCGAGCAACGACAGGTCGCCGGGCCCGCGCGCGTCGATCACGCCGGTCGCCTCGATCCGGTCGCCATCCGCCAGCACCACCGCCGTCGCGCTCGCGCCAGACACCTTCCGCCCGAGCATCAGCGCATGCGGCGGCAGCACGCGGCGCACCTCGCGGTCGAGATTGCTGCTTTCGATCGAAAAATAGGTCGCGTCGATCGTCCGCTCATGCGCTGGAAAGCGCACGTCGTACCCCTGCCACGCATGCACCACGAGCGGCGCGACGATCCACCGATCGCCTTGCGCAACGTCGCTGCCGAAGAACGACCAGAGATGATTGCCGCCGACCACCGTCGCGGCGTCGATCAGCCGCACGTCCAGCGCCGGGTGCCTGGCCTTGAGCGCCAGCGCGATCATCCCGCCGGCCAAACCCGCGCCAACGATCGCAACGTCGCAGGAGATCGTCGATGCCATGCCTCGGACTAGCGCAAACCGAGAGCCTCGAAAACAACCTTTGCAAAGCAATCGCCTGAGAAGACAACCTGCGTTGCCGGGGAACGAGGGCAGGGCACGCCTACCGATCCTCCGTAAGGGAGAGGTGGCGGGTCCTCGCCCAACGGAGGGGGAGGAAAGCGGTAACGCCTGCTCTGTGTCCGCCTCTCCGTCACCGTCTGCAACACCTCTCCCTGATGGGTGGATTGCAACCTCAGCGTCTGCTCCGTCCGAAGGAGGAAGGTCGAACCTGCTCCCCTCCCTGGAAGGGAGGGGCTGGGGTGGGTCGGCTTCCGCACATTCGAACGCAAGTGGCTCAAGCTGGCCAACCCACCCCGACCCCTCCCTTCCAGGGAGGGGAGAAACTCCGCACCGGATACCCGTCCACCAGAATCGCCCGTAGACAGTGAGACTATGCCCCAGCCGACATCCGCCCCCACCCTGACCACCACACGCCTGACGCTCACCGGCCACGTCGCCACCGACCTCGACGACTGCGCGGCAATGTGGTCGGACCCGCGCGTCTACACGATGATCGGCGGCCAGCCGCGATCGCGCGAGGACGTGTGGATCCGCCTGCTGCGATCGATCGGCCAATGGACGCTGTTCGGCTATGGCAGCTGGATCGCGCGCGACACCGCCACCGGTCACCTGATCGGCGAACTCGGCCTGATTGAGGCTCGCAGAGCCATCATGCCATCGATCGACGCGACACCCGAAGTCGGCTGGACCCTGACCGGCGACTCGCAGGGCCACGGCTACGCCAGCGAAGCCCTCGCCACGATCCTCGCCTGGACCGATGCGCGGATTCCCAGGACGACTTGCATCATAGATCCTGCGAACGCCCCCTCGATCCGTCTCGCGGACCGACTCGGCTATCGCCTGCGCACCACGGGTACCTACCGCAACGCGCCGACTCTGATCTTCGACCGAGTCGCGGCCGTCGCTATTTCTGCGCGGTGACGACCGGTTTCTGCAACGACGCGGTCGGTCCGGGATCGCCCGCCCGGTCGTAGAACGCCATCAACAACAGTCCCACGGCCAGGATACCGCCGGTGATCGCGTAGATCAGCCCCTTATGGTCCCCGCTCGTACCAGTATTTCCGCGCGCGGCGCTGTGGTCAGCCATGCATCACTCTCCGAATGGCAGGTCATCCTGCTCTGGAAGGGAGGCTATCATGTTTCGCCGCACTGCATAGAGGGTATTGCAACCGCACGGAATTCGCCGCGAATACGCAGGTTGGCCGACCGGCTCAGGTCGAAGCCGGCGCGATCGGCCAGTATGTCGCATACCGCTCATGCGCGACCCGGAAATACGGCACCATCCGCACCGGCTGCCGGTCCGCCGCGAGGATCGTGAACTCCAGCGGACGGTCTCCCTTGCGCATCCCCTGCGCGATCGTCTCGGGGTCGCCCGCCAGCGTCGGCGGCGTGAACGGCGCTGCGTTATACTCGCCATATTTGCGCTCGTTGACGATGATGTCCGATCCCGGCGCCAGGCCGTCGCGCCCGAAGCTGCCCGCCATCACCAGCGGCCCATAGGTAAAGGCGACGATATCCGGCGCGGCCGGCGATCGCTCGACCCCGGCGCGCATATCCAGCCGCAGTTCCACCGCGTCGCCGTCGCGCCACCCGCGCACCAGCTCCAGATACCGCCCCGGATTGGTCGACCGCATCGTCTCGACCCCGTTCACCAGTACCACCGCGGTCCGGCTCCACCCCGGATGGCGCAGCTTCAGCGTCAGCTCGGTCGGCCGCTTCAACGTCCATCGCATCGTCGTCGTCGCGGTATCGGGAAACGCCGTCACCTGCGTGAGCACCGCATCCTTGTCCTTCCAGCGCACCGCCGAAGGCACGAACAGGTTCACGTACAACGCGCGGTCGTCATGGAAATAGATCGAGTCGCGATATTTGACGTGGTTCTCCATCCCCGTGCCGGTGCAGCACCAGAACGAGTTCTCCGGCGTGTGATACAGCTTCATGTATCCCGGCCGCGCACCCTGGAAGTACGTCGCCATCCCGCTGTCCGGGTCCTGCGACGCGAGGATCCCGTTATACAGCGTCCGCTCGTAGTAATCGGCATAGCCCGCCTCCGGATCGTGCAGGAACAGCGCGCGCGTCAGCTTCAGCATGTTGTGTTGGCAACACGTCTCCGATCCCTTCGGCGACAGGACGTGCTCGGCGAAATCGGCGACCGGAAAGAAATGCTCGTTGTCGCCGTGCCCGCCGGTCGCGAACGACCGCGTCAGCGCCACCGTCTTCCAGAAGAATTCGGACGCATCGCGGTATTCCGGCTTGCCCGTCACCTCCCAGACCCGCTGGAAGCCGATGATCTTCGGCACCTGCGTATTGGCATGCAGCCCGTCGAGATGGTCGCGGTTCTTGGCGAGCGGCGCGAGGATCGCCTTGTGCGAGAACCGCTCCGCCATCGTGCGATAGTCGGCGGTCCCAGTCATCGTATAGAGGTCGGCGAACACCTCGTTCATGCCGCCATGCTCGGTATCCAACATGGTCTCGAACTGCGCATCGCTCAGCGGCCGGCTCGCGACCACCGCCCAGTCGGCCAGCCGCAGCAGCACTGCGCGTGACGTGTCGCTGTCCGCCAGCAATGTCGCATCGCGCAGGCCAGCATACACCTTGTGCAACGTGTACCAGGGTACGCCGGTGATCTTGTCGCCGCGCAGATGCGCCGCCACCAGTGCCGGCCCGTTCGGGAACGCACAGACCAGCCCGCTCCCCGACGCTGCCTGGCACGCCGCCAGTTCGCGCGCGATATGATCGATCCGTGCCTTGAACCGCCGGTCCCCGGTCGATCGATACGCCAGCGCACACGCCGACAGGTAATGCCCCAGCGTATGGCCGTGGCAGTTGATGTCCGCCCACAAGGGATCTGATTCCCAGCCGCCGTAAGCCGGCGCCTTCGCAGGCAGTCCGGCATTGACGCGGAAATTGTGGAGCATCCGGTCGGGTTTCAGCGCGAGCAGATACGCCTCCGTCTTGCGCTGCGCGTGCAGGAATGGCCCCTCGCCCAGCGTGACGTCCGCCAGGTCGAACGCCCGCAACCTTGCGGTCGGCAAGCTCGTCGGCTGCGGCGCCTGCGGACCTTGCGGCACGAACGCAAATGCCGCGTGCGGGCCCATCGCGAACGAACTCGCAAGCAGCGCGCCGGTCCCCACGCCGGTCAGGAAACGCCTGCGGGAGGGGCAGGTGCAGCATGGTTCGGACATTGTGCATCCTCTACTTCATATTTTATTTGTCTGAGTAGCAGAAGGATTCAGCAGACGAAAGCGCCGCGACGAACGCCGTACCTAGTCGCGGCATTCTAGCCGCGGCATTATCGCCCCGTTCCCCATTACCCCGCGCTGCAAACGTCTGTATAAGCGCCTCTATGTGGCTCGCCATTCTACTCTCAGCCACCGCGATGACCGTGATCGTCGGGGTGCGCTATCTGATCGTCTCGGGGGCGTTCGCCGCTGCGACGCGCGCCCGCCATCCGGGCCTCTACACCGGTCTCGATACGCAGATGCGGCGCGAGATCCTGTGGAGCGTCGCATCGGCCGCGATCTACGGCGTCCCGGCGGGGATCGTCGCCTGGGGCTGGGACAATCGCGGCTGGACCCTGGTCTATACCGACGTCCACGCCTATCCGCTCTGGTACCTGCCCGTGTCGGTGCTGCTGTTCCTGTTCGCGCACGACACCTGGTTCTACTGGACGCATCGCTGGATGCATCGGCCCAAGCCGTTCAAGCTCGCGCACGCGCTCCATCACGCCAGCCGCCCGCCGACCGCATGGGCGGCGATGGCGTTTCATCCAATCGAGGCGATCACCGGCGCTGTGGTAATTCCGCTACTGGTGTTCCTGATTCCGATCCATGTCGGCGCACTGGGTTTGGTCCTGACGATCATGACGGTTATGGGAGTGACCAACCACATGGGGTGGGAGATTTTCCCTAGGTTCATGTGGCGGGGAGCATTGGGGGGATGGCTGATAACGGCCAGCCATCATCAACGTCATCATGAACAATACGGATGCAATTATGGGCTATATTTCCGCGTCTGGGATCGGCTCTGCGGCACCGACAACGGGCTTGGCGACTTCGCCAAGGCACACGCGAAAGCGCATGCCCGGCATGGCGCGAAAATCGCGTCTGGTGACGGCCGGCGTCATGGTATGGGCGATGCTGGCGGCGGCGGCGCCGGTCACGCGGCTTGACGTAGAGGTCGGCAACGTCCGGTCGGCAAAGGGCATGATCCGGATCTGCCTGACCGCGGATCCCGCCAACTTCCCCGCCTGCGTCGACGACGCCAACGCGCTCACCCGATCGATCCCCGCGAGCGTACGCACGACCAGCTTTCCCGGCCTGCCGCAGCGCGGCTATGCGCTCGCAATCATCCACGACGAGAACAGCAATGCAAAGCTCGATACGTTCGCGGGTATCCCGCGCGAGGGCTATGGCTTTTCGCGCGATGCGGCCGTCCGGTTCGGCCCGCCGCGCTTTTCGGCGGCCCGGTTCATGCTCGCCGGTGATGCCGAAATACAACAAGTGAAAATGCGTTACATCTTCTGACCAATCGTAACGGACCGAAAAGGGTCGTACTGCGTTGCGCGATGGAACCTTTTCTCCGGAGCATTTCCTTGCGCGCATTCACTCTCTTCACGTCTGCCGCAATCGCGGTGCTCGCGACCGCCACGCCCGCGATCGCCCAGACGGATCCGAACCCGTCGCCGCCGATCACCGATCCGCGTGACAACAACCGCGTCACGGTTGCGCTCGGCGTGGTGTCGATGCCCGATTACGAAGGCGCCGACAGCAATTCCTTCACCCCCGCCGGCGCCTTTGTCGGCACGGTCCGCGGCCACGACTTCTTCCTCCGCGGCACGCAGCTCTATTTCAACCTGATCCCGAACACGGGCGGAGTCGGCATCAACTACGAAGTTGGCGTCATCGGCGGCGTCCGTCGCGATCGCACCGGCGATATCGACAACCGCCAGGTCCGTGCGCTCGGCAAGATCGACACCGCGTTCGAACTCGGTGGCTATGTCGGCGTCGCCCGGACCGGCGTCATCACCAGCGACTACGACACGCTCACCGCGCGCGTCGCTTATGTCCATGACGTGTCGGGCACCTACGACAGCTACGTCGTCACGCCGCAGGTGAACTATACCACACCGCTGTCGGTCCGTACGCTCGTCTCGCTCGGCGTGTCGGCGGATTACGTCGGCAAGGGCTTCGGCCGCACCTATTCTGCGGTGACCCCGATCGGTACGCTCGCCAGCGGCCTGCGCACCTACGACGTCAACGACAGCGGTTTCCGCCGCGTCAACGCGTCGCTGTTCGTGGTGCAGAGCCTGTCCGGCGATCTCCGTCACGGCTTCGGCGTCGGCGCAGGCGTGCTCTACGGGCGCATGCTCGGCAAGTACAAGGACAGCCCGATCGTCGCCGACGTCGGCGATGCCGACCAGTGGCTCGGCGCGGTAGGCCTGACCTACACCTTCTGATCCAGGCCCGGCCTGTCCGGTCCGGGGGGAAACTAAGCCAAACCCCAGACCCATCGATCCTCCCCCGGAAGGGGGAGGATCATGAGGTCGAATTCCCGAGCATGGCGGCCCCAAGGCCTCCAACAGACGCAACCAAAAGTCCCTCCCCTTCAGGGGAGAGGTTGGGGTGGGGCAGTCCCACGAGAACGCGATCCGTGCGGCAAAGGCCTACCCGACGCCGCCGCCCCACCAGACCTTCCCCGCACCCCTAAAAATATATTTCGCACGCCCCCGTTAATCCTGCGTCCATCTCCCTATGACGTCCGTTACTCGCTTTGGACGGCAGGTTTCTGCCCGCAATAGAGCGCGTTACGAGCCGGGCCTTGGCGACAGGGTGTTGCTCTGATCGGTCCAGACTGTTCGATTGTTTCAATAACTCCGACGTCTGCAACAACAAGGGGAGGACCCTGATATGACCGAGAGCGTGCACCTGATCGAAGCCCTCGATGCGCGAGTGGAACGGCGCAGCGAACGACGTGAATTCTTCAAGACCGCGCTCGGCGCCGCTGCGATGACCGCAGCCGGTGCGACCGCATTGTCCCTGTCCACGTCGGCGTCGGCACAGACCATTACCGATGCGGACGTGCTGAACTTCGCGCTCAACCTCGAATATCTCGAGGCGCAGTTCTACTCCTACGCCGCCTATGGGACCGGCCTCGACAACAGCCTGCTCGGTGGCACCGGCACCCAGGGTGCTGTCCGCGGCGGTCGCCAGGTCAATTTCACCGACCCGATCGTGTCGCAATACGCCCGCGAGATCGCGCAGGACGAGATCGCCCACGTCAGGTTCCTCCGCACCGCGCTCGGCACCGCCGCCGTCGCGCAGCCGGTGATCGACGTCAGCGTCTCGCCGACCAGCGCGTTTTCGCTCGCCGCCCAGGCTGCCGGGCTCGTCCCCGCCGGTACCGCGTTCGACCCGTACGCAAACGACGAAGCGTTCCTCCTCGGCGCGTTCATCTTCGAAGACGTCGGCGTGACCGCGTACAAGGGCGCCGCGCCGTTGCTGACCAGCAAGGCGTATCTCGAAGCCGCCGCCGGCCTGCTCGCGGTCGAGGCGTATCACGCCGCGATCGTCCGCACGACGCTGTACGGCAAGGGCATCGACACGCCCTCGCTGCGTACCTCTGCCGATGCGATTTCACGTGCGCGAGACAGCCTCGACGGCGGTGGTGCCAACACGACGATCTTCGGTGCGAACGACATCGACCAGGGTATCTCGTCGTACAGCGCGACTCCGATCAACCTCGCCACCACGCAGGCCGCGGTGACCGTGTCGAACATCGTCCCGCTCGACAACAACGGCGTCGCGTACAGCCGCTCGGCCAGCCAAGTGCTCAACATCGTCTATCTCAACAGCGGTGCGGCATCGGCAGGCGGGTTCTACCCGAACGGCATGAACGGCAACATCAAGACGAGCACCGCGGCAGCCTGATCGATCGGCCGGATCACATCGGCCCGATCGCATCCTCGCCCAACGCTCATCTTCGCTTTTCAGGGATTACCCCAATGACCGATCTCAATACCAAGCTGGAACTCTTCGACGCAATCGCCGGCCGTCGCAACGAACGCCGCAACTTCCTCCGTTTCGCCGGTGGATCCGCGCTCGCCATCGGTGGCGCGACGTTGCTCTCGGCATGCGGCAGCGACGATTCCGATCTCGCGCCTGGACCTACCCCCACGCCGACGCCGGCCCCCGCCGCGACGTTAAACGATGCCGACATCCTGAACTTCGCGCTCAACCTCGAATATCTCGAAGCGCAGTTCTACGCGTTCGCGGCATTCGGCGTCGGCCTGAACGCCAGCCTGCTTACCGGTACCGGTACGCAGGGTGCGGTCACCGGCGGTGCGCAGGTCCCGTTCCAGGATACCGTCGTGCGTGAATACGCCCGTGAAATCGCGATCGACGAAGTCGCGCACGTCGCCTTCCTGCGCACCGCGCTCGGCACCGCCGCCGTCGCCCAGCCCGCGATCGACATCTCGGCCGG
This sequence comes from Sphingomonas faeni, assembly GCF_030817315.1. Classification (NCBI taxonomy): domain Bacteria; kingdom Pseudomonadati; phylum Pseudomonadota; class Alphaproteobacteria; order Sphingomonadales; family Sphingomonadaceae; genus Sphingomonas; species Sphingomonas faeni. Next base: position 2,893,509 of record NZ_JAUSZF010000001.1, on the reverse strand, counting down.
TACCGCTGCCGCTCCGGGTGCCTTCACGGCGGCCGCCCGCGCGGCCGGCGTCGTCGGCGCGACCGGCGTCTTCAACCCCTATGCCGACGACAACAGCTTCCTCCTCGGTGCGTATATCTTCGAGGACGTTGGCGTCTCGGCCTATAAGGGCGCAGCCGCGCTGATTGCCAACAAGACCTATCTCGAGGCGGCCGCCGGCATCCTCGCGGCAGAGGCGTATCACGCCGGCCTGATCCGCACGATCCTGTACCGCAAGGGTCTGCAGACGCCGAACCCGACCCCGTCGTTGATCACGGCGGCCAACCAGATCAGCGACGCGCGCGACAGCCTCGACGGCACCGTCACCAACAGCGCGACCGGCGTTATCGGCGACATCGACCAGGGCATCACCGGGACGGATCCGACGGTGTCGAACATCGTGCCGACCGATGCCAACGGTCTGGCCTACAGCCGGTCGGTCGCGCAGGTGCACAACATCGCCTACCTGACCAATACCGCAAAGATTGGCGGGGGCTTCTTCCCCAACGGGACCAACAACCGCACCGATTCACTTCGGACCAGCGGCGCCAACGCGTGATCGTCGTCACGGATTGAACAGAAACCTCGGAATCGCGGCGTATTCAGGAGCGCCGCGATCCTTGTTTGGGGAATGACCATGAAAAACCTAACGAAGCTCACCGCGCTCGCCGGCCTCGCCGTTGCGGGGCTTTCCGCCGTTCCAGCCCAGGCTCAGCTCATCTCGCAGGAAACCACCGCGGATCGTCCGTTCTCGGGCGTCTATATCGGTGCGGCCGGCGGTTACGACGTCCAGCCCAACGACGTCGGCTCGTCGATCCTGTTCGACCGCAACGGCGACGGCAATTTCAGCGACAGCGTCAACACGATCACCGGCGCCAACGCGTTCTCGCCGGGCTTCTGCAACGGCTCGGCCCGCACCGGTGCCGCTGCGTACGGTTGCCGCAACGATGACGACGGCTGGGCCTATTACGGCCGTGCAGGCTTCGACGTACAGCGCGGCAACATCGTCGTCGGCGTCGTCGGCGAATTCGGCAAGACCGAGATCACCGACAGCACCTCGGGCTTCTCGACCACCCCCGCCAGCTACACGATGGCGCGCAAGGTCGACTGGGAGGCCTCGGTCCGCGGCCGCGCCGGCTATGCCATCAACACCACGCTGTTCTACGGCACGTTCGGTGCGGGCTATGCGAAGATCGACAATCTGTTCTTCACCACCAACACCGCCAACGCGTTTTCGGCCAGCGGGTCGAAGAACCAGTGGGGCATCCTCGGCGGCGGCGGCATCGAGCAGAAGCTGACCAAAAACATCTCGATCGGCATGGAATACATGTTCCACCAATACCGCGACGACGACGCCCGCGTCCGCGTCACCGCCGGCACCACACTCGCCGGCAGCCCGGTCCTGCTCGCCAGCAACCCTTTCCTGATCGCGCCCAACACCAGCGGCACCGACTTCCGCCGCAGCGACGACAAAATGCGCTGGCACAGCCTGCGCGGGACCGTTTCTTTCCGCTTCTAAGGCAAAGGGCGGCCCGCGCGATGGTGTAGGCCGCCCAATTCCCCGACCCAAGCGCCTTCCTCTCCTCCATTCGCCCTGAGCGAAGTCGAAGGGCAAGCCCCAACCGCAGGTGCTTCGACTTCGCTCAGCACGAACGGGCAGTCACGGCGTAGTCGACGGGCGGGATCGAGGCGCACCCGCTCGCCTCAACCCCGTTCCGCTCGCCCACGTACCTCGCTCGCTCGACTGATGCCCTCTCCTCCGGTCGCCTCCTCTCCCGTTCGCCCTGAGCGAAGTCGAAGGGCAAGCCCCAAACGCAGGTGCCTCGCCCTCGCTCACCACGTCCGCCAAGTTTCCCATTGCACCCCACCCCAACCCCCCTATGCTCACCCCACCCCGGGGGAGCGCTTTATCCGCGCTTGAGAGGAAGGCAGGAGCCTTCGACCCGCTGAACCTGATCCGGTTGATACCGGCGGAGGGAGGGAGCGGTCGCCACAGAACCGCAATCCTTGCTCCGAGACCCTTAGGAGCAAGCGCATGGCCGATTACGAAGCAAGCACCCCGACAGCAGACATCGGCGTAACCACCGGCCCGATCCGAGGCTCGCGGAAAATCCACGTCGCGGTCCCATCCAGCCCCGACGTCCGCGTCGCCATGCGCGAAATCGTCCTCGACCCAAGCTGCAGCGAACCCCCGTTACGCGTCTACGACACCAGCGGCCCCTACACCGACCCCCGCGCGCAAATCGACATCAACGCCGGCCTCCCCCAACTCCGCCGCCAATGGATCGAAGCCCGAGGTGACGTAGAATCCTACGAAGCCCGCGAACTCCGCCCCGAGGACAACGGGCAGCTCGGCCCGGACCGCTCCGGCGGCGTCCCCCAATTCCCCGCCACCATCAAGCGCCCCCTCCGCGCGCGCGACGGCCACAACGTCAGCCAGATGCACTACGCCCGCCGCGGCATCATCACCCCCGAAATGGAATACGTCGCCACCCGGGAAAACCTCGGCCGCGCCATGCTGAAAGACTACGTTCGCGACGGTGAATCCTTCGGCGCCCAGATCCCCGACTACGTAACCCCCGAGTTCGTCCGCGACGAGATCGCCCGCGGCCGCGCGATCATCCCCAACAACATCAACCACCCCGAATCCGAACCGATGGCGATCGGCCGCAACTTTCTCGTCAAGATCAACGCCAACATCGGCAACTCCGCGGTCGCCAGCAACGTCGCCGCCGAAGTCGACAAGCTCGTCTGGTCGATCCGCTGGGGCGCGGACACGGTGATGGACCTCAGCACCGGCCGCAACATCCACGACACCCGCGAATGGATCCTCCGCAACTCGCCGGTCCCGATCGGCACCGTCCCCATCTACCAGGCGCTCGAAAAGGTCGGCGGCGTCGCCGAAGACCTAACCTGGGAAATCTTCCGCGACACGCTGATCGAGCAGGCCGAGCAGGGCGTCGATTACTTCACGATCCACGCCGGCGTGCGGCTGGCGTACATCCCGATGACCGCGAAACGCGTCACCGGCATCGTCTCGCGCGGCGGCTCGATCATGGCGAAATGGTGCCTCAGCCACCACAAGGAGAGCTTCCTCTACGAGCGCTTCGACGAGATCACCGAGATCATGAAGGCGTATGACATCGCCTACAGCCTCGGCGACGGCCTGCGCCCCGGCAGCATCGCCGACGCCAACGACGAAGCGCAGTTCAGCGAACTCTACACGCTAGGCGAACTCACCCACCGCGCGTGGAAGTCCGACGTCCAGGTCATGATCGAAGGCCCCGGCCACGTGCCCATGCACAAGATCAAGGAGAACATGGACAAGCAACTCGAAGTCTGCGGCGAAGCGCCCTTCTACACGCTAGGGCCGCTTACGACGGACATCGCCCCAGGCTACGACCACATCACCAGCGGCATCGGCGCCGCGATGATCGGCTGGTACGGCACCGCGATGCTCTGCTACGTCACGCCGAAGGAGCATCTAGGCCTCCCCGACCGCGATGACGTGAAGGTCGGCGTAGTAACCTACAAACTAGCCGCCCACGCCGCCGACCTCGCCAAAGGCCACCCCGCCGCCCAGATGCGCGACGACGCGCTCAGCCGTGCAAGGTTCGAATTCCGCTGGAGAGACCAGTTCAACCTCTCCCTCGACCCCGACACGGCGGAACAATACCATGATCAGACGCTCCCCGCAGAAGGCGCCAAGACCGCGCATTTCTGCTCGATGTGCGGCCCAAAATTCTGCTCGATGAAGATCACGCAGGAGGTGAGGGACTTCGCGGCGAAGCAGAACAGCCCGGCGGACGTGTTCCTAGCGGCCGACGTCGATCAAACCGACACCGACCGAGCGATCTTTGCCAAGGGCACGTCTCAAGCGGAAGCCGAGAGAGGAATGGCTGACATGAGCGAGAAATTCCGCGAAAAGGGCAGCGAGATTTATCTGCCGGCGGAGTAGGGATGCCTTTGAAGCCGCGTCTATAATCGCGGCTTCAAACCATGATTGGCAAAATTCGCTATTAGTCGCGCGGTTTCTTCATCTGCGTATTTTAAAACACGAACATTGATGTCATTTTTTTGAGCTTTCTGTTCATCTGTCAAATTGGTGCGTTTCCGCCAATAATCTAGATATTCAGATCGTTCATCGTTAGAAATCACGCCTCTACGCGCAAAGAGATCCAGAGCTGCCGGATTTAAAGATTTTTTTAAATCCCATCTAACTCTCTTTAGGACCGATAAAACGCGCTGAGACGCGAGTTTCATGAACCGATGAACACAGACGTTTCCTACTTCGGCCTCTTTGTTGTTATCCTTATTTTTTATAACGCATATTTGATTTATAGGTTGATGACCACATTCACAGGCTCGCTCCGCTGGATCGTCATATACAAGATGCAATTCCCATTCGGATTTTGCTTCGGCCCAAATTTTTGAGTTGCTGCGCAATATAATTGCAGCTTTGAATTTCTCTTCATTATGACCAGCGCCCATCCGATATAATACCGTATATAAACGTTAAGGTTGGTGAGCTTATGCATATTAAAATATCTAGCAACATTAATCATATCGGTTGGAAGGAAGCGGCAATTTAAATTAGGATCTGGTAATATGCTGCAGCGTCTTGGGGCAGTCAGCCGGCTGATCAGTATCGGGTCGCTTTGACGGGATATTCGTCACTCTGAACATACACAATTTATCGCCCTGTTCTAAAACGTTATAGTGTTCAGGATAAGCGTATCATATGCGCCGTGCCCCCCGGCGTCGGATCATGATCCGAGCAATTCACCGGTATTCGGGTTTGAAAATTTCGACTCGGTACTAAGGCTCAAGATATATTGAGCAAACAATGCGCGGTGAACAAGCGGATTATTTGGGAAGTAGTCCGAGCGGATCTTGTGCAGCATGTACAACCCGTACGATATCCACGCTGTTGCGCTCGACTCGATACAACACGAGATAATTTCCGACCGGGACGCTTCTTGCGCCAGCCCCGATCTCAGGCCGCGCCGGGCCACTTTCTGGATAGTCCGCCAACCGAGCCACACCCGAGACAAGTCGCTCGACCAGTCGCGTTGCCGCATCGGGATCGTGCCGTGCGATATACAGCCATATGTCGTCGACATCGCGTATCGCCTGCGGGAGGCGACGGATCTTCATCCGTGCTTGCGAACCGCCTCACCAGACCGGCCACCGCGGCGTGCTATATCTGCGGCATTGAAATTGCCGTCGACGGGAGTGCCACTGCCGATACCCTGAGCCCAGGACCGGCGCAGGGCACCAAGGGTATCGTCGTCGCGATCTCGGCGCGCAGTCACGTCCGCCATCGAATCGTCATTCGGTTCCGAAGCAAGACCTTCCTCGATCGCAGCATTCGACGCCGCTAGTTTCCCAGCATCCATGTCGCGCGCAACAAGATCAGCGACATAGGCGTCAAGACTATCATGGCGACCTTCGGCAACTTGATGTTCGGCCCAAGACATCAGGTCGTCAGGAAGAGATACGCTGATCTGTGCCATGTCCCGATCCTATGCCTTTGCCGGGCACGCGACAAGCGCATCAATAGTGATACCGGCACTGCGCAACCTGCACCGTCTGCGCGTCACCGCTTCCTCGTGGTTGATCCGGCGCGACCACCAGCCCGACAGATTGCCGCCGAGGGGGTCGGGTTTGCCAGTGCCCTTGAACGGATTGCGTCGGCATTCCTCGATCAGCGTGTCTGTCACTGGATTGTGGTGATGGAATACGGGATTCCCGGCGCCAACCTCAACGGTAAACCTCACGGCGATGCGCCACGCGCACCACCAGCACCGTAATCCGTTCGTCCTCGATCCGCGCAACCACCCGGTAATCCCCGATCCGCCAGCGCCAATATCCGGCATGCTCGCCGACCAACGCGCTACCGATCAGGCGCGGGTCGTCGAGCGGGGCTATCCGCTCCTCAAGCGTCCTGACGATCCGAGCTGCGACCTGCCGGTCCAGCTTGCGCAGTTCCTTTGCCGCTTCCGGCAGGAACTCAATCGCCCAAGCCAAGTTCGGCTTTCAGCGTGCTTAGCGGGATAGCGTCACCCTCGCGAAAATCGCGCAACCGGTCCTCGGCAAGATAGAAATCTTCAAGATCATCGAGATGTGCCTCGATCGCCGCCCGCGCATAGAAGGTCTTGGTCCGACCGGTGCGCGCTGCCAGCGCTTCCAGCCTGCCTTCGATCTGCTCGTCAAGTCGCACTGCCAACATATCGGCCTCCTCGATATACGCGTATAGCATGTTCGGCGGTGAGAGTCTTGCGCGCGGCCACTTTCAACGAAAACCGTGTTTCGTGGAAAGTGCTGCCGTCACTTTATACATCCGTGCAAAGTGGTCCTAGGTTGCTTCCAAAGATGGATGCCCAAGCAGCACACTAGCCGCGCGAAAAGTCCAACACAGCACGATATCGCTGTCCTACACGCCCGCGTCCTGATCCGTTTCGCGGATGAACATGACATCCGACCCGTGCGGCCGTCCGGCCGCCCTCGCCATACCCACCGCCACATCCACCACCGTCGTTGCCGATCGCGCGATCGACGCTCCTCAATTCCAGCCGATGCCGCAGCCGGAAACGGCGACGTCCGACCGCGCCGTCCCCGCGATCGCTACCCCCGCCGCCAAGGCCAATCTCCCGCAGACCTGCATCGTCGAGGAGGACGATCCCCGCGCGATCCTCGAAGGCTTCGATCCCGCCGATTACGTCTAGGTCCCCGTCCCATGCCAGCGCCGCCCCGACGGCTGGAGCCACGCCAAGCAGCGCATCTTCATCGAGCACCTCGCCGATACCGGCTCCGTCACCGCCGCCGCCACGCAGGTCGATATGTCGGTCAACAGTTGCTACGCGCTGCGCCGCGCGCCCGGTGCCGAACAGTTCGCCGCCGCCTGGACCGCGGCCGTGCAATCGGGCGTCACGCGGCTTGCCGATCTCGCGCTGGAGCGCGCGATGAACGGGGTAGAGGTGCCGGTGTTCGACAAGAACGGCCACCGGATCGCGTGTCGCTACAAATATAGCGACCGAATGATCATGTTCCTCCTGCGCGCGCACATGCCCGAACGCTACGGTCACGCGCACCGCACGACCTCCGCGCCGCATGACAGCGACCGCCCGATGGCGCCGCGTATCGCCTCCGTCGCGCAGGCCATCGCGCTGCTCGAACCGGCCACGCCCGATCATCCCGAGGCGCTGCTGACCGAACAGGCCCTATGCGACCGGCTACAGGACATTCAGGATCTGGGCGGTGCCGATTTCGTCCTGCCGCAGGACGCGTCCGGCCAGATCCTCCGCGACCGATCGCACCGCATCGAGGAGGAGCGCGTGGCCGAAATAGAGTTCGACCGCCGCCTCGAATGGGCAAAGATCGGCGTCGCCCCGCCACCGCCGACCGGCTATCCGCCGTCGCCTTACGGCAATCACGACGACGAGTACGACGATGAAGAGTGACCGCGTGTTGGCCTAACCCGGCCTAATCTTCTTTTCGATTAATCCCGCAGAATCAACGCGAAAGCCTCACCGCTTCCGGACAAACTCCGCCCGCAGCACCAGCCCCTTGATCCCCTCGTACCGGCAGTCGATCTCCTGCGCATCGCCGGTCAGCCGGATCGACTTGATCAGCGTGCCACGCTTCAAAGTCTGCCCCGCGCCCTTCACAGTCAGGTCCTTGATCAATGTCACCTGATCGCCGTCCGCGAGCACGTTCCCCACCGAATCCCGCACCACGACCGCGCCGTCATCCGTCGCCACAGCCGTCGCCGCGCCGCCAGCGACCCACTCACCAGTCGCTTCGTCATAGACATATTCGTCGCTCATCGGTCGGTCTCCGGCAGCGCCCAGTCGATCGGCGCGCGCCCATGGGTTTCGAGAAAGTCATTGGCCCGGCTGAACGGTCGCGATCCGAAGAACCCGGTCCGTGCCGCCAGCGGCGAAGGATGCGCGGACTGGATCACCAGATGCCGCCCGCCCGCCTTAACGTCATCGACGAACGCCGCCTTCTTCTGCGCATACGCCCCCCACAGCAGGAACACGACCGGTTTCGGCTGCGCGTTCACCGCGGCGATCACCGCATCGGTAAACCGCTCCCACCCGCGCTTCTGGTGCGACGCAGCCTCCCCCATCCGCACGCTCAGCACCGCGTTGAGCAGGAGCACGCCCTGCGCCGCCCAATGATCGAGCATGCCGTGGCGCGCCCGCGGAATGCCGAGATCCGCCTCGAGCTCCTTGTAGATGTTCACCAGGCTAGGCGGCGTCCGTACGCCTTGGCGTACCGAGAAGCTGAGCCCATGCGCCTGCCCCTCGCCATGATACGGATCCTGCCCCAGGATCACGACCCGCACCTGATCCAGCGGTGTCAGTTCCAACGCCCGAAACCGGTCCGCATCCTCCGGAAACACCCGAGTCCCCGCCACCCGCTCGGCTTCCAGAAACGCGTCGAGCGCCCGCATGTACGGCGCCTCGAACTCGGGGGCCAGCGCCTGCCAGCTCGGGGGAAGCTTGTGATCGATCATGACCGGCGCATGTCGGACAGGGCAGGGCAGTGTCAATCGCCGCCTTGTTCCCCCGCGAAGGCGGGGGCCCAGGATCACGCACGCTACCGCCCGAGACCCTGCACCCCCGCCTCCGCGGGGGAACAGCAAGAAGGCTCGCACTCCATGACACGTCACCTTATATGCGCCGCCATGACCGAGATCACCGTCGCCGCGCTGCAATTGGGCTTCACGCCCAACATCGACCGCAACATCGCCAACGTGTCGCGCCTCGTCCACGAGGCCGCCGCGAAAGGCGCGCAGGTCATCCTCCCGCCCGAACTCTTCGAAGGCGAGTATTTCTGCCGCGTCGAGAACGAGGGCCTCTTCGCCAACGCCGCGCCGGTCGGCGAGCACAAGGCGGTGCTCGCAATGCAGGCGCTCGCCGAAGCGCTCAAGGTCACCATCCCGACCAGCTTCTTCGAGGCGGACGGCCCGCATCATTACAACAGCCTCGCGATGATCGGCCCGGACGGCAACGTCCAGGGCGTCTACCGCAAGAGCCACATCCCCGACGGCCCCGGCTACGAGGAGAAGTTCTACTTCCGCCCCGGCAACACCGGCTTCAAGGTCTGGCCGCATCCCGCGGGCAAGCTCGGCGTCGGCGTCTGCTGGGACCAATGGTACCCAGAGACCGCCCGCGCAATGATGCTGATGGGCGCGGAAATCCTCTTCTACCCGACCGCGATCGGCAGCGAGCCGCATGACACCTCGCTCGACACCGCCCGTCTCTGGCGCCGCGCGATGGTCGGTCACGCCGTCTCGAACGTGGTCCCGATCGTCGCCGCCAACCGCGTCGGCGTCGAGCACGGCCAGACCTTCTACGGCACCAGCTTCATCGCCGACGAGCGCGGCGACATCCTCGCCGAGCTAGGCCGCGAGGACGAAGGCGTGATCACCGCGACGATCGACCTAGACATCGTCAAGCGCCACCGCGCCGCCTTCGGCTTCTTCCGCGATCGCCGCCCCGACCTGTACGGTCGCCTCGTTCAGGACATCTGACGCTGAGACTCGAGCCTACGAGCACGGCGCTAGTCAACGCCGTTGCGTCCCCCGTCATCCTGACTTTCGTTAGGATGACGGAAGAGCGCGTTCAAACCGTCTCGCGCAACGCCAACGCCCGCTTGAACACCGCGTCGAACATTTCCGCGGTCAGCACGCCGGTGTTCACGTTGTAGCGTGAGCAGTGGAAGCTATCGATCAGGATGCGACCGTCGGGCATGACATGCTCCGCGCCGTGCGCGAACCGCGCCTTGGGCAACCGCCCGCCGAGCATCTTGACCGCCGACTGGTGCGCGATATGCCCCAACGCGACGAACACGCGGGCGGTCGGCACGGCATCCGCCTGCGTCTCCAGGAACGGCCGGCAAGTGCGGATCTCTTCCGGCGTCGGCTTGTTCTCGGGCGGCAGGCATTTCACCGAGTTGAGGATGATCGCACCGTCGAGCGCGACGCCGTCCTCCACCTTCGCGCCATAGGTGCCGGTCGCCAGCCCGAACCGGCCGAGCGTCTCGAACAGGAACTGCCCCGAATAGTCGCCGGTGAACGCGCGGCCCGTGCGGTTCGCGCCGTGCTTGCCGGGCGCGAGGCCGATGATGCCGAGCCACGCGGCGGGATCGCCGAATGCGGGGACGGGCGCGTTCCACCACGTCGGGAACTCGGTCCGCAACTGTTCGCGCACCCCGACGAGGCGGGGGCAGAGCGGGCAATCGTGCGGCGGCTCGGTCTCGGGCAGCGCGGAAACCGGCGCGAAGACGGTCGTGACGTCGACCTCCTGGCCCTCGTCGACGTTTTCGGGAAGCTCGGTGGGGTAAGGTGTGGAATCCATGGGATTGCGCTAGGCGGACCAAATGTCGCCTGCAACCCCGCTCCCGCCGATCGCGCATGCTGCAACCCTCTACGCGGTGGCACTGGGCTCCAATCGACGTGGCCGCCATGGCAGCCCCGAATGCGAGATCGCGGCGGCTTTGGAGGCGCTCGGCAATATCATCGCCCGATCGCCGACCGCGGCCAGCGCGCCGTTAGGGCCCTCGAACCGCCGTTATGCCAATGCCGTCGCGCTGATCGAAACCGCGGAGGACCCGGCGACGCTGCTGGTCCGCCTCAAACGGATCGAACGCGCGTTCGGCCGTCGCCCCGGCCGCCGCTGGGGCAGCCGCGTGCTGGACCTCGACATCGTCCTCTGGTCCGGCGGCGCATGGTCGTCGCCCGGACTCACCGTGCCGCACGCAGCCTTCCGCACCCGCAGCTTCGTCCTCGCTCCCCTCGCGGGCCTCGTCCCGATATGGCGCGATCCGCTGACCGGCAGAACGATACGGCAATTGGCGCAATCGGTTGACCGAAAGCGGCCACGCGATTAGGTGCGCGGTCCACGATGGCGGGGGTCCGTAGCTCAGTTGGTAGAGCAAGCGACTTTTAATCGAGAGGTCCCGGGTTCGAGCCCCGGCGGACCCACCATCGACAGTGCGCGCCCCGAGGGCGCGCGGCGACGCCTGCCCGCGGTTCTCGCTGGTGCATCGGTCGCCGCGGTCGGCATCGTCTTCATCCTGCTCGTCGGTCTCGCGGTCGGCCATTGGCCGTTCGCTTTCGATCGCTCGATCATCCTCGGCCTGCGCGCCTGGGGTGGCCCGTCCTGGCTGCCGAAGGTCGCCGCCGACGTCACCGCGCTCGGCGGCGGCATCGTCCTGACGATCGTCGTGGTCGTCGTCACCGGGTTGCTGATCGTCCAGCGGCTATGGCTGACCGCACTCGCGACGCTGGCGGCCAGCATCACCGGTGGCCTCATCGTCGATTTCGTCAAGGCGCAGGTCAACCGCCCGCGCCCCGACATCGTCGAGCATCTCGTAACCGTCTCGAACATGAGCTTCCCGAGCGGGCATTCCGCGAACGGCGCGATCGTCTACCTCACGCTCGCGGGCCTCGCCTCGCAGGTGACCGAGCACCGCGCGGCGCGACGGTACCTGCTGGTCGTCGCGATCCTGCTGGTCGGCGCGATCGGGTGCAGCCGCGTGTATCTCGGCGTCCACTGGCCCAGCGACGTGCTGGCGGGCTGGAGCTTCGGCACGCTCTGGGCGCTCGCCTGGTGGCTCGCCACCGCCCGCGCCCGCCAGGCGATCGGCGGCGAGCGGCATGCGTTCGGCACCCCGCCCGCCGATCCGCCCGCCGACCTGCCCGCCGACCAGGCCTCTTAGCGGCCCTTCTCGGCCAGCGCCCGCTCCCACGCCAGCGCATCGCGGACGATACCGTCGAGGTCTGCGTGGCGCGGAGTCCAGTCGAGCCGCTCCAGGATCGCGCTGTTGTCGGAGATCAGCATCGCCGGATCGCCTGCGCGACGCCCCTCCAGCCGACGTTCGATCGTCATGTTCGTGACCTTGTCGACCGCGTCGAGAACCTCGAGCACCGAGAAGCCCTTGCCGTACCCCGCGTTGAGCGTGTGGCTCTTGGCAGGGTCGGCGACCAAAACCTCCAGCGCGGCGACATGCGCGGCGGCGAGGTCGGTGACGTGGATGTAATCGCGCACGCCGGTGCCGTCGGGGGTGTCGAAGTCGGTGCCATAGACGCCGACATGGCTACGCTTGCCGGTAGCCGCCTCGACCGCGATCTTGATCAGGTGAGTCGCGCCGACCGTCGACTGACCACTGCGACCCTTCGGATCCGCACCGGCCACGTTGAAGTAGCGCAGCGCCGCATAGTTCATCGGATGCGCCGCCGCGACGTCGCGCAGCATCGCCTCGGTCATCAGCTTGGACATGCCATACGGATTGATCGGCAAGGTCGGATCGCCCTCCGCGATCGGCACCTTGTCAGGCGTGCCATAGGTCGCAGCCGTCGAGGAGAAGATGAAGTGCGGCACGCCTTCGACCACCGCGCTCTCGATCAGCGCACGGCTGGCAGCGGTGTTGTTGCGGTAATATTTGAGCGGGTCGCTGACCGACTCGGGCACCACGACCGAGCCCGCGAAATGCATGATCGCCCTGACGTTATGCTCGCGGATCGCCGCGCGCACCTTCGCATCGTCGGCGACGTTCGCCTCGACCAGCGCGGCGCGGGAATCGACCGCCCAGTCGAATCCCGTGACGAGATTGTCGACCACGACGACCTCGTAACCCGCATCGAGCAACGCCAACACAGCGTGACTGCCGATATACCCGGCCCCGCCGGTGACCATAACCTTACCGTCGATCATACGTGTCTCCTCTTTGTTGCGCGGTAGCGACTTCCTACATTGGCGGAAAGGAGATCGTTATGACGGATTATGTAACGCTGGCGGGCGGTTGCTTCTGGTGCACCGAGGCCGTGTTCAAGGATGTGATCGGCGTCGAGAGCGCCGAGAGCGGCTATATCGGCGGCCATGTGCCCAATCCGACCTACAAGCAGGTCTGCGGCGGCGATACCGGTCACGCCGAGGCGATCCGCATCGGCTTCGACCCCGAACAGCTGAAGCTCGGCGACCTGCTCGACATCTTCTTCGCGACGCACGACGCGACGACGCTGAACCGCCAAGGCAACGACGTCGGCACGCAGTATCGCTCGGCGATGTTCCCGGCGGACGACGCGCAGAAGGCCGAGATGGAAGCGGCGCTGGAGCGGGCGCAGGCGGACTCGCCCAAGCCGATCGTCACGACGATCGAGCCGATGGACACGTGGTACGAGGCCGAGGGCTATCACCAGGATTACTGGGAAACGTCCGGCCGCTCGAACCCGTATTGCATGGCAGTGATCCCCCCCAAGCTGCAGAAGCTCCGCAAGAGCTTTGCGGCTCGGTCGAAGGCTGCCGTGAACGCGTAAGGCAGAATGGGTTCACGCGAAGGCGCAAAGATGTGGAGCGTGGGTAGCCCGTCCCGGCCTATCAAAACGCTTAAAACCTCTTCGCGCCTTTGCGCCTTCGCGTGAACCGATCTTCTTTCAACGATGAGCAGCACGGCGAAGACGGTCGTTGATCGCTTCGCCGATGCCGTCGAGCGGGATCGGCGCAACGGCGATTTTCCGGCTTTCGTTCGCGTCGGCGGCGTGGAGCAGATCGAACAGCTTGGCGGCGGCTTCGACGAGGTTTCCTGAAGCGGATAGGGTTATGTCGCCCGCGACGTCACCAAAACCGATCAGCCATTCGCCCGAATGTGCTTCGGTCGCATTCAACCGAAGCAACTTACTCGGCGCATAATGGCTCTCAAGCTGCCCCGGCGCCGTAACCGCACCCCCACTCCTCCCCGGCGAAGGCCGGGGCCCAATTGGGGGACGGTCATGATGGCCGCTATGCCCGGTTACATCCGACGTTCCAATTGGGCCCCGCCCTTCGCCGGGAAGGTGCTTTGTAATAAACTCCCCAGTAACCGGCCCTGGTCGCAGCACCGTCCGCCCCGCCACGATCGTCGACTCCAACCCAGCCTCGGTAGCCCCATCGTCGAGGATCAACGGCACGTTCCCCCCCAGACTCCCGGCAACATGCGCAGCCGTCGTCGGGCTGATCCCTCCACTCGCATTGGCCGATGGCGCTGCCAACGGCTTTCCAGAAGCCGCGATCAACCCCTGCATAGCCCGATGCCGCGGCACCCGCACAGCGATCGTCGCCAACCCCGCCGTCACCAGCGAAGCGATCCCCGAATCGCCCCTTACCGGCAGCACCAACGTCAACGGCCCCGGCCAGAACGCCGCCGCCAGCGCCCGAGCATCCGCATCGAACACGGCTATCCGCTCCGCCGCCGCCAGATCCGCCACATGCACGATCAGCGGATTGAAACTCGGGCGCCCCTTCGCCGCATAAATCCGCGCCACCGCCTCGGCATTCGTCGCGTCCGCCGCGAGTCCATACACCGTCTCGGTCGGCACCGCGACGATACCCCCGTCGCGAATCAGCGCGGCGGCCTCCGCGATCGCGGCCGTGCCGTAGGGTAAAATCCGAGGGTGTGGACGGGTCATTTCACAGGCGTATAGCGGGTCCAAACCGTAGCGATAAGAGGATGCGATGGCCTTCACTCCAGCAACCACCGAACAGCGTTTCTTGCTCGATCATGTCGTGCGGATCGGCGAGCTTGCCGACACCGAACGCTATGCCGCCGCCAGCGACGACGTGGTCGACGCGGTACTTGAAGGCGTAGGCCAACTCGCGGCGGGCGAATGGGCCCCGCTCAACCGCGCCGGCGACACGGTCGGTGCGAAATGGACCCCGGACGGCGTGGTCATGCCCGAAGGCTTCGCGCAGGCGTACAAGGATTATGTCGAGGGCGGTTGGGGCACGATCGGCGTCGAGGAGGAATGGGGCGGGCAGGGCCTCCCGTTCGCGATCCAGACCGCGGTGCTAGACACGCTCGGTTCGGCCAACATGGGCTTCGCGCTGTGCCCGACGCTGACCGTCGGCGCGATCGAGGCGCTCCAGCATCACGGCAGCCCCGAGCAGCAGGCGCTCTACCTCCCCCATCTCGCGACCGGCGAATGGACCGGCACGATGAACCTCACCGAGCCTCAGGCAGGCTCCGACGTTGGCGCCCTCCGCGCAACCGCGACGCCGCTGGGCGACGGCAAGTGGAGCATCAAGGGCACCAAGATCTACATCTCGTTCGGCGATCACGACATGGCGCCGAACATCGTCCACCTCGTCCTCGCCCGGACCCCCGGCGCGCCCGCGGGCACGAAGGGCATCTCGCTGTTCCTCGTTCCCAAATATCGCCTCAACGAAGACGGCACGCCGGGCGATTTCAACGACGTCCGCGTCGTCTCGATCGAGCACAAGATGGGCCTCCACGCGTCCCCCACCTGCGTGCTGAGCTTCGGCGACAACGACGACTGCATCGGCGAGCTGATCGGCGCCGAACTCGGCGGCATCCGCGCGATGTTCACGATGATGAACAACGCCCGCCTCAACGTTGGCCTTCAGGGCGTCCAGGTCGCCGAGGGCGCCACCCAAGGCGCGGTCGCCTATGCGCTCGACCGCGTGCAGTCGGCACGTGCCGGTTCGCCGAACAAGGAATCGGTCAAGATCGTCGAGCACCCCGACGTCCGCCGCATGCTGATGCGGATGAAGGCACAGACCCAGGCGGCCCGCGCGCTCGTCTACTACGCGGCCGGGCAGGTCGACCGCGCCAATCTCGGCGACCGTGCCGCGCGCAACCGCCTCGAACTCGTCACGCCGCTCGCCAAGGCGCACGGCACCGATCTCGGCAACGAGGTCGCATCGCTCGGCATCCAGGTCCACGGCGGAATGGGCTATGTCGAGGAGACGGGCGCCGCGCAGTATTTCCGCGATGCCCGCATCACGCCGATCTATGAAGGCACGAATGGCATCCAGGCGGCGGATCTCGTCGGGCGGAAACTCGGCCTCGACAACGGCGGTGCGTTCGCCGCGTTGATCGCCGACATCCGCGCGGAAGCGAAGGACGAGCGCCTGCTCGCCCTGGTCGACGCCTGCGAAGCGATCGGCCGCCGCCTCGCCACCGCGGATGCGGACGACAAGCTCGCCGCCAGCTATCCCTTCCTCACCATGCTGTCGGTCGCGACCTGCGGCTGGCTGATGGAGCGCCAGGGCGGCGTCGCCGGCACCGACGATTTCGGCCGGATGAAAGCGGCGGCGGTGCGCTTCTACCTCGACCAGATCGTCCCCGAAGCGATGGGCCTCAACGCGGCCGCGAACGCCAGCGCGGCGGTGCTGTATTCGATCGAAGCGGACTTGTTCGCGGCCTGATCGCGCGCCTCACTCCCCCCGTCATCCTGATGAAAGTCAGGATCCAGAGCCAAGCACGGCAACGCCTTTGGCTCTGGATCCTGGGTCGAGCTCAGGATGACGGGTAAGGTTGGGTGACGAACATTCCCCCGCCCGATCATGCCAAGGCGACACCTCTCGCGATCCTCCCCCGCAAGGGGGAGGTGGCACCGAAGGTGACGGAGGGGGAGGACGCGCAACGACGGTAAACCCTTACCGCCCCCTCCGTCTGGCAAGCGCCAGCCACCTCCCCCTGGCGGGGGAGGATCGCGTGGGGCGCCTCTGGTCGCTACAGTGCCAAACCACGCCGTCATGCCGGGCTCGTTCCGGCATCCACCGTTCCGCAGATCCGAGAGAAATGAGAACGCGGAACGGTGGTCCCCGGAACAAGCCGGGGTGACGGAGCGAGCAGGGATGGCGCCCCTTTTCCCGTTCGCCCTGAGCGTAGTCGAAGGGCATGCCCAACGCGCAGGTGCTTCGACTTCGCTCAGCACGAACGGGGGAGGAGGCGCTCACTCTAGCGGCACACCACTCGACGCCCCCGCCCAACGGACGGTATGGGGAAACAGAAAATCTCTGAAAGCCCGACCGATGTTCGACCTCGAAGCCTATCTCCTCCGTGTCGCCATGCCCGCACGCCCCACGCTCGACTCGATCGGCCTCGGCCGCCTCCAGCACGCTCACCGTCTCTCAATCCCGTTCGAGGATCTCGACGTCGTCCTCGGCCGCGGCATCGCGATCGACAGCGCCTCGGTCTTCGCCAAGCTCGTCACCGCACGCCGCGGCGGCTATTGCTTCGAGCATAACCGCCTCTTCCTGGATGCGCTCGAAGAACTCGGCTTCACCGCCCGCCCGGTGCTCGCCCGAGTCTGGATCGCCGCAACCGACGTGCCGCCGCTGACCCACACGTTCGCGCTGGTGACGATCGACGGCCAGGACTGGATCGCCGACACCGGTTTCGGCGGCAGCTACACGCCCGTCCTCCCGCTAGCCGACGGCGCCGAGGGCATGGCCCCGGACGGTGCACGCTTCCGCCTCGAAGCAACCGAACAAGGCTGGATGCTGTTCCGCGACGGTGACCCGATGACGACGGACGGACGGGGATCGGGCGACGGCTTCCAACCGCAATACAGCTTCACGCTCGCACCGGTGTTCGACGCGGACCTCGCAATGTCGAACCACTGGACCTCGACCGCCCCCGCCAGCCGCTTCACGCACACCGCGATCGCCAGCATCGTCCTCCCCAACGGCTTCGCCTCGCTGATCGGAAGAAACTATCGCCGGCGCTCCGGCACGGACACGACCGTCGGCGAGATCACCGATCCGCGCGTGTACCGCATCCGCATGAGCCTGTTGTTCGGCATCGACCTGAGCGTCGAGGATGTTGCGGCGCTGGGATTGTTCTGAAGCTTGGGTCCAGGCTCCGGGTCCCAAGCCCCAAGCCAAAGTCCGCCCCCCACTTCCGTTCGTGCTGAGTAGCGACCGAGTAGCTGCGCAAGCAGTGTATCGAGGGCGCGTATCGAAGCATGGGTTCCACGCGCCAACCTGTCCTTCGATACGTCCTCTCGATACGCGGCTTCGCCTCTACTCGATGACTACTCAGGACGAACGGGGGGAGGGTAGACGAGCAGAAAAGTAACCGAAGCAGCACCGGCGTAAATCAGACCCGCTCACGCTCCAGCAGATCGTGCGCATCCAGACCCAGTAAGTCGATATGCCCCAAAATCCTAGGCCACTGCGTCGTCACGAAATTCTCGCGCTCCGCCACCCGCAGCGCTTCCGCCGCGCCCGGCATCACGAACATCCCGACGCCGCGCCGGACCTCGACATAGCCGTCGTCCTGAAAGCTCTGATACGCCTTGGCGACCGTCAGCGGGTTCGCGCCCTGCTCTGCGGCGAACGCACGCACCGACGGCAACTGATCCCCCGCGCGATAGTCACCGCGAAGGATGCCCGCGGCGATTGTGCTGCGGAGGCGAATATATACGGGGCTGTCGTCGCTGCTGAGCGCTGTCATGCTGTTCTAATACAGCAATCGGGCGGAAAGTCGAGTGGTCAGGAACCCCAGTGGCTTACCAGCCGTGCCATATCCGGGCGAGGCCGTTCGTCGAGCGCGCGCGACGGCGTGCCGATGAACATGAACCCGGCGATCCGCTCCGACGCGGACCCGAACGCATCGCGCACAACGTCCGAATAGGCCGGCCACCCGGTCAGCCAGCCGCCCGCAAACCCTTCCGCATGGACCGCGTGAAGCAGGTTCATGCACGCCGCGCCCGCCGAAAGCTCCTGTTCCCACAGCGGAATCTTGCTCTCCTTCGGGGAGGACAGGACGACCACCAGGGTCGGCGCCTGATGCACGAACTGGTCGAGCGACTCGATTTCCGTCCGCGACGCCGTAGGCCGCTCCGCCAGATAGGCATCCGTAATCAGCGTCGACAGCGCCGCCCGGTGCTCCTCGCCGATCACCACGAACCGCCACGGCGCCAGCTTGCCGTGGTCGGGCGTGCGCGCCGCGATCTCCAGGATCGTCGCCAACTGATAGGAATCGGGGCCGGGCGCGATCAGGTCGCGCGGCTTTCCCGAGCGACGGGTGGCGAGCAGCGAGAGCGGCGTGGAGCGGTCGTTGAGCATGTGAGCTGAAATAGGCCTTGGCGTCTGATATTTACAGTCCGGGCTTTGTCGTTAAGTTGCGCGCGCATAACGGCCCCGGGTTCGACGGCGGCCAGTACGAGTTTCAGGGAGCGTAACAATGGTGGACACCCCGACCGCGGACACCCCGCGAGAGCCGGATATCACCCATATCAACCCGGCGTCCGGCGAAACCTGGTTCGGGCATCCCCGCCAGCTCGCGCGGCTGTTCACCACCGAGGCGTGGGAGCGGTTCGGCTATTACGGCATGCGCGCGCTGCTCACGCTGTATCTCACCAAGCATTTCGTGTTCGGCGACCGCGAGGCGACCGGGCTGTACGGTGGCTACACCGCGCTCGTGTACCTGACCCCGCTGATCGGCGGCTATCTCGCGGATCAGTATCTCGGCTCGAAGCGTGCGGTAAAGTTCGGCGCGATCATCATGGCGCTCGGCTATCTGCTCCTCTGCTTCGGCGGCGAGACCGCCAAGCCGTACGCGACGATCGCCAACCAGCGCTATGCGATCGAAGTCGTCGACCAGGCCGATAGCGAAGTCCGCTATCTCGTCGATGGCGCGAACAAGCTGAAGATCAAGGGTAACGACGACGGCACCGTCTCGCTGCTCGCACCCGACGGCTCGACCGCCCGCACGGTCGAGAAGGGCGGCTTCGAATCGGGCGCGGAACGCAGCAGCTTCTACGTCACGATCATGCTGCTCGCGCTCTGCATGATCTCGGTCGGCAACGGCTTCTTCAAGCCCAACATCTCGACGATGGTCGGCGAGCTCTACGCGCAGGGAGACAAGCGTCGCGATGCCGGGTTCACGATCTTCTACATGGGCATCAACCTGGGCTCGCTGTTCTCGCAGTTGCTCTGCCCGTTCCTCGCGGTCGCGGTCGGCTGGTGGGCGGGCTTCGGCCTCGCCGCGATCGGCATGTTGTTCTCGTGGGTGCTGATCCAGTTCGATGGCGGCAAGCTCAACGGTTACGGCGAGCCGCCCGTTCGCACCGGTCCCGATCGCGCACTCGGCATCTATGCGCTCGCGCTGCTCGGCATCCCGATCTTCTACCTGTTGTTCGTCAACCTCATGAACGCCGAGCCGCCGGTGCCGGGGTCGGGGATCGTCGGCTACATCGTCTCGCTGTCGCTGATGGGCAAGTTGCTGTTCGGCACGTTCCTGATCGCGGTCCCCGGCATCCTGATCTGGTCGTTCGTCAACGGCGAGCGTCGCGAGTTCCAGATGATGCTCGCGGCGATGGTGCTGATCGTGTTCAACGTCGTGTTCTGGACGTTGTTCGAGCAGGCCGGCTCGTCGCTGACCCTGTTCGCGGATCGCAACACCGATCTCAGCGTGTTTGGGCTGTTCAGCATCTCCGCCGGGCAGACGCAGTTCTTCAACGCGTTCTTCATCGTCGCATTGGCGCCGGTGATGTCGATCATATGGACCAAGCTCGCCGCGAAGGGCATCGAGCCGTCGATTCCGGTCAAGTTCGGCATCGCGCTGATCGGCGTCGGAATCGGCTTCCTGTTCCTCGTCTGGGGCGCGACCATGGTCGGGCCGACGTTCAAGGTCGCGATCTGGTGGCTCGCCGGGCTGTATTTCATCCACTCGTTCGCCGAGCTCTGCATTTCGCCGGTCGGTCTCAGCATGATCACCAAGCTGTCGATCGCGCGCGTCGTCGGGCTGATGATGGGCGTCTGGTTCCTGTCGATCTCGGTCGCACAGTATGTCGCCGGCGTCGTCGCGCAGGTCGCGAGCGTCGAGACGGTCGGCGGCCAGGTGACGAACCTGAAGGTCAGCCTCGATACCTATGCCGGCGTGTTCTGGACCATCGGCCTGATTTCGGCGGGCATCGGCGTGGTGCTGCTGCTGATCTCGCCGCTGATCAAGAAGTGGATGCACGGAGTCCAGTAACTCAGCAGATTCCCCTCCCGCTTGCGGGAGGGGCTAGGGGAGGGCGCGACGTACGTACCGGCGTCCGGCCTTTGAGGCGCACCCCTCCCCCGACCCCTCCCGCTAAGCGGAAGGGGAGCAGTCAGATCCGCGTCATCGATAACGCCTTCTCGCCGTAACGCGGCCCGGCAGTCCCGCCCCGAGGCGCCGCCGCATCCAGCTTCGCCAGATCGTCCGCAGTCAGCGCCACATCCGCCGCCTTCATGCTGTCCTCCAGCGTAACCCGCCGCTTCGACCCAGGGATCGGCACGATGTCGTCCCCCTGCGCCAACAACCAGGCAAGAGCCACCTGCGCAGGACTCGCCCCATGCGCGTCGGCGATAGACTTCACCACCGCCACCATCTCCATGTTCTTGGCGAAGTTCTCCTCCGAATACCGCGGATCGTTCCGCCGATAGTCGCCCTCCGGCAGATCCGAACGAGCCGCAATCTGCCCCGTTAGAAACCCCCGACCCAGCGGCGAATACGGCACGAACCCGATCCCGAGTTCGCGGCACAACGGCAGGATCGCCTCCTCCACGCCGCGCTCCCACAACGAATACTCGCTCTGCAACGCGGCGATAGGATGCGTCGCGGCAGCCCGCCGGATCGTGTCGAGCCCAGCCTCCGACAGCCCCAGATGCCGCACCTTCCCCTCGCGCACCAGCTCCGCCATCGCGCCGACCGTATCCTCGATCGGCACGCCCGGATCGACGCGGTGCTGGTACAGCAGGTCGATCGTCTCGACCCCGAGCCGCTTCAGCGATCCCTCGCAAGCGCGCCGCACATTGGCCGGCGTCGAGTCCACCCCGGTCATCCCGTTCTCATCATACCGGAACCCGAACTTGGTCGCGATCACGACGCCGTCGCGCTTGCCGCGGATCGCCTGGCCGATCAGTTCCTCGTTGACCAGCGGGCCATAGATCTCGGCGGTATCGAACAGCGTCACGCCCAGCTCGATCGCGCGGTGGATCGTGGCGATGCTCTCGTAGGCGTTGGCCTCGCCGTACATCCCCTTGCCAATACCGGCCATCGGCATGCAGCCGAGACCCAGCGCGGAAACCTCGAAATCAGGGCCGAGCGTGCGATACTTCATGCGGAATCTCCTGAGCGCCGTTCCCGTGATCGGACCGCGCTGCAACGGAGATGGTAACGGCGGTGTCCATCGTCACGTTCCCGACGGTGCGAAACAGGTCGGGTATGGTCTCCACCGCGATGAGCAGACCCAGCACCTCCAGGGGGATGCCCATCGCCAGCGCCACCGGCGCGACCGAGGCGACGAAGCTGATCGTGCCGGGCAGCGAGATCGACCCCATCGTCGTGATCGCCGCAGTCGCCACGCCAGCCGCCATCTGCCCAGGCCCGATCCGCAGCCCCAGCCAGTGCGCGACGTACAGCGCGACCGCGAGGTTCATCGCCGGGCTGGTCGCGCGGAACACCGCGACCGACAGCGGCAGGACGATCCCGGCGGTGGCGGGCGACGCGCCGAGATCGGTCGAGGCCTTCAGCATCGCCGGCAGCGAGGCGAGCGACGACTGCGTGCTGATCGCCACCGCCTGCGCCGGTGCGACCGCGCGCGCGAACCGGCCGAAGCCGACCCGGCCGCCGATCATCCCGATCGGATAGGCGGACAGCAGGACGACGAAGCCGATCGCCGAGACGCAGACGATATAGTGCAGCAACGCGCCGAACGCAGCCGTCCCGGTGCGCGCCCCGACGCCGTAGGCAAGCGCGAAGATGCCGATCGGTGCGAGCTTCAGCACCCATTTGATGATGATCAGCAACGCATCGACGACCGCCTGGAAGAAACCGGTCAGCACGCGGCGGCGATCGTCGGGCAGCTTCGTCACGGCAAAGGCGAACGCCAGCGCAAAGACTGTGAGCGGCAGGAACGAGTCGCTGGATGCCGCGGCAACGATGTTGGTCGGCACGATCGTGTCGAAGAATGCGCCGATCCCCGGCACCGGCCCGACCGGCGCGGCGCCCGTCAGCGCGGCGCGCAGTGCTGATCCGAGCGCATGCGGCAGTGGAAAGGCTTCCAGGATCAACGGCATGACCAGTGCCGACATGATCGTCGTGCTCCACAGGATGACGACGATCATCACCATCGCGCGTACGGTGATCCGCCCGGCGCGCGCCGCCTCGGTGGTCGCGCCGATCCCGGTCACGAGCAGCCCGACGACGAGCGGCACGATCACCATCTGCAATCCGTGCAGCCACGCCGACCCGATCGGCTGCGTCACCGCGGTCGCCGCGATCGCGTTCGCGGGCGACCAGGCGGCGGCGGCGATGCCGATCGCGATGCCGCCGATCAGGGCTGCGAGAATCCGTGTAGTCTGCGACATGCTCGCCCTTCGTGTTCGACCGCGCTATCAACGCGTCGAACACCGATACGGGACGGAAAGCGGACGCGATGGCAAGGAAATATTTCGGCACCGATGGCATTCGTGGCGCCACCAATACCTCGCCGATGACGGCAGAGATGGCAATGAAGGTTGGCATGGCCGCCGGAGCATACTTCCTGCGTGGTGATCACCGCCACCGCGTGGTGATCGGCAAGGACACGCGGTTGTCGGGCTATATGCTGGAATCGGCGCTGGTTGCAGGCTTTACCAGCGTCGGCATGGATGTGGTGATGGTGGGGCCGATGCCGACACCCGCGGTCGCGATGCTGACCCATTCGATGCGCGCCGATATCGGTGTAATGATCTCTGCTAGCCATAATGCTTACGCGGACAACGGCATCAAGCTGTTCGGTCCCGACGGCTACAAGCTGTCGGACGAAGCGGAGGAAGCGATCGAGGCGCTGATCGACGGTGACATTCCGCTCGTGCCGTCGAGCCAGATCGGCCGCGCACGGCGCATCGATGACGCACAGGGCCGTTACATCCACTTCGCCAAGTCGACCTTCCCCGAGAACCTCCGCCTCGACGGCATGCGGATCGTCATCGATTGCGCGAACGGCGCCGCCTACAAGGTCGCACCCGCAGCCCTGTGGGAACTGGGTGCGGACATCGTCGCGATCGGCGTGACGCCCAACGGCACCAACATCAACGACGGCGTCGGCTCGACCGCCCCGCAGGCGCTCGCCGAGGCCGTAGTCGCGAACGGCGCCGACATCGGCATCGCGCTCGACGGCGATGCGGACCGTCTGATCGTGGTCGACCAGACCGGCACGATCGTCGACGGCGACCAGCTCATGGCGACGATCGCGGCAAGCTGGGCGCGGCAGGGCCGGCTTGCCGGCGGTGGGCTGGTTGCAACGGTCATGTCGAACCTCGGACTGGAGCGGCATCTCGCGGCACAGGGCCTGGGGCTGGTCCGGACCAAGGTCGGCGACCGTCATGTCCTCGAGAAGATGCGCGCGAGCGGCTATAATGTCGGCGGCGAACAGTCGGGCCACATCATCCTCACCGATTATGCCACCACCGGCGACGGCCTGGTCGCGGCGTTGCAGATCCTGGCCGAGGTCAAGCGCTCGGGCGCCCCTGCGAGCGAGGTGCTCCACCGCTTCGAACCGTTGCCGCAGCTCCTGAAGAACGTCCGGTTCGCCGGCGGCAAACCGCTCGACGACGATGCCGTAAAAGCAGTAATCGCCGATGCCGAAGCCGAACTTGCCGGCACGGGACGCCTCGTGATCCGCCCGTCCGGCACCGAACCCGTGATCCGCGTGATGGCCGAAGGCGACGACCCCGGCCAGGTCGAACGCGTCGTCGACCGGATCTGCGACGCCGTGCGAAAGGCCGCTGCCTGATGCTCGAAATGCGCCCCGTGTGCGAACGCTGCACCACAGACCTCCCCGCGGACTCGCCGGGCGCGTTCATCTGCTCGTTCGAATGCACCTTCTGCGCGGAATGCGCCGACGCGCTCGACGAACGCTGCCCGAACTGCGGCGGCGAATTGCTGGACCGTCCGACCCGGCTGGGCGAAGCGCCGCCGCAGAAGCCGGCGGGCGGGCGGCACTAGGGGGCGGTTTCGCAAACGTCCACCAGAGTGCGGGCACCACCCCGCCGAAGGGGGGTGAACCTCTGTCCTACACACCAACGATTATGCCATAGCGATCTCCATGACCGCCAACCTCGCCAAACCCCGCTCGGCAGCCTCAAACAGCCACCCGACGAAACCACGCGAGCGTCTATACTTCCTATACTTCACTTTTCCCGGCGCTCCCCGATGACCGCCAGAATCCTCATAATAGCCGGCTCGGACTCGGGCGGCGGCGCGGGCATCCAGGCCGATATCAAGACCGTGACGATGCTCGGCGGCCACGCAATGACCGCCATCACGGCGATCACCGCACAGAACACGCTAGGCGTGCAGGCGGTCCACCAGATCCCGACCGACATGGTCCTCGCGCAGATGGACTCAGTCGTCTCGGACATCGGCGTAGACGCAGTAAAGATCGGCATGATCGGCTCGGCCGAAACCGCCCACGCCGTAGCCGCATATCTAGAACGTCTTTCCCCCCTCCCTGAAAGGGAGGGGCCGGGGGTGGGTCGGCCGATGGGCGAGCGCGACACCAGCCCCAAACCAACCCACCCCCAACCCCTCTCTTCCGTGGAGGGGCGCAGGCTCCCCATAATTTTCGACCCGGTGATGATCGCCACCAGCGGCTCGGTCCTCGCGGACAGCGACACGATAGCCGCCTTCACCCGCCTCATGCGGATCGCCACGCTCGTAACCCCCAACCTCCCCGAACTAGCAGCCCTCGGCGGCGAGACTGCCATCCGCGCACTATGCCCAGCCGTCCTCATAAAAGGCGGCCACGCCGAAGGCCCCTCCGTCACCGACCGTCTCGTCACCGACGCCGGCGAAATGCGGTGGACCAACACCCGCATTGAAACCCGCCACGCCCACGGCACGGGCTGTACCCTAGCCAGCGGGATCGCGACGGGGCTTGCCCAGGGCATGACGCTCGACGACGCAATAGATCGAGCCATCGCGTTCGTCCGCGCCGCACTTGCAGCCGCTCCAGGTATCGGCCAAGGGCACGGCCCGATGGGCCACGGGCTCGACACTATCCCCTTTTCCCACCTGCTTGCGGCAATGGACCCCGATGGCTGGGATGCGCAGGCTTTCGCCGCGCGATGGAGCTAAAATGCCCGGCATGAAACACGAAAAGCTCTGCGTCGGCCCCGTCGCCGGCGTCGACGAAGCCGGCCGCGGCCCCCTCGCCGGACCGGTCGTAGCCGCCGCCGTGATCCTGCCCGCAAAAGGCGTCCCCCGCGGCATAGACGATTCGAAGAAGCTATCCGCTTCCGAACGCGAACGGCTCTGCGCGCGCCTGAAGGGCTGCGCGATCGTAGGCATCGGCATCGTCCAGCCGGAAGAGATCGACACGCTCAACATCTACTGGGCGACGATGAAGGCGATGACGCTCGCGGTCGACGCGCTGGCGATCGAACTCGGCCAGGCACCCGGTCACGTCCTCGTCGACGGCAACCGCTTGCCCCGCTGGACCTACCCCGCCACGCCCCTCGTCGGCGGCGATGCGAAATCACTGTCGATCGCCGCCGCATCGATCGTCGCCAAGCACACGCGCGACCTCATCATGATCGCCGCCGCCGACGTGCACCCCGAATATAACTGGCATTCGAACAAGGGCTATGGCTGCGCGCACCACATGAAAGCGCTTCGCGACCATGGCCCCACACCGATTCATCGCCGCAGTTTCGCCCCCGTCGCCGCCGCCTATCTCGCCCGTGAGGGACTTTTCGCAAAGGAAACGACGAGCTGAGTCTTTCGCGCCACACCCCAAGGGCTTGAGCCGCGAGTCTCCTACGACTCAACATCTGGACGACGGCGACTCGATTGGCCGCAACGTAAGAATCCGGCCGAAACGCCGTTAACGAAAGTTTGCTTGACGGAGTCGGACAATTCCGCAGCTATGGGCGCGACAAGGGGCGGAAAACATGGGTTTGATCGACACGATCGCACGGCCGCGTGCGAAGAAGACAGTGGAGCCGGCGGTTCAGGCCGTCCTTCCACTCGACCAGATCCTTCGCGGCGACTGCATCGAGCATATGAAGGCGCTCCCGTCGAACTCCATCGACATGATCTTCGCCGACCCGCCGTATAACCTCCAGCTCGGCGGCGAACTCTATCGCCCCGACGGCAGCCATGTCGACGCAGTCACCGACGACTGGGACAAGTTCGACACATTCGCCGCGTACGACCGCTTTACCCGCGCCTGGCTCAAGGAAGCGCGCCGCATCCTCAAGGACGACGGCGCGCTCTGGGTCATCGGCAGCTACCACAACATCTTCCGCGTCGGCGCGGCGGTGCAGGATCTCGGTTACTGGATCCTCAACGACATCGTCTGGCGCAAAACCAACCCGATGCCCAACTTCCGCGGCACCCGCTTCACCAACGCGCACGAGACGCTGATCTGGGCGTCGAAGGGGGAGAAGGCAAAGTACCACTTCAACTACCGCGCGATGAAGACGCTCAACGACGAGCTCCAGATGCGCAGCGACTGGGAATTCCCGACCTGCGGCGGCGCCGAGCGGTTGAAGAAGAACGGCACCAAGGTGCATCCTACGCAGAAGCCCGAGGCGCTGCTCTACCGCATCCTGCTGGCGTGCACGAAGCCCGGCGACGTGGTGCTCGACCCGTTCTTCGGCACCGGCACCACCGGCGCGGTGGCCAAGCGCCTCGGCCGCAGCTGGATCGGCATCGACCGCGAAGGCGATTACATCGAAGCCGCGCAGGAGCGGATCGAGGCGGCGCTCCCCCTGGACGAGTCCGCGCTGGCAACGATGATGAGCCCCCGTACCCAACCCAAGGTCGCGTTCGGCGTGCTCGTCGAGAACGCGTATCTCGCCCCCGGCGCGGTGCTGACCGACTCGAAGCGGCGGTGGCGCGCGACGATCCGCGCGGACGGCTCGCTGCTCAGCGACTGCGGCACGATCGGCTCGATTCATAAGCTCGGCTCGACTCTCCAGAACGCCCCGGCCTGCAATGGCTGGAGCTTCTGGCATTACGAGAGCGACAAGGGCCTGAAACCGATCGACGACCTCCGCCAGACGTACCTGCTGGCAACGACGGTCTGACGTCTTGCTCCCCTCCCTGGAAGGGAGGGGCTGGGGGTGGGTTGGCTGCGTATCAGGCAATACGTAAACCAACCGGCCGACCCACCCCACCCCCTCCCTTTCAGGGAGGGGAGCAGGAGAACGATCATCCACCTCCGCCCCGTCCAGTTCGTCGACACCCCGATCGGCCACCCAGACGGCAGCGTCGCGCGTCTCGCTGGCGGCCTGCAATGGTTCGCCGCATACGAGATAATCGAAGGCCGCGCCCGCCGCACCATTCCCGTCGCCCAAGTCGCCACGCTAGGTGACCGTGCCCAGCACCTCCACGCCGCCATCACCGCGCCCCGTGCCGCACTTCAACTCGGCGAACGCACGCTCCGCTTCGACCAGCCGATCGTCGCCGGCATCCTCAACGTCACCCCCGACAGCTTCTCGGACGGCGGCGAGCATGTCGACGATCCCGCCGCAGCGGCCGCAGCCGGCATCGAGATGGCCGCCGCCGGCGCGACGATGATCGACGTCGGCGGCGAATCCACCCGCCCCGGCGCTGCCGCGGTATGGGAAGGCGACGAGATCGCCCGTCTCGTCCCCGTCGTCGAACGCCTTGCCCAAGCTGGCGCAATTATCTCGGTCGACACGCGCAAGGCCGCCGTTATGGAGGCGACGCTCGCCGCCGGCGCGCACATCGTCAACGACGTCGCCGCGCTCCTGTGGGACGACCGCGCGCTCGACGTCGTGGCGGAAAACGGCTGTCCCGTCGTCCTCATGCATTCGCCCGACCCCAAGAAAGGCGGCCACGGCGACGGCGGCTATACGAATGTGCTTACCGACGTGTTCGACTGGCTCGAAACCCGTATCGCCGCGGTTGTCGCCAGCGGCGTCGACCGGTCGCGAATCATGGTTGATCCCGGCATCGGCTTCGGCAAGGCGCTGGCCGAGAACCTCGCGCTGCTCAACGGCCTCGCAATCTTCCACGGGCTCGGCTGCCCGATCATGCTCGGGGCCAGCCGCAAACGCCTGATAGGCGCGCTTTCGAACGAGGCCCCGGTCGACCAGCGTCTCGCCGGTTCGCTTGCGCTGGCGCTCAAGGGCGCAGAGGCTGGCGTCCAGATCCTGCGCGTCCACGATGTCGGCGAGACGGTGCAGGCCTTGAAGATCTGGCGCGGCCTGCGCGATCAGTCGCTTGTAGCCGGCTGATCATCGCTGCATTGCAGCGCAACGCCTCTTCGCGCATTAAAAGCTTTGATAACAAGGGAGCTTTGGTTTGATCGTCACCGCAACACCGCGCCTCAGCCAAATTTTGAGCGAGGTCTGGCGCCCGCTGCTGGGCCTGTTCGTCTGGGACGTGGTCGTCACGATCACCTATTATGTCCTGCCGTTCCATGCGCCGGCGCTGCCCCTCACGTTGTTCGGCACGGCCCTCGCGCTGTTCCTCGGCTTCCGCGACAATTCGGCGTATCAACGCTGGTGGGAAAGCCGTGGCCTCTGGGGGCTGATGATCAACGCATCGCGCAGCTTGGCGCGTATGGCCCGCAACATGCTGCCCGAGCCCGAGGGCCACGACATGAAGCGGACCATCGTTCTCCGCCAGATCGCCTATGTGAACGCGCTGCGGTGCCAGTTGCGCAAGCAACCGGCGGCACCCGAGGTGCTGCGCTTCTTGTCGAAGGAAGAGGCTTCGTTCGCGCTCGATCGTACCAACATCGCCAACGGCCTGCTCGACGGCACCGGCCGTCGGATCGATATCGCACGGCGCAACGGCTGGATCGACACCATCCAGCAGACCCAGTTCGAGGCGATTCTGGTCGATATCGCCAACGCACAGGGTGGCATGGAGCGAATCAAGAACACGCCGTTGCCCAATCAGTACCGGTTTTTCCCGAGCTTGTTCACGCGCCTGTTCTGCATTCTGTTGCCGATCGGCCTAGTCGAAACGCTGGGGTTCGCGACGCCGATCGGTTCGACGATCGCCGGCCTGATGTTCCTGGCGGTATTGCAGATCGGCGACGATCTGGTCGATCCGTTCGCGGACACGATCCACGACGTGCCGCTGAACGCGATGTGCCGGACCGTCGAGATCGACTTGCTGCAAGCAATCGGCGATCCTGCTCCCGAGCCGTTGCAACCGGTGCACGGCGTGCTGTGGTAGAGTTGGCAGCTGACGCAGTGGCGTCGTCGGACGTCGGCGATCGTACCTCGATAGTTTCGTCGAGCGGCGCAAAGGGGTTTAAGTTGGGTTACGCCAAGTACGTTGTCACAAACGTCAGGACTTTATAGGCAGCGTGTGTCGCCGCGGGACGGTCTTTGTATCAGTGAAGTCGAGGGTCTCGAACCCTTGGTCGGCTACCCGACGGTTGATCAGGCTCCCTTTAGGCGTGACGTACTTCGACCGACGAGTGACGCGCTCGACCCGGTAAAGACCGCTCACCAATGGCGTGGGACCATCTGCCGCCCCGGCGAAACGTGCATATCGACGGCTTTTGATCTGCGCCAGGATCTGATGCGCCCAGAGATGGCTTTTCGAGCCGCGAAGAATTTCGACCTCGTCCACGTCGCAAGCATCGCGGCCTTGCCTTCTCCCGCCGCCAGTGCGCTACGCTCGGTTGCCCGATAGGCGCCGTCAGCCTGCCGATAGTTGCCGAGCTTGATCCACATGTCGCCCAGTGCGGCGACGCGGTCACCACAGCCGGGTCACTCGCGGGCAGGTTATCACGCAACGTCCGAACCTGCCTCCCGTACGAATCTTAATCACCCTCGTAAAGCGCCACCGTGGCATAAGCTTCGTACAGGGCAGCGACCGGTTTGGGTGCGGTCTTCGCATAGGTGCGGTTCCGTGCCACGGCTGCCGACAGAGTATGCTTTGCATCGAGGTAACGACCTTCACGAAATTGAAGCTCGGCAAACGCGATCGACACCTGCGCATCACGTAACGGTGTGCACGAACCACGGTGGCAGGTGGCATACTCTTCCGCCAGGCGCTTTCCCGACACGATGATATCTGGCGAGGGCAGTTGAAGAAGCATCAACAACACGAGCATCACCGACTCCAATCGACAGCGACCTGAAATAAACAGTCTGCGAGAGTTGAATGCTGGAGGCAAGAACGCTTACACCCAAACGCTTAGTCGAGCGATCCAGGCTTCCGAGAACAGTCATTCGTTGAGCGCGATCATTCTCATTTCTCCATCGCCCAACGATAATTCGGGAACGGATAATCGGGGAAAGATTCTGCGAACGCGGCTATCGCAAACGGCCGTCCCATAGCTCCGCCAAACCAAGCTTCGTCGATTTTGGTGAGTGCGGTTCGAAGCCAAGTTTGGCACCGTTTTTCACACGGCAAGAGTCAATTGCAGCGACTGGGGAATTGCGAGCAGCACGACGAGTATAATCACGACGATTGGCGGCGCTCTCCAGACCGTTAGTAAAATGAAGCTGGCAGCGACGATGGCAAAGTCATAAGGGCTGACCACTGCGCTGACCCACACCGGGTTGTAGAGTGCGGCGCCGAGGATACCGACGACGGCGGCGTTGACGCCGTGTAGCGCGGCTTGTGCCGCAGGGCGAGCACGGAGCGTTTCCCAAAACGGTAGCGCCCCCACCAGGATCAGGAGGCCGGGAAGGAAAATCCCGACGAGAGCCACACCGGCACCGATCATCCCGCGTGGAATGGGAGCGACCAATGCGCCCAGATAGGCGGCGAAGGTGAACAACGGCCCCGGCAAGGCCTGCGCTACGCCATAGCCCGCGAGGAACGTTGTATCGTCGGTCCAGCCGGGTTCGACTACGGCGGCTTGTAGCAGCGGCAACACGACATGGCCGCCCCCGAACACCAGCGCGCCTGATCGATAGAAGGCGTCGAACAGCGTTAATTCCTGCGACCCCAGAGCCTCGGCGAGCAGCGGCAACCCGACGAGTAGAAGCATGAAGACGGCGAGACATGTTACGCCGACTTTACGAGGCACCGCAAACCGCACCCGCCCACCCGGGGCGAGTGCGACGGCACGGCAGAGCAAGAGACCGCCCATCGCGCCGACTCCAATCGCCGCAACCTGTCCCCACGCTCCATTGAGCAACGTCACCACGGCGAGCGCGGCAAGCGCCAGCCCTGCACGGGATCGATCGGGCGTGAGCGTGCGCCCCATGCCCCAGACAGCTTGCGCGACGATCGCAACCGCTACGAGTTTGAACCCGTGAATAGCGGCTGAGCCAATCGGCCCTTCAAAGCTTGACGCTCCATAGGCGAACAGGAGCATCAGGAACGCCGAGGGCAGCGTGAATGCCGCCCAGGCTGCAAGCGCGCCAAGTGGCCCCGCCCGCATCAGTCCGAGTGCGAACCCGACCTGGCTTGAGGCCGGGCCCGGTAGAAACTGGCAGAGCGCTACCAGATCCGCGTAGCCCGCTTCGTCGATCCAGCGACGCCGCACCACGAACGATTCACGGAAATAGCCGAGATGCGCGATTGGCCCTCCGAATGAGGTGAGGCCGAGCTTGAGGAACGCGACGAACACTTCGCCCACGTTACCACGACCGCCGGCAAGGATCCTTTGCTCGCTCATCATCGGATGCTGTATAGCCGCGCCATGTTCCAGCGCATCATCGATAGCACCGCCAGTCCATGGACCATCCTTATCCGGTTGGCGGTTGGGCTGGTCGTATTTTTCCCGGAGGGTATCCAGAAGCTGGTCTTTCCCGACATTCTGGGAGCCGGCCGTTTCGCAAAGATTGGCATTCCATACCCCGAGTTGATGGGACCGTTTATCGGCGGAGTGGAACTCGTCTGCGGTGTACTCATCATCGTCGGCTTGTTCACGCGGCTTGCGTCAATTCCGTTGATCGTGACCATGATCGTGGCGCTGATCGCGACCAAGCTTCCTATCCTGCTGGGGCACGGGTTCGGGCCATTCAGTCTCCCCGACTTCAAGCGTTACGGGTTTTGGAGCGCACAGCACGAGAGCCGAGCCGACCTCACCATGCTGCTCGGATGCCTGTATCTACTCGTTGTTGGAAGCGGGCGCTGGTCGATCGATAGGCTTCTCGACCGAAACGCCACCGATCGGACCGGAACCGAACGGATTTGACCCCAAACCAGCCATTAAATCATGCCGCGTTGTCGATCCCGAGTTCGCCGAGCTTGCGGTACAGCGTCGAGCGGCCGATGCCGAGACGGCGGGCGACTTCGGTCATGCGACCACGGTAATGGCCGATCGCAAGGCGGATGACATCGGCTTCGATTTCGTCGAGCGCGCGAAGGTTGCCGTCGGGATGGAACAGCGTGACGCCACCGCCGCCAATTGCAGACGTCGCAGGTCCGCGCTCGCGTGTGCCGAGCGCGGCGATCTCCGGGAAATCCTCTTCGGTCAGCGCGGTGTCCTCGCACAGCACAGCGGCGCGAAAGAGCGCGTTCTGCAACTGGCGGACGTTGCCGGGCCAGTCGTACCGGACCAGCAGGGCGAGCGCGGAATCGGTGATACCTAACGGTCGCAGTCCCGGTTGCTCGGCGATCCGCGAGAGCAGGTGGCGGGCGAGCGCAGGGATGTCGCCGGTGCGTTCGCGCAACGGCGGGATCGTCACCTGAACCGCGTTAAGGCGGTAGTATAAATCCTCGCGGAACCGCCCCGCCTCGACCTCGTCCAGCAGCCGCGAATTGGTGGCGGCGATCACGCGGACGTCGACTTCGCGCGGATGGCGAGCACCGATCGCGAGGACTTCGCCGGTTTGTAGGACCTGCAGCAGCTTCGCCTGCGCCTCGAGCGGCATCTCTCCGATCTCGTCGAGGAACAGCGTGCCGCCATCGGCATCGTGAAACCGTCCGATCTTGCGTTCGAACGCGCCGGTGAACGCGCCCTTCTCATGGCCGAAGACTTCCGACTCGATCAGGTTCGCGGGAATCGCGCCGCAATTGACGCTGATCATCGGTTTTTTCGCGCGCGGGGAGGCGGCATGGATCGCCTCGGCGATGACGTCCTTGCCGACGCCGATCTCGCCTTCGAGCAGGATCGCGACGCGCGCGCGCGCGGCCTTTGCAGCGATCGCCAGTGCGGCGCGGAAGTCGGGGGAAGAGCCGACGATCTCGTCGAAGGCGAGAAGCGCGGGGATCTTCTCGGTCAGCGGGCGGAGTTCGCCGGACGACTTGCCGACCACCGCCGCGTCCAGCGCTGCTAGCAGGCGATCAGGCGCGAGCGGCTTTACCAGGAAATCGGTGGCGCCGGCGCGCATCGCACTGACCGCATGCGCGACCGATCCGTTCGCCGTGATGACCAGGATGGGCAGCGCCGGGCGCCGTTCGCGCAAGGTAGCGATCAGGGTGGTCGCATCCTCGTCGGGTGCCCAGTGATCGATTACGATCGCGTCGAGCAGCATGCCGTCCGGCGTGCCGAGCGTGGCGATCGCGGTCTCGTCGTCCGCCGCGAAGATCGCGCGCCAGCCGCCTCGCGCGGCGAGTGCAGCCACCAGCCGCCGCTGCGCGGGCTCGTCATCGATCAGCAATAATAGGCGCTGGCCATTGCGCGTCATGACAAATCCTGTCCCGTTCCGGCACGTGCAATAGGTAGCGCAAGTAAAGGGAGACTTAAACGTCCTGCTTGGCGATCCAGGATGTGCGCGATAAGGTCTCGGTTATAGAGGATTGCACTGACAGGATTGGGGCACGAACCATGGCCGGCAACGGAGACATGAAGGCGCACGTCGCGACCTATTCGAGCGTGACGGGGATGATGAAATGGGGCTCCGTCGGGTGCGCGCTGGTCGTCGCGCTCGTCATCTGGCTGATCTCGTAGCATCATGAAGATCGCCGTCCTGAGAGAGCAAGCGGACGGCGAGCGGCGGGTAGCCGCGACGCCGGAAACGGTGAAGAAGTTCATCGCGCTGGGTGCGACGCTGGCGGTGGAGGCGGCGGCGGGCGAGGCTGCTTCGATCGCCGATGCCGCCTATTCCGATGCGGGCGCGACCGTTGGCGACCGCGTGGCGACGTCGGCAGGGGCGGATATCCTGCTCGGCGTGCAGGGGCCTGACCCCGCATCGCTCGCCGGTGTCGCGCCGGGCGCGTGGATCGTCGCGAGCCTCAATCCTTTTGCAGAACGTGCGCGGATCGAGGCCTATGCCGCGGCCGGCTACGAAGCGCTGGCGATGGAGTTCATGCCGCGCATCACCCGCGCGCAGTCGATGGACATCCTGTCGTCGCAGTCGAACCTGTCGGGCTACAAGGCGGTGCTCGACGCGGCGGCCGAATATGGCCGCGCGTTTCCGATGATGATGACCGCGGCGGGCACGATTTCCGCGGCGAAGGCGTTCGTGATGGGCGTCGGCGTGGCCGGGCTCCAGGCGATCGCGACCGCGCGCCGCCTGGGGGCGCAGGTGTCGGCGACCGACGTGCGCGCCGCGACCCGCGAGCAGATCCAGTCGCTCGGCGCGAAGCCGATCTTCGTCGAGAACGTCGCCGGGATCGAGGGCGAGGGGACGGGCGGGTACGCCGGCGAGATGTCGCCCGAATACCAGGCCGCGCAGGCTGAGCTCGTGTCCGGACACATCGCCAAGCAGGACATCGTCATCACTACAGCGCTGATTCCGGGCCGACCAGCGCCGCGGTTGATCTCGGCGGCGCAGGTGGCGAGCATGAAGCCGGGCTCGGTGATCGTCGATCTCGCGGTCGAGCAGGGCGGCAATGTCGAGGGTTCGGTCGCGGGCGAAGTGGTCGTGGTGAACGGCGTCAAGATCGTCGGCCACCGCAACGTGCCCTCGCGCCTCGCGGCAGACGCCAGCGCGCTGTTCTCGCGCAACCTGTTCAACTTCCTCAACGCCTTCTGGGACAAGGAGGCGGGCAAGCCCGTGCTCGACGCGGAAATCGGCGACGCGATCCGCCTGACGCAGGGCGGCAAGATCGTGAACCCAAGGCTGCTGTCTTGATAATCCTCCCCGGCACGGGGAGGGGGACCGGCGCAGCCGGTGGAGGGGGCGTTCCGCACATGCTACGCCCCGAAGTATCGCTGGCGCGCAAATTACGCCGGGACATGAGCCTCCCGGAAGTGCTGCTATGGGAGCATCTCCGAGGACAGAAGACCGGCTTAAAGTTCCGCCACCAGCATCCCATCGGGCCGTACGTCTGTGACTTCTACTGCGCCGCCGCCAAGCCCGCGGTCGAGGTAGATGGTGAATTCCATGGCCGCGGCGACCGCCCCCAGCGTGACGCCGAGCGCGACCAATTTTTCGAGCAGAATGGCTACCGGGTGCTGCGAGTGGCAGCAGGCGACGTGCTGAGGGATATCGAGGCCGTTGTGACGATGATCGTATCGTCCGCGGCCAGCCCCCTCCACCAGCCTGCGGCCGGTCCCCCTCCCCGTGCCGTGGAGGAATGAAATGGACTTCATCGCGATCCTGTCGATCTTCGTGCTGGCCTGTTTCGTCGGGTATTTCGTGGTGTGGGCGGTCACGCCGGCGCTGCACACGCCGCTGATGGCGGTGACCAATGCGATCTCGTCGGTGATCATCGTCGGCGCGCTGATCGCCGCCGCGGCGCCGACGGTCCTGGGGGCGATCGGTGCCGGATCGGGCGTGGCCAAGGCACTCGGGCTACTCGCGGTGGTGCTGGCGAGCATCAACATCTTCGGCGGCTTTGCAGTCACCGCGCGGATGCTGGCGATGTACAAGAAGAAGGAACGGCCCGTTGCGAAGGGCTGAGTCGGCGGTCGACATACGATCCTCCCCTGCAAGGGGAGGTGGCAGGCGCCAGCCTGACGGAGGGGTATCGCGCTATCGAGAGCGCGTCACCCCTCCGTCGCTGCGCGACACCTCCCCTTGCAAGGGAGGATTAGGGGGAATGGACTATGCATGAACTGACGGTCAGCCCCTGGGCATCGCTCGCCTATCTGGTCGCGGGGGTGTGTTTCATCCTCGCGTTGCGCGGCCTGTCGAGCCCGGCGTCGAGCCAGCGCGGCAACCGCTTCGGCATCATCGGCATGACGATCGCAGTCGTGACGACGCTGGTGACGCATGTGCCCGTCGTTCAGCATCTTCTCGTTTCGGACGCCGGGCCTACGATAGCCGTGCGCACCATCGATTGGGTCACCGTCGTCGAAATCCTCGCGGCGATCGGCGTAGGCGCCGCGATCGGCCTCGTGACCGCACGCCGGATCGCGATGACCGCGATGCCGCAACTCGTCGCCGCCTTCCACAGCCTCGTCGGCCTCGCCGCGGTACTGGTCGGCGTAGCCGCGTATCTCAACCCGCAGGCGTTCGGGATTTCCGACCTCGTCGTGCCGATGATCGGCCAACCGTTTGCGGTCATCCACCCGGTCAGCCGGATCGAGCTCGGGCTCGGCGTCGCGATCGGTGCGATCACTTTCTCGGGCTCGGTCATCGCGTTCCTGAAATTGAACGGCAACATGGGCGGCAAGCCGATCATGCTGCCCGGTCGCCACGTCATCAACATTGCGCTGCTCGCCGGCATCCTCGGCCTGATCGCGTATTTCGTCACCGATCAGTCGGCGTGGATCTTCTGGACGATCGCCATATTGAGCTTCGTCATCGGATTCCTCCTGATCGTCCCGATCGGCGGCGCGGACATGCCGGTGGTGGTCAGCATGCTGAACTCCTATTCGGGTTGGGCGGCGGCAGCGATGGGCTTCACGCTGCACAACAGCGCGATGACCATCACTGGGGCGCTGGTCGGGAGCTCGGGCGCAATCCTCAGTTACATCATGTGCCGGGCGATGAACCGGAGCTTCATCAGCGTGATCGCAGGCGGCTTCGGCCAGTCCTCTGACGCCGGCGGACCCGCGGCAGCCAGCGATCGCCCGTGGAAGCGCGGCTCCGCGGAAGACGCCGCGTTCCTGATGAGCCAGGCCGAACAGGTCATCATCGTCCCCGGCTACGGCATGGCGGTCGCGCAGGCGCAGCACGTCCTGCGCGAGATGGGCGACAAGCTGAAGGCCGAGGGCGTGCGCGTGAAATACGCGATCCACCCGGTCGCGGGCCGCATGCCGGGGCACATGAACGTGCTGCTGGCCGAGGCGAACGTGCCCTATGACGACGTGTTCGAGCTGGAGGACATCAACAGCGAGTTCGCGCAGACCGACGTCGCGTTCGTGATCGGCGCCAACGACGTCACCAACCCCGCCGCCAAGACCGACAAGTCCTCGCCGATCTACGGCATGCCGGTGCTCGACGTCGAGAAGGCCAAGACCGTGCTGTTCATCAAGCGCTCGATGGGCGGCGTCGGCTATGCCGGCGTCGATAACGACCTGTTCTACCGCGACAATACGATGATGTTGCTGGCCGACGCGAAGAAGATGGTCGAGAATATCGTCAAGGCGCTTGACTAGATTTGCGGACAAGGTTCCCAACTGCAACGAAAGCCGATCCAGTTCGGGTGTAACTCCTCGCCTGACGCAGGTTAGTCTCCGCATCACAGCGGAGACCTTGATGACCCGACCAGACGGCCCGCTTGACGCGGCGAATTACGATACGGGGATCGACGTGGTCCTCATCGCTGCTCCCGGCGCACCGGACCGACTGACCGTCACCCTCACCGCGCTAAACGGTCGGATCGTTGCCTGTCTCGATTGGCGGGGAACGTTCGGCGATCACGCGGCGCCGCAAGTGATCGTCGTCGAGGCCGCCGGGGTCGATCCCACGTTGCTCGCCGAACGCCTGCCCGGAATCGTTGATCGGGCGGCCGCGTTGCAAGCCGGTCTGGTGGTCGCCCTTGGCGTCGACGAAATCGACGTTGTCGCTGCGGCTACGCTGGGCGGCAGCACGCGGCTGCTGGTCGATCCGACGGTCGGCGATTGCGTGGCGGCAATCGTGGTCGCTGCCGAGGCGGCGCGTATCCCGGCAGGCGTGTTCGATGTTCACCGCGAGACAGACGGTAGGCGGCTCGAAAGACTGAATACCGAAGTCGCGCGGATCGCCGAGGCGCTCGCTCGACTGACGCGAGCGGAGATCGAGGGGGACGCACCCGCTGCGCCGATTGTCGGCGACCGTACCAATCGTTACGGCGCGCCGCCCGCTTTGGCCGAGCCGAGCGCGGCGGATGTCCGTCGAGCGATCCGCGCACGGCGATTGCGCGACCAGTTCTTCGGCGCGACGCTGTTTGAGGATCCCGGCTGGGACATGCTGCTCGATCTCTACGCTGCCGAACTGGAGCGGGGGCGTGTTTCGGTGTCGAGCCTGTGCATCGCCGCCGCGGTTGCGCCCACCACCGCACTGCGCTGGATCGCACGAATGACCGACACCGGATTGTTCGAACGCCGCCCCGACATGCACGACCGACGCCGCGCATTTATGGTGCTCTCCGACCGCGCGAGCGAGGCGATGCGCGGCTATATTGTGGCCACCAAGCGAGCCGACCTGCGAATTCCGTGACGACCCGCGCCCTTTTAGCTTGCCCCGGCCGCCCGGCTTTGGCATCCGACGTCCACCCGAGAGGGGCGATTAGCTCAGTTGGTAGAGCGTCTCGTTTACACCGAGAATGTCGGCGGTTCGAGCCCGTCATCGCCCACCAAATTCCTAAGTAAAATCAATGGCTTGGTTACTGTAGCAGGTCGGCTCTGATTTAAAAAATCTGCCGATGGACAGCAAATGGACAGCAAACGGACCGACGATTGGAATGCGTCGCGTAGAGTGCGACTTGGATTTTGCGCCGCGACGTTGCGAGATCGCTAACCCTGTCTCTATATTTGGATCGCCGTCGGACCGCCTCCGAGAATGATCACGATGGTTGCTGGTCGACGACGTCCACCGCGATGACCGCTACCGGCGCGTTCCCGATCTTCACGACGGTGTCGCGCGGACCAGTTTTGGGCATTCTGGTTCACCTCCATCAGTAGCGCCTGAAGCGTGGTGACCGCTTCAGCGAGATAGCGCGGATCGTATTTGGCGTAGACGGCAGTCATACGTTCCAAATCGGCCGGTCGATGACCAAGCAGAACCGAAATCTGTTCCGCCGGCACACCTCTGCGCCGCAGTTCTGTGGCCACGGTGTGCCGGATCGTTTTCGGAATGTACTGGACTGGCAGCTCCAACGCCCGGCGCATGGTCCGCCAAGCCCTGCCTCTCGATTTCGGCGGCGGACTATTCTCACCTTCGGCCAGAGTCTGTTGGCGCCAGTCGTCAAGCATCTTTGCAAGTGCGGGCGCGGCGGCGACAACGGGATTGTGCTTCTTCGTTCGAGGTGCACCCTCTGGATGAGTATATATAAGTCCATCTTTCCACTGCACGAGCGGATCGAAAGCTAGTGCGGCTTCCGGACGGCAAGCGGTTCCGATCATGAGCCATAGCCAACGGCCGAAGCCCTTCGTCGGAGTCCGACGACACCTGCGAAGCGTACCCGGCAACGGCGCCCAACTCATCGAGCGACATCCTTACGTCTCTCGGAGGCGAGCGATGTTCCTTCGCTACGCTGGGCACTTTTGGCGCGGACGGTACCCGCTCCATCTCCACGGCGTGGTTCAGGGCGGCTCGAACGTCGTCGATGTTTCGCTGAGCGCTCTCGCCCTTAACGCCCTTCGAAACGAGGCGCCTTTCTTGCCCTAGCCAATCGACGGTGAAGGAGTGGGGCTCCATCCGCCAATTGATGAAGCGCCTGAAGACAGTGCGCGTGAGTTCGGAAAACCGCACTCGAACGCGGACCGGGTTCTGTAGAAGGAAACCGATAAACGCCCGGAGGCTTCAGGCAATCGTGTCCGGATTTCGTGTGTGTCGACCGTGTTCCTTCCAGTGAAGGAACAGATGGGGGAGAACCTCAGCGTCTTCGCTGCTCTGAAGCCCCATGGCGCGTTTGGTCTCGACGAACGCATGGATCGCCGCCTTAGCGGCCGCTAGGTCGCGAGTCCGAGTGCTTTTATATACGACCGATCGTCCGTCGGCGGACTTTGTCGCGATCTGCCAGATGCCGGCTGCATTCCCATCGCGGCGTTGGTCGAGCCAGTGTTCCCCGGCGGAATACGGGCTAGTATCTCTTGCCAATTCGTGAGTTCCTCATTTTCTGCGCGGGTCACGAGATTCAGAGCGCCCAGGTGTGCGAGCAACTGTAGTTCGGCGAGCGTCAGGTGAGCTCCGGTTCCGTTCTTCAGTGCGTGCCGATACTTGTGCGCTATCGTCGAAGCGGTTGCTTGGCCGGATGCCGGACCGGCTGACGCTTGCAGCGCGCTGACCTCCTTCCTTCTCCACTCTTTCATCGATCCTGTTTCCATGCCCGACCCTTCCAGACCACGCCTCGGCGGGTGCATCCTTCTAGCAACAAGGGTTGGCTTCTTCGGGCCTTGTGTAAGAAAGTCCGGTCTGATATGTCATTTTTTTGGGCTTGAGCCATCTGCCCGAACCATTTTCGGCAGGGTGCTATGATGTTGAAAGCGGAGAAGCGCGTATTTTCCGCGGTATCCAGCGGCACGGCAGTAGTTGATTCAGGCACCACCTTTGCCGACCGCGTAGCCAAAGCAAGATCGCGCCTCGGTCTGACGAAGCGCGAGCTAGCGTCGAAGGCGGGCTTGGCGCCCCGTACCGTGACGAGAATCGAGGCGGGTGCTCCCGTGTCGTCGGAAAGCAAGCTGGCACTGGAGCATGCGCTGGGGCTTCTGCCGCCGACCGGCGAAGTCGGTGGCGACGCAGATCGCGACATGAGCGACGTCGCAATCGGCCGACGACTGCGCGATCTGCGTCGTGCCCGCGGATCGCTTCCTCTGACCTATCTGGGTCATGCCCGCGAGCCGCTACCTCTGTCCCATCTGGCCTGCATGCTCGGGAATCTCACCGAGGCATCACTCTCGCGGATCGAACGGGGCGTTTGCCGTCCTCGACAAGGATGGTCCGACTTCTTGACCGACGACTATGCGAAAACTCTGGGATTCGCCTGTGCGAAGGATCTGGGGGACGAAATCGGCGTCGAAACCTGAACGACTAAGCGGAAGAGGTGGCCCCTCGAAATGCCGACCTGCCCCTCGAGGTATGGATCTTCAGCGAGGGCAATAGGGCCCCTCGCATGCCGAGGCTGCGGGCCATCGCGGAGGCGAAAGCGTGGCTGGTTACCGAGCTTCTAAGGATCGAACCGTCGGCGGCTGTCAAATTCGTGAAAGTGGGGCGGACCTAAGCGGCGACAGACGCGTCCTGGCTGGTCCAGGGCGTCGCTATCGTCTGACCCGTATCCTTACCGCCTTCGCGCAGAAGGCGAAGGGGTAGCGGCAGAAGCGAGGGAGTGTACGGCATCTTTGACGCGACCCGCGGAACGTCATCGCAGCATTCTGGCATTGCAATGACAGGACGCTTGCGTATTTGGCCATGTTTCCCTAACCGCATCGCTGTCGGGGAGTGGCGCAGGCTGGTAGCGCACCTGGTTTGGGACCAGGGGGTCGCAGGTTCGAATCCTGTCTCCCCGACCATATTATGAAAGTGATTATTTTTCAGCATCTTAACGTCTGCCGCTGTGGCAACTGACGTGGTATTTGCTGTAGCAAGTCTGTATGATCCGCGCATTAAACGATAAAGACCTCGGTCCAGACTCCGCGCTTTGGTTGTCGATCCTACTGGCAGTTCGAATTGCAATTATGCGTGGCCCCTTCCTCACGCCGATTTTGACGGATGGGAACGTCATTGCCGTGAAGAACATTGTCTGGCGATAGAGACGACGCGGTGGATGGATGACGCTTCCACGCATGCTCATGCCCAATGGTCGACCACCCACTCAATTCTCACTGCCGAAGAGGTAAGAGCAATCTATGAAGCGCGCGCGACCCTTCGTCGGCATTTCGACAAGGGAACTGACTGGCGCGCTTTGTGTCGTGCGACACGCACTTACTGCACCACTGGACGACACAATAGCATCCTGTCCTATGAACCCTTTACCGCACGAATCATCGGCGGGGAGTAAAACGACTATGGGGACGACCAACACCGCCGCGACGGTCACGACGGCCGACATTCTTGAATTGAATGCGATCGGGGATGTCACATTTGCCGATTGGTTCCCGAGCCACCGCCCCGGCGACACTGTCCCACCGACGCCGCCTCAACACGTTGCGCTTGTAGCGAGTGCCATTGGGCTGCGCCAGAGAGCGGCGCTGCGACCTATCAGCCAAGTAGTTGCAATTGGAACGGCGCGCTTACCCCGGTCTTGAAAGGGCATACCCTAATTGAACCAGGGCGGAATTCGCCAATATCGCGCCGCCACCTGTTATTCTATTTAAGTTGTAAATCAAAAATTGAAGTAAATTGACTACCTTACGAATAATTAGAGCTGTGTAGAATTGACAACTATCGTGGCGGTACGGTTATTACAACTTGTCGTAGACCGGCAGCAGCTGCTTGTTGACCGCCAGCGTTGCCGGATGGAGGCGCGTGCCCGAACCGCCTGCGAGAATGATGCCCTTCACGCGCGTGTCTCCTTGTTGGGTGCCCCGAGCAGTTCGTCGAGGATGTTGCCGAGCGCGGTCTGCCACGCTGGCGGATGAATGCCGTAGTCGCGGCTGATCGCGTCATGGCTGAGCAGTGAATTGGCGGGCCGCGTCGCCGGCGTCGGGTATTCCGCGGTGGTGATACCCTGCACCTCGGCGCTGGCCCCGCCACGTGCGGCGCTCTGCGCGAAGATCTCGCGGGCGAAGCCTGCCCAG
The DNA here is from genome assembly GCF_030817315.1 of Sphingomonas faeni. NCBI lineage: Bacteria > Pseudomonadati > Pseudomonadota > Alphaproteobacteria > Sphingomonadales > Sphingomonadaceae > Sphingomonas > Sphingomonas faeni. The sequence continues at coordinate 2,850,068 of NZ_JAUSZF010000001.1, read as the reverse complement.
GTGACCGCGCCCGCGTTACTGAAGTGGTAGGTCCCGGTCGGCGCCGCGGGATCCTCGACGAGGCGCATCGTGATCTTTGCAAGCGCGGCTGCAAGATCGGTCGCCGATGTCGGGCTGCCGTGCTGGTCGTCGACTACGCGCAACGTAGGGTTGGTCGCACCGACGCGGAGCATCGTCTTGACGAAATTGTTGCCGTGGGCGCTGACCACCCAGGCGGTGCGGACAATCGCGTACCGTGCGCCCGAAGTGCGCACCGCGAGTTCGCCGCCAAGCTTTGAGCCACCGTACACACCGAGCGGGGCGACCGGATCGGTCACCTCCCAAGCACCATCGCGCGCGCCGTCGAAAACATAGTCGGTCGAGACCTGGACGATCGGGATATTGGCCTTGGCGCAGGCTTCCGCAAACGCCGCAGGCGCCATCGCGTTGACGGCCCAGGCGGTGACGATGTCGCTCTCGGCCTTGTCGACCGCGGTATAGGCGCCGGCCGAAATGACTGCAGCCCATGGCTGTGACGCGACCATCGCGGTGATCGCTGCCGTATTGCGCAGGTCGAGTTCGTCGATGTCGATCGCGGTGACTGCCCAGCCTTCGGGCCAAGCGTAGCGCTTAAGCTCGGTGCCAAGCTGGCCATTACCGCCGGTGACGAGGATCTGTTTCATACAGACAGTCCGCGGCGTTGATCAGCCTTGTGCTCGGCAACGATCGCTTCCCACCAGCCCTGGTTGTCGAGATACCAGGCGACGGTCTTCTCGATCCCCGTCTCGAACGTCTCCGCAGGCTCCCAGCCGAGCTCGTTCTTGATCCGGCTCGCGTCAATTGCATAGCGCTTGTCGTGACCAGGGCGGTCAGCGACGTACGTGATCTGCGTCGCATACGACTGACCGTCAGCACGCGGGCGCAACCGATCGAGGATCGTGCAGACGGTCTTCACGACCTCGAGGTTCTGCTTTTCGTTGTTTCCGCCGACATTGTAGGTCCGGCCAGGCTCACCCTTTTCGAATACCGCATGCAGCGCACGAACGTGATCCTCGACGAACAGCCAGTCGCGGACCTGATCGCCCTTGCCGTATACCGGAAGATCGGCACCGGCGAGCGCCTTGACGATCATCAGCGGGATCAGCTTTTCGGGGAAGTGATACGGCCCGTAATTGTTCGAGCAGTTGGTGATCAGCACCGGCAGCCCGAAGGTGTGACCCCAAGCGCTGACGAGGTGGTCCGAGCCGGCCTTCGACGCCGAGTAAGGCGAACGCGGATCGTACGGCGTCTCTTCGGTGAACAACCCGGTATCGCCGAGCGACCCGTAGACCTCGTCGGTCGAGATATGATGGAAGCGGAACGCTGCCTTCGCTTCGTCGTCGAGGCCGAGCCAATAGGCGCGCGCCTCGCTCAGCATCGTGAAGGTGCCGACTACGTTGGTCTGGACGAACGCGCCGGGTCCATCGATCGAACGGTCGACATGGCTTTCGGCTGCGAGATGCGTGACAATCTCGGGCTTGAACTCGGCGATCGCGGCCTTGACGGCGTCTGCGTCGCAGATGTCGCCCTGGACGAAGCGGTAACGGTTCGAACTCGCCACGCGCTCGACCGTCGACAGCGTGCCGGCATAGGTCAGCTTGTCGAAGTTGAGGACTTCGTGCTCGGTGTTCTCGATCAGGTGCCGGACGAGGGCCGAACCGATGAAGCCGGCCCCGCCGGTGACGAAGATGCGCATGAAACTATCCTTCAGGCGAGCGGCGCCAGCGGGCGGCCGTCATAGGGAAAGGGGCTGTCGAAATCGGCGAGCAACGGCTGCACCGCATCCTTCGGCGAAAGCTCGGGCGCGGTGCCGGCAGGCATCGGCCAGTCGATGCCGATCGCGGGGTCATCCCAGCGGATGCCGCCATCGTTCTCGGGCGCGTAGGTGTCCGAGCATTTGTAGCTGACTTCGCAATTGTCCTCGAGCGTCACGAAACCGTGCGCGAAGCCGATTGGAATAAACAGCTGGTGACCGTTCTCCGCCGACAGCTCGGCACCGACCCACTGGCCGTAGGTCGGCGAGCCCTTGCGGATGTCGACAGCCACATCGAAGATCGCGCCCCGCACGCACCGCACCAGCTTGTCTTGCCCACGGGGCGGTGTCTGGAAATGCAGACCGCGCAACGTGAATGCCGGCACCGACAGCGAGTGATTGTCTTGCACGAAGGTGCACGGAATACTGAGCTTTTCGAAGGCAGGCACCGAATAAACCTCGGTGAACCATCCGCGGCTGTCGCCGAAGCGCTTAGGGACAAGTATCTGAACAGAGAATTAGGAAACGACCATAGGTAAGGCTAGCGCGATTAGCGTCCTCCTGCAATGGTCACTCTAATTCTCGCAATACTAAGTCAGAGGTCACATCATATGCCGAATGTATAAAGCGTTCGGAGTATGTCGGAGGGGTCGTATTGTCAATTTAAGCCGCGATACCATTGGTTTGCATCAGCATGATATTAATCTTCGGCTTCAGCGGACGGGATTTTGCCGATGGGCGCGATCAGTCGGCGATGGCGGAAGTGGCCGATCCATTCGGGCACGGCATATTCGGCAGCTACGAAGCTGCGCTATGGCCTGCGCCGGTGAGTCGCCACGGATATGTAAAAGCCTGTTGATCGCCCCGGTCGGAGTGTCGTTGTCGCTGTCTCCGACATTACCGATCAAGAACTTAATACTGATTCGATAATGCGCTCGGTGTACTTCATTAAACAGTATTGAAAGAATTTAATAAGTCACTGCAACGCTTTAGAAGCGAGAAAAGGCGATTGAAATCAGGAAGCTGCCTGAGTAAAAATGTAACGCCCAAAGCATGCTCGACGCTGGAGGTAAGACCGCCGGTTAACGTGATGAGGCGGGCATAGCGCCGTTTTGACGCGGTATCGTACGCGCCCGCCTGCTACGGAGTGCTTCACGCCTGCTCTCGACTGCCTCACAATAAACATCACCGTGTTTGCCGTAGTTCGACACCGGCTAGTGACCTTCCGATAGCCGCATGCCTCCAGCACCGCGTTAATGAAATCGAGCTGGCCGTTGTCGCCCATCCGGTGGAAATGATATTGCACCGTCGTGATGGGCGGTAAGTCCTTAGACAGTTGCGCCCATTGGCACCCTGTCGATGCGATATACCGGATCGCTTCCCACAGGTTCTGCGCGCGGGCGTCCCATCTTGGAGGTTCGCCTCAATAATGGCCGGACAATAGCCCATTCCTCGGCGGTTCAGTCGCTTGCGTAGCGCAGCTTGCTTTTGTCATACTCGCGCCGAGCGGTTTTAGGCTAGCCCATGTGGGCCCCGCCAGCCCCCGGTGAAACACAAGTTATTGAAATCGCCTAACACAGTCTTCGGTCAGGCTCCAACATATCGATATCGTCCTGACGATTCAGTACTGCCAAGTGTCCAAGTGGCCGCCCTGTAATAAATTGCATACAATTAGGGCTTGATGGCCTGCGGCCAAGATTGTGTGGTCGAGAGACGGTTCTACAAAACAAAATATGGGCTAATCTGAACGCGTTGGAAGGATTATGATGCCTTTTCCTTCCTACGATACTGGTGTTCGTCGCAGCCTTTCCTGTAAATTGGCGATTATCTACATTCGAGATTAACAAGTTTCTGTTCTCACCAAATGCAAACTCGTATATGTCTCGATTATGCAGTTGCAGCATAGTGCAGTGTGTCTGTCGCATTTGGCATCGAGAACCATGTGGCAATCGAGCAAGAATAGACGAGCGATCGTGGGGGGCGGTGAATGCGGCAAGAAATTTCGAGTGATGCGGGGAACGATGGATGAAGATCGCAGTGTTTGGGCTCGGCTATGTCGGACTGTCCAACGCAGTCCTCCTGGCTCAGCACAATGAGGTCGTCGCGGTCGATATCACTGCCGGCCGGGTCGATATGGTCAACGCGCGGAAATCGCCCATTGTTGATGCCGAACTGGAAGAGTTCCTCGCGACCAAGCCGTTGAACCTGACTGCCACACTCGATCCGCAAACGGCGCTGGCCTGGGCAGACTACGTAATCGTCGCCACCCCGACGAATTACGACGTCGACAGCAACCAATTCGACACGTCGTCGGTCGAAGCAGTGATCCGGACTGCTACGGCGGGCAACCCGCAAGCCACCATCGTCATTAAGTCGACCATCCCCGTCGGCTTCGTCAAGGACGTGCGTCAGCGGCTGGGGACCGAGCAAGTCATCTTCAGTCCCGAGTTCCTGCGGGAGGGCAGGGCACTGTACGACAACCTCTACCCCTCGCGCATCATCGTAGGCGAGCGGTCCGAACGCGCGCGGATCTTCGCCGACTTGCTGCTACAGGGCGCGCAGAAAAGCGATGTCCAGGTCCTGTTCTGCGATTCCAATGAGGCCGAGGCAGTCAAGCTGTTCGCCAACACCTACCTTGCCATGCGCGTGGCGTTCTTTAACGAACTGGACAGCTACGCTATCGGCCTCGGCATGGACACCCGCCAGATCATTACCGGCATCGGCCTCGATCCGCGTATCGGTGCGCACTATAACAACCCCAGTTTCGGTTACGGCGGCTATTGCCTGCCAAAAGATACCAAGCAGCTGCTGGCCAACTACTCCGATGTGCCCCAGAACCTGATCCGTGCGATCGTCGACGCCAACCGCACCCGCAAAGACTTTCTCGCTGAAAAGATCATCGCCAAGTCACCCCGCAGGGTCGGCGTGTTTCGCTTAGTGATGAAGGCGGGATCGGACAATTTCCGCGACTCGTCGATCCAGGGTATCATAAAGCGGATAAAGGCCAAGGGCATCGAAGTGGTGATCTACGAGCCGGCAATGCAGGAGAACGAGTTCTTCGGCTCAAAGGTTGTTCGCGATCTGGCCGCGTTCAAGGAAGACTGCGATATCATTCTTGCCAACCGCATGGCGCCCGAGATTGAAGATGCCGCCGAGAAAATTTTCACCCGCGACTTGTTCGGATCGGATTAAACCCATGCGTACCGCCCTCGTCACCGGCTCGGCCGGCTTCATCGGGTCCTTCGTCTGCGAGCGATTGCTCCGCGACGGGTTCCGCGTCATTGGCCTCGACGCGATGACCGACTATTATGAGGTGTCGCTCAAGCAACGGCGCCAGGCCCGGTTACTCCAGTCTGAGCACTTCCAGGCGATCGAGGACTATGTCGAGACGCCCGATCTGCTGATGGAGATTTTTGCGCGTGAAAAGCCCGACGTGGTGATTCACCTCGCCGCTCAGGCGGGCGTGCGCTACTCGATTGAGAACCCGCGGTCCTATCTGGAAAGCAACATCGTTGGCACGTTCGAGTTGCTCGAAGCCGCGCGCGCTCATCCACCTGAGCACCTGCTGCTCGCCTCTACCTCTTCTGCCTTTGGCGCCAACACCGAGATGCCTTACCGGGAAACCGATAAGGCCGACCACCAAATGTCGTTCTATGCGGCCACCAAGAAGGCGACCGAGAACATGTCGCACAGCTATGCGCACCTGTTCGGCCTGCCGGTGACGATGTTCCGATTTTTCACTGTGTACGGCCCGTGGGGCCGCCCGGACATGGCTCTGTTCAAGTTCACCAAGGCGATCCTCGCAGGCGACCTGATCGACGTTTACAACTACGGTGATATGAAGCGCGACTTCACTTACGTCGAGGATCTTGTCGAAGCTATCCGCCTGCTGATCGACACCCCCCCCGTCCGCCCCATCAATGGCGAGGCCGTTCCCGAAGGCGACAGCCTGTCGCCCGTCGCCCCCTGGCGCGTGGTCAACATCGGCAACTCCGACGCGGTGCAACTCACCGATTTCATCCAAACGATCGAAGATGCCACCGGACGCAAGGCGGAGCGCAACCTTATGCCGATGCAAGCCGGCGATGTGCCGGCAACGTGGGCGGACGCGAACCTGCTAAAGTCGCTCACTGGATACTCGCCCAAGACAGGCGTGCGCGAGGGTGTGACGAAGTTCGTTGAGTGGTATCGAGAGTATTATGGCAAATGAAATGGCGTGGCGTGCTTAAATGCCGCCGATTGAATATCTCTGCAAAATTCTAATCGTAAGTAAGCGTGGTCTGAAGGTCGCCTTGTAGGGGAGCGTTCAACGGGTTGATGGCGGCTCTTTGAACGGGGCCGTAATGTCAGACGAGATCACCGAACCACCCGCAGATGTAGTGACCGGTCGTATGAGTGGTCGTATCGAGATTGTCGGGCGGGTGTCGGGCCGGCGCCGCTGGACGGTCGAGCAGAAGCTGGCGATCCTGCGCGATGCATTTGGGCCGGATGGATTGGTCCGGGCAGCGGTCGAGCGCCACGAGATTGGCAACGGCGCGATCTACACTTGGCGGCGCCAGGCGATGTCGGGTGCACTGAGTGGAGTGCCGGCCCGGCCCCAGACCGCATTTGCCGAAGTCCGGGTCAGCGATCCGCCCGTGATGCTGTCGGCGCCGCCGTCGAGGTGGCAGCGGACGCCCGGACCACGGGGCATATCGGCATCGAGCTGCCGTCGGGTGTGCGACTGGCGGTCGATGGCACGGTCGACGCCGAGGCGCTATCGCGCGTGATCGGCGTGCTGGCGCGATGATCCCGCAGCCGACATCGACGCGGATATTCCTGGCGTGCGGCGTCAACAACATGCGCAAGGGCTTTGATGGCCTGGCGGTATTGGTGAAGCAGTTGCTCCGGGAGAAACCACATTCCGGTGCGCTGTTCGCGTTCCGTAGCAAGCGCGGCGGCCTGATCAAGTTGCTGTGGTTCGACGGTCAGGGCCTGTGCCTGTTTTCGAAGCGGATGGACCGGGGGCGTTTTGTCTGGCCAGTGACCGCGACCGGCACAGTGACGCTTACATCGGCGCAGGTATCGATGCTTCTAGAGGGCGTCGACCGGCGCCGCCCAGAGCGGACATAGACACCAACATTGGCAGGCTAAAAACGTAGCTTTTCCGCCATTTTTGCTCGGGTGAAAGTGCGCGAACTGCTATAAAAATGAGGTGTCGCAAGCCCCTCTTGCCCCATCTGATGCCGAGGCCCGGATTGCCGTGCTGGAGGCGTCGCTCGCCCGGGCCAATGCAGCACTTGCCGCCCGCGACCTGCTCATCGAGACACTGCGTGGACAGATCGCCCGGCTGCGGCGGATGCAGTTCGGCGCATCCTCCGAGAAGCTGACGCGCGAGATCGCCCAGCTCAAACTCGCGCTTGAGGAACTGGAAACCGAGAGCGCAGTCCCGGACGGAGATCGGCGCGACCTTGTCAGACACGCCCGTGCGGCTCGCACCAGTCCGTGTGTTGCCCGACCACCTGCCTTGCCAGGAGGTCGTCCACGAACCCGCGTCCGGCGCCTGCACATGCCCGGACTGCGGGGGTGCTCTACGCCGCCTCGGGCAAGACGCCCATGAGATGCTCGACGTCCTGCCGGTGCACTGGCGCTTGGTGCGGAACGTCCGACCGAAATATAGCTGCCGGACCTGTGAGAAGATCGTCCAGGCGGCTGCCCCGGTGAAGGCGGTCGCCCGCCGGAAGGCGACATTTGCAACGCTGGCGCATGTCGTCGTCTCGAAGTTCGACCATCATCTGCCGCTTTACCGGCAGTCCGAGATGATGGCCGCCCAAGGCCTGGACATCGACCGCTCGACGCGGGCGGGCTGGGTCGGTCAGGCAGCAGCGCTGCTCGACCCCATCGTCAGCCGCATCCGTGAGGAAGTGCTGCAAGGCGACAAGATCGACGCGGACGACACGCCAGTTCCCGTGCTCGACCCCGGTCGCGGACGCACCGCGACCGGGCGGCTGTGGGTGTATGCGGTCGACGACCGGGCCTCGGGCAACACGACCTCGCCTGCGACATGGTATCACTTCACGACCGACCGCACCGGTGCACATCCGCAAGCCCATCTCGCCGAATTTCGAGGTTTCCTCCAGGCCGACGCGTATGCTGGTTACGACGCGCTCTATCGAAGCGGCGTCACCGAAGTCGCGTGCTGGGCCCATTTCAGGCGCAAGGTGTTCGACCTGCACGAGCGGGTTGCCACGCCGCTGACCACCGACATTCTTGAACGCATCGGTGCCTTGTACGGCATAGAAGCCGAGGTCCGCGGCAGGCCGCCCGACGTGCAACTGGCGGCGCGGCAGAACCGGACGACGCCGCTGGTCGATGCGCTGCGCGAGGCACTGGACGCGGCACTGCGCCGGCTGTTGCCAAAGTCCGACATGGCCAAGGCTATCGCCTATGGCACAAAGCGATGGCCCGCGCTGTGCCGCTTCCTCGTACGCATCCGATAGAGGCCGCGGATTGACGGCTATCGGAGCGGGGCTGGTGCGTCAGTCCTTGTCGAGGAAGGCCTCGCAACCTTCTTCGGCCAGCGCGCTTTGGAAGGCTGCATCAGCGTCGCGATCGGTTTCGAACTGGTCGTCCCAGACGATCGAGGTGTTGTGATCGTTGACCACTTCGAGAGACCACCCTCGCTCAGTTGCTAGACGGACGATGTGGACTTCCAGTCGCCTGCCACCTCGCTCGATCGACCGGTTCAGCGAAGATTCGATCAGTTCGGGTTCGGGTTGGGGATCAGTCATCAGGCAGCCTCTTGCACGAGCGGCGTTTTACGAAAGCGAATCCATTCCCAAGGCAGCAGCTCATGAAGCCGGGACTGCGGCAGATCAGCGATGCGGACAAGGACGTCGGTAAGCCACGCGAGCGGATCGACGCCATTGAGCCTGGCGGTGCCGATGAGGCTGTACATCATCGCAGCGCGCTCACCGCCGCGATCCGAGCCGACAAACAACCAGGCTTTCCTGCCGCGCGCTACGCTGCGCAGCTCTCGCTCGGCCGCGTTATTCGTCAGGCAGATCCGACCGTCCACGAGGAATGTCGTGAACCCCGCCCAGTCGTTGAGCAGATAGGCGATCGCTTTGGCGACGGCATCGTGACGCGACAGAATGCCGCGCTTTTCCCGCATCCAGGTTTCCAGTGCTCGGATCAGGGGTGCGACGCGTTCCTGGCGCACGCTCGGGCGCTCGCCGGCAGTCCGCCCGGTGATCTCTCGCTCGATCGCGAAGATCTGGTCGATCCATTCGAGAGCCTCCTTCGCCAACGGCGAGACGAGCGGCACGCCGCCCTTCTGGCGCTTGAGTTGACGCGCCACATCGGCCAGCTCGAAGAACTGCCGGCGGGCGTGAGCCCAGCAGTTCGCCCGCGTCATCGGTTTGTCAGCCCAGCCATCGCGGAACAGGTCGTTGAAGTCGGCATAGCGGTCGACCTGCAGAATACCGGTATAGCCAGCGAGATGGCCGCGGGGATGTTCGCCTTTCCGGGGCCGCGAGTAATAGCACAGCACTGCCGGCGGTGCTGGACCGCCGAACGGGCGGTCGTCGCGCACGTAATCCCAGATCCGCGCGACGTCGGTCTTGTACTTCGCCAGCCGCGGAACGGTGGTGTCATCGCCGTGGAGACGCTCGGCCGCCAGGACGTGCGCTTCAATTAGCAGGAACAAGGGCCTGGCAGCTACGCTCACTGCGCCGATCTGATCTGCGAGCGTCGACAGGCTCAAGGAGATGCCCTCGCTCTCGAGGCGATCGCGCTGACTGTTGAGCGGCTGGTGCAGACCATATTTCTGAAAGACCAAACTGGCCAGAAAGTGCGGCCCGAACATGCCCCTCGGGGTGACGTGGAACGGCGCCGGTGGCTGGCTGATCTTCTCGCACTGACGGCAAGAGACCTTTTCCCGTACGGTCTGAATTACCTTGTGGCGGGCGGGCACCTTTTCGAGTGTCTCGGTAATATCGGCCGGAAGATGGCTGAGGTCGGCCGACCCGCAGCAAGGGCACAGCTCGGGTGCCGGGATGACGACCTGTTCGCGCGGCAAGCCTGGATCGAAGTCGCGGCGGGTGGACCTTACGCGGGTGAACGCGGTCAAAGTCGTCGCTTTGGCGGCAGCTATTGCGCCCAAGCCCTCCGCCTCGGTGGCGTCCGCCTCGAGCTCCTCGAACGTCAGTTCCAACTGGTCGATCAGCCGACGGCTGCGTTCCGAACTGGCGCCGTATTTGTCGCGCCGCATCTTCTCGTTCATCAACTCGAGATGAGCATTGCGGGCTAGCAGATCGGCATTGATAGCTCTGACGCGGGCCGTTTCGGCTTCGGCATTGAGCGCGTTCGCCTGGGCCTTTTCCGCGAGATCACGAGCGACCGCCAGTTCGGTGCGAAGCTGCAAAAGCTCGTCGGAGGCATCGCTCGAAAGCATGCCAGATTATACCAGAACACCCTTGAGAAACCTATGGTTTTTGGCGGATTTCCGCCGCTTTTCTCATCCTGACTGCCGCTGGAGGTAGTCACCCAACCCGGGTCGGACGCCACGTTTCCTGCGGATTGCGCCAGTCGATACCTTCGAGCAGGCACGCCATCGCCGAGCCCGAGATCGCGACCGTGCCGTCCTTGGCAGCCGGCCACACGAAGCGCCCGCGCTCCAGCCGCTTGGCGTACAGCGACATGCCCAGCCCGTCATGCCACAGGATCTTACACAGTGACCCGCTTTTCCCGCGGAACACGTACAGGTCGCCGGCATGGACGTCCTTGTTCAGCGCTTGCTGAACCTGCAATGCGAGCGAACGCATGCCACGCCGCATGTCCGTGTGACCCAACGCCAGCCAAACTTTCACGCCGTTCGGAACAGGTATCATCGGATCACGGACTTGAGCACCGCGGCCACCTGATCGGGCGACGCTGATGCGAAGACGCTTACGCGTCCGCCCCGCGCCAGATCAACGACGATGGTCGGCTGCACGGTCGGCAATTCGACCGGGCAATCCTCAACGACCACCGCTTCGGCAAAGCCGGCGACCGCAGTCGGCGCATTTGACCGTCGGCGAAACTTGCGGCGCCAAGTATAGATCAACCCCGTCGAGACATCATGCCGCCGAGCGACCTGCGCAACAAACGCGCCCGGTGCAAAGGCCTCCGCCAGGATTTGCACCCGCTCCTCATCGCTCCACCGGCGACGGCGCTCAGGCCCGCCGAAAACCGTGATCTGACCCACAACACCTACTCCTAAGCGTACTCTTAAGAGCGCGCTTAAGACCGGTCCTTCGCCTGACCGGCAAGGCGGCCGCTACCGGAGGCGTACGCTTCCTCGATGACGGACGCCTGGAGATCGATAACAACATCGCCGAACGCGCGTTGCGCGGCGTTGCCGTCGGACGGCGGAACTGGCTGTTCGCCGGTTCGAAGACGGGCGCGAGCGCGCCGCAGCGATCTACACCGTCATCCAGACCTGCCAGGCCAACGCCGTCGACCCGCAGGCCTACATCGCCGACGTCACTGGGAAGATCGCAGCGGATTGGCCAGCAGCGCGATGGGACGAACTTATGCCCTGGAATTGGTCCGCGCAAACCGCAAAGCTAGTGGCGCAAGCCGCGTAATCTGCGGTCTGCCGGCCACGCTTACAATCGTAATCAGTTTAATACGTATCAATCAGTACTGGGAAAATCACAAATACCTATGTCATACGTCGGCTATGATTTTCCGTATTCAGCCTCGAGCCTAGTTACCACCGAGTCCGACTTCTCAGTGCTCACCTTTCGGGCGAATACATCCCCGGAATTTAAAATTGGTCCAAAATCGCTATCGTCCAAAAATGCGGGCCGCCCCCGACCTGAATGCCAGTCAGTATACCGCAAGTTACGCTGATTGACGCGCGACGCATACTCCCAGTTCATGATCACGGACTGGAAGAAAAACTCTTCCGGGATATATGTCGTACGCAACTCGTGAAGAAGGGCGTGCGCTTCGCTGGATTCCACGATTCTTCGGCATATGGCGAAAGGCATGGACAGCCAGACTTCACCTTTGTGAAGCGGCGTCTGGCTTAGTAACTGCGATCTAGCCAATCCGGGGAGCGCCTGGATTTTCTGAAGCAGAAGATCTGCTGTTTGCCACACACGTCGCCGTTTTTGCCAGCTATGCAGCAGGTTGCGATGCGCAATTCTGGCCTCTACGTTTTCCGGAAAATCGTGTCGTGGGATTGATTTCATGTAGATAGTCCCATCCCAATATTCGGTAAAGGATGAAAGTGGCTTTATGACTATGTCCTGCCCGGACAGCGTGTGAACGTAACCGTAGGGCTCTCCGGAAAGGACGGCATCACGCATCAAGCCAACGATAGCCTGGATATGCTCATGGCCTCCCCACGGAATGTCGTAACAGGTCTGAACAGTTCGACACAGTCCCTTGAGAATTTCCATCTCGCTGTTGGCGAATCGAGTCTTGCGATCGACATGGAGGTAAACGTCGACATCGAACATCCGTAGGCGACGCAGCGACCGCACGAGCATCGCGAAGTCCTTATAAGCGGTCATTATCGCAACATGTCTCATGCCGCGATTGCCTCGAGTATGCCCGCTGCCCTCTGATCCCACGTGAAGCGATTCAAAAAGGTCGACAGCGCATTTCGACCCAGTTTCTCACGCAATCCCGGATCCTGTGCCAATCTGTCTAGCGCCAAGATCCAGTCTTCTATGTCGCGCGGATTGCAAAGCAGGACCTCTTTGTCGTTCTGAACGACTTCCCGGATAGCGGGCAGGTCCGACACCAGGATTGCCCTTGCATGCGCCATGTACTCGAACAGTTTCAAAGGTGACATCCAGCGAGCAAGGTTGAAGGTGACACTAAGGCCGCCGACGTTCTCGAGATAAGGGGCCAGGGCAACGTCGAAGGTGTTGATCAAAGCGTCAACGTCTCGATTAGGAAGATGTCCGAGGAATTCAACGCGACCTTCGACCTTTTGTTTCCAGTAAGCGATACTTTCAGCATCTCCACCAGCAACGACAAAGGTATAGTCAGTCCGCATGGCCAATTCGGCGATCAGCTCCATCCCTTTTCCGGGAAACATCGAGCCGACATATCCGACGCGCAATTGCTGGCCCGGCACCGGCTGAACCGGATGTATCGGTTGCTTTACTGGATCCGTTCCGCTTGGAGCTACATAGAGAAGTGGCAAAAGTCTTGGGAACATTGTGATATAATATTGGGCGAGAGCACCATTTATCGTCACAAGCCGTCGGAAGCGCGAGAACCTCGCTAACTGGCGAAATACAAAATTACCACTCTTCGAATAGGCCTCCACCGGGCCGTGAGCTTCATGCACAACTGATAATCCAAGTAAGTCCGCAAACCCGCAAGATCTGATGCAGCGGCTATAGACGATATCACTATGTCGCCTCCGGGCCCTGAGGGCAGCCTTAATAGCGAATTCGATCCCACTGGCAAACCGGAGGCGTTGATGGTGGACTGTGAATCGATCCGTGCAGCCATAGTACTCGAATAAGTCATCATCGGAAGGAGGCGATATTTTGGTGAACAGGGGAATTATTAGCTCTAGATCATGCCCAGCCCTCGTGAATGCTGAACACATTCGCATCACCTGTACCGTGCTGGCTCCGCTTGCCGGCATTTCAGCATTGTGGATGTAAGTCAGACGCATAGCCGAGGTCAGTCCCGAAAGTTACGGATATGTAGCAAGCGATGAGTGATGCGGTATCTTTCGCTCATTTCGGCTGCAACAACAGTTGGGACCGAGCGATCTCTCCCTGGTTAGGATGAGCGACAATCGCGCCCAAACCGTCCATCATCAACTTCCGCCAAGTACTCCCGCTACCCACCGGGCCTCGATAAGCGCCACGAAAAACACAGACGCTAAGGTTCCACAATCTAAGGGGTCGGAAATCCGCGCACGCGATCCGGAAGCGGCGTTCATAATGCTCCTCATATTGCTTCAGAAAGCGCAAACTACGCTCGAATTTTTGAGCCGAGAATATCGTGGGGTCTAGAGAGTTAGGATCAATCGTAGCCGCAAGCTGGTTGAGCGATCGCAAAACACTAAGCCGCTTCAGAATGTAGAAGCCAAACCTGTTCCGCATCAAGCTAAGCATGTCGGACTGGCTGCGTCCTGATCTCATCCATCCCGCTGCATTATCGTCATGTTGACGGTATAACGCGAGCGGGTCGGGTAGATTGGCGATCGACCCGACCAACGTGGCCAGAAAGCATATCCACCGGTCATGCGAAAAAAGCCGGTTGGTTTCGATGATATCAGCCGGCCGTTGCCCTGCTGGTATAAGGGCGAGCATGCTCGTAGGAAACGTACAAACGAACCCTGAAAATGCGTTTAGGGGATCAAATTCTGCTAAAAGCCCCTTGGGCACCCCGCGGCGCGTTTCGAGGCCGATGGGCTCAAGCTGCTCGTTCACCTTGGTCGCGTCGTGCACGCACAGGACGACGCCGGGCTGCGCCAGTGCGTCCAGCGACAGTTCTATCTTGCGGGGATCCCAGATGTCATCCTGATCGGAAAAGGCGATGAAGTCGCCTTCGCACAGAGACGCGGCCTTCATGAAGTTCGACGAGAAGTAGAGCCGATCCTCGTTGCGGATGAAGCGGATGCGGAACGGCGCTTTTTCGGCGAAGGCGTTAACGATCTGCTCGGTCGCGTCAGTAGACTGGTCGTCGGTGATTACCAGTTCCCAGGGCAAGTGCGTCTGGGCGAGAATCGAATTTAACTGCTCCTGAATGAAGCGGGCGCCGTTGTAAGTCGCCATCGCGATCGACACGCGAGCTTCACGCGGAGAGGACAGATGTGCCGGAAGGCTCACGGGACACGAACTCCTAAGAAATGACATGCAACGATAATAACGTTTTCGGACTATGTTGCTTTAGCACTTGTGATGCCGACAAGCCCGGGCTGGAAGAAGTCGCTTCAAATACCTTGCTGCAATGCGGTAGAGTTGGCAAGTAAAAGCACGTACGAGCCAGTCCCATGAAAGATGCGCGATCAGGGTTTGGCCTTATTGCGGCGTCCCTGAGGGAGCTAAATCTTTCTAGCGATGGTCTTTTTTGGGCGTTAAAGAGGATCTAAAGCATGTCGACACGGACCGTTAGGGGCATTGCGAAAACATCTTGGCAAAGCGCCGTGACTGCCCAACCCGTGCGCCTGAAGGTGCTGTTGGTCATCGCAGCGCTTCTCGGTGGGGCGGGCGCGCTCAATCCTTGGCGTGATCTGGCCCTGGAAATTTTTGCGCTAGTTGTGCTGGCCGGCATCGCTTGGTTCGGTCCGCGTCGGCGCGGGCAGCGGCAGGGTGGTTCCGGTTGGTTTGGCCTTGCTTGTCGCCGTGCCCCTTTTGCAACTCGTTCCGCTGCCGCCCGCGGTATGGATGAAGCTGTCGGGCCGATCGTTCGCGGCAGAGATCGCGAGCAGCGTCACCCCTGGGGCGTGGTATCCACTCTCGCTCGATGCGCCGGCGACCTGGCAGTGGCTGGTAGCGCTGTCGGTGCCGGTTGCGGCGTTTCTGCTGGCGCGTGGGACGAGCTGCGATCAAGGCCTGCCCGTGCTCTGGACTATCATCCTGATAGGGTGCCTGAGCGGCCTGCTCGGCCTGCTGCAGCTAGCGGCGGGGGGGCTTCACCTTTACGTTTCAGCGCATAACAATTTTCCCGTCGGTCTGTTCGCCAACCGAAACCACCAAGCGACGATGATGGCGATCACTGCTTCCGTCACGCTGCTGCTGGCGGTTCGACGTATCCGCGATCACCCGGGCTCAGACCTGTTGTGGCCTTATATGCCGATTCTGTTTCTGGCGGCGACGGTTTGCCTGCTGACCCAATCCCGGGCTGGCGTGGCGCTACTGGCTCTCGGGATCATACCCGCGCTGCTGATGTTGCGGCGGACCGTTCCCAAGTCGATCGCGTTGGCGGGCCTAGCCGGGATCGTGCTGGCGGGAGTGTGGCTGCTGTTCACCGGGAGCGGTCAGGGGGTGTTCGCGCGGCTCTCGCGCGCCGGTGGGGATGAGCGTTTCGTCAGCTGGGAAGGTGTCTGGTTCATGGCGACCCACCATTTCCCTTATGGTACAGGCCTCGGTTCGTTCGTGCGCGCGTTTTCCCCGGTCGAGAGCCTGAACACGGTTTCACGCAATTACCTCAATCACGCGCATTGTGATTACCTCGAACTGATCGCCGAGGCCGGAATAGTAGGCGTGCTCGCGATCGCAGCGGCGCTGGTTTTCGTTGTGCTGGCGGTGCGTCGCGTTGCGGCCTTGTCGGCGACGCAAGACCGGGCCTTTGTCGAGGTAGCGGCAGTTACCGTTCTCGTGTTGTTGCTCTTGCATTCGCTGGTGGACTATCCGGCCAGAACCTTCGCGATCGCTGCGATTGCCGGGGCTATGGCGGGCTTGTTGACACGCCCTTCCGGGGATGAGGTCGGAGTCGAGATGTGTAGATTGCCGGGCTTCGTCCGGTTCGCCGTGCCCGCGTTGGTTTTGGTGGCGGCCGCTCAAGTCGTGCGTCTGACGTTGGGCGCGATAGTGGCGGCGGCGGGCGGCACGGTAGCATTGCCTGCCAGCATGCTGCTGGGATCGGACGCAATGGCACTGACAGCGCGCGCCGAACTCGCCGCAGGCCATCCCGCAACTGCCGAGCGCAGTGCCGTAGCCGCCCTTCGCGCATCAACGTACAATGCCACTGCGCTGCAGACGCTTGGAGAAATCTTTGGCGCGCGCGGTGACGAGGTGGGGGCTTATCGCCTGCTGAGCCTTGCTGCGCGCGCTACTTGGCGCAATTCGGACGTGCAGTGGTGGGCGCTGCGCCAGTCACTTCGCGACAACAATCCCCAAGGTGCGGTCGACGCCGGAGATGCGCTGCTGCGGCGGGGTCGTTACACCCCGCAAGTGCTGTCAGTGTTCGTCGCTATGGCGGCAAATGGACCGGCGCGAGCGGTACTGGCCCAGCGCGTGGCACAATACCCACCATGGTCCGACACGCTTCTGCGCACGATGGCGCGGCCTGACTTGAACCGGACGAGCAACACGCTGACCTTACTGGCCGACGCAATGGCGCGCGGCTATCGGCCTAACGACGCGCTGCCGCAGACTTTCCTTACTGCCGCGCTTGAGCAAGGGTACGGCGATGCGGTTCTGGCACTGGTGCGCACTGCCAATCCCAAGGTTGCTCTCGATCCGCGGGAGGGGCCAGTCGATGGCGACTTCAGCAGAATCGCCGCGAACCGGATCTCTTGGGGACCAATCGGTTGGCGGTTCGGCGACCGAACTGCCTACTTCGATGACGTATACGGGGGGCCCGGTCAACGCCTCCACGTCGGACGAACCGCGGGCGGGGATGTGCTGACTCAGCGCCTGCTGCTCAAAGCCGGAACCTACACACTGCGCTTTGTCGGCGGCATGAGTGACCCAAGCGGCGGGGAGGCCCGCTGGACGATAGGGTGCAGGACAACCAGTGCAAAGCTTGTGCAAGCTACAATCGGCAGAATGCCGGACAGTGTAGTATCGGTGCGCTTTACCGTGCCGCAACAATGTCCCGTCCAGGTGCTGACACTCGAGGTTCTGCCGTCTTCGAATGACGCAATTGCAGACCTGAGAGATATGACGATCAATAATTAAAATTGGGTTCACCAGCAGCAGCGCTGCCATCTATTAAGGGTGATAAATTATATGCCCAATAAGGTTATTCTAACCAACATACAGCAGGTGAGGGCTATCGCTGCTGCTCTCGTCATGGTTGCTCATGTCCTTAACAGCATAATGAAGCGTATGTTTGGCGTCGATGAATTTCTTATCGATGGCGGAATAGGGGTTGATATCTTCTTTGTGATATCCGGTTTTATTATGGTAGGGGTTACGCACGATAAATTCGGGAGTCTAAGAGTCACAAAAGACTTCCTAATTCGACGCATATCTCGAATCGTTCCAATTTATTGGATTCTTACCTTCGTAATGGCAGGCTTGCTGATAGCGACACGCCACCCGATTGGCATGTACGATCTGATCACTAACCTAAGTTTCTACCCGGTGGCCGGGCCGGAGGGAAAGGTTCGTCCTATACTTGGACAAGGCTGGACTCTCGAGTTGGAAATGATGTTTTATGTTATATTTTCTGCGTGCCTTGCATTCAAGAAGCGAGTGGGCATGCGCATTCTCTTCGTATCTCTAATGATCTTGCCAATTATGGGCATTCTAGAACTACCTTATCCATTCGAATTCTGGACAAGTGGACTAATCATTGAGTTTCTGCTTGGTATAAATTTGGGCCTACTTTACAGAAATTTTCAGGACAATTAGTATACCTGAGCCATTAATGCTTATAAGTTTGCTGATCGTCGTCATGATTTGGGGGTATCACGGCCTGCTGCTGGGGTGGGGCCGACCTCTGGCATGGCTTTTGGCGACTGCGGTGGTTGCCATTGCCTGCTTCTCCCGACAGGCGAAAGGTGCAAATTTTGTAAGTAAATCGCTGATAAAACTGGGGGATTGGTCCTATAGCTTGTATCTAGTGCACATAATCGTGCTTGCGATGTTTATGGGGGTGTCCGACAGAGTGTTCGGGAAGTCCATCGGGATCCCGCTTGGGATCGCTTTGTTCGTCAGCATAAATATTGTCAGTATCCTGTGTGCGTACCTGTCCTACGCATTTCTTGAGCGCCCCCTCGAGCGGAAGTCGATCGTTTTTCTCAACGCGCTGCCTTTTTTCCAGGGAGGCGTCTTTGGCAACGCAAAATCGCGTTGACCCCCTTTGGGCCAAGTTTCCGCAGGCAAGTATTAGCTTCACCAAATTTGTTGCTCTGCGGCACAGAAGAAGCTAGCTACCTGCCAGTAGTTTTAGGCCGCACAGTGGTAACGATCACGTGTGGCTTGACAGATGTTTCCGGCATGACCCGTCGCGGCAATCGTGGGAAGATCCGAACAACATGACGCGGGGGTAATGTGGCGAACACGATAGCGAAACTCTCGAACCAGCAGCAGGATACGATTCTGACCGGATCTACAGCGTTTTCGGTTTCCGACCCGAGCGATGCTTTCAGCCTAGGGCTTTCGAGCTTCTGGCGGGTAATCAAGCGCAGCTATAAGCTCTTGGCTGCTATTCTAATTATCGCCCTGCTGATCGGCATCGCCGCCACGCTGTTGGCAAAGCCCGTTTATCGCGCAACCAGCGTAATCCGCTTTGAATCGGCCGCCTCGCAGACGATCCAGATCAGCAACACCGGGACTACGATCGGTTCGTCTGGCGATTTCGAGCGTGAGTCCCAAACGCAAATTGATCTGATCAGAAGTCGTGCGATGGCCCAGGCTGTTTATGAACAGGCCAAGCTAGGGTCGAATGCGAAGTTCCTTGAGGTTGCCGGGATTTCCACAGGAAGCGACAGTCAAGAATCGGCCACGGCTCCGTTGGCCAAGCAGAATGCCGCCATTGGATTTTTGCGATCATCGGTTCATGTCGAGAAAATCGCCGGTACTCAGCTCACCAATATACAGTTCGATTCGAGGGACCCGCAACTGGCCGCATTAATCGCGAATGCCTATGCGCGGGCGGCTGTGCAGTTAGATCTCCAGCACAAGTTCGACGGTTCCAGCTATGCTCGCGACTTCCTTACCAACCAACTGAAACTGGCGCGGGAGCGGCTTGAGCGATCCGAAGTGGATCTCAACTCCTATATTGCCGAGAACGGCTTGATTTCGGTCAGGGCTGGTGCCGAGGGCGGGGAGACAACCACTATTGCCTCCAATCTAGCCAGCTCGGCCACCACCGCTAACGATGCTACCAATCAGCGGATTGCTGCTGAGCAGGCATGGCGCGCTACGCAAGCGGTTCCATTGATGAGCGTGCCGCAAGTTCTTGCCGACCCACAAGTCCAAGGTCTGAAGGGCCAGCTGGCGGCAGCAAAGGCAAAGTTGCGTCAGGATCGAGCGACTTACGGCCTATCCCATCCGACAGCTGAGGCTGACCAGGAAGCTGTCAATGGCCTGACGATAGCCGCGCAAACGGCTGCGCGTGACGTTGTAAACGGTCTGCGCGCACAGTTCGAAACCGCGCAACACCAGGAAGCCGCGTTGCTCGAACGTGTCAACGGCCTTAAGGGGAGCGTTATCAGCGAAGAACGGCTTGGCGTTCGCAGCAATATCCTCAAGCGCGACGTCGATACCAACCGCTCACTCTATGACGCATTGTTGCAGCGGCAGAAGGAGGTGTCTGCCACCGCAGGCGTTAACAGAAGCAGCGTCTCGATTATCGATGACGCGACCGTCCCGGGCAAACCCGTTTCGCCCAACCTTCCGGTCAACCTCGCTGTCGCACTCGTCGCGGGCTTGTTTTTCGGCCTGCTCACGGTGCTGATCAAATCGCAACTCGATCAGAAGCTTCGCACGCCCGAGGATATCTCAGCTGCGACTGGGCTGCCGATCCTCGGCGTCATTCCCAAGTCGGACGTAGCGATTTCCATTCCAGACGAGCTCGACAACCCACGATCGGCGCTATCCGAGGCCTTCTTTTCGGCGCGTACACATATTGCGTTGTCGCGACCGAATGGCCTTTCAAAGACCTTGTCGGTCACCAGCTCGCGCGAGGGAGAGGGCAAGTCGACGACAGCGTATGCGCTCGCCCGCACCATCGCCAAGATGGACTTGCGCGTACTGGTGATCGATGCCGACTTGCGTCGTCCGGCCACGCACCGGTTTTTCGGGCTCGCCAACAAGCTTGGTCTTGCCGAACTGCTCTCCGCCAATGCTGTCTTCGAATCAGTGATCCAGGCCACCGACTTCGAGAAGCTGCACGTCATCACGTCGGGCACCGCCCCACCGAGCCCGACTGAATTGCTGTCGCATTCAACGCTGGACGATATCCTAGCCAAAGCGCGCGAGTCCTACGATGTCGTCATCATCGACGGGCCGCCGATCCTGGGTATGGCCGATGCCTTGCTGCTGGCGGCCAAGGTGGATGGCGTTATTTTTGTCGCCGAAGCCGAAGGCGGCACGCGCGCCTCGTTGCGCCGCGCCCTGTTGCGCCTCGCCACGGCAAGTCCGGACGTGCTGGGCGTGATTGTCGAGAAGTTCTCCGCCGAGGGTAACGACGATGACTATTATTATTCCTACAACTACTCCTACACGCCCAAGCCGAGCTGAACGTGGCTCCTGACGTGGGATACTTGGGTTCAACCGCTGTACACAGGTGTGAGAGACGATGAAGCTTGTCGTCGTCCACGACTTTGCGAATGCCGAGCTTGGCGCCGGCGCGACCCGGTGCGCGCTCGACACCGCGATCGCCTTACGGGCGCAGGGCGTCGATGTGACGTTCCTCGCCGCCGCAGGGGAACCCGATCGCGAGTTGCTGGATGCCGGCGTCAACGTAAAAACGCTGGGCCAAGCCGACCTCCGTCGCAATCCGTCGCGAGCCAAGGCGCTCCTTCAGGGGCTTTGGAATGAGGATGCGGAGCGGGCCATGCGCAAACTCATAGCCGAAGTCGACCTGAACGACACAATCTTCCACGTCCACACTTGGTCCAAAGCACTGTCACCGTCCATTTTGCCACCGTTGATGTCGCCTGGGGTGCATGCAATCTTTCACATGCATGAATACTTCGCCGCCTGCCCAAACGGGGGCTTCTTCGACTATCCTTCGCTTTCGATCTGTACGAGAAAGCCGCTCGGCCTTGATTGCCTCACAACGCAATGCGATTCACGCTCGGGCATCATCAAGGCCTGGCGGGTCGGGCGTCACGCTATCATGCATGCCCGCGCGCATTACCCGGCGAAAGCGCGTAACTTTATCCTGCTGAGCGAAACTCAGCGCCGTGTTCTGCAGCCCTACCTGCCGGCGGCCGCTAACATCGTGCTAGTGCGCAATCCGATCGCGGTAGATAAGCAGCCGCGCGTACCGCGCGGGCCAGACGCACGCTACCTGTTCGTAGGCCGTATCTCAAAAGAGAAGGGCCTGTCCGTGCTGGCGCAAGGCTTTGTCGACAGACAGCACCAGCTCGTCGTAATCGGCGACGGCCCCGATCTCGATTGGCTCAAGGCCAGCCTACCCAACGCCGACTTCCGCGGGTGGCAGGCAAAGAACCAAGTCCAGGAAGCGATGCGCGAGGCACGCGCGCTGGTCTTCCCCTCGCTCTGGTATGAAGGCATGCCAATGGTCGTGCTCGAAGCGCTTGCCTGCGGAGCACCGGTGATATCGAGCAGCTGCTCCTCTGCCGCCGAAGTCGTAAGCCACGGCAAAACCGGACTCGTCTTTGATGCCAGGGAAGCTGCTTCATTGTCTGAAGCCACACGCGTCCTGGACGATGACGCTACAGCGGAAGCCATGTCCGATAGCGCTTATCAAGATTATTGGGCCGCCCCGTGCGACATGCTCCGCTTCGCAAATGAAATGACGGTGCTTTACCAAAACGTCATGAAACAGGGGTCATTCGGGGCATGACTGCCGCTCGGTCACAGCTTCCGGAAACCTTTCCAAGCACCCGAAAGGTTCTATCAACGAGCCAGTACATCCCATTCGCCTTATTCTTCTTGCTGATTTGTACTCCCGGGGTTACCAATATCGCATCGATAAACTTCTCGATCGCGTTATTCCCATTTGTTCTATACGGATACTCAACAACAGCAAGAGACGCATTCTACAGCATGTTGCCGGGAGCTCGCAATCTCGGAGCGATAATTCTGAGCCTCACGTTGCTCATCTGTGGATGGAGCCTGATCACCGCAATCGGAGTCGACTCCTTTGTGCGTGTTTTTAGACCGATCTATGGCCATGCAAGTGGGATCGCGATTGTCCTGGCGATTTTCGCGCTTTCTCGTTCAAGTCAATCAGCAAGGCGCACACAAATATTGTGCCTGGTTATTTTGACACTATCACTTTCTGCAACGTACTTCTTGGGACAACGCGGCTACGGCGATCGCTATCCCGGTTTTTTCAAGCATCCAAACCAGCTGGGCCCCGTAGCTTCGATGGCAGGATTGTTTTTCGTTTGCCAAGCACTCTCAAGCCCCCTCCGCAAAGTTTCCTTGCCGCTCGTTGGGTTGCTTGTAGCAATTTATGCTATCTTCCTAAGCGGATCAAAGACCAATCTTGTAAGTTTTGCCGTCCTTTTCCTTATCTCCGTCCCGCTCATGGCATTTCAACGCCTCGACCCAAGACAGGCGCTCGCTGAACTGTCTCGCAATATCAGTATCGCGCTGGGAGCAATTATCGGTGGCGCACTCATTCTCCCGCTAATTAATGCGCGGGCCTTTACTGTGCTCGATACGATTTTTGCTGGAGATGAGGAAGTTAACCAATATGGCTCCGTTCTCGCACGGAAAGGTCTATGGCAGGAATCATGGGATATGGCGCTGGCCCATCCGATGACGGGCGTTGGTGCGGGGCAGTTGATGTCGGATGGGACCGAACATGCGCATAACGTATTTATGGACGCCGTCCGCACGACGGGTTTTCCCGGCCTTGGCCTAACCATTACCTTTATTCTTGCGGTGCTATGGTACTTTCTCGGAGCTTATGGTGCGGCCAGGCAAGTCGGCCGTGACGATAGCTCTCGTCTTTCAGAAGAAGGGGCTAGGGGCCCGTTTATCGGTTCGCTTATGGCTTTGATCTCTTACATAGTTTCTAACCAAATGAGCGATTCTTTTGGACCTTCGACAATCCCATTTTTCTATATGTTTCTTGCTTTCTCGATGACATATTTTCTTCCCCGATATTACACGAAGCCTGATAAGGACTGGGTATAATACTCCTGGATCGTTGGATTAGGGAATTTCGCGTTGCATGATAATCGCGATCGATACAGCTTGATTAAGCCAAGCGTTTTCCCTGAAGCCGATCTTATTGTACGAGGCATATTAATAGTTGCCATCGTTTTGGGTCACAATAGGCTTTTGACTACGCATTCGTCGTGGTTTTTCGGATTTGTCTATAAGTGGCACGTTCACGGTTTCTTTTTTCTGGCGCTCGCCTCCCGTGGTTTGCGCAGCAGATCATCAAGAATTGCCGATGTGCTGGTGCGGTTTCTAGTGCCGTTCTTTATGTTCTTGACACTTGGCACGGCGGCCATCGCAATGCGGGGCGAGTTCTCTTTGAATGCGTATCTGCAGGCCGCGGCGATCGGCAGCGCACGCTTGATCAATGCAGCATGCGATATCTCTTTATTTTGGTTTCTGCCGGCGTTCGCAGGGTATCTGCTCTTTGTTGGCGGAGTTGGGCAATTCTTGGCTCGACGTCGCGTACCGCTTGCGTGGCTCAGTGCAATTTGCGTTGCGTGCCTTATAATCACCTATCTTCTGCCAAAAAGCGTTGCCCTTTTCGTTCCTCTCGGTATCCCAATCGTTCTTTATATATTTCCAGGCGCGGTACTATTCGGAGCATTCAATCAACGGATTGAGAGGTTCGGGATTAAACTGAGAATATTAAGTGCCTTTACATGCTTGATTGTCTTCTCACTTGGTCTTTTCTATACCTACCGAGATCATTTGGATATTTCGCTGTTTAAATACGGTCAAGGGACGGTTATTGTCTTTATAGCTGGGATTGTGGTCAGCGTTTCGGCTAGTCTATTGTTGAAGGCGGTGGCTTTGAGCATGCCCAAAAGCGCGTTATCGTTGATTCTCGCTGCTATCGGTAAAGCGTCGTTGGTCATATTCCTTGTACACAGCTTTATACAGGCGCCCCTAGTAAAGGGCGTCCAATCGCTCCTGCCGCAAAGCGCAAACGCCGTGAACCTTGCTGCAGCGCTTGCGATCTCGAGCATCTCGGTAGCGGCAGGCTTCTGGGTGGACGCCCTGCTTCGCAGGCTTCCCAACTTGCGCGAACTTCTTCTTCCGCATGATCGTAACGCCTACGTCAGTGTCCTTGACAGGATTCGCCGCGATCCGCGGAGTATCATACGGCGGAGCTGATGGATCCAAGTCGTTATCAAGGCGTAGATTCTCGATTGAGTATCACCAAGTTATGGATCGTTTGACCGGGCTAGTTCGCAACTGCAAAAACATCTAGGAAAATGCGCTTATCTCTGTTAGCTTAAAGTTGATTTATTACTTCAGCCGTTTCTTAAGGGGAACCCGCATGGCGACTTTTGGTAAGGTTACATTCGGATTGGCTATGGCCAGTCTATTGGTGGGGCAGTCAGCTGTTGCCGCCTCACCGCGCGCTTTTGATACGCGGGTAGGCACTGCAACGACCGGCAAGGCGGTGGGCTTCCGCCAGTCGCCTAAAGCCGCTAGCAGCGATCTGGCTGGTTCGGGGTTTTTGTTTCCGGGACTTGCCTTCTTAGTATTTATCGGTGGCATTCTTGTCATTTCAGGTGTTTTTGACGGCAACGACACGCCCGCAAGTCCCTGATAAGTCGGCCACTCTCTTTTAGAGGGGGTGGTGAGACTCTAACAGTGGCGCACCTGATGATGCGGAACGGAACTTTGATTCCAGTTTTGCTAGTAAATGTCAGAAATATACATCGTTGAGTTGGGTGGAATTTTATGCCTGGGATCAATCGTTTAGAGTCTCAGCTTAATTGCTGCGCTGCGGGGTAACATGCGGTTAAGGGTGCTGGGGAAATGCGGATATCTGATGTCTGCTGCGTTGCTTTCTGGTTGCGCTGGCGGAGCTAAAGATGTCCCGAGCGGCGCTTTAGCCTATGCTGCAATGCAGTCGGCTGCGCCGCAGCAAGCGGATGATAGTTACCTCCTTGGGCCGGGCGATAGGATCTCGATCCTTGTCTACGGACAGACGGACATGTCGCTCGAGAGCGTCATCATCGGCCCGCAGGGCTTGGTGAGCATGCCTTTGCTCGGCCCGGTCAAGGCAGTAGGTACTACCGCAGCCGGGCTTGCCAAGGGCGTCGAATCGAATCTGCGGCCCGCTTATTTGCGGAACCCGCAAGTGACGGTGAACGTGCTCGAATACACATCCAAGCAGGTCGCGGTTGGTGGCCAGGTTAATTCCCCTGGTGTGATCACTATCTTCGGAAACTCGGATCTTACAACGGTACTGGCTAAGGCCGGTGGGCCGGCGCAGTTGGCCAAGTTAAATGAAGTGATTGTTGTTCGTCAACGCGACGGACAGCGCATGGCTGCACGTTTCGACATTCGCGCCATTAATGAAGGTAGTATGGCTGATCCCGTTATTTACGGCGGGGACAAGGTCTTTGTGGGCTATAATAGTGCCAAGGGCTTTTATCAGGACGCCATCCGCACTCTTCCGCTTTTTGCGTTGTTCCAAAGCTTCTAGGCTGACGGCCAGACGTAAGGCGGGCATAGTCTCTGGCCGTCATACCTGATGGCCATTCGTCGAAGGTAACCCGCCGTGACCAACGCTACATCTCTCGAGTCTGGCCCTAAAATGCCGGCAGAAAGGGAGCTACCTCCACAAAGCCGCATCGTCCATGTGATCACCCGCTTTATCCGCGGTGGCGCGGACGAGAACACGCTCTTCACGTGCAATGGCCAGGCGGCGCAGGGCCACGATGTTCACCTGATCACGGGGCGCTATCATCCCGAGATGGTTGCCGGGTTGGATTCGCGGGTGCACTGGCATTTTGTGCCATCACTAGTCCGAGATCCATCTTTGCAGGACCTCGCTTGTGTAATCGCGCTCAGCCGCAAATTCCGTGAGCTCAAGCCGTTGATTGTTCATACGCACGAGAGCAAGGCAGGCATTCTCGGCCGCCTCGCGGCTTGCTTGGTCCGGGTGCCACTGATCATACATGGCGTCCATATTCTGCCTTTCCTCAACATGTCCGGCACCAAGCGCCTGCTCTACCTCGGCATGGAAAAGGCGGTCGCGCCGTTTACGGATGCCTTTCTCAGCGTCAGCGAGGAGATGCAGCGGATTTGCATTGTTGAGGGCTTGGGCAAGCCCGACCGCCATTTCTGGGTGCCCAGCGGGATGGATACCGAGCAGTACCGACAAGCCGAAAAGCTCGACTGGTCCACGATCCTGCCCGAAGGCCGAACGGCTGTCGGTCGCACGGTCGGCCTAATCGCCGGGCATCTCGAGAAACGTAAACAGATCGGAGATCTGGTCGAGGCGCTTGGCGTCTATAGCGATCGGCAGGACTGGATGCTCGTTATCGCCGGAGAAGGACCCGAGCATGCCGCGCTCCAGGCACGGATTGGGGAACTGAACCTTGTCGAGCACGTGATCGTGCTCGGGTTCCGCAAGGATTTGCCCAACCTACTGGTCAGCGCTGATATCGTCCTGCACGCCGCGGGCAACGAAGGGCTGCCTCGCGTAGTTGTTCAGGCAACGTTAGCCGGTCGGCCAGTGGTAACGCCGGCCCTGCCCGGGATCGACAAGGTGGTGGCGGACCAACGCAACGGCCTGTTCTGCGCAATCAATGATTTTCCCGCGCTCGCGGCCAATTTCATTGCCCTCGTCGATAACCCAGCACGGCGGGATAGCATGGCGGCCGTCGCACGCGAGGTTGACCTGTCGCCTTGGGGTATCAACGCCATGGTGAAGCGGATCAACGAAGCATACAAGAAGGCGCTGTCGTCCGTGAAAACGCCTAGTTAAAGGCGGCCATCTATCTCGATACATCGAGTTACCTGATGGGTTTTGCGGGTGTCCCAGCGTCTAAAATATAGGACTCAGCATTTTTGCCCCAACGCTGCCTGCTGCGATTACGCAATTATGTACTAACCTTACGCCAGGAATAATAATCGCGGCAGCTACGATCCCAAACACCACCACTAACATGTGGAGATGTTGTAATAGCTCTCTACTGTAATAGCTTTGTTACCGCAGCGCCCGAATGGTCGACGCTTGTAAGGTGTGGTTAATATTTAGTGCTCTATGGTCATAAATACTGAAACCAGAGGTAATGCGACCCTGACCATCCATTAGCGAAGCGCGGTCTAATGCAGGGCGATATGCCGCGACGGCTGCCGAGCAGCTGGCGGTGGTGAAACAGGCGGAGGCGGGGACCGCCGCGTTCGAGGTCGCTGCTGGCAGATAAGCGCCTCGTAGCTGCGACGGGCCATACTGTGCCATTTGCGCTCGGCGCATTCTATGCTTACCCCCTTCGTGTGTGCTCGGCCGCCGATGCGAAGAACTCACAATTGGAACCGTCACACGTCTTAAGGGGGATGTATGGCCGAACCAACAGTGCCTATCTACGCGCAGTCCGATAGGGCCGGGATAACCGAGCTTTGCCCATCTACGGTTGGTACAATCCTCGACGTGGGTGGCTCGACTGGCGAGTTCGCCGCGCATATGAAGAGGCATCTGGGTGCCGAACGGGTCTATGTAGCAGACTATTCTGAGAAGGCCTTGGACGTCGCCAAAAGCAAGGTAGACGATGTAATTCTCGTCAATCTCAACAAAGAGGGGCAGCTTGCCAACGCGCTGGCTCGTCGCGCTCCTGTTGATCTGGTTTTCTGCCTTTGCGTCTTGGAGCATTTATATGATCCCTGGCGCGTGGTCGCAGAGTTGCACACGGCTTTGCCTATCGGCGCGACAATCGTCACATCAGTCCCTAATTCGCAGCAGCTGAGGTTCGTCTGGACAATCTTGACTGGGAACTGGAAGTACAGAAATACAGGTCTTTTTGATAGAACTCACATCCGTTTTTTCTCCGAGGATTCCGCTGTAAAGCTGATGACTGGAACCGGGTTGCAGTTGGTTAAGGTGAAGCGACGCATCTTGAGCAAAAAGCTGGCGAAATTGAATACGCTAACGTTGCGGCGGTTTGAGCTATTCTTCGCTTTCCAAATCGAGATCGCCGTCCGAAAAGTAAGTGATGAAGTATTTGATCCGGGTTTTTGCGGTGCACGTATCGCGGGTGCGTAAAATCTGAGATCTGGCGGAAGCGGACAATTAACAGGAACCGCGAACACGACCATAGCGGTGGTCGCCGCCGCTTCGTAATGACCATGGGCGAGCCGAGCGGGTCGCCCCGTTCGACTAGGCTCTCCGAAGACAGCTTTCCGCATGCGCCGCATTGCAACAGATGCTTCATCCCTGGCACCTCGTAGGCCCCAAGTTTTTAGCAACGGATCGGTCACAGCGATCTTGCGCCATGTTCATAAGGGATTCTAGCTTCTTTCTCCGAACGGAAGAAGAATGTAGTGTTGCACTGTTGGGCTGACGGAACGAACTGCCCCCTGTCCGTTATGAAAGTTTTAATAAAGACCCGAGGTCGTCAGTCTACGTATTCGCCATCGCTAGCCGTACTCTTACCAAGTGTGGGAGCAGGCTTGGGCATGACGTTGATTCGACGAGCAAAACGTCTCGTCAGCTCCCGCTGTATTTCGCTGGGAAGGCCGTATCCTATTTCTCGATATTGTCCTATTATCGAACCATGCGGCTGCGAACCTCTACATGTTGCCCACAGGCGTATAGGAATTGTTGGCCGGTGCGATCCTGGCGATCTATGGCGTGCCTTCCGGAGGCCATCGTCGCGAAGAGACGGGGCAAATAGGGGACGGATGCACAGCGATGAATGCGGATTTTCTTCAGGAACTGCCGCGATCCGATGACATGAGCTAAGTCATACTGATAGGCCGATAGGCCCGTGCCTTCTTCCCGCCTGAGCACATCGAGATGCAACAATTACTGGATGCCACCGGTCGCATCCTTCAAACAGAAAGTGCGCTGCGCGGGTCATTTGCTACCATCGTCGGAGCTCGGAAGGGCTAACATAAAAGTAAGCGTATTTCGCGATGTTCGCGAGCTTCAAGTGCCAGGACCGGAATGCCTAGCGCAACTCAGAATGCACGACTTGCCCCCATCGTTCTGTCCGTTCGTGCCTGAAACACTGCCAAGATCTCGATCTCAGCGTTTTTTTTCCAGGGCTTAAGATAGCTCTGCCTGGCGCGTCCTATGTCGAACCCCGAAAATCATTCTGTCTGGGGGACGAGTGCACGCGGTGGCTCAGCGTCTACCCTGTCCATCATGACACCGATCATCTAGCGACAAGGGCCGGCGAGTATGTTTTGCAACATTCGGGGGTGATGGCAGGTTTTTTGAACGCCTCATCATAGGCACGGCAAAACATTTCGAAATGAGAACGTTTCCAGGTAGCGGTCACTGTTGCCCTGATCGCGTTCACGCCGTCGCCAGCACATCCCGATATACCGACTCGTATGCATCGACCACGTAGTCTGGATCAGTACGGCTGACGATCGCATCGCGGGCCGTGTTGTCCAGTGTGTCGAGACCCATGGGGCTGGGCAAGGCAGTGATCAGGCGGGCGAGTTCGTCGACATCACGCCCTTCGTAGAGCCATCCGCTGCGGCCTGGATCGACTACTTCGGGGATGCCACCGGAGCGGGCGGCGATAACCGGCAGGCCGTAGCGGTAGGCTTCTAGGATGCTGCGGGGGAGTGGCTCGGGGTAGAGCGAGGGCACTACCACCAGATCGACCTTGCGGTACAAATCTTCCGACTTGCACCAACCTAGGAACGTCGTGCGAGCGTCGCCCAAGTCGTGCATCTCGTCCATGTAGGCGGCTTCGCCGTCGCCGGCCACGAGCAAGCGTACGGGCACGTCGGCGGGTACCTTGGCCATGGCTTGCAGCAGCACGCGCAGCCCCTTAGCTTCCTTGATCCGGCCGATGTAGCCGATCGTCACACCAGAGCGGTCAGGTACCCCGCCCTTGATCGACTCCACCGGCGCCGTGGCGCTCAGGATCGCACGAGCGACCTTGGCATTGGGAAACAGACCCGCAGCCAGATGCGTGTCGAGCACGTACTGGCCCACCGCGACGACGCCATCAACATCGGCGGTCCGACCGCGGCGTGGACGTGTGACCAGCGCACAATCAAGGCATTTGCGCGAACAGGGATCGTCGCCGCGAAAATAGCCCGACCGCGCGCACAACAGCCAGTAGTCACGCAAGTTGTGGACCACCTTGGCGCCGGCGTCCTTGGCCGCGCTCCACACGCCACAGGTGAGCAGCTGCATGATGTTAGTATGGACGATCTGCGGCTGCACTGCTTCCATGATCGGCCGCAGCCGCGCGCGCATAAGCGGATTATAATTCTCGATCGCGTGATAGCCCAGCTTACGCAAGCTGCTGCGATCGGGTTTATCGAAGGGATAGTCTACGAAGCGAGGCTTGATGCGGTGCACCACCATGCCGTGCTCATGGTTCACACTTTCCCTGTCCGGCACGACGGTAATGACATGCACCTCATGCCCCCGCTCGACCAGAGCCTTGCCAAGGTTGAACGTCGATACCTCGGCGCCGCCCTTGATTATGGGCGGAAACAAGGTGTTAGTCAGGATGATACGCAAGCCGGGCGCCTTTATGGTAGACTGATGAGAACAGTTCGTACATGGCGCAGCTAAGCTTGCGCGGCGAGAATCCTGTCTATGGCATCGTAGTGAAGAAGAGCGTTGTCGTTTACCTGCTGGGGCAGAATTTCCTTCCCATCCGTCTTGAAGCCGGAAGGAAACAGAAACAGTAGTGAAAACTTGTAGAATTCATAGCTTTTCCAAAAGAACTTTTGGCGACCGATTCGGTTGTAAAGCAGCTTCGTCTTCGTAACTGCTGCGTAGGCCACGCTCGGAACGCCGTAGCTCATTGCCATAACCCCGAGGTGAAGCCGCGTGGTGATTAACAGATCCAGAGATGCGACATCATCACACGATTCTTGAATATCCAGGGCGAACTTTTTCTGACAGTTCGGACCCTCAATGTAAAAGGCATTGAAAGCACCATCGGCATTCGGGTGGATATCAAAAAATATAAAATTGATATCTCTCCTGATCTTGGTAGCCGCTGATATCAGGAACTTCGTAGGATAGAACTTGGGCGAGTCTCCAAGATAGAGATTTATGCCGATTCGGTACCTTTCTTTGCCCTTCGGCTTGGTTCGAGCGGGAATCTTGTTGGCGACGCTCCAGACGATATCGTCCAGGAACTCACCCTGGATATTCGCCTGCTCGAGAAGTTGCAGGTCTTCCCTGTTGCGAAGCGTCACGTATTTCATCTGGGAAATCAGATCGCGTCGCTGCGAGGGGACGATCTGAGTGAGGGGAACGCCGGCGCCGCCCAAGGAAAAACCATAGAGGGGAATATCGTTCTCAGTCGAAACCTCGAGCATTGCCTTCAGGTCTTCGTTAAAATCCTGGCCAATGCCCGACAGTCGCGGACGAGGGATTAGCAAGCCTCCTCCGCCCAGGAAAACGATGTCGCAGTTCGCCATGAACTCGCGAACGTCACCGAAGACGGGAATGCCCCATTCGGCCATGTCCGCCGCATTCTTCGAGAAGACGACGGGCAGATGGCCGCGTTCCTGCAAGTGCCTCGATATGAGATACGCCATCAGGTTGTCGCCCAGGTTCCGGTAGCTGTAAAATCCGAACACTCCGATTTTCAGAGGTTTGCTCATCAAAATCCCTATCGTCATGATCGTCTGAATGGTGGCAATGCTTCCGAGGGCATTCGTCCGGTGAATGTGTTACCTCGCCGGCGAACCTTTCCTTGCTGCAGTGCATCATCCCGGTGTACATTGCCCGTAGCGTTCGGCAAGTGCTCTCTCCACAATCTTTAACTTAGGCGGGATATGACTGACAAAACTTCCGCTGTCCCGAACTCCTCGATTTCACACCAAACGGTTCGCGGTTTTGCACAACTTGCCTCGAGCACGCTTGCCACAGCCCTTCTAAGGATCGCAGTCGTTGGCGTCATGGCGCGGCTTCTGGCACCAGACGATTTCGGCGTGGTGGCGATTTCGAACATCTTTGTCGAATTTGCTAGAATGATCGCGACGACCGGCATGTCCCAGTCCATTGTCCATATGAAAGATCTTACTACCAATCATATCAGAACAGCCTTCACCTCGTCCTTGGCAGTTGGCGTTGTGACAATGATGATGGTGATCGTAGCAAGTTCTACCATAGCGGCGTTCTTTTCTCTTCCGGACCTTGAGGGGGTACTTTACGTAAGCTCAGTCATACCGCCAATCATGGCGGCCAGCACGATATCGAGTAAATTACTAGAGCGTGCTCATATCTTCAAGCCGATCGCTAAAAGTAACATAATAGCCTATGTGGGGGCGCAGGTGGTGGTCGGGATTCCAATCGCATTCGCTGGGGGCGGTTATTGGGCGCTCATCATTCCACAAGTAGTGGGCGCACTCCTCCAGAGCATTATCCTAATGCGAGCGCAGCCGCACGATATGTCGCTGCATTTCGGACGCTTGGAATACAAGGATCTGATGAAGCTAGGCACTGGCTTCGGATTGCAGCGGTTCGCGAACTTCTTTGCACAGCGAGGCGATTATTTCGTCGTGGGCAAGCTGCTGGGACCAACCGAACTCGGGCGGTACGAGCGGTCCTACGTATTGATGAATCTGTCCAACTCGCTGTTGGCGAGCATGTTGAATACCGTCCTGTTTCCCGCGTTCGCGCGGGTCGCTCACGACCATGCGCGGTTTCGCCGGGCATATATAAAATGCATGCAGCTTACCGCGTCGATTACACTGCCGATATCCGTCGTTTGCGTCGCTCAGGCGAGGGAGATTGTCGAAACGCTTTTAGGCAGCCGATGGCTGGACGCCACCACCCCATTCGCAATTCTCGCGGGAGGGATCTTCGCGCGCACGTGCTACAAGGTAGCAGGCAGCGCTGGCAATGGTCTGGGGCTGGCCTACCAGAATGCATTTTCGCAGGTTTTATACGCGGTATGCGTCATCGGCGGCGCTGCCATTGGATTAATCTGGGGCATCAATGGCGTGGCGGTCTCCACCCTAACATCGATCGCGATCGTCTTTATCCTGCTCAACAACTCCGTCATCCGCCATGTCGGCCTGACCTGGCTCGATATGTTAAAGGCTTTCCTGCCCGGCATTGCGTCCGCCGCGTTGATCGGTACGATAGCAATGATCGCAGCAGAGTTCTTGCGTGCGCAGACCGCACTGCCGGTAGTTATTCGCTTGACGGGTTCTTCATCGCTCGCCGGAATCGTGTACTTCGCCTGCGCCACGCTCTTACCTAACGTCTTCCTCGGCCGTGGCGTGCTCGAACTGCTCGACGAACGCCTGTCCCGGACCGGCCCTGTTGCACGAGCGTTCAGGTTCATTCGCCGCTGAAGGTCCCGTCGGCGGAAGCGCCGAGCACGTCTACAGCGTCATTAGAGCACTATACCGATTTCATCGCACTGATTGATTGGGTGATGTTGCCCCCCTTAGGGAGGGCGGGGCAAGTGCAGCGGTCGCCCGCATCGCCTTCCTGATATAGTCGGTCGTGGCTGTTGCAACCATGCGTCATCCTTTCCCGCGACAACGGAGGGTTACGTGACTGTTGTTGGTCAAAGGCAGGCATTAATTTGTGCATATGCGAAGGTTTTCACTCGCCAGACCGGTCGGGTAACGCCACTACCACGTCGGTATCCCAGTCGCGCGTAAACCCAGTCTCTCTGACACCTTCAGCGGAGTTCGCTCATGCGCATTTTTAAACGCCTCAAGTGCATCCTGATCACAGGCCACCATTTCACGACGAGCTATTCTCACCCGGGCATGAAAACGTGCAGGCACTGTCGGTTGCGGCTGGCTATCTAGCGAGACCCTACACCAGCCGGTTGCGGCGATTTGCCTTCGCGCCGAGTATCGAATTATCCCAAAGAACGGGGACCTCCAAGTGTTGCGTGCCGGTCTTGCCGTATGCGGCCTTCGCTATTGTTCTCGCTTGCGGGGCCAGTACAGCTAGGGGCCGGCAGGGAAGCCAGCGGGGGGAATTGATGATGGCCTATACGATTGAGATAGTGGTCGCAGTGGGCCTCGCGTTAATTGCCGCTAACTTATGCGGGCGGGTAATAGCGGGAATTGGCTTCCCTCTGCCTGAAGGTCGAAGGATTGGACATATCGATAGCCTCCGCGGTTTTCTTGGAGTGTCTGTCATGTGCCATCACTTTGTCGTCTGGATGTCGGCAAAGGCGAATGGAAGTTGGAATGAGCCGCAAGTTCCGTTCTTCAACCAATTGGGACAGGGAAGCGTGGCCCTCTTCTTTATGATAACCGGACTGGTGTTTTATCCAAGAGTGCTTGCGGGATTTCGTAATGTCTCTTGGTCTCAGCTTTATATGAAGCGTATTTTTCGGATTGTTCCACTACTCCTCCTCTCCATTCTGATCGTATCGGCGGTGATAGCTACGACAACCAATCTTCGGCCAACCGTACGATATCCGCTTGAGGTCGTGAGCTGGATCAGCGGAAAGCAGACGCTTGATATTTTCGGATTTAGGCAAAGTAAGATGGTCAATGCTTCCGTTTTGTGGTCCATCTACTACGAGTGGATATTTTACTTCGTCGTCCTGCCGGTCTGCGCTTTTGCCCGCTTGTTCGTCGGTAACCGGACGTGGCTTGTGCCGGTAGCGCTCTGCGTCGGCGGCATCATCGGACGGATCACAGACATATCGCTTTTTACCTACATCCCACTTTTTGCCTTGGGGATGCTTGCTTACGAACTGAAGTCGCACGCAGTAGTTGTACGGTTGATGCGGTCCCGTCCCGCCGCCGCATTGGCATGTGCGTGGTTGCTCGCGTCGGTGATGATATTCAGAAATCCTTATAGCTTCGCCATGCCAGCATTTGGCTTCTTTTTTCTCGCGGTGGTTTGTGGAAACTCGATATTTGGCATCTTCGGTTCGACATCATCAATTGTTTTGGGCGAATGCTCGTACGGAACCTACCTTCTGCACGGATCCCTTCTCTATTTGGGGTTTACCCTCCTGAGACCGGAAACGAAGCCTGTAATCGCAATGCCGCTATTTGCTGTCGCGGTGACGATACTAACTGCTTTTACGTACCTGCTCATCGAGCGGCCGGGAATTATTACAGGATCCCGACTTAACGCAAAATTGACTTACAGCCGAAAGAAGGTGGCTATTGCGCGGTAGGCGCTTGGGAACTTAGTTTACTGAAAGTCATGCCGGCCCAGCCCCGAGCGACACTCAAGCGCCGTCAAACTCCCAATCACGTTTCGCGACGACGCGGACGTCACGACATACACTTGGGCGCTGGATCAGAGGCGCATGGCGGACTACACGGCCGCAGCTTCTGCCTGCTTCAGCGCGTCAAGTTGCTCGTCAGCCGTCGCGGCATAGCGCGCTGCCAGCAGGCCGCGTTCCGCCAGCGACATCGCGAGATGGATCCGCGCTGCGTGATCTGGCGACAGGAACGGCAGCACGATCTGGGCAGCCGCACCGATTCGATCATACGCGGCCTGAGCCCGATCAATCGCGGATTCGATCTGCGCGGCCTGCGCGTTCGACGGGGTCGGCATCGTCGCGCAGCTGGCGAGCATTATCGAAGCCGCGCATAGCGCAGCGGTGAGCAGCTTCTTCACGGTGGTCCGGTCAGGTGACGGCGTTGAAGGTGAGGCGCGCGAGGTTTGCCACGTCCTCGCGGTAGCGAGCAACCTCGGCAGTGCGCCTGCGCACGAGGCCGAACATGACCTTGCCATTCGCCTTGGTCCACGAGGCGAACGCGAGAGCCGCGGCGTCTTAGTTGCTTCAGTACATCCGGCTGGCGGAAGCCCTTCTGCAAGGCGGGCAGCCAAACGCGGGGGCCGGTGCCGAGTTATAGGCAAGCGACCATAGCGCCGATCCGCTCGGCAACGGGATACGGTCGGGCGAGTTCCAGCACCAGCTGTACCTCTCGCGCCTCGGCAAGCCGGTCAATCGCACCCCTGTGGGGCATGACGCCGCAGACCGTGAACGCCTATTACAATCCGCCTAACAACCAGATTACCTTCCCGGCCGCGATCCTGCAGCCGCCCTATTTCGACCCGAAGGCGGATGCGCCGGTCAACTACGGCGCGATCGAGGCGATCATCGGCCGCGAAGTGGGTCACGGATTTGACGATCAGGGTAGCCAGTTCAGCGCGTCCGGCAAGTTCGAGCATTGGTGGACGCCGGAATCACGCACCACCTTTACGCAGCGCGCCGTAGCACTGTCGAAGCGGTATGACGCGTATGAGCCGATCCCCGGCGTCCACGTGAAGGGCGCGTTGACACTTGGCGAG
This sequence comes from Sphingomonas faeni, assembly GCF_030817315.1. Taxonomy (NCBI): domain Bacteria; kingdom Pseudomonadati; phylum Pseudomonadota; class Alphaproteobacteria; order Sphingomonadales; family Sphingomonadaceae; genus Sphingomonas; species Sphingomonas faeni. The sequence continues at coordinate 2,813,323 of NZ_JAUSZF010000001.1, read as the reverse complement.
AATATTGGTGATTTCGGCGGCGTCGAAACGGCGTATTCCGCCTATCGGAAGTATCAGGCGGAACACGGCAAGGGCCAGGCGATCGGCGGGCTGACCGGCGACCAGCGGTTCTTCCTAGCTTATGCGCAGGCGTGGCAGGCCAAGTTGCGGGAAGGCGCGGCGCGCGCGGTTGTTGACTGATCCGCACCCGCCGCTGTTCTCCCGCGTCAACGGAATCGTCCGGAACGTTGCCGCATGGTACGCGGCGTTCGGCGTGAAGCTCGGCGATGCGTTGTATCTCGCTCCTCCCAACCGGGTACATATCTGGTGAAACTGAAAGGCGCGCAGCAACCCTGCGTGCCCTTTTCCGCGTAGCGATTACCTAGACGGGCGCAGCGTTGTCGTGAGCTCGCAACAACTATGCGACCTACGTTCACCGGGATCGCTGGTGCCGATCGGTGGACAGCAAATGAACAGCATGGACTTGAAATGTCTCACGTACGTTCTCGCTATGCTCCGCCGCTAGAACGGGGCTGAAGGAGGGGAAGCTGTGGAAATCTCTCGTTTACACCGAGAATGTCGACGGTTCGAGCCCGTCATCGCCCAGCATTCCTACAGTTCGCGGACAAGCCGCACTGCGACCGCGATCCACGCCGGGTCTGCGACTGTCGGCGACTGCATGCACGCGCCCAGCGGCAGGATGGTAACGCCGCCATCGCACCCAGTCAGCCGTCCGAACGCGAAACGCCCCGCCGGTTGCGGGACAAGCACGTCGCGGTTGAGCGCACTTGCAAAATCGGCAGGGCTCAACGTCGCTGCCCATATCACGTCGCCCGCGCGGTAATCGCCGGTGCCGTTCGCGACGGTGATCGCGATCTGGCCCAGCGCGACCCGGGGCGGTGGGGCCGTCGTGGTTCGCCGCGGCGCATGGGCTCCGCGGCCATCAAGGATCGCCGCGACGGGCAGGTCGGCACGATCCGGCAGGGCCACGAGGTCGCCCGCCTCTACGCCCAGCGCGGCGGCGATCCGGTTGAGCCAACCGATCGAGACGGTGCGCGTGCCGGTCTCCAGCCGCCCGATCGTCTGTGCGGTCGTTGGCGGATCGCAGCGTCGGGCGACGTCCTCCAGCGTCAACCCCTTGGCACGCCGGACTTCGCGAATGGCGGTAATCATCTAATGGCTCCAAACCAGATGGGTTATTCTTCTGTCCTACAACCGTGCCGTTGTGGCAACCGGCATGCGCAACAGGAGATGGCGGATGCGCGAACTGGAAGAGCGGTCGATCGATTCGGAGGGTGTTCCACAGCCGGTCGGCGCGCGTCGTGGTCGTACCGTAACCGTGAACCTCGCGGAGTCTCCGCTCGGCTGGTTGCGGTCTCGCGTGTTGATTACCTTGGCGCAGTTCGAGGCGGGCGAGCGGTTGCGGGCCGATTACGAACGCGCATCGATCGCGCCGAGCGTGACGATGTGCTGGGCGGAGCGGGTCGATGGCGGGCATGACGGGCTCGGTCCGACATCGGCCCAGATCGCGGCGAAACGTCGGTTCGACGCGGCGCTGGCGGCGGCGGGGCCGGGCCTGGCGGATATCCTGTGGCGCGTGGTTTGTGCGGGGGAAGGGCTGCCTGCGGCCGAGAAGGCGTTGCAATGGCCGGCACGGGCGGGGAGGCTGGTGCTGACGCTCGCGCTCGATCGACTGGCCGCGCATTACGGCATTCGATAGGCGCTCGCATTGGTGCGTGGGCGTGACTAGATGGCCAGCATGCGCTTCGACCTCATCAAATGTCACGGCTCCGGCAACGACTTTCCGCTAATCGACGCACGCGCGTCGACGCTTGACGATCCGGTCTGGGCTGCCGTTGCGCGCGCGCTGGCGGATCGGGATGGACCGGTTGGCGGTGACGGACTCCTGTTGCTGACCGCCGGCGACGAGACCCATGCGTTCGGCATGCGGATGTTCAATTCGGATGGCAGCGAGTCGGAGACGTGCCTCAACGGGTTGCGCTGCGTCGCGCGCGCCGGGTTCGAGGCGACTGGCTTGGGGGCCGCGACGGCGTTGCTGAAGACGAGCGATGCGGCAGTGGAGCACGATGCCGATATCGCCGCAGGCGTCTTCACCGTGCGCGAGATCGCAGGGCCGGCGTCGCTCGACGTCACGGCTTGGCCGATGAAAGTCGGCGCAGATCACATCGTCGACACGCCGATTGCCGGTTTGCCGACGGACCGCGCCTTCACCGCCGTCGCAATGCCGAACCCTCATCTCGTGACGTTCGTGGATGCCATCGACGAGGCCGAACTCGTATGCGTCGGCGAGGTATGCGAGGCAGCGCCCGACTGGCTCCCCAACCGCGCCAATGTCAGCTTCGTCGAAGTCCGCGGCGCCGATCTGTTCGTCCGCACCTTCGAGCGCGGGGTCGGACTAACCGACAGTTGCGGCAGCGCGATGGCGGCGTCGACCTACGCCGCGTGCCTGACCGGGCGGATCGCGTACGACACGCCGACCACCGTCTTCAACAAGGGCGGGCTGGTCCGCGCCGAGGCGAGCGAAGCGGCGATGGTCACGCTGTCGGGTAACGCGACGTTCGAATGGAGCGGGTCGATCGACGTCGATTTCGCGACGGCAACGGCAAGCGATCTGACCGTAACGAAGCGTCACGACGATGAGATCGCGGCATGGGACAGGCTTCTCGCAACGATCTGAAACACGGCTGCATCATTATCCCGATCCGGCCGTATCTTCTTGCGGTTGCGCCGAATGAACGGCGCCGTGAAGGAGAGCATGCCGTGAATCACGTGTTTCGTACCGCGATCGTTGCAGCCGCAGTTGCCGTCAGCGGCAGCGGGACCGTCGCAGCCCAGACCAACCCGAGGGTCGGCGGTGCTGCGATGTACCCGACCAAGACCATCGTCGAGAACGCCGTCAATTCAAAGGATCACACGACTTTGGTCGCCGCGGTAAAGGCCGCCGGCTTGGTCGAGACGCTGTCGGGGCCGGGGCCGTTCACGGTGTTCGCGCCGACCAACACCGCATTCACGAAACTGCCCGCCGGCACCGTCGACACGTTGCTCAAGCCGGAGAACAAGGCGCAACTCGCCGGCGTCCTGACCTATCACGTCGTCCCCGGCACGATCACCGCCGCCGACATTGCCGCCAAGGCGAAGGCAAATGGCGGCACCGCGACCTACACCACCGTGCAGGGCGAGCCGCTGATGTTCATGAAGGCAGGCAGCGGCTGGAGTATCATGGACGGCAAGGGCCACAAGGGCCGCGTCACGATCGCCAACGTCATGCAGTCGAACGGCGTGATCCACGTCATCGACACGGTGATGCTGCCGTAATCGCGCGCCTTTACGCGAGATAGCTGCCTCGATCCCCCCAAGAGGCAGTTTCGTCGGGCCCGTCGCCGGAAGGTGGCGGGCCCGATTGCGTTTCGGGGCGCCGTCGCCCCAGTCCCGTCATCCTGACGAAAGTCAGGATCCAGAGCCATGAAAGGTGGCGCTTGTTACCCTGGATCCTGACTTTCGTCAGGATGACGGACGGCTCAGCCGATCAGCAGACCCGCGAGCGCCGCCGACATGAGGTTCGCCAAACTCCCGGCCGCCAGTGCGCGCAGACCCAGCTTGGCGATCATCGGCCGCTGGTTCGGCGCAAGGCTCCCGGTCACCGCCATCTGGATCGCGATCGACGAGAAGTTCGCAAACCCGCACAGCGAGAAGGTGATCACCGCGATCGTCCGCGCGCTCAGCCCCTGCTGCGTGCCGAGCGAGATATACGCGACGAATTCGTTCAGCACGATCTTCTGCCCGAACAGCCCGCCGGCGATCCCCGCCTCGCTCCACGGCACGTTGAGCAGGAACATGATCGGCGCGAAGACATAGCCGAGCAGCCCCTGGAAGCTCAGCCCCGGCAGCCCGATCATGTTGCCGAGCCCGCCGAGCAGCCCGTTCGCCAATGCCACGAGCGCTACGAACGCCAGCACCATCGCACCGACTGCGACGGCGAGGCGGACGCCGGTCTGCGCGCCCTGGGCTGCGGCCATGATCAGGTTGGCGGGTTTTTCCTCGTCATGCGTCGCCTGCGGCATCGGCTCGCCGGCGGACGATTCACCCGGCAAATCGCCAAGCGCCAGTTCGCCTTCGGGCGGCATGACGCGGTCGGGCATGATGATCTTCGCCATCAGGATGCCGCCCGGCGCGGCCATGAAGCTCGCCGCCAGCAGGTAATCGATCCGGATGCCCATCGACGCATACGCCGCGAGGATCGTACCCGCGACGCCCGCCATGCCGCTGGTCATCACGGTGAACAGCTGCGCCGGGGTGAGCCCCGCCAGATACGGCCGGATCACCAGCGGCGACTCGCTCTGGCCGACGAAGATGTTCGCCGCCGCGCACAAAGATTCGACCTTCGAGACGCCAATGACCTTCTCGATCCCGCCGCCGACCCAGCGCACCACCAGCTGCATGATGCCGAGATAATAGAGGATCGAGACGAGGCTGGCGAAGAAGATGATCACCGGCAGCGCGGCGATCGCAAAGCTCTGCCCGCCGATTTCCGGCGTCGCCATCTTGCCGAACAGGAACTCGGTGCCCTTCTGCGAATAGCCGAGCAGGTTGGCGACGCCGCCCGACATCTCGCCGAGCACGACCTTGCCGAAGCTCGAATACAGCACGAGGACCGCGATCCCGGCCTGCAACGCGAACGCGGCGCCGACGATGCGCAGGCGGATCGCGCGGCGATCGCTCGACAGCAGCACAGCGATGCCCAGAATGACGGCGATGCCTGCAAGGCCGATGACTAGTCTTTCCATGGACGCCCTGCATTTTTGACTGACACGCGTGGCCCCCCGGCCGCGCAAGCGACCGACATGACACGCGAGCGCCGCACTCGCCAGTCATTTGAGGTCTAGTCATTTGACGGCGTGGCGGTTTTCGCTAGCGTCCCGCGCGATGGACAAACCACTTCCCGCGTTCCCGCGTTCGCTCTTCGTTTTCTCGGTCCTGTACGGCGGCATGGTGTGCATCGCCGGCGTGCTGGGGGTGAAACAGGTCGCGCTCGGGCCGCTCGCGGTCGAGGCGGGGATCTTCGGCTTCCTGCTGCTGGTGGTGCTGAGCAGCGCGATTTCGGAACTGCACGGCCAGAAGACCGCGACGTTCCTGGTGCGTTTGGGGTTCATCCCGTTGCTGGTATCGGCCGGGCTGATCCACCTGGTGCTGGCGCTGCCGCACGATCCTGGGATGTACCCGCCCGCGGTCGACGCATTCCCGATCGTGGTCGGGCAAAGCTCGCGGATGATGATCGCCGGGCTGATCTCCTACGGCATCTCGCAGACGCTCAACGTTCTGATCTTCTCGAAGCTGTCGGGACAGGTCGGCAGCGGCGAGGGCAAGCTGGTCTGGCTCCGCGGCATGATCGCGAGCATCATCTCGCAGATCATCGACACGATCTTGTTCATCACCATCTCGTTCCTCGGCGAACGGCCGATCCTCGCGCTGATGGAGGGGCAGATGCTGACCAAGGTCGTGCTGTCGATCGTGCTGGTACCGTTCATGATCACGTTCTTCGTGCGATTGGGCCGCCGGCTGGACCGCGTTTGATTTGAAGGCTGCATCCTAAACCTGTCATCTTTTAAGCCCGCCCCCCCAAAGCCCGCCCCCCCAAAGCCCATCGCCCCCCAAGCCCGTCACCCCAGCGAAAGCTGGGGTATCCCCATTGGCTGGCGCTGAGACCCGAACCGGGAGATCCCAGCTTTCGCTGGGATGACGGATGGGGCCGCGTGGGATGTGTCACGCCACGCCACGCCACGCACGTTCCCCGGATGACGAACCGATTGCGACTGGCTAAAGCGCGGGCATGACCGATCACACGCCCGATCCCGCCCTGCTCGCCAAGGCGGAAACGCTCACCGAGGCGCTGCCGTATCTGCAGCGCTATGCCGGCAAGACGTTCGTCGTGAAATACGGCGGCCACGCGATGGGCGACCCCGAGCTCCAGCGCGATTTCGCCGAGGACATGGTGCTGCTGAAGGCAGTCGGCATCAATCCGGTCGTCGTCCACGGCGGCGGCCCGCAGATCGGCGCGATGCTGAAGCGGCTGGGCGTGGAGTCGCGCTTCGTCGACGGCCTGCGCGTCACCGATGCGGAAACCGCGCAGATCGCCGAAATGGTCCTGGCGGGCTCGATCAACAAGGAGATCGTCGGCTGGATCGGCCAGGCCGGCGGCCGCGCGGTCGGCATCTCGGGCAAGGACGCCGGCCTCGTGCTCGCGCAGAAAGTCGGCCACGGCCGCGAGCCCGACAAGCTCCAGGGGATCGAGCGCCACGTCGACCTAGGCTTCGTCGGCGAGCCGATCGCGGTCGACCGGACCATCCTCGACACGCTGATCAAGGCCGATATCATCCCGGTGATCGCGCCGATCGGCATCGGCGCCGACGGGCACACCTACAACATCAATGCCGACACGATGGCGGGCGCGATCGCGGCGGCGATGGGCGCGGCGCGCTTCTTCCTGCTGACCGATATCGTCGGCGTGCTCGACAAGCAGGGCGAACTGCTCACCGACCTCGACCCCGCGCGGATCGCCGAACTCCGCGCTGACGGCACGGTGACCGGCGGCATGATTCCCAAGCTCGACACCTGCGTCGCGGCGGTCGAATCGGGCGTCGATGCCGCGGTGATCATCGACGGCCGCGTCCCCCACGCGATGCTGCTTGAGATCTTCACCAAGCAGGGCGCCGGCACGCTGGTCAGCGCAAACGGGCGTTCGCGGTAAGGGGGCGTCCAACCCCACGATCCTCCCCCGCAAGGGGGAGGTGGCACCGAAGGTGACGGAGGGGGAGGACACGGAACAGCGGTCATCGCTTTCCTCCCCCTCCGTCTGGCAAGCGCCAGCCACCTCCCCCTGGCGGGGGAGGATTGTGTCAGTGACACCACAGGGCTTCTCGTTCTCCCCCCGCCACCTTATATCGGCAATACACCAGCGGAGACCCTTGCCTTGATCGCCCTTCTTCAGATCGTCCAGTTGCTGCTCAACCTCGTCTGGTGGGTCATCGTCATCCAGGCGATCCTGTCGTGGCTGATCGCGTTCAACGTCATCAACACGCACAGCGATTTCGTCCGCACGGTGTGGAACGCGCTGCAGAAGATCACCGAGCCGCTGTATCGCCCGATCCGCCGCATCCTCCCCGATTTCGGCGCGCTCGATCTGTCGCCGCTGGTCGTGCTGCTGATCCTCTACATCCTGACCAACATCGTCATCCCGAACATCGCGCAGAACTACCTCGTCGCGGCCTATTGATCGGGCCGGCAGCTTGGCGCGCGGTCGATGACGGCCTCGCGATCGCCGTCCGGGTAACCCCGCGCGGCGGTCGCGACGCGCTCGCCGCCGGAACGCCCGAGCATTTCGCCGCGCGACTGGCAGCCGCTCCCGTCGATGGCGCCGCAAACGCCGGGCTGGTCGCCCTCGTCGCCAAGACTTTCGGCGTACCCAAGCGCGCGGTAACGATAATCTCCGGCGACACCGCTCGCTTGAAGCGCCTGCACATCGCCGGAGACTCCACTACGCTGGCGGAAATCGCGTCCGCGCTCTATGGGCCGCGGGCATGAGCGCGACCATCATCGACGGCAAGGCCTTCGCCGCCGGCCTCCGGGCCCGTATCGCAGACGGCGTCACCGCCTTCAGGGCACAGGCAGGTCGCGCGCCCGGCCTTGCCGTGGTGCTGGTCGGCGAGGACCCCGCCTCGAACGTCTATGTCCGATCGAAGGGCAAGGCGACGCGCGAGGCCGGGATGGAGAGCATCGAGCACCGGCTCCCCGCCGACGTCCCCGCCGAAGACCTGCTCGCGCTGGTCGCGACGCTCAACGCCGACCCGACGATCGACGGCATCCTCGTCCAATTGCCCCTGCCGAAACATATCGACGAGCAGGCGGTGATCGCCGCGATCCACCCCGATAAGGACGTCGACGGCTTCCACCCGATCAACGCCGGCCGCCTCGCAACCGGCCTGCCGGGCTTCGTCCCCTGCACCCCGCTCGGCTGCGTGATGCTGTTGAAGAGCGTGCTGCCGAGCCTGAGCGGGCTCGAGGCGGTCGTCGTCGGCCGCTCCAACATCGTCGGCAAGCCGATGGCGCAACTGCTGCTCCGCGAAAGCTGCACCGTGACCGTCGTGCATAGCCGCACGCAGGACGTGCCCGCGCACATCCGCCGCGCCGACATCGTCGTGGCCGCGGTCGGCATCCCGCAGATGATCAAGGGCGACTGGCTCAAGCCCGGCGCGACCGTCATCGACGTCGGCATCAACCGCGTCGACGCGGGCCTCGTCGGCGACGTCGACTTCGCGAGCGCGGTCGACGTCGCGGGGGCGATCACGCCGGTGCCGGGCGGGGTGGGGCCGATGACGATCGCCTGCCTGCTCCGCAACACATTGGTCTCGGCAGGCCGTCGCGAAAGCGTTACGGTCAACGAGGCCGGCCTATGATCGAACTCTATATCTCGTCGCTGATCACGTTCTTCGTGGTCATCGATCCGCCGGGCTGCGCGCCGATCTATGCCGGGCTGTCGGCAGGTGCCTCGACCGTGCAGAAGCGAGCGATGGCAATGCGCGCGGTCGGCGTGGCTGCGGCGATCCTGTTCGTGTTCGCGCTGTTCGGCGAGGCGCTGCTCAAGGGCCTCGGCATCAGCCTCGCCAGCTTCCGCATTGCCGGTGGCATCATGCTGTTCCTGATCGCGCTGGAAATGGTGTTCGAAAAGCGTACCGAGCGCCGCGAGGACCGCGCCGCCAAGGTCGCGAACGATCCCGAGGTCGAGGACGTCTCGATCTTCCCGATGGCGATGCCGATGATCGCAGGGCCCGGCTCGATCGCGTCGGTGATGCTGTTGATGAGCCGCAACAGCGGGCTCGAGCGCTCGGCGGTCGTGCTCGGCGCGATGGTGACGATCCTGCTGCTGACCTTGGTCGCACTGCTCGCGGCGGGGCCAATCATGCGGATCCTGGGTGCGAAGATCGAGGCGGTGATCACGCGGTTGCTCGGCGTGCTGCTGGCCGCGCTGGCGGTGCAGTTCGTGATCGACGGCCTGACCGAGGTGCTGCGCTAAGTCCCCCGTAACTCCAGCCGTCATCCCCGCGCTGGCCGTCATCCCCGCGAAGGCGGGGACCCATACTGGCTGACCGTGTGATCTATCACTGACTTCAGAGGATATGGGTTCCCGCCTCCGCGGGTATGACGGGGGTTCAGTCCACCTTGAACAACCGCAGCGGCGACTTCGCGGGGAGCGGTAGCGGCGTCATCCACGCCGGCACCTGATTATTCGCCATCTGCGCATAGAACCCCTTGGGGCTGCGCGCCTTGTAGTTGGTCGATTCCGCCGCGTTCGGGCACAGCAGCAGCATCGTCGCGCCATGCCGTTTTATGATCGCATGCGCCTGGTCCGGTGTCCCGCCGAACGCGTGCTGCACATCTAGGATAGCATCGCCATTGCGGTGATACGGCCCCGCGATCGCGTCGTGATGCGTGATCGTGATCAGCCGCGGCCCCATGTCCACGAACGTGAACACGGTCTGCGCGGGATATTTGTCCAGCGCGAGCAGCACGGTCGTCCGCAGGCAGTTGCCCGTCGCCGAATTGACGCGCTTCTCATACGGCTTCGGCCGGTCGATCGGGAAATACTGGATCAGCATCCCGGCAAACAGCCCCGACACGATCAGGAAAGCGCCGACCGTCCCCAGCACGCGCACCGCCACCGACCGATTGCCGAGCAACCGCGGCAGGATCAGCCACCCGAGCGCGGTAGCCCCTGGAATCGCCAGCAACTGCGCTGCCGGCCCCGCGCGGACCTGCCACAACAGCATCGCGCACGCGAACGCGGTGAACAGCGCCACCGCCGCCCAGCCGACCGCACGGTCGTCGCGACGCGCACGCCAGGCGGCAAGGATCGCTCCGATCAATCCGATGATCGGCAGCGTCGCCAGCGCGAACCCGACCCGGAAACTATGCTTGTAGATCGGCTTGGCCTCGCGGACATTGTCCAGCCAGTTGCGCTGCAACTCGGGCGAGATCCCCTCGGGCCGCCCAAGACACTGCGGAAACACCAACGCAAAGCCGGCAACGATCGCCGCACCCGCAACAACCGCCAGCGCAAGCCGAGCCCCCCGCGAAGCCGGCCCAAACCGCGCGAGCAAAAACAGCAACATCCCCGCCGCGATCATCACGCTCAACCACACCGGCGTCAGCGCATCGCATCGCATCGCCTGGTTGGCGTTCGACGCGAACAGCGCGAACCCCAGCGTGCTCCCTCCGCCAAGCGTCAGCGCATAGATCGACAGCCGCTCCGCCTCCGACCGGTCCCCACACCCAGCGCAGGGCGATGATCGCCCCCGCCATGGCGGCATAGGGCAGCAGTTCGAGCCCGATCGACAGCGACACCGCACTCGCGAGCCCTACCATCGCGCCACCGCGACGCCCGTTCGTATCGCACAGCCCGGCGACCGTCAGGCTCAGCATGGCTAGCTGCCAGCCGTGATGATCGATCCGCTCGGGCATGAACATCAGCATCGTGCCGGTCGCACCGACCATGATGACGACGGCAAGTGGCCAAGCGTAAGGGCTGATCAGTCGCCGCACGGTCGCGCCGATGCCGAGCATCGCGATCGACAGCGGCAACAGCGGCGCGATCCCGCACGCGAGCCGCTCCGCCCAGCTATTACCCACGAACAGCCGGAAGAACAGGATCAGCCCCGCGATCGGCAGGTCGACGATGCGGCTCCAGTGGATGTCGAAGCCGACCGGCGGGTTCAGGCGATAGTTGCGCAGATCGTACCAGCCCTGGCCATCGAGCAGCGCGCGGACCTGCATCAGCCGCATGTTGTCGTCGGTATCGCCGAGCGACAGCCAGCGAATCTGACCCCAGCGATCGAACATCGACCACGCCGCCACCGCCACCCACGCGAGCAGCGTCAGCGCGATCCAATGCCGATCGAGTTCGTCCAGCAACGTCCGCCGCTGAAGTGGTGCCTGATCCAAAACGCTTTCCTCCAGCCCGCACGCACTCTAGATGCGCGGGCGTATCTCAAGCGTCGCTCTATCGCGGTGCCCGTAAAGAACAAGGCACCGGCGCGATCGCCGGAGGGTAAAGAACAAGGCGGGCATGCAGGCGATTTGGCGACACATGGAGCAGATGCGGGCGAGCGGCGTGCTCGGCCAGCTCGTGCGCTTCGGGATTGCCGGCGGTATTTCCAGCGTCGTCTATTCGCTCGTCTACCTGCCGCTGACCGCTTATGTCTTCCCGCCGCGCCAGGCGGTCGCCGCGGTGCCGTTCGCATTTGCCGTCGCGGTGGTGGTAGGCTTCTTCCTGCACAGCCGCTGGAGCTTCAAGGGGCACGCCAAGGAACCGGGGGCAGGGCGGCATTTCAAGTTCGTGATCGTCCAGGCCGCGGGGCTGAGTCTCAACGCGGTCATCACCTGGATCGGCACCGCGCTGCTTCATCTGCACCCGTGGATCCCGCTGGTTCCCGCCGTTCTTCTTGCCGCGATCCTGAGCTTCGTGCTCAACCGTCTCTGGGTTTTCAACTGAAATGGCCGACAAGTAATGGACCGCATCGTCTACGACCGGATGGCCGCCCACGATTCCACGCACTGGTGGTACCGCGCGCGCCGCGACATCCTCGCCGATTACCTGACCCGCTACGGCGCGTTGCCGAAGAATGCGAAGATCCTCGAGATCGGCTGCGGCACCGGGCATAACCTGCCGATGCTCGCCGAGTTCGGCGAGATCGACGCGACCGAGATCGACCCCGCCGCACGCGAGATCGCCAGCGAACGGCTGGGCAAGCCCGTCGGCGCGGCGCCCTTGCCCGAACTCCCCGGCGTGCCCCGCAAGCATTACGACCTGATCGCGGTGCTCGACGTGGTCGAGCATATCGAGGACGACGTCGCCGCGCTGAAGGCGATGGCCGATTGCCTCGCGCCCGGCGGCAAGATCCTGATCGCTGTGCCGGCGCATGCGTGGCTGTGGAGCGCGCATGACGTCGTGAACCATCACCATCGTCGGTATTCGAAGGCGACGCTGAAGTCGGCGATCGAGACGGCGGGGCTGAAGCCGGAGAAGCTCGGCTATTTCAACTCGCTGCTGTTCCCGCTGGCGGCAGCGGCGCGGATTGCCGGGCGAATGACGGGGCGCGACGACAGCGACGACTCACCGCCGCCGAAGCTGGTGAATGCGCTGTTCGAGAAGATCTTTCGACTTGAGCGCCATTTGGTCGGCCGCGTGCCGATGACGCCGGGGGTGTCGATCGTAACGCTGGCGGTGCCGCGGTAAGCTTGCTTCGCGATCCTCCCCGTTCCCTAATCCGTTCGTCCTGAGCGAAGTCGAAGGACAGGCCTCGCGCTCAGGTGCTTCGACTTCGCTCAGCACGAACGGGAGGGGGGATCTGGAGCGCGCCTCCAAACACCACCCCGGCCTTCGCCGGGGTGGTTCGGGGATTGGGGTGGTTCAAGAATCGGGTGAGCGGTTTTCGTCAGTCGGTGCGGATGGGAAGTGACGCGTCAGGCAACCGCACCACGTCCACCGGCTCCGCGCGAAACCCCAAGGTCGCCTTCCCCTGGATCGGGCCCGCCACATCCGCGACGATATACAGCGGCCGACGCTTCGACTCGACGTACAGCCGCCCAAGATACTCGCCGATCATCCCCAGCACGAACATCTGCACCGCGCCCAGGAACACGGTCACGAGCATCGTCGAGGTCCAGCCCTGCACCGCGCTCCCCGAGAGCCAGCCGATCGCGATATAGACGAACAGGAGCAGCGAGACGCCGGTCAGCGCGAGCCCGGCATGGCTGGCAAAGCGCAAGGGAGCAGTGGAGAAGCCGGTGACGGCGTCGAACGCGAGGCGGATCATCTTCGCCAGCGGGTAGTTCGTCTCGCCCGCCAACCGCTCGGCGCGGTCGTAGGGGAAGGGGACCTGGCGGAAGCCGATCCACGCGACCATGCCGCGGATGAAGCGGGCCTGTTCGGGAAGCGACAGGAACGCATCCAGAGCGCGCCGGCTCATCAGGCGGAAGTCGCCGGTGTCGAGCGGGATCGGCGTCTCGGTCATCCGCGTCAGCAGACGGTAGAACGCGGCGGCGGTGGCCTTCTTGAAGACCGTCTCGCCTGCGCGCCGGCGGCGGACCGCATACACCACGTCGGCCTGGCTCGCCGCCATCGCCGCGCGCATGTCGGACAGCAGTTCGGGAGGGTCCTGGAGATCGGCGTCGATGATCAGGATCTGCTCGCCGGCGCACAGGTCCAGGCCGGCGGTCAGCGCCAGCTGGTGGCCGTGGTTGCGCGACAGGTTGATCGCGACCAGCCGCGGATCGGCGGCGGCGAGGCGCTGCATCACGCTCCAGCTATCGTCGCGCGAGCCGTCGTTGATCAGGACGATCTCGTAATCGTCACCGACCGCGACCTTCGCCGCGCCGGAAATGCGCGCGTGCAGGATGTCGAGGCACGCGGCCTCGTTATAGCAGGGGACGACGATTGAAAGGGCCGGGATCGAAAGGGCTGGACGGTTCATCGCCCCCGTCTAGCGTCCGTCGCGCCCGCCGTCATCGTCGGATGTTTCTACACGCGCTCCACGGTATGCACCGCATCCGCCGCACGCAGCCCGGCCATCAGCCGCATCAGCTGCTGCACGTCGTGCACCTCGACGTCGATCTCGTTGGTGTGGAAGCTCTTGTCGCGCGTATCGAGCCGCAGGTTGATGATGTTGGCCTTGTGCCCGCCGATGATCGTCGAGACGATGCCGAGCGAGCCCGGCTCGTTCTTCACCATCACCGAAATCCGCGCGACCGCACCCTCGGTCTCGTCGCCCCACGCCACGTCGACCCAGTCGGTCTCGTTCTCGGAGCGTTCGGCAAGCTCGGCGAGCACGCGGCAGTCGATCGCATGCACCTCGATCCCCGCATCCGGCCGACGCAACCCGACGATCCGGTCGCCCGGCACTGGATGGCAACACGTCGCGAGATCGTAGGCGACGCCTGGGGTCAACCCCTTGATCGAGATCGCGCTCGATTGCGGCGCCAGCGCATGCGCCACGTCCGCACCCGCCGAGCCCGGCATCAGCGCCTCCATCACTGCCGCATCGGACAAGGTCCGCCGCGCGATCGCGACCATCAGCGACGATTCGTCGGGCAGTTTCAGCCGCTTCAGCGCGTGGCTCAGCGCATCGGTGCCGATCTGCGCGGGCAGGCGGGTGACGATATCCTCGTACAGCGTCTGGCCGAGCGCAGTCTGCTCGACCCGCTCCTTCTGACGCAGATGGCGACGGATCGCGGCGAGCGCCTTGCCGGTGGTCGCGACGTTCAGCCATTGCGGCTGCGGCGACTGGCCTTTCGAGCGCAGGATCTGTACTTGGTCGCCATTCTCGATCACCGTCGACAGCGGCACGACGCGGCCGTTGACCTTCGCGCCGACCGCCTGGTCGCCGAGATCGGTGTGCACCGCGTACGCAAAATCGATCGAGGTCGCCCCCTTGGGCAGCTGGATCAGCTCGCCCTTCGGCGTGAACGCGAAGATGCGATCGGTGTACATCGCCATCCGCGTGTGCTCGAGCAGCTCTTCCGGGCTCTCGGCGGTGTCGAGGATTTCGACGAGGTCGCGGATCCAGCTCACCTGACGATCGCTGCCGTTGATCTGCTGTTTGTACGCCCAGTGCGCGGCGAGGCCGAACTCGGCCTGTGCATGCATGTCGGCGGTACGGATCTGGATCTCGATCCGCGCGCTGTCGGCGTGGATCACCGACGTGTGGAGCGACCGATAGCCGTTGCGCTTCGGCGTCGAGATGTAATCCTTGAACCGTCCCGGCACCATCGGCCAGCGCTGGTGGATGATCCCGAGTACCCGGTAGCAATCCTCCTCTGTGGGCACGATCGCGCGGAACGCCATCACGTCCGACAGTTGTTCGAAGCTGATGTGGCGTTCGGACATTTTCCGAAAGATCGAATAGGGGTGTTTTTCGCGCCCCGAAATATCCGCTTCGACGCCGGCGCGCGACAGCACCAGCTTCAGTCCCGACGCGATCTTGGCGATCCGGTCGCCGTCGCCCTTCTTCAGCTGTTCGAGGCGAC
This sequence comes from Sphingomonas faeni, assembly GCF_030817315.1. NCBI lineage: Bacteria > Pseudomonadati > Pseudomonadota > Alphaproteobacteria > Sphingomonadales > Sphingomonadaceae > Sphingomonas > Sphingomonas faeni. The sequence continues at coordinate 2,798,248 of NZ_JAUSZF010000001.1, read as the reverse complement.
GATTGATCGATTCCGACGCTTCTGGCTCGAGCTGTTCGAACGCCAGCGACTGCATCTCGCGCATGAACTCGTACATGCCGATCCGCTCGGCGAGCGGCGCGTAGATGTCCATCGTCTCCTTGGCGATGCGACGGCGCTTCTCGGGCTTGGCGATGTGGTGCAGCGTGCGCATGTTGTGGAGGCGGTCGGCAAGTTTAACGAGAAGTACGCGGATGTCGTCGGACATCGCGAGGAGGAATTTGCGGAGGTTTTCGGCGGCGCGTTCGTTTTCGGTCTGTGCTTCGATCTTCGAAAGCTTGGTGACGCCGTCGACGAGGCGCGCGACCGAAGCACCGAACAGCCGCTCGATCTCCTCGGGCGTCGCGACCGTGTCCTCGATCGTGTCGTGGAGGATCGCGGTGGCGATCGTCTCCGCGTCGAGGTGCAGGTCTGTGAGGATGCCGGCCACCTCGATCGGATGGCTGAAATATGGATCGCCGCTCGCACGCTTCTGCGACCCGTGCGCCTGCATCGAGAAGACATAGGCGCGGTTCAGCAGCGCCTCGTCGGCGTCGGGATCGTAGTCGAGGACGCGATCGACCAGTTCATATTGGCGCAACACAGTTCATAGATGGGGCCGTACGAGGAGTTTTGGCAACAAAAAGCGTCCCATCACTGTGATCTAGTGGATGCATCCAAGGGGTGCGTCATCCATTCGTTGGGTCAGTGGCGTATAACGCAGGATAACCGAGGCGTTTCGCTTCTCCGGGTTATGCGGTACGTTCGCCCACGGACGAGGATGACGTGATGGGCAAATTGCGCGAACCATTGCTGGAATGCAGCCTGCCCGCCGCGCTGGAGGCGATGGGCGAGCGCTGGTCGTTCCTGATCCTCCGCGCGGCGTTCAACGGCCTCCATCATTTCGAGGAGTTCCAGTCGGAACTCGGCATCGCACGAAACATCCTGGCGAACCGGCTGGCGCGGCTGGTCGAGCACGGTATCCTGGAGCGACAGCCCATCCCGGAGGATCGGCGCAAGATCGCCTACGGACTGACCGACAAGGGTTTCGCGCTGTTGCCGACGATGATCGCGCTCCGGCAGTGGGGCGAGCGGTGGGAGACGTGCGTGCCGGCGTTTCCGATTTTGGTCGATGCGCGCGATCGGCGGCCTTTGCAGCCGGTGTCGGTGCGGGCGCATGATGGGCGCGTGCTGGCGAAGGGGGATCTGATCTGGGCGCTGCCTGGGGAAGTTGCCGGGGATGGCGTGGCGGCTGAGGCGGCGGAGTAACTTCACTGCTCCCCCCTGGAAGGGAGGGGCTGGGGGTGGGTCGGTTTGGGGCTGGTGCTTTCGCTCGGCAATGGGCCGACCCACCCCCTACCCCTCCCTTTCAGGGAGGGGGGACCGTTGTGTTAGTGGCTTGGTAGCGATCCCAGCACGGTGCGGATCGCGTCGGGAAGGGGCACGGGCCGCCCTGTTTCCAGATCGACGTGGACGCTGACCATTGTGATCACCGTGTGCAACTCGCCCGTCTCCGCATGCGCCAGTTCGAAGCGCTTCGTCAGGCTTGTCGTGCCTAGCTTCTCGATCCGCACGAACGCTTCCACCGTATCTCCCAGGCGGAACGGCTTGAGGTAGTCGATCTCCGTCCGGCGGACGTTGAACTCGGTGGTCGGCCAGACGTCAGGCAGAGCTTCGGCGATCCCTGTCCATTCCCAGAACTCGGTCACCGCGACGTCGGCATATTCGAGATAGCGCGAGTTGAAGACGATGCGCTGGCCGTCGATTTCGGCGTAGCGCACGCGGAATTTGGTCGAGAAGGCGAAGCCGGGCCGCATCAGAAGATCAGCCGAACGCCGACGATCGCCAGCACGGTCGCGAGAACCGGGACCAGCACGCGGTCCGAGACGCGCGTGGCGATCAGGCTGCCAACGATGATGCCGGGGATCGAGCCGATCAGCAGCGATACGAGCAGGTCGACGTCGACCGAGCCGAGAATCCAGTGGCCGATCCCGCCGAGCAACGTCAGCGGCACCGCGTGCGCGATGTCGGAGCCGACCAGCCGGTTGATCGGCAGCGTCGGGTAGAGGATCAACAGTGCGGTCATGCCCAGTGCGCCGGCACCGACCGAGGTGAGCGAGACCAGCACGCCGAGGACGGCGCCGAGCAGGATCGTCAGCATCGCCTGGCGTTCACCGCCGACCGTGCCGATCCGCGGGGTCAGCCATGCGACGATCTTGCCGCGGAAGAACGTCGCGACCGCCGACAGGATCAGCGTGATGCCGAGCACGACGGTGATCGCGTGGCCGGTGTCGGAGGATCTTTCGCCGAGGTGGTTGAGCACGAGCAACGTCGCGATCGCGGCGGGGACGCTGCCGGTCGCCAGCCGGCGCACCACGCGCCAGTCGACCGTGCCGCGCCAGCCATGCACCGTCGTCCCCACCGTCTTGGTCGCCGAGGCGTAGAGCAGGTCGGTGCCGACCGCGGTGGCGGGATGGAAGCCGAAGACGAGTACCAGCAGCGGCGTCATCAGCGACCCGCCGCCGACACCCGTCAGCCCGACGATGAGGCCGACGAGCACGCCGGCCACCGAATATAACGGATTGATATCCACGCTGGCGAAGGTCAGCCAGCGCCGCGCGCGGGCGTGTTTACGCCCATGGACTGGAGGTATTTCTTCACGTTGCGCGCCGCCTGACGGAGCCGCTGTTCGTTCTCGACCATCGCGATCCTCACATAGCCCTCGCCGTTTTCGCCGTAGCCCACGCCTGGGGCCACCGCGACGTGCGCGTGAGTCAGCAATTGTTTGGTGAACTCAAGGCTACCTAAATGCGCGAGCGCGGGCGGCAATGGGGCCCAGGCGAACATGGATGCGCGAGGGCTCGGGATGTCCCAGCCGGCGCGGCCGAAGCTCTCGACCATGACGTCGCGGCGCTTGTGATACAGCAGGCGATTGCGTTCGACGATGTCCTGCGGACCGTTCAACGCGGCACAGGCGGCGGCCTGGATCGGCGTGAACGCGCCGTAATCGAGGTAGCTCTTTACCCGGCTCATCGCCGCGATCAGCGTCTTGTTGCCGACCGCGAAGCCAATCCGCCAGCCGGCCATGGAATAGGTCTTGCTGAGCGACGTGAACTCGATCGCGATGTCCTTCGCGCCCGGCACCTGGAGGATCGAGGGGGTCGGATTGCCGTCGTAATAGAGCTCCGAATAGGCCAGGTCGGAGATGATCCAGACCTGGTTCTCCTTCGCCCACGCGACGAGGCGCTCGTAGAAGGCGAGATCGACAGCCTCCGCCGTCGGGTTCGACGGATAGTTGACGACCAGGATCGACGGGCGGGGCACGGTGAACGCCATCGCGCGCTCGAGGCTCTCGAAATATGCCTCGTCCGGGGTCGTCGGCACCGCGCGGATCGTGGCGCCGGCGATGATGAAGCCGAAGGTGTGGATCGGATAGGATGGGTTGGGCGCGAGCACGACGTCGCCGGGCGCGGTGATCGCGGTGGCGAGGCTGGCGAGGCCTTCCTTCGAGCCCATCGTGACGACGACCTCGGTCTCGGGATCGACGTCGACCCCGAAGCGGCGGCCGTAATAGTTCGCCTGCGCTTTCCGCAGGCCGGGAATGCCCTTCGACTGCGAATAGCCGTGCGCACTCGGTTTGCGCGCGACTTCGACGAGCTTCTCGATGACGTGCTCGGGCGGCGGCAAATCGGGATTGCCCATGCCGAGATCGATGATGTCCTCCCCGCCCGCGCGCGCCGCCGCCCGCATCGCGTTCACTTCGGCGATGACATAGGGGGGCAAGCGTTTGATGCGGTAGAAGTCTTCGGACATGATCAGCCTCAAGCTGGAGGAGCGGGTGCTGTACCGCAGGTGAGGGGAGGCGTCATCCGCCTCATTCGTCGGGGGGGGCGAAAGGTTTGCCGAGTACCTCCGCGGCGGGGGCCGGGGTCCAATTGGAAAGGTCGTGGTAACAAAGCGCGCCGTTCATCAGCGCCGTCGCCCAATTGGGCCCCGGCCTTCGCCGGGGAGGTGGTTGGGAGGCGGCGCGGTGGTTGGGAGGCGGCGCGGTGGTTGGGAGGCGGCGCGGTGGTTGGCGAGGCGGCGCGGTGGTTGGCGAGGCGGCGCGGTGGTTGGCGAGGCGGCGCGGTGGTTGGCGAGGCGGCGTGGTGGTTGGCGAGGACGAGCGACGCCAGAAAACTCCGTCATCCTGACGCAAGTCAGGACCCAGAGCCGCAAACGCCTGCGCTCGTAACACTGGGTCCTGACTTTCGTCAGGATGACGGGACGATGTGACGACGGGACTTTGCGCCAGCGACCACCCCGCTTCCGCTTGGCCGATCGCTCGGCTAAGCTCCGGGAAAAGCAGAGGACGTCATGGCCGAAACTCCTCCTACCCCGACCCTTCCCGATCTCCAGCACTGGACCTGGGTGATGGGGCGTGCGCAGCAGATGATGATGGAGCAGGGCTTGGCGGCGATGCAGCCCAAGCCCGAGGCGATCCCTGCGATCCCAGGCTTCACCGACCCCGCCGCGCTGGAGCGCGCGCGCGATTTCTGGAGTGAGAGCCTGACTCTGTGGCAGCGGTTTCTCGATCCGGCCAAGGCGCCCGAGCCCGCCCCCGTCACCGACAAGCGCTTCAAGGCGCCGCAGTGGCGCGAACCCGTGTTCGACCTGATCCGGCAGAGCTATCAGCTTATTGGCGATCACATGCTCCGCGGCGTCGAGGCGATCGACGGGCTCGACCCGAAGCAGAAGGAGCAGTTGCGGTTCGCGACCAAGGGGTTCGTCGACGCGATGAGCCCGACCAATTTCGCGCTGACCAACCCGCAGGTAATCGAGAAGACGATCGAGACGCGGGGCGAGAATCTGCTGAAAGGTCTGCAGAACATGATGGCGGATCTTGCCCGCGGGCAGGTGACGCATACGCCGGAGGGCGCGTTCGAACTCGGCCGCAACCTGGCGATGACGCCGGGCAAGGTGGTCAAGCGCACGCCGCTTTACGAGCTCATTCAATACAGCCCGACCACCGACAAGGTGCTGGCGACGCCGCTCGTGATTTTCCCGCCGTGGATCAACCGGTTCTACATTCTCGACCTGACGCCGGAGAAGAGCTTCATCCGCTGGGCGGTCGAGCAGGGCATCACGGTGTTCATGGTGTCCTGGAAATCCGCCGACGCGAGCATGAAGGATGTCGTCTGGGACGATTATGTCGGCGCGCAGGTCGATGCGATCGACACCGTCCGCGACGCGCTCGACGTGCCGGCGGTGCATACGATCGGCTATTGCGTAGCGGGAACGACGCTGGCCGCGACACTCGCGCTGCTGACCGCACGCGGGCAGGCAGAAAAGGTGGCGAGCGCGACGTTCTTCACAGCCCAGGTCGATTTCGCGCAGGCGGGCGAGTTGCAGCATTTCATCGACGACGAGCAGCTTAAGATGGTCGCGTCGTTGTCGCCCGACGGGTTCCTCGACGGGCGCTATATGGCGACGGCGTTCAACCTGCTGCGCGGGCGCGACCTGATCTGGAACTACGTCACGCAGAACTACCTGCTGGGGCAGGATTACGTGCCGTTCGACCTGCTCCACTGGAACGGCGACACCACCAACCTGCCGGCGAAATGGCATTTGAGCTATCTGACCGACCTGTACCGCGATAATCTGCTGGTGCAGCCGGGTGCGATCAGTGTGGACGGGACGCCGCTCGATCTCACCAAGGTCAGGACGCCGAGCTATGTCCAGGCTGGGCGCGAGGATCATATCGCGCCGGCGGAAAGCGTCTGGAAGCTGACGCAGCTGTTCGCCGGTCCGTTGAAGTTCGTGCTCGCGGGATCGGGGCACATTGCCGGGGTCGTGAACCCGCCGGCTGCGGGGAAGTATCAGTTTTGGACCAATGCATCGGCGCATACGACGCTGGAGGACTTCGTCGCGGGGGCGACGGAGACCAAGGGAAGCTGGTGGCCCGACTGGATCGAATGGTTGCGCGCCTTGGATCCCAAAATCGTTTCAGCGGAAGGGGTTAGGCAACCCGGCGCGGGGGCGCTTGCGGCCCTTGGCGATGCCCCCGGCGAGTATGTCAAAACCCGGTAGCGCTACCTTCCGTTAACGTCATGGTGCACTGCACAATTTAATTGTGCGGCGCCACAAATCGTGTACAAAGACCGCGACATAACTCCGAAGAGAGGTGCGTGGATGGTGGATATCGTGAAACGGACGGCCAAGGCCGGTTCGAAGCTTGCCGCCGCCGCGAAACCGGTGGCTGCCGTGAAGGCCGCGACCGCCAAAGCCTCCGCCCGGACTGTCGCCAAGCCGGCGAAACCGGCACCCGAGCCGATCGCCAAGACGTCGGTACCTCAACCTCTCGCGGCTGCTTTTGTATCGCCGCACCCGGACATTCCCGCCCCGATTCCGGCCACCGCGCCAACGGGGATCCCAGCTAGCGAAACCCTAGCCAGCGAAACAAAGGACGCCACGATGGAAACGATCCAGAGCATCACCGAGAAGACCAAGGCCCTCTTCACGGGCGCGAACACCGCCGAGTTCAATGAGCAGGCCAAGGGCGCGATGGAGAAGTCGGCGAAGATGGCGGAAGATTTCGTCGCATTCGGCAAGGGCAACATCGAGGCGCTGGTCGAATCGTCGAAGATCGCCGCGAAGAACGTCGAGGCGCTCGGCCAGGAAGCGGCCGAGTACGCCAAGACCTCGTTCGAGAGCGCGACCGAAGCCGCCAAGACGCTCGCCGCTGCCAAGTCGCCGACCGAGTTCATGAAGCTCCAGGGCGATTACGCGCGCACCGCGTTCGACACGATGATCGCCGAGGGTTCGCGCTCGACCGAGCGGATGCTGAAGATGTTCGGCGAGTTCGCGCAGCCGATCTCGAACCGCGTTGCGGTCGCGACCGACAAGATGAAGATCTCGTCGTAAGTCGATTGCGCGCCGCCTTCGGGTAGTGCGACACGAAAGGGGCGGCCGTCATGCGACCGTCGCCCCTTTTGCGCTTCGTTTTCGCATGGCGATTGCGGGCGCCCCCTTGCCCTTGCCCCCCGGCATGCCATATTTTGGCAGCATGGTGTTGACCCCCGAATTGAAGCTGGCCGCAATGATGGCCGAGCGCCGCGACGATGGTGGCGAAGATGGCAATGACGGCACTGGCGCCGGCATCGCGACCAAGACGCGCGCGAAGACCAAACAGCCGACGCCGTACCGCGTGCTGATGCTCAACGACGACTATACGCCGATGGAATTCGTCGTGCTGTGCCTCCAGCGGTTCTTCCGGATGGATATGGAGGCGGCGACTCGCGTGATGCTCCATGTGCATCAGAAGGGCGTCGGGGTCTGTGGCACGTTCAGCTACGAGGTGGCCGAGACCAAGGTGTCGCAGGTCATGGATTTCGCCCGCCAGAACCAGCACCCGCTGCAATGTACTCTCGAGAAGGCGTGACTTGATGGTCCTCTCGGCGGGGGGAGCGAAGCGTAGTTTACCGTGCGGGGGGAAGCCAGCGCAGGTCTAGTCCGTCGAACCGGTCGATGTAATTCGCCGCCTGCGCAAGTTGCATCTCGTTGAGCAATGTCACCCGGCCCATTTCGCGGCGGATCAGGCCGTCTTCCTCGAGTTGCCGGAGCATGCGATTGACATGGACCGCGGTGAGGCCGGTTGCGTCGCCGATTTCCTCCTGCGTCAGCCCTAGTGTAAAGCTGTTGCCCATCGCGCGATCGCGCATCCGCAATCGGTTGCGCATTTCGAACAGCAGCGCGGCGATCCGGGCCTCTTGCCGAGGTTCGGCCCAGCGCGGCGAGACGGTCGGTCAGCGCGACCTTCTCCATCTGGTTCATCACCATGATCAGCGCCGACAACCGCGGGTGATCGGTGACGAGCCCGGTCATCGCCGACCGATCGAACGAACAGACCGTGCAATCCGTCAGCGCGACCACCGTCTCAGGCGAATCGCGGTACACCAGAGCCGAGACCGCCAGCATGTCGCCGGCGTAGAGGAAGCGCAGGATCTGGCGGCTGCCGTCGTCTAGCAGCACATAGCTCATTGCCATGCCGCGTTGGAGGATGAAGAGTTCGGCCTGCGGGTCGTTCTCGCGCACGAGGACGGCACCGCGACGCAAGTCTCGCGGGCGGTCCTCCAACCGCGCTAGCGCAGCCTTTTCGTTCATCGACAGGTCGACGAGATCGCCGACGCGGTCGGCGAAGCAGCTGTGCGGCACTCTGTAATGGTCCCCGATGTTAGAGAACCACAGAGCAAAGCTAAGATTTCCGCGCATTAAAGTCGATCAAGCGGGGGGCGTTAGCGCTTCGGACGAGAGCGCTCGGTCCCAACGCGGGACTCGTCCTCGGGTAGCGTCCGCCGATCGCCCGATCGCCAAGGGGCCCTTGCGCGGATCGCCAGCCGCGATAGACACCGGCGATGGACCGTATTCTCATTCGCGGCGGCAATCGCCTGTCCGGGCGCTTGCCCATTTCCGGCGCGAAGAACGCCGCGCTCACGCTGATGCCGTGCGCGCTGCTGACCGAAGAGCCGCTGACGCTGCGCAACCTGCCGCGGCTGGCGGATGTCGACGGCTTCGGCCATCTGCTCAACCAGCTTGGCGCGTCGACCGCGATCCAGGGGACGCGGCCGGAGGATTTCGGCCGGGTGATGACGATCCGCGCGGGTAACCTCACCTCGACCGAGGCGCCGTACGACATCGTGCGGAAGATGCGCGCGTCGATCCTGGTGCTCGGGCCGCTGCTCGGCCGTGGCGGCGAGGCGACGGTGTCGCTGCCGGGCGGCTGCGCGATCGGCAATCGGCCGATCGACCTCCATCTGCGCGCATTGGAAGCGATTGGTGCCGAACTGGAGATGGCGGCGGGCTATGTGAAGGCGATCGCGCCGGGTGGACGCCTGCCGGGCGGGCGCTTCCGTTTCCCGATCGTGTCGGTCGGCGCGACCGAGAACGTTGTCATGGCGGCGGTGCTCGCCAAGGGGACGAGCGTGATCGAGAATGCCGCGCGTGAGCCCGAGATCGTCGACCTCTGCAACTGCCTCGTCGCGATGGGCGCCTCGATCGACGGGATCGGCACCGAGACGCTGACGATCGAGGGCCGCGACCGGCTGCACGGCGCGACCTATGCGGTCATGCCCGACCGGATCGAGGCGGGCAGTTACGCGTGCGCCGCGGCGATTACGGGTGGCGACCTGGAGCTGGTCGGCGTGGCGATCCCGGACATGGGCGCGACGATCGATGCGCTGGTCGAGGCCGGCGTATCGGTCACGCCGACAAAGGACGGCGTCCGCATCGCCTCGGACGGCAAGCTGAAGCCGCTGACGCTTTCGACCGCGCCTTACCCCGGTTTCGCGACCGATATGCAGGCGCAGTTCATGGCGATGCTGTGCAAGGCGGATGGCGCCAGCGTGCTGACCGAGACGATCTTCGAGAACCGCTACATGCACGTGCCCGAGTTGGCGCGGATGGGAGCGGATATCCAGGTGCGGGGGCGGACCGCGGTGGTACGCGGGGTCGACAAGCTGGTCGGGGCGCCGGTGATGGCGACCGATCTGCGGGCTTCGATGAGCTTGATCCTGGCCGGGTTGGCGGCGGATGGCGAGACGTCGGTGGGTCGGGTTTACCACCTCGACCGTGGGTATGAGCGGTTGGAGGAGAAATTGAGCGCGGTTGGGGCGGATATCGAGCGTGCTAGCGACGGGTGAGGTCTTGGTGACCTGATTTTAGCGGGGTAGCCCTCTCCCCTCCGGGGAGAGGGTTGGGTGAGGGGCTGTTCCGGGCGATGCACTGCTTGGCCGCCCCTCACCCCGACCCTCTCCCCGGAGGGGAGAGGGAGTAGGTTACGAGGCGTCTTCCGGTGGTTCTGTTGAAGCAGCGCTAACCTTGCTGTTCCCCCGCGAAGGCGGGGGCCCAGGATCAAGCAAGACCGGCCTTGGTAGCCCGATAGACATCTACTCGGCGCCGCCGGCAAAGCCGCCGTCGGACGGGTTCGGCCTAGCCGACCCGCCGGCCGTGCCGGGCGCTGCCCGCCTCGCTTCGCTGCGGGCAACGGCAGCGTTTTGCGCTGCCTGCGCCCGTCAGTACATGTGCTGCCCACCATTGATGCTCAGCGTAGACCCGGTCACGAACCCGCCCTCTTCCGAGCACAGAAACGCCACGCCGCGCGCGATCTCGGTCGCCTGGCCCAAGCGCCCGACCGGGATTTTGGCCACAATCTTCTCCAACACGTCGGCCGGCACCGCCGCCACCATGTCCGTATCGATATAGCCCGGTGCGATCGCGTTGACCGTTACGCCGGCACGCGCGCCTTCTTGCGCCAAGGCTTTCGTGAAGCCGTGAATGCCGGACTTGGCCGCAGCATAGTTTACCTGGCCGTATTGCCCGGCCTGGCCGTTGATCGAGCCGATGTTGACGATCCGCCCCCATTTGCGCGTCCGCATGCCCGGGAACACCGCCTTGGCCATGTTGAAGCAACCGCCGAGATTGGTGTCCATCACCTCTTTCCAATCCTGGTACGTCATCTTCAGGATCGTGCCGTCGCGGGTGATGCCGGCGTTGTTCACGACGATATCGACATCGCCCAGATCGGCGGCGACCTGTGCGCAGCCGGCTTGGCACGCGTCGTAGTCGGCGACGTCCCATTTATACGCCTTGATCCCGGTGCGCTCGGTGAACTCCCGCGCACGCTCGTCGTTGCCGGCATAGGTTGCCGCTACGGTCAGGCCCATGTCCTGCAATGCGAGGCTGATCGCTTCGCCGATTCCGCGCGTACCACCGGTTACAATTGCGACGCGTGCCATCAGTCTCTCCTAGGTTCAGCCTTTTGCGGAAGGCTAGCCAGCCCGCACCCATCCTTCAAGCTCGCGTGCCAAAATGCTGCGCAACATTTCCACGCCGACGGGGCTGTCGTTGAGGCAGGGGAGATAAGCGAAGTGCGTGCCGCCAGCTTCCTCGAAGCTCTCGCGTCCGCGGATCGACAGTTCCTCTAGCGTCTCCAAACAGTCGGCGGAGAAGCCGGGTGCGAAGATCGCGACCTTGGTCTTGCCGGCCTTGGCGAGCGCCACCAGCGTCTCGTCGGTCGCCGGCCCCAGCCATTTCTGCGGCCCGAACCGCGACTGGAACGCGATCGTCAACTCGCGGCCCATGCATTCGCCGAGCAATCGCGCAGTTTTCTGGCAGTGGCAGTGGTAGGGATCGCCCTGCTGCAACGTCCGCTTCGGCATCCCGTGAAAGCTGGCGACGATCGCATCGGGGGTGAAATCGAGCGCGGAAAGCCCCTCTTCAAGAGAGTTCTTCAGCGCGTCGATATAGAGCGTGTCGTCATAGTAAGGCGGCAACGTCCGGATCGCCGGCTGCCAGCGCAGCCCGGCGAGATGCTTGAACGCCTTGTCGTTCGCCGTCGCGGTAGTTGCTGCGCAATATTGCGGATAGAGTGGCGCGAGCAGGATGCGTTCGCAGCCCGCCGCCTTCATCGCGGTCAACCGGTCCGCGATCGACGGATTGCCGTAGCGCATCGCCCAGTCGACCAGCACTTCCGGTCCGAACGCATCCTTCAGCGCCGCCGCCTGCAACCGGGTGATCGCAGCGAGCGGCGAGCCGTCCTCGCGCCAGACTTGCGAATAAGCATGCGCGGACTTTTTCGGGCGGGTGTTGAGGATGATGCCGCGCAATATCGGCTGCCACGCGATCTGCGGAATTTCGACGACGCGCGAATCGGACAGGAACTCGCCGAGATAGCGCTTTACCGATTTCGCATCGGGGCCATCGGGCGTGCCGAGGTTCATCAGCAACACGCCGATCTTGGGCTTGGGAATCGGGGGGTGATCGGGGGGCAGGGTCATGACGCTGGTCTTAAAGGCAAATTGCGGATGCGGAAGCCTGTTGACGCATAGAGTGCATTGGCGATCGCCGGCGCGACCGCGGGGACGCCGAGTTCGCCGACGCCGCCGGGGGCTTCGTCGCTGCGGATCAGCTCGACGGTGATGTCGGGCGTGTCGGCGAGGTGGGGCAGGGCGATCGTGTCGAACCCGCGCGCGTCGGCGAGCCCGCGAGTGATGCCGGTCGTTGCGCCGAGTGCGGAAGCTATGCCGAAGATCAGACCGCCCTCGATCTGCTGGCGGACGATGTCGGGGTTGATCAGCGCGCCGCAATCGACCGCGGCGACGAGCCGGTCGATTACCGGGCGCTGGTCCGCGCCCGTATGCGCTTCGGCCATAACCGCGATGTAGCTGCCGCGGAAGGCGTGGCACGCGATGCCCTGGCCGCTGCCGGCGACGCCGCCGTTCCAGCCGCCGAGTGCCGCCGCGGTCGACAGGCAGCGAGCGAGTCGTGGTTCGCCGCCGAGCATGCCGATGCGGAACGACATCGGTTCGGACTGGGCCGCGCGCGCGAGTTCGTCGAGGAAGCATTCGGTGAAGAACGCGGTGTAGCCGTGTGCGCCGCCGCGGAGGTGGCCGGTCGGGATGCCGATCTCGGCGGGGTGGTGGTCGATCGCATAGGCGGGGATGCGGTAGGCGGGCGTTGCGCCGGCCACGGCGTAGCGATCGCCCTTGGTGCCGATCAGTGCGGCTTTGGTGGCGAGCCCCGGCATCATGCGGCGTGCCATCTCGGCGCCGGTGGCGGGGGCGGCGATGTTTGCGCTCCAGCCCATGATCGCGCCGTTGGGGGCGAGCCGTGCGGCCATCTTCGCGATCGCGGGTGCGCGGTAGTGGTCGTGGAGCGAGTCCTCGCCGCGCGACCAGACGAGGCTGACCGGGCGGCGGAGTTTGAGCGCGAGGACGGCGGCTTGCTCGGCGACGTAGTGTTCGAGTGCTGCGCCGAACGATCCGCCGATCAGCATCGGGTGGACGACGACCGCATCCTCGCTGAGGTTCGCCGCGCGCGCCGCCGCCGATCGTGCAAGACCGGGTGCTTGAGTCGCAAGCCAGAGTTCGAGGCGGCCGTTCGAGAAGGAGGCGGTCGCGCTGCGGGTCTCGATCGCTGCGTGCAGGCCGAGACCGGCGCGGTAGGTCGCGGTGACGAGCTTGGCGCCCTGGAACGTCGCGGCGACGTCTCCGGTCTCTGCCATCCGCATGCCGGGACGCGCGAGCGCGGCGTCCAGCGCTGCGTCGATCGACTCTGTGTCCGGGAGCGGGGCGTCGTTCTCGAACCGTGGCGCCAGCGCGTCGAGCGCCTTTTGTGCGGCCCATCCTGTCGTCGCGACTGCGGCCACCCAGCGCGGGTTCTCGACCACCGAGAGCACGCCGCGGATGCGATCCGCAGCGGCGCGGTCGACCCTGGTCAGGCGACCGCCGACCGGGCCTTGGCGGATCGCCGCGTGGACCATGTCGGCGAGGCGTACGTCCCCGGCGAAGTTGGCCGAACCGTCAACCTTCGAGGGCGTGTCGAGGCGGGGTACGGACTTGCCGACGAGCTTGCCCGCGCCCTGGATGCCGAGCGGGAGGGGGTCGGGGAGCGTGAACTTCGCGGCCTCCTCGGCGAGTTCGGCGAAGCGGATGCGCTTGGCTTGATATGTGCAGAAGCCGGCCTCGACGGCGACTTGGGTCCAGTCGGCGTCCCAGCGCTTGGCCGCTGCCATGCAGAGCAGCGCGCGGGCGCCTGCACCGGCCTCGCGGCAGGCTTGCTCGAACATCCGGATCGAACTGGATCCGCCGGTCAGCATCGGCGGCTGCGCGGTGCCATCCGGGAGGCGGTCGAACAGGCCTTCGAACAGGTCGTGCGTGCCGATCGGGTTGGCGTAGAGCGGGTTGATCGGGGCGGGCTCGACGCCGATCGTGCGCCAGTCCGCGCCGAGCTCGTCCGCGACGATCTGGGGGAGGGTAGTGCAGACGCCTTGGCCGTGTTCGACCTGTGGGACGGCGACGGTGACGTGGCCGTCGGTGCCGATCTTGAGCCATGCGCCGAACGGGGTTTCGCCGGGGTTGGCGACGAGATTGGGGGCGTAGGTTCGGGGCCAGAGGCTCCAGGCTACGACGAGGCCGATCCCCGCGCCGCCGCCAACCAGTAATCCGCGCCTGCTGATCGTCATGCTGACCGCTCTAATCCTTCTCCCCCACGGGGAGAAGGTGGCGCGGCAGCGTCGGATGAGGGGAAGTGGGTCTTCGGGACCGTGCCGGGAGTCTCACTGCCCCTTTCCCTTCCGTCGCCTACGGCTCCTCCCTCCCTCTCCCCGGAGGGGCCAGGGACGTTAAGCCAGCGCTCGGTAGGTGGCCTTGAGCGAGACCTTGTCGATCTTCTCAGTTCCGAGCCTCGGCAGCGGGGCGTCCGAAATCCAGATTCCGCTGCGGCACCTTGAACGCGGCGATGTGCTGGTGGAGGAACGCGCTCAGGTCGTCCGATGTCAGCACCTCGCCGTCCTGCGGCACGACCACCGCACCGGGGACTTCGCCGAAGCGCTCGTCCGCAAGGCCGAACACCGCGGCCTCTGCGACTGCCGGATGCTCGTACAGCGCTGCCTCGACCTCCTGGCACGAGATGTTCTCGCCGCCGCGGATGATGATGTCCTTCTTGCGGTCGACGATGAACAGATAGCCGTCTTCGTCGAGATAGCCGATGTCGCCGGTCCGGAAATAGCCGTCCGACGTGAATGCGGCGGCGGTCGCGTCGGGGCGGTTCCAATATTCCTTGAAGTTGCAGATCGAGCGGATGCAGACCTCGCCGCGCTGGCCCTGGTCGACCGGGTGCCCGGCATCGTCGAGGATCGCGAGGTCGACCAACGGCGCGCCGGGGCGGCCGGCGGAATTGGGCTTGGCGAGGTAGTTGCTGCGCCAGTTGCCGGTGCCGACCGCGTTGGTTTCGGTCAGGCCGTAGCCGATCAGCGGTGCGCCCCCCTTGCCATCCGGACCGGCCATCTCCTCGTCGATGCGGCGGACGTGATCGACCGGGCGCGGGGCGCCACCCGCGGCGAAATCGGTGACGGTCGACAGGTCGTATTTGGCGCGGTCCGGATGGTTGAGGATCTCGAAGCTCATCAAGGGCACGCCGACGAAATACGTGACGCCCTCCGCCTGGATCAGCCGCATCGCCTCGCCCACATCCCATTTCGGCATCAGCACCAGCTTGCGGCCCATCGCGAAGCTCTGGAGGAATACGGGGACTTCGCCGGTGATGTGGAACAGCGGGATCGTCAGCAGCGTGACCGGCTGGCCGACCGGGGGATTGCCCTGCGCGGTGGCGATTCCGAGCATCATCATCGCCTGGCCGAGATAATTGAAGATGCCCTGCACGACGGCGCGATGTTCGGACAGCGCCCCCTTCGACTGGCCGGTCGAACCGCTGGTGAACAGGATCGTCGCGTGATCCTCGGGCCCGAGCAGAGGCAGCTCGGCGGTGTGGTCGTCTTTTGCCAACAGCTCCGCGAGCGCTTCTGCAAGCGGTCGCGAATCGTCGATTTCGACGACCGGCGCGGCTAGGCCGGCGATCTGCGCGAGCCGTTTCACGCGCGGCAGATCGGCGAACACGAGAGCGCAATCGACCTCGCCGATCGCCGTTTCCAGCTCCTCCGCCTGCCACCAGCCGTTGAGCAGAGTCGCGACGCCGCCGGCCATGACGATGCCCATGTAGAGGACGATCCACGACGGCGAATTGCGCATCGCGATGCCGACCCGATCGCCTTTCGCTGTGCCGTAACTGTTGACGAGCGCGCGCGCGGTGCTCTCGGCGGCGGCGTAGACCTCGCCGAACGTCAGCCGCTCGTCGCCCGATACCAGGAAGACGGCGTCGCGGTGCTCTTTGGCGTAGTGTGCGAAATAATAGCTGAGTGCGGGCGGCGCGGCGGCGATCGTCGGCAGCTTCACCCCGAACCGCTCGACAGAACCGAGCGCCAGCATGCCGTCGGGCGCGGTCAGCGCGGCCATCGTCGAATCCATAGCTAGGTCCAGCTCGGTCCGCATATCGCTCTCCTACTTGGTCTTATCGTTATCGCTCTTTATGCAGGGGCGAACGCGTGGGGAAAAGCCTTTGATCCTGTCGACCATCACCGCCGCTGCGGGCGCCGCAGCGCCTGCCGTCGGCAGTCACATCCGTTTCGAGGATCTGGGGCTCCACCCCGACGTCTTCTCGATCGGCTTCTTCACGCTGCGCTGGTACAGCCTTGCCTATATCGGCGGGATTCTGCTCGGCTGGTGGTATCTGCTGAAGCTGCTCGCACAGCCCGGCGCACCGATGGCGCGGCGGCATGCCGACGACCTGGTGTTCTACGCGACGCTCGGCATCATCCTCGGCGGGCGGCTCGGTTACGTGATCTTCTACGCGCCCGAAATGTTCCTGCATCCGCTGCGGATATTCAGGCTCTGGGACGGCGGCATGTCGTTCCACGGCGGGGTGATCGGCACGTCGATCGGGCTGATCCTGTTTGCGCGGAAGCATCAGCTCAACTGGTTGCGCGTGCACGATTATATCGCGTGCTGCGTACCCTTCGGGCTGTTCTTCGGGCGGCTGGCGAACTTCGTCAACGGCGAGCTGTGGGGCAAGCCGACCGACGTCGCCTGGGGGATCATCTTCGAGCGCACCGTGCCGTTCGGGATGGTCGAGCCGGCGCGGCATCCGAGCCAGCTGTACGAGGCGGGGCTGGAGGGCATAGTCCTGTTCGCGCTGCTCTGGTTCGCGTTCTGGAAGACCAAGGCGCGCTATGATCCGGGCAAGCTCGTCGGACTGTTCGTGCTGGGATACGGCCTCGCCCGGTTCACGGCGGAGTTCTTCCGCGAGCCCGATTCGCAGTTGCGGGCCTTTGCCGAGTCTACCGGGCTGCACATGGGGCAGTGGCTGTGCGTGCCGATGATTCTCGGCGGCGCGTATCTGGTCGCGACGTCGGCCAAGCGGCGGGTGCGAGTCGAGTCGATCGCGGGTACGCAGAGCGTCGCCTAGCTCCCCTTCCGCTTGCGGGAGGGGTTGGGGGAGGGCATGGCCGCAAACGTCATGGCCAAAGATAATCCAGCCCCTCCCCTAACCCCTCCCGCAAGCGGAAGGGGAATCGATACCGCCCTCCCGGAACGCCTCGCCCGAGCGATCGCGCTCGCAGGTCCGATCCCCGTCGCGCAGTACATGGCGGCCGCTAACGCGCACTACTATGCGACCCGCGATCCGCTGGGGGCGGGGGGCGATTTCACCACTGCGCCTGAGATCAGCCAGATGTTCGGCGAACTTGTAGGGCTGTGGTGTGCCGATCTTTGCAACCGCGCTGGCCGCCCAGATGTGGCTTGGGTTGAGCTCGGCCCCGGTCGAGGAACGCTTGCCGCCGATGCTACGCGCGCGATGGCAAAGGCTGGGCTTCAACCGCCCGTACATTTCGTCGAAACCAGCCCAGCGCTGCGCGCGGCTCAGGCCGAGCGCGTGCCCGCCGCCATCTGGCACGACGCGATCGACACGCTGCCGACCGATCGGCCGCTGATCGTCGTCGCCAACGAGTTCTTCGACGCGCTGCCGATCCGGCAGCTCGTCAAGCGCGAGCAATGGCACGAACGGCTCGTCGCCGCGCAGGACCTGCTGTTCCTGCCGATCGCGGGCAAGCCGCTGCCCGATGCGGTGATCCCCGAACCGTTTCGCGAGGCTCCCGCCGGTTCGATCCTGGAAACCTCGCCTGCGGCCGTCACGATCATCCGCGGCCTTGCCAAGCGGATCGCGGCGCAGGGCGGTGCGCTGATTGCGGTCGACTATGGCTATGAGGGGCCCGCGATTGGCGACACGTTGCAGGCCGTGCGCGGGCATGCGTTCGCCAATCCGTTCGAGGCGCCCGGCGAGCACGACCTCACCGCGCATGTCGACTTCACCACGCTTGCCGCCGCTGCGCAGACAGAGGGCGCGGTCGCGTGGGGGCCGGTGACGCAACGCGATTTGCTCGGTGCGCTCGGGATCGATTCGCGGACGTCGGCGCTGGCAAAGGCATCGCCCGATCGCGCCGAGGCGCTCGGGGCGGATCGGAGCAGACTGATGGACGACATGGGAACGCTCTTCAAAGCACTTGCGATCACGGCGCCGTCCTGGCCGACCCCGGCGGCGTTTGCAGGGTGGGGTGCATGATCGCCTATCGCAACGCCATCCCGGCGGACGGACCCGAGCTCGCCGCGATGGCGAAGCGGTCGTTCACCGACACCTTCGGCACGCTATATCGGCCCGAAGACCTTGCCGTGTTTCTCGACCAGACGTTCGGTGAAAAGGGGCTTCCGGCGCAGCTGTCCGATCCTGCTTTCACGGTGCGCGTTGCGGTGGACGAGGCGGGTGAGATCGTCGGGTTTGCGAAGATCGGAACTGTTGCGTTTCCCGGCGACTGGCCCGCAACCGCGATCGAACTCCATCAGCTCTATGTGCGCGGCGACCAGCATGGCGCGGGTGTTGGTCCGGCGTTGATGGACTGGGCGATCGACGTCGCGCGGGCGGACGGGCGAACGGAGATGATCCTAAGCGTGTATGTGGACAACCACCGGGCGCACCGGTTCTACCAGCGCTACGGGTTCGTCGAGATCGGGCGGTATGTGTTCATGGTTGGCGAGCAGCCGGATGATGACCGGATCATGCGGCTCGTATTGTGATGGTCAGTAGTGCATGGGAATGGGACGACATTGGACAGACTACCCCACCCCGGCGGAGGCCGGGGCCCAGCTGGAAAGGTCGTAGTAACAGCTTGCTGTCCGTCGTCAGCAACGTCTCCCAACTGGGCCCCGGCCTCCGCCGGGGTGGGGGGGCATGTTTGATGTTGGGTGATATAAAATGAACATCGACGTGATCCGCGCAAAGTCCCTGGGCGACATTCCGCACGGCTTTCTTGGCCGGCGTGGGGGCGTGTCGACGGGGGCGTATGCGAGCCTTAACGTCGGTATCGGATCCGACGACGACCCCGCCAGCATCGCCGAGAACCGCCGACGCGCGACCGAAGCTGTCCTCCCAGGCGCGAAACTCGTCGGTCTCTATCAGGTCCATTCCGCCGACGCGGTCACTGTCACCGAGCCGCTCGACGACGCGCTTCGTCCGCACGCTGACGCGCTGGTCACCAACCGCCCGGGCCTAGCGCTCGGCATCCTCACCGCTGATTGCGCGCCGGTGCTGTTCGCCGACGCCCAAGCCGGCGTCGTCGCCGCCGCGCATGCCGGTTGGAAAGGCGCGCTCGGCGGCGTCACCGATGCGACGATCCTCGCGATGGAAGCGATCGGCGCGCACCGCGACCGGATCGTCGCCGCAGTCGGGCCGTGCATCGCGCGCGCCAGCTACGAGGTCGACGACGGCTTCATCCGCCGGTTCTGCGAGGCGGACCCGGAGAACGAGCGCTTCTTTGCGGATGGCCGTGCCGACCATTACCAGTTCGATCTCGAAGCCTATGTCGTCAGCCGTCTCGCGATCGCCGGGATCGGCCGGATCGAAGCGCTCGGGCTCGACACCTATACCGATGAGGACCGCTTCTTCAGCTACCGGCGGGCGACCCATCGCGGCGAGCCCTCCTATGGGCGCCAGATCAGCATTATCGGGCTGTAACGGGGGCCTGTAACGGGTCCCAAATCCTGCATGGCTCGTTTAGACCCTGCACATCGGCCCGCGCCAGACGGGCCACGCAGGAGCATATGATGTCCGATACCCCAAACAATGCGAACGAAACCGAAGCCGACCTGACCGGCGTCGCCGCACGTGTTGCGCCCAAGCCCGAGGTCGAGAAGATCGGCGGGCGCAAGCTGAAGCCGTCGACGCTGATGATGGGCCACGGTTACGACCCGGCGCTGTCGGAAGGCTCGCTCAAGCCGCCGATCTTTCTCACCTCGACGTTCGTGTTCCCCAACGCGGCGGCGGGCAAGCGTCATTTCGAAGGCGTCACCGGCAAGCGTCCGGGCGGCGCGGAGGGACTCGTCTATTCGCGCTTCAATGGGCCGAACCAGGAGATCCTGGAGGATCGCCTCGGCGTTTGGGAAGAGGCGGAGGACGCGCTCGCTTTCTCGTCGGGAATGTCGGCGATCGCGACGTTGTTCCTCGCGATGGTCAAGCCGGGCGACACGATCGTCCATTCGGGGCCGCTATATGCGGCGACCGAGACGCTGATCGGCCGCGTGCTCGGTAAGTTCGGCGTGAAGTGGCTCGACTTCCCCGCCGGTGCGACGCGCGAGGAAATCGACGCGGTAATGACCGAGGCGGCAACCGGCAACGTCGCGCTCATCTATCTGGAAAGCCCTGCGAACCCGACCAACGCGCTGGTTGACGTCGAGGCAGTCGCCGCCAGCCGTGACGCGATCTTCAAGGGTGAGAAGCCCCCGATCGCGATCGACAACACCTTCCTGGGACCGCTGTGGTTCCAGCCTCTCAAGCACGGCGCGGATATCGTCGTGTACTCGCTGACGAAATATGTCGGCGGGCATTCGGATCTCGTCGCTGGCGGCGTGCTCGGTACGAAGGAGCATATCAACACGATCCGGACGATGCGCAACACGATCGGGACGATCACCGATCCGAATACCGCGTGGATGTTGCTGCGATCGTTGGAGACTTTGGAACTGCGGATGAGCCGCGCGGGCGAGAATGCCGCGAAGGTCTGCGGCTTCCTGCGGCATCATCCGAAGGTCGAGCGCGTCGCCTATCTCGGCTTTCTCGAGGACGAGCCCGGCATGGAGCGTCAGGCGGACATCTATCGCCGTCATTGCACCGGGGGTGGTTCGACCTTCTCGCTGTACCTCAAGGGCGGCGAGCGCGAGAGCTTCGCGTTCCTCGATGCCTTGATGATCGCCAAGCTGGCGGTGTCGCTTGGCGGGACGGAGACGTTGGCGAGCCATCCGGCGGGGATGACGCATCTGTCGGTGCCGGATGCGCGCAAGCAGGCGCTGGGGATTACGGATAACCTCGTCCGTATCTCGATCGGGGTGGAGGATCCGGACGATCTGATCGCCGATTTCGAGCAGGCGCTGGAGACGATCTGAGTATTGTTCTCCCTCGAACGCGGGAGTTCAGGGTTACGATCGTTGCACCTTTAACCCTGGGCTCCTGCTTTCGCAGGAGAACGGCTAGCTCTCGCAACGGCAAGTCGGTAGCGTCCAAGAATGCCGATTTTCACCCCTATCCCGCAGCACGAGTTCGTCGCCGCGATCCACATCCTCGCCGCCAAGCTGGTCGAGGATACCGAGTGGAAACCCGATTACATCATCGGGATTGGTCGTGGCGGTCTCGTGCCGGCGGTGTTCCTGAGCCACGCGATCGGTTTGCCGACGCTGTCGGTCGATTATTCCAGCCAGGTGAAGGACTTTGCCGACGAGCCGCTGGTGAAGCTGGCCGCGCGCACGCGCAATGGCGAGCGGCTGTTGTTTCTCGACGATATCAACGATTCGGGGCGGACGATCACGCATTTGCGTGGGGCGCTGGCTGCGGCGGGGGCGGTCGAGGGGGCGGTGCGGTTTGCTATGCTGATCGACAATGTCAGCTCGGCGGAGCGGATCGACTATAGTGCGCGAGTGATCGACCGGACGGTGACGAAGGACTGGTTCGTGTTTCCTTGGGAGGCGGTCGCGCCGGCGGCGGCGATTGCCGAGGATGCGGCGGAGGTGCCTGAGCGGATCGCCTGACTGAGCTTCTCCCCTCCCTGGAAGGGAGGGGCCGGGGGTGGGTTGGCCAGCTTTGGTCGCAACCGTGCCGTGATACGGAAACCGACCCACCCCCCAACCCCTCCCTTCCAGGGAGGGGAGCAATAAACGAACAAAGGGCCGGCTTCCGAACGGGAAGCCGGCCCTCGCCCTCGATACGCTACGCGAGGGAACTGGGAAACTGGTGTGGCCCGGGCCGACGGGGCGCGACGTCGGCGAAGCCGTCGTCGGTCGGGTCAGGCTGGGCCTGCCCGCCGTCCGTGCCGGCCGGTGCTCGGCCGCTTTGCGGCGAGCACCGGCCCGTTGCCGGGCTTAGCGCCGGCAATACCGCGGGTTATCCGACTTATCGATCGCGTTGCCGGCGAGGCCACCACCGGCAGCGCCGAGGACTGCACCTAGCGTGCGATCACCGCGACCCGCGATGGTGTGTCCGAGAAGGCCACCGGCCAACGCGCCGACGATCGTGCCACCGGTATTGTCGCACCCGCGACGGTTGCGGTTGTTGTAATTATAGCGGCGATCGTTTCCGCGATACTGGCGATAGCCGCGGTCGTCGCCGCGATAGCCGCCACCTTGATAGCCATCATAGCCACGCTCGTAGCGCGAGCCATAACGCTGCGCATCGGCGGCGGCGGGAACGAGGGCGGTCGCACCCAATGCGAGGGCACTGGCGGCGAGGGTAAAAGTCTTGAACATCGTGCGTCTCCCGTTGGGGATTTCGGCGGCGGCGTCTGCCGTGCTTCCATCCTCGATGAGACGCTTATGGGTGATTCGCATTGAGCCGAGCCTGAATGCCTCCGTTATCCGCTGTTCATGCTTCCGCGGATCGGCGGACACCCTATGAGGACGCGATGCGGCGCCTGATCACTGTCCTGTTCGTCGCCGTGAGCGTCTGTGCGGTCGTGCCGACCTGGTCGGGCGAGGCGCGGCTCGACCTGCTTGGCAAGCGCGCGCAGCTGACTGCGACGCGTGTGATGCTCGATCGCACCAACCCGCGACGCGTGCGCGTCGGTGGCCTCACCTACCTGGGCGGCGTGGCGCTCGCCAGTCGCGATCGGGCGTTCGGGGGATTTTCGTCACTCGATGTCGCCCCGACCGCGACCGGTAATCGCTTCACGATGCTGAGTGACGGCGGCAACATCGTCCAGTTCGACATGGGTGCCGACTGGCTCCCGCATCGTGTCGCGTTCAAGAACCTGCCCGCGGGCCCCGGCATCGGCTGGGAGAAACGCGACCGCGACAGCGAATCGATGGTGATTGATGGGGTAACGGGAAAGATCTGGGTCGGGTTCGAGGATGCCAACTCGATCTGGCGCTACGCTTCGGGCTTTGCGCGGTACGAGTCGCGGGTGGCGCCCGAGGCGATGCGGAAATGGCCTACCAATGGCGGTCCCGAGTCGATGGCGCGACTGCCTGATGGACGGTTCGTCGTCATCAGCGAGGAGGCGCATGTCCGGGGGCCGGACTGGTCCGGGTCGGAGGCGGCGCGGTTGCATACGCGGCAGGCGCTGATCTTTGCGCGCGATCCGACCGGGGCGGCGGTGCCGCAGCGATTCGCATACGAACCCCATGGTCGGTACGATCCGTCGGGCGTCACCGCGTTGCCGAACGGCGATTTGCTTGTGCTCGATCGCGGTTTCCGGCTGCCGTTCACGTTTTCGGCACGGATATCGCGGGTGGCAGCGGAGGACGTTGCGGCGGGGCGAATCGCTCGTGGCCGTCTGATCGCTACGATCGATGCGCCGCTGATCCACGACAATTTCGAGGGGATCGACACGACGGTCGAGAACGGCAAGACGATCGTGTGGATCGTGTCGGACGACAACCAGATGTTTCTCCAGCGGACATTGCTGCTGAAGTTCCGGCTGGACCGCTGAATGCACAAACGCCGACGGCCCGCCCTGCGAGGTGCAGGGCGGGCCGCGGTGATCGTCTTGCCCGCCGCTATGAAGCGGCGACCTTCAATCGTCGCTGTTAGGCGGCGACTGCCGACGATGCGATCTTCTTGACGACTTCGCGCTTCAGGCGGCGAACGCGGAGCGACAGCTTGTCGTCCGAGGTCTTCACCAGCCAGTTGTCGAGGCCGCCGTTATGCTCGACGGTGCGCAGGCCATGCGTCGAGACGCGCAGCTTGACGCCCTTCTCGAGCGAATCGGAAAGCAGCGTGACGTTCTGCAGGTTCGGCAGGAACGTGCGCTTGGTCTTGTTGTTGGCGTGGGAGACGTTGTTCCCGACCATCCGGCCCTTGCCGGTCAGTTCGCAGATGCGCGACATGTGATTACCTATTCAAGTGTCGGGAGGAACCCCGGAAAGGCGCGCGGATAGCTGGCGCGCCGGCTTTCGTCAACCGATTGCGCGCAAAACGTGTCTTGCAACCGGCGTCGTTCGCGGACGTTGTTACGCTATCGAACTGTTCAAGAAAAGGGGATGTTCTAATGCGTACGCTCTTGTCGCTGCTCGCAATCGTCGTGCTGGTCGTGGTCGGCCTGATGTATTTCGGGATCATCAACATCGACCAGACCCGCCCGGGAATGGTCCAGACGCCGAAGTTCCAGGCCGACGTTGGCAAGGTCACCCTGGGTACCGAGAACAAGAGCGTGGCGGTGCCGACGATCAACGTCGAGAAGCCGGGTAACAGCCAGGCCCCGAACTGAGCTTTACGGAAGGGGGCAGCGCGGGCAGGGCTTGAGGCCATGTTCCCTATTCCCGAACCCATGCGCCGCGCGCTCGACGCGGCCCGCGATGCGGCGCTGGCCGGGGAAGTCCCGGTTGGCGCCGTCGTCGTGAAGGATGGCATCGTTATCGCTGTGGGTGCCAATGCGCCGCGGGCGTTGTCCGACCCGACTGCGCATGCAGAGATCCAGGCGATTCGTGCCGCCGCTAGCGCGCTCGGGAGCGATCGGCTTGAAGGGTGCGATCTTTGGGTAACGCTGGAGCCCTGCGCGATGTGCGCCGGTGCGATCGCTCATGCGCGTATCGCGCGGCTTTATTATGGGGCACCCGATGCGAAGGGCGGTGCGGTCGAGCATGGGCCACGCTTTTTTGGCCAGCCGACATGCCATCACCGGCCTGAGGTTTACGCGGGAATTGCCGAGACCGAGGCGGCGATGATCTTGCGGCAGTTCTTTGTGAATCGTCGGTAGGTCACCTCGGTCGCGCTCGGCCCCACGCCCCTTTCCCGTTCGCCCTGAGCGAAGTCGAAGGGTGTGCCCCAAGTGAAGGTGCTTCGACTTCGCTCAGCACGAACGGGAAAGGGGCATGGCTTTCCGATCTCCCCCGGAGCGTTACCCCTCGAGACTCTTAGACGCCTGTTCGAACAAATCCTTCGATAGCCCCGGCGTCCGCACGATCCGTTCCAGTTCCGCACGCATCAAGTCGGCACGCGCCGCGTCGAACCGGCGCCAGCGGCCCAGCGGCGGCAGGAGCTTCGCCGCAGTCTGCGGGTTCAACCGATCGAGTGCGATAAGCTGGTCCGCCAGGAACCGATACCCGCTCCCGTCGGCATTGTTGAACGCTCGCTGGTTGGCGCCGAACGCGCCGATCAGCGAGCGGGCGCGGTTGGGGTTGGTCAGGGTGAAGTCGGCATGCTCGGCGAGCGCGGCAACGACCGCACCGGTATCGTCGCGCGACGACTGCGCCTGCCCCTGGAACCATTTGTCGAGCACCAGGGGGTTGTCGCAATATTGGCTGTAGAAGATGTCGAGCGCGGTGGTGCGAATCTCGGACTCGCTGCTCACCAGCGTCGTCAGCGCGCCCATCCGATCGGTCATGTTGTCCGCCGAATCGAACTGGGCGAAGGCCAAATCTGGCGCATCGTCCGCGCCGCTCGCCGCGATATAGCCGAGTGCTACCGTCCGCAGTCGGCGCAGGCCCTTGTCCTCGGGCGTGTAGGCATAGGGCTGACCTTCACCACGTGCGTACGCCTGCCGCCACTGCGTCTCCAGTCGCGTGCCGAGATCGCGGCGCAATGCCTCGCGGGCGCGGAAGATCGCTTCGGGGTCGACGATCTTCATCTGGTCGCCGATGAAACTCTCCGAAGGGAGCAGCACCGCCTCCGCTACGAACGCCAGATCAAGGTCGGTGTTGGCGAGCGTGTTCGCGACCGCGGCGATCACGCTCTCGTGATCCGCGCGCCCCTCTACCGACGCTACCAGCGTATCGAGCATCAGTTGCTGCATCGCCTCGTAGCGCGCGAACGGATCGTCGTCGTGCGCGCTCAAGAAGGCGAGATCGGCGGCGGTGCGGTCGGTCTCGACCACCACGGGGGCAGAGAAACCGCGGTTGATCGACAGGACTGCGCGTTCGGCAAGGCCTTCGAACTCGATCGTGTCGAGTGTGTCGTCGAACAGGACGAGGCGTTCGTCGGCCAGAGCCGTGCCCGACTCCGCGCCGAACAGCTTCACACGCAACGGTAGCACCATCGGCGACTTCACCGGCTGGCCGGGAGTGGCGGGCACCTGCTGCGCGAGCCGCAACGTTGCGCGGTCGCCATCCTGCAAAAGGCTGGCGGATACGCGCGGCGTGCCGGCCTGCGTATACCAGAGGCGGAACTGGGTAAGGTCGACGTTACCGCCTTCCTCCATCGACGTGACGAAATCCTCGCAGGTCGCCGCGGTGCCGTCGTAGCGATCGAAATACAGGTCGGTGCCCGCGCGGAAGCCCTGCGGGCCTAGGATCGCGGCCATCATCCGGATCAGTTCGGCGCCCTTGTTGTAGATCGTGGCGGTGTAGAAGTTGGAGATCTCCTGGTAGGATTCAGGCCGCACGGGGTGCGCGAGCGGGCCGGAATCCTCGGGGAATTGCGACGCGCGCAAGCCGCGGACGTCCTCGATGCGCTTGACCGCGCGCGAACCCTGGTCGGCGGAGAAGCCCTGGTCGCGGTAGACGGTGAAGCCTTCCTTCAACGACAGTTGGAACCAGTCGCGGCAGGTGATCCGGTTGCCCGACCAATTATGGAAATATTCGTGCGCGACGACCGCGGCGATCGCGTCATAGTCGTAATCGGTCGCGGTATCCGGGTCGGCGAGGATGTAGCGCGAGTTGAAGATGTTGAGGCCCTTGTTCTCCATCGCGCCGAAGTTGAAATCGTCGACCGCGACGATGTTGAACACGTCGAGGTCGTATTCGCGGCCATAGGTCGTCTCGTCCCACGCCATCGCGAGCTCGAGCGCCTTGAGCGCGTGGTCGGTCTTGGGCAGGTCGGCCTCGCGCACCCATATCCCGAGCGAGACCTCGCGCCCTGACATCGTCGTGAAGCTGCTGCGGTTCACGGTGAGATTGCCGGCGACCAGCGCGAAAAGGTAGGAAGGTTTGGGGAAGGGGTCGTGCCACGTCGCCCAATGGCGGCCGTCGTCAAGATCGCCTTGTTGGACTGGATCGCCGTTCGCAAGCAGCACGGGGAAGTGCTTCTTGTCCGCCGTCATACGGACCGAATAAACGCTGAGCACGTCGGGGCGATCGGGGAAATAGGTGATCCGGCGGAAGCCTTCCGCCTCGCATTGCGTGCAGAGATTACCGCCCGACGCGTAGAGTCCCATCAGTTGCGTGTTGCGATCGGGTGCAATCTCGACCTGCGTCTCGACGACGTGCGCGGTGCCGGCGAGCGGGATGACGAGCTGTTCGCCGTCGATCCGCCAGTCGTTGATCGCCACGCCGTCGACCGTGACCGAGAGCGGCTTTTGTCCTGCGCCGTCGAGCCGCAGTGGTGCGGCGTGATTGCCGTTGCGCGTCACCGACAGCGTTGCCGTTACGCGCGTGGTGAAGGGATCGAGGTCGAAATCCAGCTTTGTCTCGGGGACCAGCCATTCGGGCGGGGTATAATCCTCGCGGTGAATGACGAGCGGGTGGGCGAGACTGTTCTGGATGTCGAGCATATGCTGGCGAATATAGGGCGGCGGCCGCCTATCGCCAGCCAAAGCTTGCGCGGGTGACGGTGGATGCTACGCCGCTGCAACACGTTCCCTTTGCAAGGATTTCCGGATGTATCGTCCTCTCGGCGCGCTCGCGTTGCTCGCGCTATCTACGTCCGCCCTGGCGCAAACGGCGCCCCAGACTGTTCCCGCGCCTGCAACTCAGGCCGTACCGGCGACCGCTCCGAACGCTGCCGAACTGAACGCGAAGCTTGCGGCACCGCTGCCCGCGGATCAGGCGGCGATGAAGGCGCATGTGCTGTTCCTCGCGTCGGATGCGATGAAGGGACGCGAGGCTGGCAGCCCCGAGTTCGATATCGCCGCGCAATATGTGGCCGCGCAATTCTATGCCGCGGGGCTTCGTCCGGGTGGCGATGCGGGCGGGTATCTCCAGGCGGTGCCGCTGGTGTCGTACAAGGCGGCGAGCAAGGGCGATTTCGTGTGGACCGGTCGCGGGGCCGCGCAGCCGCTCGTGTTCGGTGAGGACTATGTGCCCGCCGCGAACGGCGCGAAGGCGGAGACCAGTGTGTCTGCACCCGTCGTGTTCGTCGGCTACGGCATCGACGCGCCGCAATATGGCCAGGACGATTACAAGGGCGTCGACGTGCGCGGCAAGATCGTCGCCTATTTCGGCGGCTCGCCGGCGCGGTTCGGCGGTGAGGAGCGTGCGTTCTTCGGGTCGGGCGGGACCAAGGCGGCGACCGCACAGGCAAAGGGCGCGGTCGGCGTGATCACGCTGGAGAGCCCGCGCTCGGCGAAGGTGCGGACGTTCGCCAAGATGGCGGACTCCTACGCTACGCCGCGGATGACTTGGGCGAACCCGGACGGCACGGGCAAGGTCGACGCGCCGCGCGCGCCGTCGCTCGGCACGGTCAGCATGGTCGGCGCGGCCAAGCTGTTTGCCGGTGCGAAGACGCCGTGGAGCCGGATCGTCAAGCAGGCGGACAGTAACAACGCCAAGTTCAAGTCGATGCCGCTGCTCGGTACGCTGACGGTCGCGACGAAGACGAGCTTCGTGCCCGCCGCGAGCAGCAACGTCGTCGGCGTGATCCCGGGCAGCGATCCGGTGGTCGGCAAGGAGGTCGTCGTGCTTTCCGCCCATCTCGATCACATCGGCATCACCAAGCCCATCAAGGGCGATGCGCTCAACAACGGCGCGCTCGACAACGCGATCGGCATCGCCAGCCTGATCGAGGAGGCCAAGCGGTTCACGGCCAGCGGGCAGGCGCCTAAGCGGACCATCATGTTCCTGGCGGTCACCGGCGAGGAAAAGGGGCTGGTCGGCAGCGATTACTTCACCAACCACCCGACCGTGCCGCTGAGCTCGATCGTCGCCGACGTGAACCTCGACATGCCGATCCTGACCTACAAGTTCGAGGACATGGTGGTGTTCGGCGCCGAGCGTTCGACGATCGGCCCGATCGTGCAGAAGGCCGTGGCGGCGATCGGCGTCGGCCTGTCGCCCGATCCGATGCCGGAGGAGGGCATCTTCGTCCGCTCGGATCATTTCCGCTTCGTCCAGAAGGGCATTCCATCGGTCTTCCTGTGGCCGGGTCAGAAGGGGCCGGGCAAGGCGGCGGTCGCGTATTTCATGGCGAACAATTACCACAAGCCTTCGGACGACCTGTCGCAGCCGATTATGTGGGATCAGGGCGTGCGGTTCGTCGATGCGAACTACCGGATCGCGCGCGAGATCGCCGACGGCGCGCAGCGGCCGGTGTGGAATGCGGGCGATTATTTCGGGACGCTCTACAAGGGGCCGATGGCGCAAGGCGTAGCGGGCGGGGCGGCAAAATGAGCCGACTGCTTATCTTCGGGCTGGGCTACACCGCGGGCCGGATCGCCGAGCGGCTGGCCGGTGACGGCTGGCATGTCGTCGGCACCACGCGGGATGGTCGCGGCGATACGCTCCGGTTCGACGACGTCGATGCGGTGACGGCGGAGATCGCGGCGGCGACGCATATCCTGTCGTCTGTGCCGCCGGTGGACGAGGTCGATCCGGTGCTTGTCCGTTACGGCTCGCTGCTAATGCGGACGCGGGCCTGGCTTGGATACCTGTCGTCGACCGGGGTGTATGGCGATGCTCAAGGCGCGTGGGTGGACGAGACCGCGCCGACCGGTGGCGGTCGGCGCAGCGCCCGCGCGGCAGCGGATGCGGACTGGCTCGCGATCGGCGCGCGGGCGTTTCGGTTGCCGGGGATTTACGGCCCGGGTCGTTCGCCGCTCGACCGGGTGCGGCAGGGCAAGGCGCACCGGATCGAGCAGCCGGGGCAGGTGTTCAGTCGCGCGCATGTCGACGATATCGTCTCGGGCGTGATCGCCGGGTTCGATGCGCCGGCCGGGGCGTATAACCTCGCGGACAACGTGCCGGCGTCGCAGAACGACGTGGTGGCCTATGCGGCGATGCTGCTCGGCATGCCTGCGCCGCCGTTCGTCACGCTCGAGCAATTGTCGGCGATGGGACGCGGTTTCTACAAGGAGAACCGGCGGGTGGCGAACGGCAAGGCGAAGCGCGTGCTCGGCTGGACGCCCGCGTGGCCCGACTACCGTGCCGGTCTGCGTGCGCTGAGTGCGATGACGAGGCCGATCCCGGACAGCACCGCGCCGGCGACGGCCAAGGCCGACCAGTGATAGCGCTCGAAGATCGTCGATAGCAGCATCGCGATCACCGGCACGATGACGCCCGAATAGGCCGCCTTGGCCGGGCCGATCGCGCGGATTACGTTGAAATACAGCGGGAAGGCGAGCGCGGACGCGAACACGCCGAGATAGAGGATGCCGGCGACATAGCCGAAGCGCGGCTCGAACACCGGCGGGCCGGTCGTGATCCACGCGAACGTCGCGTCGAGGCTGGCACCGATCAGCATCGCGATCGCGAGCGTCGGCGCCATCGGATAGCGTTTGGCGAACGCGCTGCCCTGGATGACGTTGGCGACCGATGCGGCCATCACGCCGCCCAGCGTCAGGAGGATGCCGATCGTCGCCGAGCGCGGTCCGTGCGGATCGACGCGGGCCTCATTGACGAACAGCAACGCGACACCCGCCATCGCCACCGCGCACCCGACCATGAGTTGGCGCCCGAGACGTTGCTTGAGAAAGATGCGGCCGAAGATCGCGTTGGGGACGAGCAGGAGGGCGAACACCACTGCTACCAGGCCGGAGGTGACGTAATGCTCGGCGCGGTAGACGAAGTTGAAGTTGAACGTGAACAGGGCGATGCCGATCACCGCCGCGAACGCGTAGCCGCGGGCGTCGAATCGGAAGCTCTCGCGCTTGAGCCCCGCGTAGATCGCCATCGCGATGCCGGCGACGAGAAAGCGGTAGCTGATCGACCAGCTCGGCGGCACCACCGCGATCTGGTCGCGGATGACGAGCCAAGTCGAACCCCAGATCAGCGTGACGATGCCGAACGGGATCAGCACTGCCGCGCGGGTCGACTGTGGTGGGTCGGTGGGACCGGGGGTCATAACTCCCGTATCGCGTCGGCGAGCAGGCCGACCGCATCCGTCGGGCTGTCAAAGGCTGTGACGAGCCGGATTTCACCCGCAGCCCAGTCGTAGAAGTCGAAGCCCTTCGCTCTCAGGGCCGCGGCTTCTTCCGGCGTGGCGCGGAGGAAGACTTCGTTCGCCTCGACGGGGTGGACGAGGCGGTCGCCGGCCGCGGCAGCGAGTTTGGCCGCGCCGTCATTCGCGGCCTTGGCGTTGGCGAGCCAGAGGTCGTCGTCGAGCATCGCGAGGATCTGTGCGGCGAGATACCGCCCCTTCGACAGCAGCAGGCCTGCGCGTTTGCGGCGGTATTGCGTGACGGCGGCAAGTTCGGGCTTGAAGAACACCAGCGCTTCCGCGCTCATCGCGCCGTTCTTGACGAATCCGAAGCTCAGCGCGTCGACGCCTGCGCGCCATGTCATGTCCGCGGGCGAGCAGCCGGCGTGCACCATGGCATTGGCGAAGCGCGCGCCGTCCATGTGGAAGCCGAGCCCGCGGTCCTTCGCCAGCGCGCCGATCGCGGCGACTTCGTGGGGCAGGTATACGCGGCCATATTCGGTGGCGTTGGTGATCGATATCGCGTGCGGCTGGACGCGGTGGACGTCGTCGGGGATCGCGTCGAGGACGGTGCGGATCGTGTCGGGGGTGAGCTTCGCGCCGTCGCCGTCGGCGAGGAACAGCTTGGCGCCGTGCGTGTAGAACTCGGGCGCACCGCCCTCGTCGTTCTGGATGTGCGCGTCGCGGTGGCAGACGATGCCGCCGTGCGGGGGGCAGAGCGCGGCGAGCGCGAGGCAGTTGGCGGCGGTGCCGGTAGGGACCCAGAGCACCGCGACTTGGGTTTCGAACAGCTCGGACAGGCGGCCGTCGAGCTGCTGGCTCCACGCGTCGCCGGCATAGGCGGTGTCGAGCGTGTCTGCGGCGGCGATCGCGGCCATGACGTGGGGGTGGATCGTGGCGGCGTTATCGGAGAAAAAGCGCATGGTCAGGACATGCTGCGCTGCGGTGATGGCGTCAACGGGGCTACCGTCACTCGGACGATAGCGCCCGCCTTCTTGTTCTCCCGCGAAGGCGGGAGCCCAGTCTGGATCCCCGCCTTCGCGGGGAAACAAGCTACTCCGCGGCTGGAGTCCTATTGCCCCTCGTAAGGCCCCGGTTCTTCCTCCGGCGGTCTCCGATCGTCGCGCAGTGGCGGGCCCTCCTCCCGGTCGCGGCGGGAGGGGCCGACGGAGATCGTGCCGTCCTCGCCCATCTTCAGGTTGAAGCCCATCCCTTCGATCTCGCCACCGAGTGGCAGCACCGAATTGTCCTGGTCGTCCGCCGGCAGCGCATCCGGATCGATCTCCTCGACCGGCGGCGGCGGCGCGGCAACCGGCGCGATCCCCAGCGCGGACTGCATGAAGTCGCGCCAGATCCGCGCGGGGATGCCGCCGCCCGACAAACCGGGGTTGGAGGAATTGTCGTCGTTGCCGACCCACACGCCGACCACCAGATCGCGCGCGAAGCCGACGAACAGCGCGTCCTTGTTGTCCGAGGTAGTGCCTGTCTTGCCGAACGCATCGACGCTCAGGTTCGCCTGTCGTCCGGTGCCGTTGCGGATCGAGGCGGCGAGCAGGTCGAGCATCTCGTCGTGGATCTTCGACGGCATCTCGGTCGCGCCGCCGGTCAGCGACTGGTACCAGCCCTTCTCGCGCACGTCGGCAAGCCCGCGCGGCTGCACCGGATATTGCTCGCGCGCGATCGCGGCATAGGCGGCGGTCAGCTCGAGCAGCGACACGGTCGAAGTGCCCAGGCCGATCGTCGCCTCGTTCGGGATCGGTGTCGAGATACCCAGATCGCGTGCCGCCTTGATCACCGCCTTCACGCCGACCTGTTGCGTGAGCCGCGCGGCGGCGACGTTGGACGAGCGCGCGAACGCCTGGCGCAACGTGATCGTCCCCTGATAGCGGCCATCGCTGTTCTTGGGCGACCAGTCGCCGATCGTCACCGGGCTGTCCTCGATCGTCGAATCAGGAGTCATCCCCTGACGCATCGCGGCGAGGTACACGAACAGCTTGAAGGTCGAGCCGGGCTGGCGCCGCGCCTGAGTCGCGCGGTTGAACGGGCTCTTCCGGTAATCCTTGCCGCCGACCATCGCGACGACGCGACCATCGGGCCGCATCGCGACGAGCGCGACCTGTGCCTGACGCAGACCCGCGCGCGACACGGTGCGCTCCGCCGCGCGCTGGAGGCGAGGATCGAGCGTCGTCTGGACGGTCGCTTCGGTCTTGATCTCACCAGCCTGATCGCGCGCCTCGGGGAGGATCCAGTCGGCGAAATAGGTGCCGTTGGGCAATTGCGACGGGCGGCTGCCGAGCACGCGCTGCGGCCGGACCGCGGCGCCCTCGGCTTTGGTAAGGAAGCCGGCATCTACCATCGCGCCAACGACCACGGCCTCACGCTTGCGCGCGCCTTCGAGGTTGGAGGTGGGGGCAAGGCGGGACGGCGCCTTGACGAGTCCCGCGAGCATCGCCGCCTGGCCGACGTTCAGCTTGTCGGGCGTGCGGCCGAAATAATGCTTGGCCGCCGCGCTGATCCCGTAAGTGTTGTCGCCGAAATAGACGTTCGAGAGATAGCGCGAGAGGATCTCGTTCTTCGACAGCCATGCCTCGAGCCAGAAGGCGATCATCGCCTCGCGGATTTTTCGCGTCGCGGTGCGGTCCGAATCGAGGAACGCGTTCTTCGCGAGTTGCTGCGTGATGGTCGAGCCGCCTTGGCGCACGCCGCCCGAGCCGAGGTTCGCCCACGCCGCACGGGCGATGCCGCGCGGATCGACGCCCCAGTGCGAGTAAAAGCGCCGGTCCTCGATCGCCAGAAACGCCTGCGTAACGTGCGGCGGGAGCTTGGAGGCATCCACCGACTTGCCGATGATAGCACCTCGGCGCGCGATCGGCGTGCCGTCGTCCGCGGTTAGCGTGATCGAGGGCGGGGTGGGCGGTTGGAGCGACTTCGACAGCGGCGCGGTGATCGCCAGCCAGATGATTGCGATCACCAGCAGGACGATACCGATGCCGAATCCGCGCAGGATCCAGCGACCGATCGGGCGGCGCGGGCGTGGCGCGCGGGGGGCGACATAGGGCGCGCCGAAGTCGCGATCATAGGGTTCCGGGTCTTCGCCGTCCCGCTCGGCTTCATATTTCTGGCGCAGGCGTTCGCGTTCGGTAATCAGCCGCTCGCGCTCATACGCATAGGGCTCGCGGTCGCCACGCGAGCTGGAACGGTCGGGGTCGAAGGGATCGGGGCGCATCGGATCGTTCCAGCGGGTCGGCCAACGGGCGGACTTTAGTGTGTTATCGTTCTATGACAGCTCGTGCAAGCCTATGCGCATGCCTAACGTGTACCGGGGCTTAGCGACAGCGCTCGTGGTGCCCGCCAAACGAGAACCGGTCGAAGCCCTGTTGTCATCGCCCGGCGAAACGGGGAAGAGCAGGGCGATGACGTTCGAACAGGGTGATATCGTGACCGCTTCCGAAACTCTTCCTGCCGTTCTGCCGCTAGTGGTTGGCATCGGCGGCACGATCGGCGGCGTTTCGTCGACCGAGCGTGCGCTGCGGATCGCGCTCGATGCGGTCGAGAAGCAGGGCTATCGCACGCAGATGTTCGGCGGGGCCGACATGGCGCGGCTGCCCCTCTACGATCCCAAGGCGACGACGCGGACCGCGGACGAGCAGGCATTCGTGGAGGCCGTGCGGGGCGCATCGGCGGTGATCATCGCCAGCCCCGGCTATCACGGCAGCATTTCGGGCGTGGTGAAGAACGCGCTCGACCTGCTGGAGGAAACGGCGCGCGACGAGCGGCCGTATCTGGCGGACATGCCGGTCGGGCTGATCGCCACGGCCTATGGCTGGCAGGCGACCGGTAGCACGATCGCCGCGCTGCGCTCGATCGTCCATGCGTTGCGCGGATGGCCGACGCCGTTTGCAGCCGCGATCAATACGCAGGTGACGAAGTTCGACGACGAGGGCGGGGCGAGCGATCCTGCGGTACTCGAGCAGTTGCGCCTGGTCGGGCGGCAGGTCGCGCGGTTTGCGCCATTGTCCGAGCCGGCGAACTAGAACCTTCTCCCCCTTCCCTGAAAGGAAGTGTTCGGGGTGGTTCAGTTTTGATCTGTCCAGACGGTCGCGACACAAGCTGGCCTACCCACCCCCAGCCCTCCCTTCCAGGGAGGGGGCAGGTCAGCCGTTGGGAGCGGGCCTTACTTCAGGCCACCGCCCAGCGAGCGATAGAGTTCGACCGCGTTGCTGTCGCGCACCAGCCGCGTGGCAAGCAGGCTCTGCTGCGCGGTGTAGAGAGCGCGCTGCGAATCGAGCGTGTTCAGGAACGGGTCGATCCCGGCGCGGAAGCGGAGCTGCGACAGATTGTATGCGCCGGCTGCGTTGTCGCGGAGCGACGTCTGCGCCTCCAGCTGGCTGTTGATGGTGCCGCGACGCGCCAACGCATCGGCGACTTCGCGGAAGCCGGTCTGGATGCTTCTCTCGTACGTGGCCAGCATCGCGTCGCGCGTTGCCTTGGCGTATTGCAGGTTACCCTTGTTACGGCCGAAATCGAAGATCGGCTGGGTAATCGAGGGGGCGACCGACCATTGCTGGCTGCCGCTGCCAAAAAGGTTCGACAGGCCGAGGCTGAGTGTCCCGAACGCCGCGGTGAGCGAGATGTTCGGGAAGAACGCGGCGCGAGCCGCGCCGATGTTCGCGTTGGCGGCGATCAGGTTGTGCTCGGCTGCTGCGACATCCGGGCGGCGCAACAGCACCTCCGACGACAGGTTCGCGGGCAGGTTTTCCAGCGTCGGCGTCTTGTCCGGCATCCGCGCAGGGAGCAGGTCCTGCGACACGGTCGTCCCGGCCAACAGGTTGAGCGCGTTCTGGTCCTGCGCAATCAGCGTGGTCGCATCGGCGATATCCGAGCGGGCCTGATCATAGGTGGTACGCGCCTGACGCACTTCGAGTTCGGATGCGATGCCGATCCGGAACCGATCCTGTGTGAGCTTCAGCGTCTGACCGAACGCGCGCTCGGTATCGCGCGCGATTCTTAGCCGGTCCTGATCCGCAGCCATCGTCAGCCATGCGGTTGCTGTCTCGGAGATGAGCGATACTTGGGCGGCATTGCGGTTTTCCTCCGCGGCGAAATACGCCTCCTGCTGCGCCTGGGTCAGGTTGCGAATGCGGCCGAAGAGATCGATCTCCCAAGCCGAGATGCCGACGTTGGCCGAATAGATGTCGATTCGGCCGCTGCCTGCTACCGCACCGGCTCCCGTGCCGCCGCCTACGCCGCCGCCCACACCGCCGCCGACGCCTCCACCGACTCACCGACCACCGCCCGTGCCGCCGCCGACTCCACCGCCGCCGACCGCGTTGAACGGTGACTTCTGATAGGTCGCGCTGCCGGTTGCGCCCACAGTCGGGAACAGGTCTGCGCGCTGGACGCGGTACAGTGCGCGAGCCTGTGCAACGTTGGCGACCGCGATGCGGACGTCGCGATTGTTATCGAGCGCGAGGCGGATCACGCCGCGCAGACGGTCGTCCGTGAAGAACGCCTCCCACGCGGTGTCCGCCGGAACGATCGCGCTTGCCGCGTTGCCGGCGGCATAGGCGGGCCCGGTCGGTCCGCTCGGCGCCACGGGAAGCTCCGGGCGGACGTATTTGGGGGCAAGGTTGCACCCGGCTAGCGTGAGCCCGGCGGCGAACGTGAGCGCGGTGCGGCTGGAGATCTTGGTCGAGAGCATCTGGATCAGGCCTCCTGCGGCCGCTGGTCGTGGGGCGGATGACGGTTATCGTCATGACCGCCGTCACGGTTGTCGTCATTGCGTACCTGATCGCGGTCTTGCCCCGCGCCGGCCTTGTCCTGCTTGAAGACGCGCTTCACGAGCAGGAAGAACAGCGGCACGAAGAAGATCGCGAGGACGGTCGCGGACAGCATGCCGCCGACCACCGCCCAGCCGATCGCGTTCTGGCCACCGGCGCCGGCACCGCTCGACAAGGCGAGCGGCAACACGCCGAAGATGAACGCGAACGACGTCATCAGGATCGGGCGAAGGCGAAGCTTCGCCGCCTCGACCGCGGCATCGGCCGCGTTCATCCCGTCGCCCATCTTCTCCTCGGCGAATTCCACGATCAGGATCGCGTTCTTCGCCGCCACGCCGATCGTCGTGATCAGGCCGACCTGGAGGTAGATGTCGTTGTTCAGCCCGAAGATCATCGCCGCCGCCACCGCGCCGAGGACGCCGAGTGGCACCACCAGCAGGACGGCGATCGGGATCGACCAGCTCTCGTACAATGCCGCGAGGCAGAGGAACACGATCAGAAGCGACAGCGCGTAGACCGTGGTCGACTGGCCGCCCGACAGGTTTTCCTCGTAGCTGAGCCCGGTCCACTCATAGCCGATGCCGGGGGGCAGCTTGGCCGCCATCTCTTCCATCGCCTTGATCGCGGTGCCGCTGCTGACGCCCGGCGCCGGCGAGCCCATGATCTCGAACGACGCCACGCCGTTGTAGCGTTCGAGGCGCGACGGGCCGTAGTTCCAGCTCGTCGTCGAGAAGGACGAGAACGGTGCCATCGCGTTGCTGGTCGTGCCGCGGACGTAGAAGTTGCCGAGATCGGCGGGCGAGGTGCGGAACGGTGCGTCGGCCTGCACGAACACCTTCTTCACGCGACCGCGGTCGATGAAGTCGTTGATGTAGGCGCCACCAAACGCGGTGCTGACGGTGGTGTTGATGTCGGCCTGACTGAGGCCGAGCGCGCCGGCTTCCGCCTGGTCGACGTTCAGTTTCAGCTGTGGCGCATCCTCCAGGCCGTTCGGACGGACCTGCATCAGGCGCTTGTCCTGGCTGGCCATGCCGAGCAGCATGTTGCGGGCCTCGAGCAGCTTCTCGTGACCGACGCCGGCATTGTCCTTCAGCATGAAGTCGAAGCCGTTGGCGTTGCCGAGTTCCTGCACGGCTGGCGGCACGAAGCCGATCACCATGCCGGCACGGACCCCGGCGAGCGCCTGGTTGGCGCGTCCGGCGACCGCGGCAACGGTGTTCTCCGCGCCCTTGCGATCTTCCCAAGGCTTGAGCTGAATGAAGGCGATGCCGACATTCTGGCCCTGGCCGACGAAGCCGAAGCCGCTGATCGTGAAGATGCCGGACGTATTGGCCTTCTCGTCGATCAGGAAGTGATCGCGGACCTTGTCCATCGTCCGTGCGGTCTCCTCCATCGGCGTACCCGACGGCATCGAAACCTGCGCAAACATCACGCCCTGATCTTCCTCGGGGAGGAAGCCCGACGGCAGGCGCAGGAAGATGAAGGCCATCGCGACGACGATCACGGCATAGACCAGCATCGTGCGGACCCAGCCCTTCTCAACGCGGCGCAGGCTGTTTCCGTACTTGCCGACGCCCTTGTCGAAGGTGCGGTTGAACCAGCCGAAGAAGCCCTTCTTCTCGCCGTGACCGTCCTTCGCAGGCTTCAGGATCGTCGCGCAGAGTGCGGGCGTGAGGATCAACGCGACCAGCACCGAGAGCGCCATCGACGACACGATGGTGATCGAGAACTGGCGGAAGATCACGCCGGTCGAGCCGCTGAAGAACGCCATCGGCAGGAACACGGCGGACAGCACGAGGCCGATGCCGACCAGCGCGCCGCTAATCTCGTCCATCGACTTCTTGGCGGCTTCCTTGGGGCTCAGCCCTTCCTCCTGAATGAGGCGCTCGACGTTCTCGACGACGACGATCGCGTCATCGACGAGCAGACCGATTGCCAGCACCATGCCGAACAACGTCAGCGTGTTGATCGTGAACCCCGCGACCTGGAGCACGGCGAGCGAGCCGAGCAACACGACCGGGACCGCGATCGTGGGGATCAGGGTCGCACGGAAATTCTGTAGGAACAGGAACATCACGAGGAAGACGAGGATGATCGCCTCGATCAGCGTATGGATGACCTGCTCGACCGACAGCCGCACGAATGTCGAGTTGTCGATCGGGAACGCGACCTTGACGTCGGGCGGGAACTGCTTGGCGATCCGCTCGACCTCGGCCTTCACCAGCTTTACGGTATCGAGCGCGTTGGCGCCCGGTGCGAGCTTCACGCCGAAGCCTGCCGCCTGCTTGCCGTTGTACCGTGCCTGGAAGCTGTAGTTCTCCGAGCCCATCTCGACACGGGCGACGTCCGACAGGCGCACGGTCGCGCCACTGGTCGCGGAACGGACGATGATCGCGCGGAACTGCTCCGGCGTCTGCAAGCGCGACTGCGCGGTCACGGTGGCGTTGAGCGACTGGCCCTTTACCGCTGGCAAACTGCCGACCTGACCGGCCGAGACCTGTGCGTTCTGCGCGGTCAGCGCCGCCGTGATGTCGGTGACGGTGACGCCGAGGTTCGACATCTTGAACGGATCGACCCAGATGCGCATCGAATATTGCGCGCCGAACACCTGCGTGTCGCCGACGCCCTTGATGCGGCTGAGCGGATCCTGGAGCTTCGAGGCGATCATGTCGCCAAGATCGACCTGGTCGTGCGCGCCATTCTCGGAATAGGCGGCGATCACGAGCAGGAAGTTGGCGGTCGCC
This sequence comes from Sphingomonas faeni, assembly GCF_030817315.1. NCBI lineage: Bacteria > Pseudomonadati > Pseudomonadota > Alphaproteobacteria > Sphingomonadales > Sphingomonadaceae > Sphingomonas > Sphingomonas faeni. The sequence goes on along the minus strand of NZ_JAUSZF010000001.1, from coordinate 2,758,761 downwards.
TTGGTCACGCGAAGACCGGCCTGCTGGACTTCCTGCGGCAGGAGCGGAGTCGCCTGCTGCAGCTTGTTCTGCACCTGGACCTGCGCGATGTCGGGATCGGTGCCCTGCTCGAAGGTCAGCGTGATCGCGAGGTTGCCCGAGCCGTCCGACGTCGAGGCGAAGTAGCGAAGGTTGTCGATCCCCTTCATCTGCTGCTCGATGATCTGCGTCGTCGTGTTCTCGAGCGTCTGCGCGTCGGCACCCGGATAGGACGTCGCGACCGTCACCTTGGGGGCGGCGATCTCAGGGAACTGGGCGATCGGCAGCGACCGGATCGCGAGAATACCGGCCAGCATCAAAATGATGGCGATGACCCACGCGAAGATGGGTCGATCGATGAAATAGCGTGACATGGGCGGTTACTTCCCGGCCTGCGCGGAATTGTTGCTGGTCGCACCGGACGCGTCGCCGCCTCCGGGTGCCGCGCCGGGCGCACCGGCGGGCTTTCCGACCTGCTGCGGGGCAGCGGGCTTCACGGTCGAGCCGGGACGCAGGTTGAGCAGGCCCTCGACGATCAGCTTGTCGCCGGGCTTCAGGCCGCTGGTGACGATCCACTTGTCGCCGATCACGCGGTCGGTGGTAACGTTACGCTGCTCGACCTTGTTTTGCGCGTTGACGACCAGTGCGGTCGCACCGCCGCGCGGATCGCGCGTGATGCCCGCGGTGGGCGCCATGATCGCCTGGCGACGCGTGCCCTCGACCAGCTTGGCGCGGACATACATGCCCGGCAGCAACAGACCGTTGGGGTTCGGGAAGCTCGCGCGCAACGTTACCGCGCCGGTGGTCTGGTCGACGGTGACTTCGGCGAACTGGAGGCGACCCTCGATCGGATAGGTCTGGCCGTTCGGAAGGATCAGCTGGACGCGCGCGCTGCCGTCGCCGCGCGTCACGCCGCCGGTCGCCATCGCCTGCTTGAGATCGAGCAGCTGTGCTGCCGACTGGACGACGTCGACATAGACGGTGTTGGTACGCTGGATCGTCGCGAGGGGGTCGGTCTGGCCGGTCTGGACCAGCGCGCCGACGGTCACGAGCGAACGACCGATGCGGCCCGAGATCGGCGCCTTGATGCGCGTAAAGCCGAGGTTGACGCGCGCCGACTGGACCGCCGCCTGCTGCGCTGCAACATTGGCGCGAGCCTGTTGTGCGGAGGCAGTGGCGTTGTCCGCTTCCTGCTTGCTGACCGCGTTGAGCGCGACGAGCTGGCCGTAGCGCTGAGCCTGGAGGCGGGTCGCGTTGATCTGCGATTGTGCCGCGCCGAGCTGGCCCTGCGCACTGGCGAGCGCGGCCCGGTAGGGCGCGTCCTCGATCGCGTAGAGAACCTGGCCCTTGCTGACCATTGCGCCCTCGGTGAACAGGCGATCGCGGACCACGCCGCTGACCTGCGGACGCACTTCCGAAGTCTCCACGGCGGCGATACGGCCGGGAAGTTCGGAGGTGAGGACGACCGACTCCTCGCCGACGGTAACGACGCCGACGGTCGGCGTGGGCGGGGGCGGCGGAGCCTGCTCCTTGCCGCAAGCCGACAGCAGGGCGAGCGCGAAGAGCGCCACCGATCCCTTGAGGTTCAATTGCTGCATGTTAAGCATCCCGACGTCCGTGCAGATTAGGTTCACCGGAATGAACGTTCATTCCGCTTGCTTGCCCGCTAGGATTGTGCGAGCGGCCGGTCAATCAAAAAACGCATCGGGAATTCTGTTTTGAGTGCAGTGCAACATGAAAAGTGCAGCCGGGAGCGTATCATCGCCACGGCTCGGCATCTGTTCGCGACTCAAGGCTTTCACCAGACGGCGATGTCCGAACTGGCACAGGCGGCCGAGGTATCGGTCGGCCAGATCTATCGTCTGTTCACCGGCAAGAATGCTGTGATCCAGGCGATCGTCATGGAAGATGCAACCGGCAAGATGGCCGAGATGCAGACCATGAACGACTCGGTGAAGTCGTGCGGGATGTCGATCGAGGAGGGTTTTGTCGAGCTGTCACGTCGGGCCCTGTCGAAAGGCGACGAGGCGCTGACGTTCGAGATCATGGCGGAGGCGCACCGCAACACCGACGTCGCCGACACGATCGCCGACCTGTGCAGCGGGTTCCGCAGCATGATCCGCGACCTCGCGTGCGTCGCCAATCCCGACCTGTCCGATAACGACCTCGAAGGTGCTGAGGAGCTGATCCTCGCCTTCATGTTCGGTCTTGGCCATCGCACGCTGTCACGCCCGCGCCTGTCGGAAGACGAGACGGCGCGATTGACGGGGCGGATGATCCTTGCCGCGGTGCGCGCGCTCTAGAAAATGCCGTCGTCCTGACGAAAGTCAGGATCCAGGGTTACGAACAACACCCTTCCCCGCTCTGGGTCCTGACTTTTGTCAGGATGACGGACTAGGGCCCTACCGCACCGCCGCGCGCAGGGTGGCACGAACGCCAGCATGGGCTGGGTCGTATTCCACGATCGAATGCAGGCTCTGCGCCATCGCGCGGATGAGCTTCGTTCCCAGGCCAGTGCCGCGCGGGACGGCGTCTTCGGGAATGCCACAGCCATCGTCCTCGACCGCGAGCAGGAAGACGTCGTCGTCGATCCGGCGTAGCACGACGCGGACTTCGCCGCCGCCGGTGGGGTAGGCGTATTTGCACGCGTTGGTGACGAGTTCGGTGACGATCACCCCGAGCGATACCGCGCGGTCGGTGGGAAGGCGGATCGGCTCGGCAGCAAGGCTGAGCGCGCGGGGCAGTGCTTCGGTCGACCAGGTCTCCGCAAGTTCGTCGACCAGCGCACCGAGATACTCCTGCATGTCGACGCTCTCGACATCGTTGCTGGTGTAGAGCCGGCGGTGGACCTGCGCGATCGCCTGGATGCGGCGCTGCGTATCTTCGAGCGCCTCGCGTGCGGACGGGTCGGTCAGCGCGGTCGCCTGGAGGCGTACCATCGCGGAGACGAGCTGCAGCGAATTGGCGACGCGGTGGTTCACTTCGCCGAGCAATGCCTCGAGTCGCGCATTGCTGGCGCGGAGATCGGCTTCGGCGGACGCCTTCTCCTGTTCGAGCAGGGCACGCGCGCGCACCTGTTCGAACGAGGCGGCGAGCAGGTCGAAGAAATCCTCGCCGATGGTCTTCACCACGTAATCGGCAGCGCCGGCCTTCAGTGCTGCCACGGCAATGCGACCTTCTTCCGAGCCCGTGACGTACACCACGGGGGGCGGATCGGGCAGGCGACGGAGCGCTTCGAGGGTTTCAAGACCGTCCATGCCGGGCATGTAGTGATCGACCGCGATCAGGTCGAAGCGCTCGGCAGCGGCCTTCACGACGCCTTCGGACCCGGTTTCGGCAACCGTCATCCGGTAGCCGCGACGTTCCAGGGCACGCGCCGCCAGCCGCCGGATCCCGGCGTCGTCGTCAATATAGAGGACGCGTGTTTCGCTCACTCGGCTTCGGGCACCTGGATTACCGACAGGAACAGCCCGAGCTGGCGGATCGCCTGTGCGAAACTCTCATAGTTCACCGGCTTGGTGATGTAGACGTTGCAGCCGAGATCGTAGCAGCGCTCGATCTCGACCTTGTCGTCGGTCGTGGTGAGCACGACGACCGGCGTGCGGCGCAACGGGCTGCCCTCCGCCTTGATCCGCGCGAGGATGTCGGTCCCGCTCATGTCGGGCAGGTTGAGATCGAGCAGAATCATCGCCGGGCCGCTTTTCGCGGGGCCATCGGCGGCGTTGAACAGAAAATCGAGCGCCGTGGTGCCGTCGGTGAAGTGACGGATATCGTTGAGGATGCCGGCGCGGCGGATGTTCTTTTCGATGAGGCGGGCGTGACCCTCGTCATCCTCGATCATCACGATACCGACGGTCTTGTGATCGTTCATGCTGCGTCCTGAATGGTCATGTGGGTCGGCAGGTTGAGTCGGAAGGTCGCGCCGTCGCCGAGCGTCGACTGCACGTCGATCGTACCGCCCAGACGATAGGCGAGTGCGCGGACATGCGCGAGTCCGATACCTTCGCCCGGCTGATCCTGCGCGCCCGACCGGCGGAACAGGTCGAACACGCGCTGGTGATCGCGCGGATCGATGCCGCGGCCGTTGTCGACGACCGACAGGATGACGCGGCCGCGTTCGGTATGGCCTTTGACCGTGATCTGGCCGGGGCGCCCGGGTTGCAGGTATTTGGTCGCGTTCTCGATCAGGTTCGACAGGATCTGTTCGAGCGCGAGGCGATCGGTGACGATTCCCGGCATCGGTCGCTCGACTCGCACTACGGCACCGCGATCGTCGACGATGTGCTGCATCGCGCCGACGATGGTGTCGACCAGTTGTGCCGGGTCGATATGCTCGGGTGAGATCGTCCGGCGGCCTTCGCGCGCTAGTTTCAGGATGGCGTTGATCAGCCGGTCCATCTTCTGCGTCGAGGTGCGGATGAAACCGATCGCCTCGGGCAGGTCCTCGCGCGCCGCCAGCCGTGCGTCCTCGGTGAGGATATGCGGCGCCTCGGCCTCGACACGGTCGACCAACTCACCGAGCGGTACGGCTGCGGCGGCGAGTTCGGCGGTGAAGCCCATCACGTTGACGAGGGGCGAGCGCAGATCGTGGCTGACGATATAGGCGAAGCGTTGGATTTCCTCGTTCGCGCGGCTGAGGTCGGCGGTGCGTTCGGCGACCTGTTCCTCCAGTGTCTCGTTGAGGTCGCGCAAGCTGTTGCGCGAGCGGGCAAGGTCGGCGGTGTAGCGGCGGATCAACAGGACCGCGAGGATCGCGACGATCAGGAGCAGCGCCGCGGCTAGTCCGGCGACCGACAGGAACAGCGCGCTGGTGCGTTCCTGCCGCTCGGTCCGGATCGCAAGCAGGCGGACCTCGTCGGCGGCCATGGCCTCGAGTCGATAGCGGATGCCGCGCATCAACGGCACGCTGGCATCAACCGCGAATCGGCGCTGTGCTTCGGCGATTCGACCCGCGGCAACCAACGTCGTCGACTGCGTCCGAAGTGCGCGCAACTGGACGAAACGCGGCTCGATCAGGTCGAGGCGGGCGCCCTGCTGCGGGTTGTCGCGCGTCAGATGGCGCAGCTTGCGGATCGACGGCACGAGGTTGCCCGCGGTCCGCGCATAGGCGGTGGCGAACAGCGGTTTGCCGGCCAGGATATAGCCGCGCCGCGCCGTTTCCGATTGCTCCATCTGGATCTGGAGCGTGGCGATCGCCTGGCGGACGTCCTGCGTGTGCAGGATTTCGGCGGTGTAGGTGCGGTTGCGGACCGTGATCCACCCGATCGCGATCGCCGCGGCGGCCAGCGCGATGAAGCCGAGCGTCATGAACGCGACCAGCCAACGTGCGACTCGCCCTTCCGACGAGGGCAGTTTCAAGCGTACGCGGACCATAGGGGCTGCAGTGTAGGCTGGCGGAAGTCGTTACGCCAGCGATACTGCCGCGCCCGCAGACGGAACCTCATTAATTTAAAGCAACAGATCCTGCGCGCTCGCCTTGCCGACGCGGCCGCCACCGCTGCGCCGGTCCATCTCGTGGTTGGCAGTGAAGCGGATGTCGGGGTCACGATCGGTCATGAACGCCATCAGCGTCTCGTGATCGAGCTCGGACCATTCCTTGCCGCGGTCAGGGCCGTAGCGGACGCGCGGGATGAGCCCCGGATCGCGCGACCATTCGAGCAGTTGCGCAAGGCTCGCCTCGTTGAGCATGTCGCGCAGGTGGAACGCGGTGACGTAGGCGTCGGGGAACGCACGATGGGCGGGGAGTCCGCGGTCGTGCTCCATGCCATGGGGTTTACGCCAGTAGCGCAGCACCTGGTTCGAGAAACTCGGCGAGTCTGGCCAAAGCCGCAGCGCGCACTTCCACGTGCAGATCCACTCGGCATCACGGGTGAGCGCAGGGGTGCAGAATTTCTGTTCGAAGTCCGCGCGGTGCGCGGCGAGCGCGAGCCGGCGCGGCCAGGGGTCGAGCACCTGGCGGGCGCAGTCATGCCAATAGGGCGCGTCGGCGACATGTTCGTCGAGGATGTGGTGGATCGCCTGCGTGACCGGCGGGATCAGCCGGCCGGGGTTGACGAGCAGGCTGCCGCCTTCGCCATAGATCTCCCAGCGGCCGTCCTCGCCAAGCGCGACGTCCTGCCAGCCGATTTCGCACACGCCGTGCGCGGGCGGGGCCGAGCCGGTCGTTTCCAGGTCGACGACCCGGATCATCTGCGGTTGTTGCTTGGGCTTGGGATAGGGGGGCGCCATGCCCGCCATGTGGGGACAAAAGCGCGCTTAATCCAGCGCGTATGCGTCCTCCACGTCGAGTTCGCGGACGCCGCGGCGCTGGCGCGCGCGGTCGACGAGTTTGCGCAGGCCTTCGCGACGGTCGCGCGCCATCGGGATATCGCGCAAGGTGAACTCGCCGCCCGCCGTCGTGCGGTCGCTGGAGGTGAGGATGATCGTGCCGATGTCGGTCATCTGATTGAGCAGCGAATAGCCGAGCCGGACGTCCTTGATCCGGTAGAGCTCGATCTCGTCGGTGGTCTTGAACAGAATGCCGCGCTTGATGATCAGGCGCTGGTCGGTGATTTCGTAGGAGGTGCTGCGGTTCTTGAGCCAGCGGACGCCGATGATGACGAAGCCGACGCCGGCGAGGCAGGCGAGCAGAGTGCCCCAGCCGGCAAAGCTGCCGAGCAGCCAGCGGCGCGTGCTGGAGCGGAATTCGTCGACTGGGCGCTCCATCGGGGACTCCTTGGGGTTGGGCGGACGGTAGGCGAGGTGCTTGGCGTGTCAATCGGTTCGGTCGGTGGTGCCGATATCCTAACGAACCTACCCCCCCCTCCACCTCCCCGGCGGAGGCAGGGGTCCAGTTGGGGAACGTCGCTAACGGAAGCCAGCACGCCGTTATTGCCACCTTTCCAACTGGGCCCCGGCCTCCGCCGGGGTGGTGCGGTTGTTTAAGGTGCCGCGCGCGTTACGCCGCTCGCCGCGAGCTGTGCATCGACCTCGGCCAGCAGGACCGCGAGCGCCGCCTCGCTCTTCGCCTCGGCGCGCACCGTCAGCATCGCCTGCGTGTTCGACGCGCGCAGCAGCCACCACCCGTCAGCGGTCGTGACCCGCGCGCCGTCGGTAAGGTCCATATCCACCCCCGCGCTCTTCAACCGCGCGATCACCTCGTCCACCACCGCGAACTTTTGCGCGTCCTCGACGGGAAAGCGCAGGTCCGGTGTCGCCACCCGCGCCGGCATCGCGTCGCGCAATTTCGTCAGCGATCGCCCCGACAGATGCACCGCGTGGATCAGTCGCACCGCCGCGTATTGCGCGTCGTCGAACCCGTAATATTCGCCCGCGAAGAACAGATGTCCGCTGAGTTCGGCGCCCAGCGGCGCGCCGGTGCGGGTCATCGCCTGTTTCATCAGGCTGTGACCGGTCGGGGCCATTACCGGCTTGCCGCCCAATTCCGTGATTCGGTCGAATAGCGCCTGCGAGGACTTCACGTCGGCGACGATCGGCGCGCCCGGGTGCTCGCGCAGCGCAGGTTCGACCAATATGGAGAGAATCTGATCCCCCCAGATCACCCGCCCCAACCCGTCGATCGCTCCGATCCGGTCGCCGTCGCCGTCGAACGCCAGTCCGAAATCGAGGTTCTTCTCCGCGACCAGGCTCTTCAGATCGGCGAGGTTCGACTCTTCGGTAGGATCCGGATGATGGTTGGGAAAATTGCCGTCGACTTCGGCGAAGATCACATGGTGCTCACCCGGCAGCAGTTGGACGAGCTTCTCGATCACCGGGCCGGCGGCGCCGTTCCCCGTGTCCCAGCCGATCCGGTACGCGCCGCCCGCATAGCCCGCCATCAGCCGTTCGACATAGGCGTCGAGCACGTCCGCGGTGGTGACTTCGCTCGCACCTTCGCTCCAGGCGCCCGAGGCGGCGAGAGCGGCGAGGTCCTGGATGTCTTCGCCGAAAAATGGCGCGTGGGCGTGCACCATCTTGAAGCCGTTATATTCGGGGGGATTGTGGCTGCCGGTTACCTGGATGCCGCCATCCACTTCTAGCGTCGCCTCGGCGTAATAGAGCATCGGCGACGTGCTGAGGCCGATGCGGACGACGTCGACGCCGCCTGCGGTGAGGCCGGACACGAGCGCTGCTTCGAGCTCGGGGGAGGAGTTGCGGCCGTCATACCCAACGGCCACGCGCGTTCCGCCGGCCGCGCGGATGTGGGTGGCGAAGCCTCGGCCGATCGCGACGGCGTCGGCGGGGCCGAGCGCTTTGCCGACGATCCCGCGGATGTCGTATTCGCGGAGCGAGGTCGGGTCGAACTGGTGGGTCATTTTTAGATTTCCGTTCGTCCCGGGCGAAGTCGAAGGACAGGTTCGAACCAATGTCCTTCGACTTCGCTCAGGACGGACGGCGGTTGGGTGTTATCGGGAGGGCCGCTTCAGCAACAGGTCGCGCGCCGCGTTCACTCGCCGCGTCAGGTCGTTCGATCCGCCACGATCCGGGTGGACCGAGGCGATCAGGCGGCGGTGCGCGCTGCGGATCGCGTCGTCGTCTGCGCTGCGGTCGATACCCAAAATAGACAGGGCTTCCGCTTCATCGGTGACGACACGCTGCTTCGGCTTCGGGCGCAGATAGTGCCACGCCAGCCAAATGAAGACGGCGGCGACGATCCATTTCACGCAGCTACGTCCGGGGCACGCTCGGCGACCGCCTCGGGCAGCTGCAACGCCGCCATCATCTCGCGCAGTTCCTGGCGCGCGGCGACATGCGCCAGACCCATGCTGCCGAACGCCTTCGAGTCGATCATCGTCAGGCCGGCAGGGAACATTTCGCGGTAGATCACGCGCTCGCCGAGCCCCGGGATGATCCGGAAGCCGACGCGTTTGGCGAGCTGCGCGAGCGCATCCGACACGCGGCGCATGTTGCGCGCCTCGATGTGCTGGAGGCGGTTGCGCAGCACGACCCAGTCGATCGTCGTACCATCGGCACGCGCGCGCTGCTTCCGCGCATCCCAGATCAATTCGGAATAGAAGCTCGGGCGCGTCACCTGGTACGTCTCGGGATCGACCTGGCCGATCAGATCGAAGTCGACGAAGCTGTCGTTCATCGGCGTGACCAAGGTGTTGGCGAGTGCGGCGGCGGTGCGCGCGAACGGATCGTCGCGACCCGGCGTGTCGACCACGAGGAAGTCGGAGCCTTCGCTGAGCGAGTGCCACAAATCCTCGAACTGGTCCTCGCTCTGGTCCGACAGCGTGGCGTGGCGTGGCATCGGCAGCACCGAGCCGTTGCGCTTCATCGTCTCGGCGCGGTTGTCGAGATAACGGCCGACGGTACGCTGGCGGTGGTCCAGATCGAGACACGCGACGCGCGCACCCTTCGCGGCGAGCGCGATCGCGACGTGGACCGCAGTCGTCGACTTGCCGGTGCCGCCCTTCTCGTTGGCGAACACGATGACGTGCGTTGAGCTTTGAGGAGAATCCGGGCCCGTGGCCAACGCGCGTTTCCTTATTGATCGAGACTGTCACCCTTCATAGAAGCCGCGACCGCACTTATCGAGTAGGAGTTTCACGTGGACATCGTCCGGGACCTTAATGCGTTGCGCGAAAGCGTCGCCGCCTTCCGTGCGGCGGGGCAGCGCGTCGCGCTCGTTCCGACGATGGGCGCGCTCCACGCCGGCCATGTCGCGCTGATCGAGGCGGCGAAGCGGCCGGGGACCAAGGTGGTCGCGTCGATTTTCGTCAACCCGACGCAGTTCGGCCCGAACGAAGACCTGTCGCGCTATCCGCGGCGCGAGATGGCGGATATCCGAATGCTCAACGAAGCTGGGTGCGACCTGCTCTGGCTGCCGTCTGTCGAGACGATGTATCCCGGTGGCTTCGCGACGACGGTGCGCGTTTCGGGGGTGAGCGACGGGTTCGACGGCGCCTCGCGGCCCGGCCATTTCGACGGCGTCGCGACGGTCGTGTCGAAGCTGTTCAATCAGGTCGGGCCCGACGCAGCCTATTTCGGCGAGAAGGATTACCAGCAGTTGGCGGTGATCCGGCGGTTCGTTGCCGATCTCGATTTCGCGATCGATATCGTCGGGGTGCCGACGCAGCGCGACGACGACGGCTTGGCGATGTCGTCGCGCAACATCTATCTCGACGACGACCAGCGCAGGCAGGCGGTAGCCTTGCCGCGCGCACTGGGTGTGGCGGCGCGTGCGATCGCGAAGGGCGAGGACGTCGAGTCGGTGCTGGACGATGCGCGGACGACCTTGGTCGGGGCGGGGTTCACGATCGATTACGTCGCGCTGGCGGATGCCGAGACGCTGGCGGAGAACCCAACGGCGGATCGTCCACGGCGGTTGCTAGCAGCAGCGCGCATGGGCGCGACGCGGTTGATCGATAATATCGCGATCGAGTCGTAAAAAACGGGCTTTAACCCATAACCATTTCGTAGTCGGAATCGCTGCAGTCTGTCCCCACGAACATTGGCGCAGACCATGGGTAGCAGTATCAAGAACGCGAACATCGGAATTGAACGCCGTCTGGCGGATGCCGCGTGCAAGGATGATCGAGCGTGTTACGAACTAGGGATGGTGTATTCGACGGGGACGTCGGGTGTCGCCCTCGACCTGATCGAAGCGCACAAGTGGTTCAACCTAGCGGCGGTGTCGGGGAACATCGCGGCGCAGGAATGTCGCGCTGAAATCGCCGAGGACATGACCGCGTGGGATTGGATGCAGTTCACGCAGCGACGGGCGGCGTAATCCTCCCCGGAACGGGGAGGGGGACCGTTCGCCGCTTGGCGAAGGGTGGAGGGGGAGTGCCGCGGACGTAGCGTTTGTGGGTCTCACTTTACGCAGCGGTACGTTTGGGGAAGCCCCCCTCCACCGTCCTCCGGATGGTCCCCCTCCCCTTACAGGGGAGGATTAGGCTTCGGCCTTCTTCTTTGGGGCGGTTTTCTTGGCTGAGGCCTTTTTAGCCGGAGCCTTCTTTGCTGGAGCCTTCGCCCCGGCCGCGTCCTTGGCTGGGGCCTTCTTCGCCGCCGGCTTCTTGGCGGGCGCTTTCTTCTTCTTTGTCGCCGGTGCCGCGGCGGCACGCGCGTCGATCAGCGACGCCGCTTCCTCCAGCGTCAGTTGGTCCTTCTCGATCGACTTAGGCAGCGTCGCATTGGTCGTGCCGTCGGTGACGTACGGACCGTAGCGCCCCTCCATCAGCTTGATCTCGGCCTCGGTGCGCGGATGATTGCCCAGCACCTTGAGCGGCGCCTGAGCGCCACGCGCGGTACGTCCGCCGCCGGCAGCTGCCTCGGCGAGTTTCACGACCGCCGCGTTCATGCCTGTCTCGAACACGTCCGCCGTCGTCTGAAGGCGGGCGTATTTCCCCGCATGCTTCAGATACGGACCGAACTTGCCGATCGTCGAAATGATCGGTTCGCCGGTCTCGGGGTGGTTGCCGACCGTCCTCGGGAGCGACAGCAGCTTGACTGCCCACTCCAGATTCAACTCGCCGATGTCCTTCGGGATCGACGCCATCTTGCGATCCTCTCCTTCGCCGATCTGTAGATACGGGCCGAAGCGACCCGACTTGCGTTCGATCGGCTGCCCCGTGTCCGGATGCGTGCCGAGCGTCGACGGGCCGGCATCCGCCTCGGCGTCGCCGCCGGGCTGCGCGAAGCGGCGCGTGTATTTGCACTCGGGGTAGTTGGAGCAGGCGATGAACGCGCCGAACTTGCCGCCGCGCAGCGCGAGCTGGCCCTCGCCGCAATTCGGGCAGAGTCGGGGATCGCCGCCGTCCGCCTTGGCGGGGAACAGGTACGGCGCGAGGAAGGTGTCGAGCTCGGCGGTGATCGCCGACGGCTGCTGCTCCATCACTTCGTTGGTGCGCGGTTTGAAATCGCGCCAGAACGCGTCGAGCACCGACTGCCACTGCGCGCGGCCGCCCGACACGTCGTCGAGCTCCTCCTCCAGCTCGGCCGTGTAGTCGTAGCCGACGTACTTCTCGAAGAAGCGCTCGAGGAACGCGGTCACGAGCCGGCCGGATTCCTCGGCGAAGAACCGGTTCTTCTCGATCCGGACATAGGCGCGGTCCTTCAGCGTCTTGATGATCGACGCGTAGGTGGACGGACGGCCGATGCCGAGCTCCTCCATCCGCTTGACCAGCGAGGCTTCGGAGAAGCGCGGCGGCGGCTGGGTGAAATGCTGCTCGGCGTCGACCTTCTTCTTCGCAGGCGCATCGCCCTCGCGCATCCGCGGCAGGCGACGGGCGTCCTCGTCGGCGGAATCATCCGACCCTTCCTCGTATAGCGCGAGGTAGCCGGGGAAGAGCACGACCTGGCCGGTGGCGCGCAGGATGTTGCGGCCGGTGCCGTCTGCCATTTCGACCGTGGTGCGCTCCATGCGGGCGGACGCCATCTGGCTGGCCAGCGCGCGCTTGAAGATCAGGTCGTAGAGGCGCGCATGATCGCCGCCGCCGGCCTTGTCCTTGCCGAAATCGGTCGGGCGGATCGCTTCATGCGCTTCCTGTGCGTTCTTCGCCTTCGACTGATATTGGCGCGGCTTGTCGGGGACATAGCTCGCGTCGAAGCGGTTCGCGACGGCGAGACGCGCGGCGCTGATCGCGCTTGAATCCATCTGCACGCCGTCGGTACGCATGTACGTGATCGCGCCGTCCTCGTAGAGTCCCTGCGCGATCCGCATCGTGTGATCGGCCGAGAAACCGAGCTTCCGCGAGGCTTCCTGCTGGAGCGTCGAGGTGGTGAACGGCGGCGGCGGGTTGCGACCGGCGGGCTTGGTCTCGACCGACTGGACCGAGAAATTGCCGTCGAGCACCGCCTGCTTGGCGCGCAGCGCATCGCCCTCGTTGCCGATCGAGAGGCGATCGAGCTTGTTGCCCTCGAACTGCGTCAGGCGCGAGGTGAACGCGGTGCCGTCATGCTCCATATCGGCCGTGACGGACCAGTATTCCTGCGGCTTGAAGACGTCGATCTCGCGCTCGCGCTGGACGATCAGCCGGAGCGACACGGACTGGACGCGACCGGCGGACTTGGCGCCGGGCAGCTTGCGCCACAGCACCGGCGATAGCGTGAAGCCGACGAGGTAATCGAGCGCGCGGCGGGCGCGATAGGCGTCGATCAGGTCGTCGTCGAGCTCGCGCGGGTTCTTCATCGCCTCGGTGACGGTGGCCTTGGTGATCGCGTTGAACGTGACGCGCTCGACCTCCTTGGGCAGCGCCTTCCTCGCACGCAGCACTTCGCGGACGTGCCACGAGATCGCCTCGCCCTCCCGATCCGGATCGGTCGCGAGGATCAGGCGGTCGGCGAGCTTGGCGAGATCGGTGATCGCCTTGAGCTGCTTCGACTTGTCCGCGTAATTCTCCCACGTCATCGCGAACGCATCGTCGGGATCGACCGAACCGTCCTTGGGCGGCAGGTCGCGGACGTGGCCATAGCTGGCCAGGACGCGGTAATCGCTGCCCAGATACTTCTCGATGGTTTTGGCCTTGGCAGGCGATTCGACGATGACAAGCTGCATGGGGAAACCGGGGTCCTTACGTGTACGCGTACGAGGGTGACGGCGTCGGGGTGCTCGCGTCAACCCGGGTTGGGTATGAGCGACGTCCGCAAATGAGGGCGCGGGTGCCGCTTTTCGAGAGGGGGTCTCAGGGCCGGGGTATTTCCCGGACTCTGCCGGCGCTGCTGGCACGGTATCCGCGTCGGTATGATGACAGTAGACCATTCCCTTTCGTTGCCTCCGATCAGATCAGGCGCGGAGATCGTTCCGATAGACGGTCCTCGGTCATTCAGCTCAGCGGCCGCCGCATCGGACCGTTCACACATTAGGCTAAGGCCTGGGTTGCGAAATCGCAGGTAGAGGGTCGCGGAGCCTTGTCGGCTTCATGAAGCCCGGACGATCAGCGAAGGCTGACTCGGCCGCCGGCATGACGTTCCAGATGGCCACCAAGTTCGAGTTCGAGCAGCACCGTTTGGATGACGGCCGGTCCCAGATACGACTGACGGATGAGTTCGTCGATCGCCACGGGGACGGGGCCGAGCAAATCCGCGATTCTGCTGCGGTCGGTGTCGCTCGCATCTTCCGGTTGCGCGTTGGCGTAGGCATCGACTGGGGAGCGAACCGAGCGTGGATCGAATGGGCGGATCTGTTCGAGGATGTCGGCTGCGGATTGGACCAGCGTGGCGCCTTCGCGGATCAGCAGGTTACACCCTTGCGCTCGCGGATCGAGCGGGCTGCCGGGGACGGCCATGACTTCGCGGCCGGATTCGTTGGCGAGGCGCGCGGTGATCAGCGAGCCGGATTTGGGGACGGCTTCGACCACCACCGTGCCGATCGCGAGGCCAGCGATGATGCGGTTGCGCGAGGGGAAGTTGCGCGCTTTCGGCTCGGTGCCGGGGGGCTGTTCGGCGAGCAGCAGGCCTTCGGTGGCGATGCGCTCCTGCAATGCGGTGTTGTCAGGCGGGTAGGCGATGTCGATGCCGCTGGCGATCACGCCGATCGTGGCGCCGCTAGAGCCTCCGCCGAGCGCACCGATGTGCGCGGCGGTGTCGATGCCGCGGGCGAGGCCTGAGACGACCGTCGTGCCTTCCTCAGCGAGTTGCAGCGCGAGCTGGCGGGCGAAGCGGCAGGCGGCCGCCGACGCGTTGCGTGCGCCGACCATTGCGATGCAGGGGCGGCTGGCGTGCGCGATGTCGCCGCGGAAGATCAATGCCGGCGGGGCCGTCTCGATCTCGGCGAGCAGGCGAGGATACTCGGCGTCGTCTAGGAAGAGGTAGCGCGCGCCGAGCTTTGCGGTGGCGGCTATTTCGCGCTCGACGAGGGCGGCGTCGGCGACCCTCGGGACGCGGCCGCCGCCGCGCTGGGCGAGAATGGGAAGGGCGTCGATTGCGGCGTCCGCGCTGCCGAAGCGGGCGATGAGCTGGCGATAGGTGACCGGTCCGATCCCGGTCGTGCGGATGAGCCGAAGTCGTGAGACCGTCGGGTCAGTCACCCGGTGGTCGTTTTGAGCGGCCGATGCGCGGTTCGGTGCCCGAGAACAGGCGCTCGACGTTCTCGCGGTGCTTCCAGAAGACGATCAGCGCGAGCGCGAGCAGCAGTAGGACGAGGTCGAACCGGCTGAACAAGGCGGCGGCGAACGGCGCACTGAGCGCCGCGGCCATGCCCGCGACCGAGGAGATGCGCAGGCCTGCAAGGAGGCCCAGCCAGACGACCGCGTAGACCAACCCGAGCGGCCAATGGAGCGCGACGACGATACCCATGAGGGTGGCGACGCCCTTGCCGCCCTTGAACTTCAGCCAGACGGGATAGCAATGGCCGATGAACGCGCCGGCGGCCGCGAGCAGGGCATTACCCGGGAACAGGTGTGCGACCAGCAGCACGGCGACTGCGCCCTTGGCCATGTCGAGCAGCAGCGTGGCGGCGGCGAGGCCCTTCCGTCCGGTGCGCAGGACGTTGGTCGCGCCGATGTTGCCCGAGCCGATCGTGCGCAGATCGCCCGCACCGCCGAGCCGCGTGAGGATGACGCCGAACGGGATCGAGCCGAGCAG
Organism: Sphingomonas faeni; assembly: GCF_030817315.1. Classification (NCBI taxonomy): domain Bacteria; kingdom Pseudomonadati; phylum Pseudomonadota; class Alphaproteobacteria; order Sphingomonadales; family Sphingomonadaceae; genus Sphingomonas; species Sphingomonas faeni. Next base: position 2,743,236 of record NZ_JAUSZF010000001.1, on the reverse strand, counting down.
ATAGCTGAGCACGAGCGATAGCGTGGGCGCGACCCAGAGAATTTCCGTCTGCAAGTATGTCCCCCGTTCTAGGGGTGCTTATAAGCGACGCGGGGCGGACGGCAAATGGCTGGTGGTGTGCGCACCCTTCGCCAAGCGGAAAACGGGCTCCCCTCCCTGGAAGGGAGGGGCTGGGGGTGGGTAGGCCGGCTCGTGCCGCGACAGCTGGAGATGCGGAAACCGACCCACCCCCAACCCCTCCCTTCCAGGGAGGGGGGATATGTCGCTCTGGTTTACGGGGGGCGTTCCGTCCTAAGAGCGCTGCATGGACACGCGCCCCATCCTGTTCTTCGATTCCGGCGTCGGTGGGTTGTCGATCGTCGGCCCGGCGCGCGCGGCGCTGCCCGATGCGCCGTTCGTCTACGCCGCCGACTCGGCCGGCTTCCCTTACGGCACGAAGAGCGAGGCGGAGATTGCGGCGCGGGTGCCGGTGCTGCTGGGGCGCTTGGCGGAGCGGTATCGGCCGCGGTTGATCGTGATCGCGTGCAACACCGCGTCGACGATCGCGCTGCCGGTGGTACGCGCGGCGCTCGACCTGCCGGTGGTCGGGACGGTACCGGCGATCAAGCCTGCCGCGCTGCTGTCCAAGACGCGGACGATCGGCGTGCTGGGGACCGAGGCGACCGTGCGGCAGGCATATGTCGATGATCTGGCGGCGCGGTTCGCGGGCGATTGCACGGTGCTGCGCCATGGCTCGGCGGCGCTGGTCGAGATGGCGGAGGCCAAGCTTCACGGGCGACCGGTCGCGCCGGATCGCTATGCCGCGGTGTTGGACGGGCTGTTCTCGCAACCCGGCGGCGAGCGAATCGACGTGATCGTCAACGCCTGCACGCATTTTCCGCTGGTCGAGGCGGAGCTGGCCAAGGCGGTGCCCGGTGTGCGGTTCGTCGACGGCGGTCCCGGGATCGCGGGGCGGATCGTTCACCTGATGCAGGGCGAATCTTGGTCGGACGCGGGGGAGGGTGTCGCGGTCTTTACCCGGTTGGGCGAGGACGAACGCGCGCTCGGACCAGCCTTGGCGGGGCGAGGATTCGCGCGGATCGAGCAGCTTTAAGCGTTAACCTGGGACAATGTGGCACCTTGCTTCGGGCGCGCATCGTGGCAATGTGCTGCCAGGACGAGGAAAGCGATCACCGTAAGAGCGGTATTACGCTGGAACTGAGTGAAAGTGAGGCGTAGTGCCCAAGGCCATGATTATCGACGGCAAAACGGCAACGGACGGCATTAGTGGTCCGCGAGTCGATTATTCGCGCGTGTTCACGCAGGCGATCGACCGGTTGCATGCCGAGGGGCGCTACCGCGTGTTCATCGACATCCTTCGCAACAAGGGCGCGTTTCCGAACGCGCGCTGTTTCGCGGGGCATAACGGGCCGAAGCCGATCACGGTCTGGTGCTCGAACGACTACCTCGCAATGGGCCAGCACCCCAAGGTGATTGCGGCGATGGAAGAGGCGCTGCACGACGTCGGCGCGGGCTCGGGCGGCACGCGCAACATCGGCGGCAACACGCACTACCATGTCGATCTGGAGGGCGAGCTCGCCGACCTGCACGGCAAGGAAGCGGCGCTGCTGTTCACCAGCGGGTACGTCTCGAACGAGGCGACTCTGGCGACGCTCGCGAAGGTACTGCCGGGCTGCATCATCTTTTCGGACGAGTTGAACCACGCGTCGATGATCGCGGGGATCCGCAATTCGGGCTGCGAGAAGCGCGTGTTCCGCCACAACGACCTTGCGCATCTCGAAGAGTTGCTGGCCGCGGAAGATCCGGCCGTTCCGAAGCTGATCGCGTTCGAGAGCGTATATTCGATGGAGGGCGACATCGCGCCGATCTCGGCGGTGTGCGATCTCGCCGACCGGTATAACGCGCTGACCTATTGCGACGAAGTCCACGCGGTCGGGATGTATGGCGCGCGGGGCGGCGGCATTTCGGAGCGGGACGAGGTCGCGCACCGGATCACGATCCTCGAGGGGACGCTCGGCAAGGCGTTCGGGGTGATGGGGGGCTATATCGCTGCCGATCGGACGATCGTCGATGTGATCCGGTCGTACGCGCCGGGGTTCATCTTCACGACCTCGCTGTCGCCGGTGCTGGTCGCCGGCGTACTTGCGAGCGTGCGGCATCTCAAAAGCTCGAGCGTCGAGCGTGAGGGGCAGCAGGCCTCGGCAGCGATGCTCAAGGCGATGCTGAAGGACGCCGGTCTGCCGGTGATGATCGGCGATACGCATATCGTGCCGCTCATGGTCGGTGATCCGGTCAAGGCGAAGAAGATCAGCGACGTGCTGCTGGCGGAATACGGCGTGTACGTGCAGCCGATCAACTACCCGACCGTGCCGCGTGGCACCGAGCGGCTGCGGTTCACGCCGGGGCCTGCGCATACCGAGGCGATGATGCGCGAACTGACCGATGCGCTGGTGGAAATCTGGAGCCGGCTGGATCTTCGCAAGGCGGCCTGAGGTCAAGCGCGCGCGACAGGCGAGCCTATTCAGTCGATCGTGATGGTGCCGTCGGTACCAGGAACGTGGAGCGGTTCGCCGAACCCTACCGAATGGAACCGCGTGTAATCGCCTTCCACGGGTTCGGCGTAAACATGGACGATGGAGCGGTTGCCGTCGACAACCCAGTAATTGGGGATGCCGCCGCCGGCATAGGCGAAGCGCTTCATTGTGGTGTCGCGAGCGACGGAGGTTTCCGCGACTTCAATGACGAGTAGGAATGCGTCAGCGATCAGCAAGCGGTTACCCTCGGCTGGTTCGCGCAAGACGGCAACGTCACAGCCGAGCACGGTGTCGTTGCCGAGATCGACGCCAATTTCGCCCATAATCCGAGCTTCGGGCAGCAGGCGCGAAAGACGGATGCCGATCTGCATCTGGCGTGCGGCATGTGCTGTCAAAGGCGGGTTCATCCGTTCGAGTTCCCCATCGACCAGTTCGACCTTGATGTCGTCGAACGCGCCGGACTCACCCATTCGCAGGAACTCGGCGGTCGTAAAACGCGCCTTGGTCTGCTGATCGGTGCGGAGAATAACGGCGGATTTATTCATGCCCGAGTCGTACCATGAATCCGAGGTTCCTACGAGTCGCCCGACCAACCCCTAAAGCGCGGCAGCGAGCATCGTCAGGACGCCGAGACCAAGCGATAGCGGAACGCGGAGCGCCATCCAGCCGGGCGGGGCGATGCCGGCGCGGACCAGCGTGCGGTCGATGAGTAGCGCGGCGATCAGGCTGACGCCGAGCACCACCAGCGACGGGCCGGGCCAGCGCAGGCCGACCATCCAGGGCCACGCGGTCGCCAGCGCGATCAGCGACGGCGCGACGCTGGCGAACCAGAGCCAGCGCGGGGGCGAGTCAGTGCGCGCGGCTAAGCCCCACCAGAGGCCCCCAAGGAAGCTCAGGATGATCGCGGCGTAGGCATAGGCGATCGCCAGCGCGGAGTAGCGGCTTTGGGGGTCGCCGCTCAGCAGCAGCGCGACCGACGCCAATTGCGGGAGCAGGCCACTCAGCCCGAGCAAGCGCGCGATCGGGGGGATGCCGCCGGTCGCGGGCCCGCTATACAGCGGTCGCTCGGTCATCAGACGCGCGCGACCACGCCGGTGGCGACGACCGGGCCGGTCGGCAGGCCGGTCGGCGAGCCGCCGAGCGGCTCGACCGAAATCGCGAGCGTCGCGCCGGGGGCAATGCGACCGCGGTCGACGCCCTTCGGTACCAGCTTGGTTGGACGTCCCGACAGCAGGCCAAGCGAATGCGGCACGCCGTCGCCCCCGATCACCCAGAGTTCTGCGACCCGCGCATTCGGTACGCCCGGACCTGCCGCGACGCGGAGCATGCCATTGGCGGGATCATAGACCGCGGCGACGGGCGACTTCGCATCGCCGAGCATCGCGACGAGCACGCTGGTCGGCCGCGCGACGGGGATCGGCTGCGAGACGGGCACGGTCGGTTCCGGGCGGACCATGACGAACAGCAGCAGCGATGCGGCGATCGCGCTGGTGATCGCGGCGAGCGCCGGCCATGCGAAGCGGGTGGCCTTGGCAGGTGTTTGCGCACCATCGAGGCTGGCCTCGATCCGCGCGGCGAGATGCGGCGGCGCCCCACGCTCCGGCCACAGGTCGAACAAGGCGGCCAGACGCGACCGCCACCATTCGACCTGTGCGGCGAAACCGGGCTCGGCGAGCACACGGCGAAGCGCTGCCCCGCGCTCTTCACCTTCGAGCAGGCCGAGCGCGAGTTCGGCGGCAGCCACGTCTTCGGGAACGCCGGTATCGGTGGTCGGATCAACCATCGAGGCAATCCTTGAGGCGGGCGAGGCCACGGCGGACCCAACTCTTCATCGTGCCGAGCGGGACCGCGCGCTTGATCGCGAGTTCGGCGTAGGTGACGCCGTCGAAGAACGCCGTGCGGATCGCGTCGCGCTGCTGTGGTTCGAGGCCCTCGAGGCACTCGATCAATTCGCGCGACGATTCGCTGGCGAGCAGCCTAGCCTCGGCACCCTCGCCGGGATCGGCGATGTCGGGCGCGTCGTCGAGCGGGCTGGTGCGGCGGACGCCCTGCGCGCGCTGCCAGTCAATGGCGCGGTTGCGCGCGATCGTCGCCAACCAGGTTATCGGGCTCGCGCGGCCGGGTTCCCAGGCACCGGCGCGTTTCCAGATCGTGAGATAGACCTCGTGCAGCACATCCTCCGCGGCTTGGGCGTTGCCGCAGATACGGTGGGTGATGCCGAAAAGCTTCGCGCTGGTCAGCGTATAGAGTTCGCGAAACGCGTCGCGATCCTCCTGGCCGGTACGCAGCAGCACCTCGGAGAGGTGCGCGCGGGCGGCGTCGGCGTCTGGATAGGCTCGGGTCACGACCGAGAACCTAGCGGCTAAGTCCGTCGCGGCAATAGCCTTCGCCGGGCTTTACGGTGAGGCAGTCGGTTTTGCCGGCGAGATATTTCAGTCCGGTCGCATCGCCGTTTGTCGGGCGCAGGGTTTCGGGAATATCGTTGCGGATGAACGTGATGGTCCTCCCGTTCGCGATGCCGTCAAATGTGCCCTTGTGGTCGAGGTCCCATTGCATCGTGAGGTCGTAGTGGCCGGGTGCGCCGGCGTCGGCGATATCCAGGACCATGCCCTCCACCCCGACCCAGCGGCCGGTGTAGTCGCGCGGCGCGGATGCGGATCCAGTAGCCTTTCGCTCGACTGACCCTGCCGATGTCATGTTGCCATCGCTGCTGGTGTCGGGTGCGGGACCGGAGCAGGCGGCGAGCGCGATGGTAGCGAGCAGGGTGAGGGCTTTCATGGATGTCTCCTTCACGGTCGGCATTTAGCGCAGATCTCGATCTTTCATCTTAGCGCGTCATCCTGACGAAAGTCAGGACCCAGAGCCACCGGTAATGCGCTACGTTGCCCTGGGTTACCCCGGGTCCTGACTTTCACCAGGATGACGAAGCAGCAGCGAACAGGTGTGGCAAATCCGTGCTCGGGTCGGTAAGGGGCTGGGCACCCGATCTCCCGCCACAGGATTACGCCAGGTGCGCATCGCCATCGCGTCCGATCACGCCGCCGTTTCGTTGAAAGCGGTGCTCGCCGCTTGGCTGCGCGAAGCAGGGCATGACGTGCTCGATCTCGGGCCGGAGGGCACAGCCAGCGTCGACTATCCCGATTACGGGTACAAGCTCGCGTCCGCGATCGCCGATGGTAGCGCGGAACGGGGCATCGCACTGTGCGGTTCTGGGATCGGCATTTCGATCGCCGCCAACCGGAACCTCGCCTGCCGCTGCGCGCTCGTGTCCGAACCGCTGTCGGCGAGCCTCGCCCGCGTGCATAACGACGCCAACGCCATTGCGATGGGCGCCCGCCTGATCGGCGAGGAAATGGCCAAGGCGTGCGTCGAAGCGTTCCTCACCGCCGATTTCGCCGGCGGCCGTCATCAACTCCGTGTCGACAAGCTAAAGGTCCCCGCATGAGCACCCAGCCCCGCGATCTCCACGACGTCCAGCCGGACGGATTCTTCACGCGCACTCTCGCCGATGCGGATGCCGCCGTGTTCGCCGGCGTCGAGGCCGAACTCGAACGCGAGCAGACGCAGATCGAGCTGATCGCGAGCGAGAACATCGTCTCGAAGGCAGTGCTCGAGGCGCAGGGGTCGGTGTTCACGAATAAATATGCCGAGGGCTATCCGGGCAAGCGCTATTACCAGGGCTGCGCACCGTCGGACGTGGTCGAGACGCTCGCGATCGAGCGTGCCAAGCAGATCTTCGGCTGCGGGTTCGTCAACGTCCAGCCGCATTCGGGCGCGCAGGCGAACGGCGCGGTGATGCTCGCGCTGGTGAAGCCGGGCGACACGATCCTCGGCATGAGCCTGGATGCGGGCGGCCACCTGACGCATGGCGCGAAACCGGCGATGTCGGGCAAGTGGTTCAACGCCATTCAATACGGTGTCGATGCGACCACGCACCTGATCGACTATGACCAAGTCGAGGCGCTGGCGGTCGAGCATCAGCCCAAGCTGATCATTGCGGGCGGCTCTGCCTATCCGCGGACGATCGACTTCGCGCGCTTCCGCGCGATCGCGGACAAGGTCGGCGCGTATTTCATGGTCGACATGGCGCATTTCGCCGGGATCGTCGCGGCTGGGCTGCACCCGACGCCGTTTGGCCACGCGCATGTCGTGACGACCACCACGCACAAGACGCTGCGTGGGCCGCGCGGCGGCATGATCATGACCAACGACGAGGCGCTGGCGAAGAAGTTCAACTCTGCGGTGTTCCCAGGGCTTCAGGGCGGGCCGCTGATGCACGTGATCGCCGCGAAGGCGGTCGCGTTCGGCGAGGCGCTGCAGCCCGACTTCAAGAGCTACATCGCGGCGGTCGTCGAAAACGCGAAGGTGCTGGCGGCGACGCTCAAGGAGCGCGGCTCGGATGTCGTTTCAGGCGGCACCGACACGCATCTGGCGCTGATCGACCTCACGCCGCTCGGCATCACCGGGCGCGATGCGGACGAGGCGCTGGAGCGTGCAGGCATCACCTGCAACAAGAACGGCATCCCCAACGATCCGCTGCCGCCGGTCAAGACCAGCGGCATCCGCGTCGGCTCGCCCGCGGGTACGACGCGTGGCTTCGGCCCGGCGGAGTTCCGCGAGATCGGCAACATGGTCGCCGACGTGCTGGACGGCCTTGCGAAAAAGGGCGAGCATGGGGACCCGGACGTCGAGGCGGACGTTCGGACTCGCGTGCGGGCCCTGTGCGCGCGCTTCCCGATCTATCAAGGATGATGCCATGTCGAAGTTCGACGAAATTCAGAACGACGTGAAGAGCACCCCCGGCCTTGGCAAGAGCATGGCCAAGTGGAGCGCACTCGGCGCGGTCGTGGCGATCCCGGTGCCGGTGATCGGCCCGATCTTCGGCGCACTCGCGGGCGCGGGCTACGCCTATTACAAGGGCAAGAAGAAGGTCTGAATGCGCTGCCCCTTCTGCGGACATGAAGACAGCCAGGTAAAGGACAGCCGCCCCACCGAAGACGGGGCGGCGATCCGGCGTCGGCGCCAATGCGAAGGCTGCGCTGCGCGTTTCACGACGTTCGAGCGCATTCAACTGCGCGAGCTGTTCGTGTTGAAGAGTGAGGGCAGGCGAGAGCCGTTTGACCGGGAGAAGCTGCTTCGGTCGCTGTCGATCGCGACCAGGAAGCGCGCGATCGAGCCGGGGCGGATCGAGAAGCTGGTGAGCGGGATCCAGCGGCGGCTGGAGACGCTGGGCGAGAACGACGTCACGTCGAAGCGGATCGGCGAGATGGTGATGGACGGGCTCAAGGGGCTCGATTCCGTGGCGTATATCCGGTTTGCGAGCGTGTATCGGGATTTTAACGAGGCGCGGGACTTCGAGGCTTTTGCCGGAAGTGTCGAGGAGGTCGGGCGGGCGGAGTGATGCGCTCACCTACCTGTCCTTCGACTTCGCTCAGGACGAACGGGGTGGGTAGACTGCCTTACTATCGAGAAGAAGCAGCCCCCTTCCGTTCGTCCTGAGCGAAATCGAAGGACTTGTCCCAACACCACGCCCCCGCGTAAGCCGCGAGCATGACATTTTGGGCCTATGTGGTGCGCTGCGCCGACGACAGTTATTACACCGGACATACCGATAACCTGGAGCGCAGGATCGGCCAGCATAACCTCGGCGAGATTTCGGGATACACGCAGACGCGACGGCCAGTGACGCTCTTGTGGTGCCAGGATTTCGGGAGCCGACAGGAGGCCCTCGCTGCGGAGTTCCAGGTCAAGGGCTGGTCACGGCGCAAGAAGGAAGCGCTCGCGTTTGAGGATTGGGCGGATCTACACGATGCGGCGATCCCCCCGCGGGAACGTGCCCTTCGACTTCGCTCAGGGCGAACGGAAGGTGGGGAGGGCATCCCGTCGGAAGGGGGGAAGGATATTCCCTCGGTCGGCGAGAACCATGTCCGATCGGAACAGGGGAACGAGCCCTCATCTCCTCCTCCCATTCGTGCTGAGCGAAGTCGAAGCACCTTGGCGGACGAAACCGCGCCCCCGGTCATTGTCCTCGTCCGCCCCCAACTCGGCGAGAACATCGGCAAAGCCGCCCGCGCCATGCTCAATTTCGGCCTCACCGAAATGCGCCTCGTCTCCCCCAGGGACGGTTGGCCAAACCCCTCCGCCGGCCCCGCCGCCAGCGGCGCCGACATCGTTCTCCAGAACGCGAAGGTCTACGACAGCGTCGCCGCCGCCACTGCCGACTGCGCGCAGGTGTTCGCCACCACCGTCCGCAAGCGCGGCGTGACCAAGCCGGTCGTGACCCCCGAACAGGCCGCGACCGAGATCCACGCCGCCCCCGGCCGCTCCGCGATCCTGTTCGGGCCCGAGCGCTCCGGCCTAGAAACCGACGACGTCGCGGTGGCGCGGACGATCATCACGGTGCCGATCAATCCGGAGTTCGGCTCGCTCAACCTCGCCCAGGCGGTGATCCTGGTCGCCTATGAATGGTCGAAGGGCCTGACTGCCGAGCGCGAGCTGTCGCAGCCGTCGATCAACCCGATCATGCCGCCCGCGCCGCAGGAGGAGCTCGACGGGATGATCGGGCAGCTCGACGCGATGCTGATGGGCGCAGGGTTCTTTCACCTGCCCGACAAGATGCAGTCGACGCGGCGGACGCTGCGCACGTTGCTGACCAAGCCGGGCTGGTCGAGCCAAGAAATCCGAACGCTCCGCGGCGTGCTGTCGTCGCTGGCGGGTAAGAGGCCGCGGGGCTGATTTTCCGACTGACCCACCAGCTTCCGTTCGCCCTGAGCGAAGTCGAAGGGTGTGCCCCAAGCGAAGGTGCTTCGACTTCGCTCAGCACGAACGGGGTGGGGTGAACGAGGTGGGGTTTGGGGCTTTCGGAAGTTTTAGCGGCGGTCGAACGCAGCTAGCTCATACGCGATCGAGGCTTCGACCAAGACCTCCCACAGATCCGCGATCACCGCTTCCGGCAGCCCCAATCTCACTGCTTCCTCCCGCGCATTCTCGATCACCTGCGTCTTCCGAGCCTCATCCCGCACATGCCCACGCTCGGGCTTGATGCGAGCGGCGGCATCCATGTAGGCGAAGCGCTGGGCAAGCAGCGCAACCAGTTCGCGGTCGAGCGCATCGACGCCCGCGCGGACCTCGGTCATGGTGATGCAATCGGCGCCGGATAGAATAGTCATGCGCCGCTCTTGCCGACCCTTCCGCACCCTGTCCAGCATGACCGCTGAGCTTGACTCCAGCGCCCCCTCCGTCTAGGCGCCCGCCTTCGCAATGGCCCTGCACCCCGGTGAAGCGGTGGCCCTGCCTTGTCCGGACCTTGTGTCTCACGATGACCAGCAGAGCGATACCGGGACCAACGTTGTTTGCATTTGCAAAGGTTATACTATGTCGAAGCGTCAAAGCGCGAAGTACAAACTCGATCGCCGTATGGGCGAGAACATCTGGGGTCGCCCCAAGTCGCCCGTCAACAAGCGCGAATACGGCCCGGGCCAGCACGGTCAGCGCCGCAAGGGCAAGGTCAGCGACTTCGGTATCCAGCTGCGCGCCAAGCAGAAGCTCAAGGGCTATTACGGCGACGTGACCGAGAAGCAGTTCCGCGCGTGCTACCATGAGGCTGCACGTCTGAAGGGCGATACCTCGCAGAACCTGATCGGCCTGCTCGAGCAGCGCCTGGACATGATCGTCTACCGCGCCAAGTTCGCACCGACGATCTTCGCGGCACGCCAGATCGTTTCGCACGGCCACATCCGCGTCAACGGCGTGAAGTGCAACATCGCCTCGCGTCGCTGCTTCGTCGGCGACGAGATCACGCTGGGTTCGAAGGCGCAGGAAATGGCGCTGGTCATGGAAGCCCAGAGCCTCGCCGAGCGCGAAATCCCCGACTACGTCGCTCCCGACGGTGCGGCCAAGGTCACCTTCACGCGCGTTCCGACGCTCGACGAAGTGCCTTACCCGGTGAAGATGGAACCGAACCTGGTCGTCGAATTCTACTCGCGTTAAGCTGAGTAAATTCGTCGACCGGCCGGCGGTGCTCAGGCACCGTCCGACGACGTGGCTTTGCCGCGGCGCGGTTTGGAACAGAAAAGGGCGGTCCCATTCGGGCCGCCCTTTTTCGTTGCCCGGTGTCGCTTCGTGGACATGCGCGCCCGGCTTTGCCAAAACGCGCGCAACTTATCGGGGGAATGACAATGCGCGCTGCCATCCTGTCTCTGTTGCTACTCGGGACTGCCGCGTCCGCGCAGACGTCTCCGGCGATTTCGGTCGAGACGTTGAAGACCGTCACGCAGGTGCTGTCGTCGGACGCGTATGAAGGCCGCGCGCCGACCACCCCCGCCGAGGCGAAGACGGTCGCGTATATCGTCGAGAGAATGAAGGCGGCAGGTCTCAAGCCCGGCAACAAGGGGCAGTGGACACAGGACGTGCCGATGGTCGAGATCACGGCTGGCAACGTCGCGCCGTTCAGCTTCACCGGCGGCAAATCGCCCGTCAGCCTCGCCTATCGCACCGACATGGTCGCAGGCACCTACCGCGTGGCGCCGAAGTCCTCCGTTGCGAACAGCGACGTGGTGTTCGTCGGCTATGGCATCACCGCACCAGAAAAGGGCTGGGACGATTACGCCGGCGTCGACGTGAAGGGGAAGACGGTGGTCATCCTGATCAACGACGCCGACTGGCAGACGATGTCGCGTGAGGGACCGTTCGAGGGTCGGGCGATGACGTGGTACGGACGCTGGCCGTATAAGTTCGAGAACGCCGCCAAGCACGGCGCGGCGGCGGCGATCATCGTGCATGATACCGAGCCGGCGGCGTACCCCTGGGCGGTGGTTCAATCGTCCTGGACCGGACCTCAGCTGGAGCTGGACGAGAAGGGCGATCATCTCGACCAGTCGCAGATCGTCGGCTGGATGCAGAAGCCGGCGGCGGAGCGCGTGTTCGCGAGCGCCGGCAAGGATTACGCGACGCTGGCCACGGCGGCCAAGGTGAAGGGTTTCAAGGCGGTGCCGCTTGGGCTGAAGTTCGGCGGCGGGTTCGACAACACGATCCGGCGTCAGGCGTCGAAGAACGTCATCGGCGTGTTACCGGGCACCACCGCGCCCAATGATTACGTGATGTATTCGGCGCATTGGGATCATCTCGGGCGCTGCGATGCAGTCGATGGCGACGACATCTGCAACGGTGCGTCGGACAATGCGAGCGGCGTCGCCGGGCTGATCGCGCTGGCGGAGGCGCAGGCCAAGGCGGGGTCGGCCAAGCGTTCGATCGCGTTCCTGGCGGTGACGGCAGAGGAGTCCGGGCTGCTCGGGTCGCGTTACTATGCCGAGCATCCGATCTATCCGCTCGCGCACACCGTCGGCGGGGTGAACATGGACGTGTTGAACGTCGACGGCCGGGCGAAGGACTTCGTTCTGGCTGGCGCGGGCAAATCGGAAATTGAGGATCTGGTGAAGCCGTTCGTCGCTGCGGAGGGCCGCGTGATCGGCGTCGAAGCGAACCCGGAACGCGGCGGCTACTACCGGTCGGATCACTTCAGCTTCGCTAAGCTAGGCGTACCGATGCTCGATGGCGGCAGCGGCGAGGACCTCGTCGTCGGCGGCACGGCAGCGGGACATGCCGCGCGCGAGGATTATGTCGCGCACCGCTACCACAAGCCTGCGGACGAATATGACGCGAAGTGGGACTGGTCGGGCGCGGTCGAGGACCTGACGATCTATTACGGGCTGGGCCGGAAGCTCGCGGACGATACCAGTCTGTGGCCGAACTGGTATAAGACCGCCGAATTCCGCGGCATTCGTGACCGCGACCGCGCAGGAGCCAAGTAACGTGACCACATCCGCCGTCTCGACCCCTGCCGAATGGGCGCACCACAAGGCCGTCTGGATCGGCTTTCCGAGCCATGCGGACCTGTGGCTGGAGGATCTGGAGCCAGCGCGGGACGAGGTCGTCGCGTTCGCCAAGGCGGTGCATGCCGAGGGCCGGGGCGAGACGGTGATCCTAGTTGCGGCGGACGTCGGCTCGGCGACCACCGCCAAGAAGCTGGCGCCGTTCGCGCAGGTGGTGGTCGAGCCGTTCGGCGACATCTGGCTGCGCGATACCGCGCCGATCATCGTCGGTGACGGCAGCGCGCGCGACTTCCGGTTCAACGGCTGGGGCGGGAAGTACGACCTGCCCGGCGACGACACGATCGGGCAGCGGCTGGCGGCGAGCAGGCACAAGCGCGTCGAGGCGTGCGACTGGGTGCTCGAAGGCGGCGCGATCGATGGCGACGGTACCGGGACGGTCGTCACCACCCAGCAGTGCTTGCTCAATCGCAACCGCAATCCGTCGCTGAGCAAGGCCGATATCGAGGCGCGGCTTGCGTCGGACCTCGGGTACACCCGCGTGGTCTGGCTGGGCGACGGGCTGGTCAACGACCATACCGACGGCCATGTCGACAACCTCGCGCGGTTCGTCGGCGAGGGGCGCGTGGCGATCCCGAAGGCGACCGACAACGATCCGAACTGGCAGGTGTACCAGAATGCGGCGCGCGATGCCGCCGCGGCCGGGCTGGAGGTCGTGACGATCCCGTCGCCGGGCCGCGTGCTGCGCGACGAGGAGATCGTGCCGGCGAGCTACATGAACTTCTACATCGGCAATGCCGCGGTGGTGGTGCCGTTGTACGGCGCGGATAACGACGAGGCGGCGGTGGTGGCGATCCAGGCGCTGTTCCCCGACCGCGAGGTGGTCGGACAGCGCGCGGACCACATCCTCACAGGCGGCGGTAGCTTCCACTGCATCTCGCAGCAGATCCCCGGCTGATCTTCTGCTCCCCTCCCTGGAAGGGAGGGGCCGGGGGTGGGTCGGTCTGGTGCGGGTGCTTGCATTAGCCAATAAGCCGACCCACCCCTAACCCCTCCCTTCCAGGGAGGGGGATGCCAGACTCAGCGGCTCCAGCGAGCCCAGATTGCGGTGGGGAGCGTCAGACCGCGCGCTTCTTCGCGGACGCCAAGTTCGCCCACTTCGACCTTGCCGGGGAGGTCCCCGAACACCTGGTTCAGCAACTCCCCGATCGCCAGCGCCGACATCCGCACAGCATACACCGTCAGGAACAGGAACCGGGAATTCTCGTCGAGCAGCTTGCGGCAGTCGGCGATCAGCTTCGGCAGGTCCTCTTCCAGCCGCCAGACCTCACCCTCCGGCCCACGCCCATATTTCGGCGGATCGAGCAGGATCCCGTCATACCGCCGCCCCCGGCGCACCTCACGCGCGACGAACTTCGCCGCATCATCCGTCATCCAGCGGATCGGCGCGTCGGCCATGCCCGACAGTTTCGCGTTGGCCTTGGCCGCCTCGACCGACTTCTTCGACGCGTCGACGTGGACCATGCGGACTCCCTTGGTCGCCATCGCCAGCGTGCCGACGCCGGTATAGCCGAACAGGTTCATGCATTCGGGCGACTCGAGCCCCGCGACGCGCTCGCGCATCCAGCTCCACACCGGCGCCATGTCGGGGAAGAAGCCGAGGTGGCGGAACGGGGTGGTCTGCGCGGTGTACGACACCTCGTTCCACTTGAGGGTCCAGCCTTCGCGGGGTACGGGCTCGGAAAACTCCCAGCGACCGCCGCCGTCCTCGTCCGAGCCGGGGACGAATTCGCCCTGCGCCTGCCAGTCGGTCGAGGCGGGCGCCCACATCGCCTGCGGTTCGGGGCGGATGAAGCGGAAGCGGCCATAGCGTTCGAGCTTCTTGCCGTGGCCGGAATCGATCAGGCCGTAATCCGCCCAGGGTTCGCCGATGAGGGTATGCAGCTTCATGCCGACGGCTTCGCGCGCTCGGTGATGTAGGCGGTGATCGCCTCGAACGTGGCTGGCAGCGTGGCGTAGCGTTCCTCGCGGTCGAACAGGTCGCCGACGCGGGTTGGCAGCGAGGGGCGGACGCCCGTAGCGCGCTCGACCGCGTCGCCGAACTTAGCGGGGTGCGCGGTGGCCAAGGTCACGATCGGGACGCTGGCGGGGACTTCGGTGCGCAGGGCGGCGGCGAGACCGATCGCGGTGTGCGGGTCGATGACTTGCCCCGCATGCTCGTGTGCCCAGCGCATCGCCAGCGTCATGTCGTCGAGGTCGATGCGCTCGCTCTGGAAGAGGGCGGCGGCGCCTTGCGACTGCGCGTTGGTGAGACGCATCGCTCCCGAAGCTTCGAAGCCGGCCATCTGTGCGGCCAGCGCGGCACCGTCGCGGTCGCCGAGGTCGAATAACAGGCGTTCGAAGTTCGAGCTCACCTGGATGTCCATCGACGGGGTCGGGGTCTGCTGGACGCCGCCCTTCGAGTAATCGCCGGTGCTCAGCGCGCGGTGGAGGATATCGTTGACGTTGGTCGCGACGACCAGCTTGGCGACGGGCAGCCCCATCTTCGCTGCGACATAGCCGGCGAAGACGTCGCCGAAATTGCCGGTCGGGACCGCGAACGCGACCTCGCGATCGGGCGCGCCGAGGCGGACCGCGGCGTAGAAGAAATACACCACCTGCGCCATCAGGCGGGCCCAGTTGATCGAGTTGACCGCGGACAGCGCGAACTTGGTCGAGAAGGCGCGGTCGTTGAACATCGCCTTCACGAGCGCCTGCGCGTCGTCGAAGCTGCCCTCGATCGCGATGTTGTAGACGTTGGGGCTGAGTACCGTGGTCATCTGGCGGCGCTGGACGTCGGAGATTCGGCCGACCGGGTGGAGCATGAAGATGTCGATGCCCTCGCGTCCGGCGACCGCGTCGATCGCCGCCGAGCCGGTGTCGCCGCTGGTCGCGCCGACGATCGTCAGGCGCTTGTCGGTGCCGGCGAGGAAGCGCTCGAAGAACAGCCCGAGCAGCTGGAGCGCGACGTCCTTGAACGCGAGTGTCGGGCCGTGGAAGAGCTCCAGCAGCCATTGGTCGTGGTCGAGCTGGACCAGCGGGGTCACCGCTGCGTGCGAGAAGCGGCCGTATGCCTGGTCGCAGAGTGACTTCAGCTCGTCGCGTGTCATCGCGTCGCCGACGAACGGGGTCATCACGGCGACCGCGGTGTCGACATACGAGAGCCCGGCGAGCGCGGCGATCTCGTCGTGGGTCATCGTCGGCCACGCCTCGGGGAGGTAGAGGCCACCGTCGGACGCGAGCCCGGCGAGAGTCGCCGCTTCGAAATCGAGGATTGGCGCCGAGCCGCGGGTGCTGATGTAACGCATGGCCAAGCCGGTTAGCGAATGGGGCGGAAGGCGACAAGCTGCGCGCACTTTCCGTTTTCCTGCGAACGCAGGAATCCAGGGTTACGAAGTGAGGCGCGCGGTACCCTGGACTTCTGCGTTCGCAGGAGAACGGTCAGCGCCGGCGGCGCAGCGCCAGCGTGTAGATGATCGCTGCGATGGCGGCGAAGAAGAACCATTGGCCAGCGTAAGCGAGGTGGTTGTTGGGGACCGAGGCGAGGTCCGGCTTGCCGTTGGGATTGAGGCCCGCCTGCGGCGTGTCCGCGACGAGCATCAGGCGTTGCGGCGTGTGATCGAACAGCGATCCGATCAGCGAGCGGCCGTCGGGGGCGTGGCTGATGTATCCGGAGACTTCGCCGCCGGGCCAGTTCACCTTGGTCATCGGGTCGCGCGTGGTGCCGAGCTGGACCACCATGCCAGGGCCTTCCGCACCGGTCCGGCACTCGGCGATCGCGCGGAAGCCGGACTTGCCGGCGCCGGCGAGCTTGATCTCGGTCGGCTGGAGGCAAAGGCCGGAAGCGCGGCGGAAGAGCAGCGTCTCGTCGGGGAAGCGCGGGAAGGCCATCGTTGGCTTGGCGGGGTTGGCGGCTAATTGCGCGAGAAACGCTTCCTTTTTGGGGAGGCGGTCGAGGAGTTGCCACAGGCCGAGGCCGATCATCGCCGCGATTGCTAGCGTTACGAGGATGGTCGGTATGACGGGTATGCGCTTGGTCACGGGTCGATTCGGCCTTCGCGGGCTGCGTTGCGGTATTCGGCGGACATGAGCGCGCCCTTCGCGGCTCGAAGCGAGAGAACGACTCCGCCAGCGGTGAAGGGGATCCAGATCAGCATGTGCAGCCAGAGCGGGGGGTGGACTTTCAGTTCGAGCGTGATCGCGAGTATGACCACGAGCGCGCCGAGGATCAGGGTGAGGAAGGCGGCGGGGCCGTCGCCGACGTTGAACTTGCTGAAGTCGAGCCCGCAGTTCGGGCAGCGATCGGCGAAGTTGGACCATTTGGCGAAGAGGGTCGGCTTGCCGCAGCGGGGGCACAGGCCTTTCAGCGCGGCCTGCGCGATCGTGGGGGCGTTGGCGAGCGGGTATGGATCTTCGGTCATGCGGTCAGCGCTCCCCTTCATGTTTCCCCGCGAAGGCGGGGACCCAGACTGGGCTCCCGCCTTCGCGGGAGAACAAGGTAAGGGTAGGCCGGTCGGTTTGCGCCAGTGCCTTACCACCAATCGCCACCACCCCGGCGGAGGCCGGGGCCCAATTGAGAGCCGTCGCCAACGTAGGACCACGCTTCGTTACTGCAACCTTCCCAGTTGGGCCCCGGCCTGCGCCGGGGTGGTCACTATAAACTAGCCGATCGACGCTCAACCGCCGTGGACGGGTGCGCCCCAGCCGCCCCAGACATACACGGTGACGAACAGGAATAGCCAAACGACGTCGACGAAATGCCAGTACCACGCCGCCGCCTCGAAACCGAAATGCTGCTTCGGGGTGAAGTCGCCGCGATACGCGCGGACCAGGCAGACGATCAGGAAAATCGTGCCGATCAGCACGTGGAAACCGTGAAAACCGGTCGCCATGAAGAATGCCGCGCCGTAGTTAATGCCCTTGAACGGGAACGGCGCGTGGACGTATTCATACGCCTGGATCGCGCTGAACAGCGCGCCGAGGATCACCGTCAGCCACAGGCCCTTGAGGACGCCGTCGCGGTTGCCCACGCCGATCAGGCCCCAAGCGCCGGTCTTCTCGCCGCCGCGCTGGTTGTGGATCAACGCATGATGCGCCCAGGTCACGGTGGTGCCCGAGGTCAGCAGGATCAGCGTGTTGAGCAGCGGCAGTTCGAACGGGTTGATCACCGTCAGGCCCTTCGGAGGCCACTGCGCGACGATCGCCGCACCGCCCTCGACCGCGCGCGTGACGCTGCCGTCGGCATAGGTCATCGCGGTCGGGAACAGCGAGAAGTCGAAGAACGCCCAGAACCAGCCGACGAAGAACATCACCTCGGAGGCGATGAACAGGATCATGCCGTAGCGGAAATGAAGCTGGACCACCGGCGTATGATCGCCCGCGCGAGCCTCCTGAATGACCTGCGCCCACCAGCTGTAGAAGGTGAAGAGCAGCCCGGCGAGGCCGATGAAGAAGATCCAGCCGCCGCCATTGGGCTTATCTATATGGCCGCCATGCATCCACATGATGCCGCCCACCGCCATGATCAGCGCCGAGAACGAGCCGACCAGCGGCCACACGCTCGGCGGCAGGATATGGTAATCATGGTTCTTGGCGCCGGCCATCGGTACTCCCCTATTCTATTTGCCGTGGGTTCTAGCTCGCCGTCTTCGCAGAATCCACCGGGTAAAACGTATAGCTCAGCGTGATCGTCTGGATATCGGCCGCATCCGGGTCCGTCAGTATCTTCGGATCGACGAAGAAGATCACCGGCATCCGCACGGTCTCGCCGGGCTTCAACGTCTGCTGCGTGAAGCAAAAACACTGGATCTTGGTGAAATACTTGCCGGCCTGTGCAGGCTGAACGTTGAAGGTCGCGGTGCCGGTCAGCGGCTTGGTCGAGGTGTTGGTGGCCTTGAAGAACGCCATGTCGCGCGCACCGATGTCGATCGTGTCGGAGCGATTCTCGGGGACGAACTTCCACGGCAGCTTGGGGCTGACGTTGGTGTCGAAGTCGACCGTGATCTTGTGATCGACCGCGCCGGGGGCGACGAGCCCGCGCTGCGTCGTGCCGTTCAGGCCGGTAACCGAGCAGAACAGGCGGTAGAGCGGCACGCTAGCCCAGGCGAGCCCGGTCATGAAACAGATGAAGAGCACGGCGAGCGCCGCGGTGCGGTTGGTGCGCGACATGGCCTTCCACCCGGCCATCAGTGCGGCATCCCCGCGCGGATCTTGGCGATCGAAATCGCGAAGACGAGGATGACGAAGGCGCCGAGCAGGACAGCCATGACGCGCGCGCGACCGCGCTGGCGGCTACGGATCAGGTCTTCCTCGCGGAGGGGGTCGGGGATGCTCATGCGAACCACCGGTCGACGACCAGCGCGCCGAACATCACGAACAGATACAGGATCGAGTATTTGAACAAGGCCTTCTCCGGTTTCATCGCATCGTCGGCATGCGTGGTGCGCTTGGCGACGCGGACGGCGAGCAGCGCGAACCAGCCCGTGAGCAGGACGGCGGCGATGCCGTAGATCGCACCCGTCAGCCCGAGCGGCCAGGGCAGGATCGCGACCGCCGCCATCGGGATCGTATAGAGCCCGATCTGAGTCCGCGTGGTGCGCTCGCCTGACACGACCGGCAGCATCGGCACGCCCGCGGCGGCGTAATCACTCTTCATGAACAGCGCGAGCGCCCAGAAATGCGGCGGCGTCCAAAGGAACACGAACAGGAACAGCAGGACGGGGAGCAGTGCGATGTCGCCGGTCGCCGCGGCCCAGCCGATCAGCGGCGGGAACGCGCCGGCCGCACCACCGATGACGATGTTCTGCGGCGTGCGGCGCTTCAGCCAGACGGTGTAGACCAGCACGTAGAACAGGATCGAGACGGTCAGGATCGCGGCGGCGACGGCGTTGACCGCGAACCCCATGAACAGGACCGAGAACGCGCCGAGCCCGACGCCGAAATGGAGCGCGGCCTGGCGGTCCATGCGGCCATCGGGGAGGGGACGCTTCTGTGTGCGGCGCATGACCGCGTCGATGTCCGACTCGTACCATTGGTTGAGCGCCCCCGCCGCGCCGGCACCGAGCGCGATGCAGAGGATCGCTGTGAAGCCGATCACCGGGTGCACGCCGACGGGGGCCGCAAGCATGCCGCAGAGGCCCGTGAAGACAACGAGCGTCATGACGCGCGGCTTGGTCAGCGCGAGAAAGTCGCGCCAGTGCGCCGGTGGCAGGAGGGGAGTTGCAGGAGTCATGGTTCGGGTACGCTATACGCGTTGGAAAGGCTTGAGGAAAGCGGTGTGGCTTTGTGGTGCGCGCGGGCAACTCGCAGGTTCGTCGCCGCGGCGAAAGCTGGGGCCTCCTGCGTTGCACGTGACGGGAGTCCCACGATGAGACCCTAGCTTTCGCTGGGGTGACGGATGGAGGCTGAGGCGCGGGCTCGTTAGCCGGTCTCGGCCGGATCGGCCCGGCGATCCGCCCCCCCCCCCCCCCATCGTCATCCTGACGAAAGTCAGGACCCAGAGTCGTGGAGGACGACGCTTTTGACCCTGGGTCCTGACTTTCGTCAGGATGACGATGGGGGGGGGGGAAGTGTTCGCGTGTCGGCGCCAAGTGCTGCTCTGCCTAAAAAGAAAAACGCCCCGGGTTTCCCCGAGGCGTTCTCTTTCTTGGCTGGCCCGACACGGGAATGAATCCCGTGTCGTCGGACGCGGCGTTGCCGCGCCGGCCGGTCGGATGCGTACGGCTCGGCCGCACCGGCGCGTAGCTGGCGCTACGCTGCCTCGCACCCTAATCGATCTTCGGCAACGTCTCGAACTGGTGGTACGGCGGCGGCGAGGAGATCGTCCACTCCAGCGTCGTCGCGCCGTCGCCCCAGGGGTTGTCGCCCGCCGGCTTGCCCGCGACCATCGACCAGATCAGGTTGACGAAGAACACCACCATGCCCGCGGCCATGATCATGTAGCCGACCGAGGCGACGGTGTTCCAATGCTCGTACTGCGGCGTGTAGTCCGGAATACGGCGCGGCATGCCCTGGAGGCCCAGGAAGTGCATCGGGAAGAACATCACGTTCACGCCGACGAAGAACACCCAGAAGTGCAGTTGGCCGAGGAACTCGTTGTACATCTTGCCCGACATCTTCGGGAACCAATAGTAGAAGCCGGCAAACAGCGAGAACACCGCACCTAGTGACAGAACGTAGTGGAAATGCGCCACCACGTAATAGGTGTCCTGCATGTAATCGTCGATGCCGCCGTTCGCTAGCACCACGCCGGTCACGCCGCCGACCGTGAACATGAAGATGAAGCCGATCGACCACACCATCGGCGTCTTGAAGGTGAGCGAACCGCCCCACATCGTCGCGATCCACGAGAAGATCTTGATGCCGGTCGGCACCGCGATGACCATCGTCGCGGCGGTGAAGTACATCTTGGTGTTCACGCTGAGGCCGGTGGTGAACATGTGGTGCGCCCACACGACGAACCCGACGACGCCGATCGCGACCATCGCATACGCCATGCCGAGATAGCCGAAGACCGGCTTGCGGCTGAACGTCGAGATGATCTGGCTGACGATGCCGAAGCCCGGCAGGATCATGATGTAAACTTCGGGATGGCCGAAGAACCAGAACAGATGCTGATACAGGACGGGGTCGCCGCCGCCGGCCGGATCGAAGAAGGTCGTGCCAAAGTTGCGATCGGTCAGCAGCATCGTGATCGCGGCCGCGAGCACCGGCAGCGCCAGCAGCAGCAGGAACGCGGTGACGAGCATCGACCACACGAACAGCGGCATCTTGTGCAGCGTCATGCCCGGCGCACGCATGTTGAAGATCGTCGTGATGAAGTTGATCGCGCCGAGGATCGACGATGCGCCGGCAAGATGCAGCGCGAGGATCGCCATGTCGGTCGACGGCCCGGGCTCTCCATAGGTCGAGAGCGGGGCGTAGAGCGTCCAGCCGTTACCTGCGCCACCGAAGAACGGCGAGGCGAGCAGCAGCGTGAAGGCGGGGATCAGCAGCCAGAACGACACGTTGTTCATGCGCGGGAACGCCATGTCGGGCGCGCCGATCATGATCGGCACGAACCAGTTGCCGAAGCCACCGACCATGGCGGGCATGACCATGAAGAACACCATGATCAGGCCGTGTGCGGTGATCAGCACGTTCCAGAGATGGAGCGATTCGTCGAGGCTGGCGCTGCCGCCGTGGAGCATCGACGCCCAGCCCTGCAGATACTGGATGCCGGGGTGCGCGAGCTCGGCGCGCATGAGCCCCGATACCGAGCCGCCGATGATCCCCGCGACGATCGCGAAGATCAGGTACAGCGTGCCGATGTCCTTGTGGTTGGTCGACATGAACCAACGCGCGAAGAAGCCCGGTTTGTGATCGGTATCGTGGTGATGGTCGTGCGCTTCGTGGCTTACGAACGCCGACGGATTGAGAGCGGTGTCGGTCATCTTACAGTCCCGCGTTGCCGGCGCCGGCCGGGTTTGAGGTGGCGCCCTGCGTGGTCGCGGGGGCTGCGGTGGTCACGTTCTCGACCGGGCCGGTGGCGTTTGCGGTTTCCGCGGCCTCCTCGACCTTCGCCGCGGAGCCGTCGGCGCCGGGCTGCGGGATGACCTTGTCGGACGCCTTGCCGGGGGTCGGCATCGTGCCGCCCTTGGCGCGGACCCATGCTGCGAACTGGGCCGGTGGAACTGCCTCGACCGCGATCGGCATATAGCCGTGACGCGCGCCGCAAAGTTCCGAGCACTGGCCGAAATACAGGCCGGGCTTGTCGATCGTGAAGCTCGTCTCGTTCAACCGGCCCGGGATCGCGTCGAGCTTGATCCAGAATGCGGGGACGGCCCAGCTGTGGATCACGTCGTTCGCCGTCGTGATCAGGCGGATCGGCACGCCGACCGGAAGCACGATGCGGTTGTCGGTGGCGAGCAATGGAGGGCCGTCGGCATCGGTACGTGCGCGTTCGCCGGCAGCGATGTCGCCCTTTTCCTTCAGCATGTTGGCGGTGATCTCGAAGCCGCCATTGTCCGGATACTGGTACGTCCAGTACCATTGGTTGCCGATCGCCTTGAGCGTCACGGCGCCCGAAGGGGCGGGCTTGAACTGCGCCTGTAGCAGCCCGATCGACGGCACCGCGATCAGCACCAGGATCACGACCGGGAGCAGCGTCCACAGGATCTCGATGACGGTGTTGTGCGACGTCTTCGACGGCACCGGATTGGCGGCGCGGCGATAACGGAACGATACCCAGAACAGCAGCGCTAACACGAACAGACAGATGATCGTGATCGTCGGCACCAGGATCGAATTGTGCATCCAGTGCGCGAAGACGCCGTTCTTCGTCACCTGCGGCTGCAGGCCGTAGAGTCCGTCGGTCGGTTGGCCGATCATCGGCTGGGCCGTCATCGCCGGCGCACCGTCCATCGCGAGCTCGGGGCTGGACGGGTTGGCGGTCGGAGTAGCCGCAGACGTGGTCGGCGCGGTGTTCGACACGCCCGCAGGGCCTGCCGCTGCTTGCGGAGCGGGCGCCGCAGTCGCCGTAGGCTGGGCCGCATGCCCGGCGACACCACCGAGACTCGCCAGTGCGAGCCCCGCTGCCATCGCAAATCCTCTCATCCCCATCTTGCGCATCGTTGTTCTTGACCCCGGTTTATAGCGAACCCGATATCACGGACGCGCGGATGTCTGCTTATGATTTGGGTAGAGCTATACCCAGCGGGGGGGCTTGCCTCAAGCCTTGTCTGGCGTGGGCGGGAATGAGCCTGGTTCCCGTCACCCTCACGTTCGTCAGGGGAGCGGGTCGGGATGACGTGTGATGCCCGGAGCGCCGGTTCTCGTTGCGCGGCCATTCCCGCGCTCGTATCAGCGCGAGCAGACCATTTGGAGCGATGACCCGCGATGACCGAAGACGACGTGCTCGCCGAATTCCGCGCTGCCGAAGCGTTGCTCGAAGGGCATTTCATTTTGTCCTCCGGCCTGCGCAGTTCGCGCTATCTGCAATGCGCGCGGGTGTTGATGGACCCGGCGCGAGGCGCGCGTCTGGCCAAGGCGCTGGTCGCGATGATTCCCGACGAGATCTGCGGGCAGATCGGTGCGGTCGTGTCGCCGGCGATGGGCGGTGTGATCGCGGGACATGAGATGGCGCGCGCGCTCGGCGTCGAGGCGATGTTCCTGGAGCGACCCGATGGCGTGTTCGAACTGCGCCGCGGATTCCGGCTCGCAGCCGGCCAGCGCGTACTGATGATGGAGGATGTCGTCACCACCGGCCTGTCGTCGCGCGAGGCGATCGCGGCGATCGGGCGCGCGGGCGGCGTGACCGTCGCGGCGGCCGCCTTGGTCGATCGCTCGAACGGGGCGGCGGATCTGGGCGTGCCGTTCTTCCCGCTGATCCGGCTCGACGTGCCGACCTATTCGGCGGACGCTCTGCCACCCGAACTAGCCGCAATCCCGGCGATCAAGCCCGGCAGCAGGGCGGCCGCATGAGCCCCCCCGGCAACGATCACCTTCGACTTGGAGTGAACATCGACCACGTCGCGACCGTGCGAAACGCGCGGGGGGCGGGGTACCCCGATCCGGTGCGCGCGGCGCTGGTCGCGGCGGCGGCAGGGGCGGACGGGATCACCGCGCATCTGCGCGAGGATCGCCGGCACATCACCGACGACGACATCGCGCGGCTGTCGGCCGAATTAACGATCCCGCTAAACCTGGAGATGGCGGCGACCGACGAGATGCTCGGCATCGCGCTGCGCCACAAGCCGCATGCCGCGTGCATCGTACCGGAAAAGCGCGAGGAGCTGACCACCGAGGGCGGCCTCGACGTGGCCGGGCATTACGACCGGATGGCGCGGCTGGTCGATGCGCTGGCGGGGGCGGGCATCCGCGTGTCGCTGTTCATCGAACCGGATGCGCGGCAGATCGAGGCGGCGATGCGTCTCAAGGTGCCGGTGATAGAACTGCACACCGGCTTGTACGCCGAGCTGTCGGGCGAGGCGCGGACGGTGGAGCTGCGGCGGCTGACTGACGCTGCGGCGCTGGCGGCGAAGAACGGTATCGAGGTGCATGCGGGGCACGGCCTGACCTACTGCAACGTTGCCCCGATCGCCGCTATCCGTCAGGTTCGGGAGCTGAACATCGGGCATTTCTTGGTCGGGGAGGCACTGTTCGTCGGGCTCGGCGAGGCGGTTCGACTGATGCGTGAGGCTATGGATGCGGCGCGGTAGGGAGGAAGGTTTGTTCACGCGGAGACGCGGAGACGCGGAGGAGAAGGGGGCTTCGGTCCGAGCGGCTAGCGCTGACCCTCTCACTTCTTCTTTGCCGCTCCTGCGGCCCTCATACTCTCCGCGTCTCCGCGTCTCCGCGCGAACAGAATCTTTTGTCTTCCGACTCCAGGCCGTGTCGTGATCATCGGGCTCGGGTCCGACCTGTGTAATATCGAGCGGATCGCCGCGTCGGTCGAGCGGTTCGGGGACCGGTTCGAGCAGCGGGTGTTTACCGATGTCGAGCGGGCGAAGGCTGCGCGGCGGCCGTTCACCAAAGCCGGCACGCTAGCGAAGCGGTTTGCCGCCAAGGAAGCGTTTTCGAAGGCGGTCGGCACCGGGTTTCGCGCGGGCGTGTTCATGCGGGACATCGGCGTGGTCAACGCACGCAGTGGCGCGCCGACGCTGGCGCTGACCGGGGGCGCCAAAGCGAGGCTTGACGCGTTGACCCCCGAAGGCCACGCCGCGCGCGTGCATTTGACGATGACGGATGATCATCCGTGGGCGCAGGCCTTCGTGATCATCGAAGCTATACCTCTGATATCCCCGGACACGAGCCTGGATATGAATCGATGAAGGACGCGGCGTTGGACGGCAACGAGTTCCAGGAAAAGCCCCTCGCGCAGGCCCCCCTCGCGCAGACCACCGCGGTCGATCCCGCGCCTTCGGCCACCACCAACCCCGAAACGACACGCCGCCGCGGCACCGACTGGTGGGGCGAGGTGAAGGGGATCTTCTGGCTGATCCTGGTCGTGCTCGGCTTCCACAGCTTCATCGCCAAACCCTTCTATATCCCCAGCGAATCGATGCTGCCGGGCCTCCGCATCGGCGACAGGCTGGTGGTGACCAAGTTCGCCTATGGCTGGTCGTTCGTCTCGCCGACGATCCCGAACCCGGTCGCGATCTTCAAGGGCGTTGTGCTGCGCCAGCAGGAAGACAGCTGGAGCGTGTCGCTGCCGTTCATACACGGCCGTCTGTTCGGCTCGCTGCCGACGCGCGGCGACGTGGTGATCGTGACGCCGCCGGGCACGCATAACGACTATATTAAGCGCGTCATCGGCCTACCCGGCGACAGACTGGCAGTGCGCGGCGGGATCGTGTTCCTCAACGGCGTCGCGGTGAAGCGGGGCGCTTTGCACGACACACTGATCCCGGTCGACACCAACAGCCCGTGCAGCGAGATCGACTATCCCGGCGCGCGCGAAACGCTGCCCGACGGTCGCGCAATGTGCCGCCTGCCGACCTATACCGAGACGCTGCCCAATGGTCGCCGCTACGAGACGATCGATCTCGAATCGGATAGCCAGGGCGACAATTTCGCGGAGATAACGATCCCCGCCGACCATGTCTTCCTGATGGGCGACAACCGCGATCGCTCCGCCGACAGCCGGTTCGCCCTCAGCCAGCTCGGGCTGGGTGGTGCGGTGCCGTACGAGAATCTCGGCGGCCGCGCAGAGTTCATCACCTTCAGCCTCGACGGCGACGCAACGTTCAATCCGCTGACCTGGTGGAGTTCGCTGCGCTCGGACCGCGCCGGCACGTCGCTTCATCCCGCCAAGGCCAGCTGAGGTGGCCGACGACAAAGCCGTCACCGAACTCAGCCCGGTCGAGATGCGCGATCCGTTCCTGCGCAAGGAATTGAAGCGTGCGGTCATCTGGCTCGGGCTCGCCTGTCTGATCGCGCTGCTGATCGTGCTGGTCCAGCCGTTGCTGATCATCTTTGCCGGCGTCGTGTTCGCGGCTTTGCTCGATGGCGGCGTGCGGCTGCTCGGGCGGGTGCTGCCGATCGGGCGCGGCTGGCGGCTGCTGATTGTCGTGTTGCTGACGTTCGCGTTCCTGGTCGGAACCTTCGTCCTGACCGGCGTGCAAGTGACCGAACAGGTGACCCAGCTGCGCTCGACGCTGGAATCGCAGGCCAATCGCTTCACCGGCTATCTGACTTCGCAAGGGCTCATGCCGGGCGCGTCGGACGTCAACGGAATCGTCAAGCAGGCGCTGGGCTCGGTCGGTCGGGTGACGTCGTGGGTCGGCACCGCGATCGGCGCGCTGACCAGCATGTTCATGATTCTGATCCTCGGGCTGTTCATCGCGATGGATCCGGGGACCTATTCGCGCGGGCTCCAGTGGATGGTGCCGATCGACCTGCGGCCCGAGTTCGCCAAGACGCTGGTCAAGATGGGCGACACGTTGCGCAAGCTGCTGGCTGGCCGCCTGCTCGGCATGGCGGTCGAGGGTGTCGCGACGGGTATCGCGCTGACGATTGGTGGCGTTCCGATGGCGATGCTACTCGGCATCATCGCGGGCATCCTGGCGTTCATCCCCAACGTCGGCGCGATCGTGACCGGCGTGCTGATGGTCGCAGTCGGGTTCAGCGCGGGCGTCGATACCGGCTATTGGGCGATCGGCACGTACCTCGTGGTGCAGACGATCGACGGATACGTGATCGTGCCGATGGTCGCCAAGCGCACGGTCGACCTGCCGCCGGCGCTGACGCTGGGTGCGCAGATCCTGGCGAGCGCGCTGTTCGGGATATTGGGGCTGGCGCTAGCCGACCCGATGACCGCGATGCTGAAGACCGCGCTGGAGCGGCGGTCTGAGCGGGAAGAGGAAAAGGCTGAGGCGAGTGGTGAGGCTACGGCCTGATCCAGTTTAGCGTACCCGCTTTCAACTGATGCGGATTCAACCCCACTCCCCGTCATCCCCGCGGACGCGGGGACCCATACTGGCAAACCCCTGAGGATATGCGTCCCCGCGTCCGCGGGGATGACGGAAGGTGGGGGCCCCGAACGTTATTGAGGCGGGGAACGAAGTAGAGGCGCTACCGCCTTACCAACTGGTCGAAGAGCGCAAGGTAGCGCTCCGCCGAGTCCGCACCCGGCTGCGGGACCGGCTCCGGCCGCTGCCCAGTCGGCGCTAGCCACGCGTTCAGCGCTTCGACCAACGCCTCGGCATCGTCTCTCGCGATGACCGTGCCGCGGTCAGGCCGGTCTACAATCTCCGCGACCGCCGCGCTCGAATCGGTCGAGACCACCGGCGTCCCGACCGACAGCGCCTCGCGCAACACCCCCGGCACCCCTTCGTAATCGGAGGTCAGCGCCAGCACGGTCGCGCGGGCCATCGCCGGGAGGGGATCGCCGCTATGGCCGAGCAGGAGGACGCGACCCTCCAAACCCAGTGCCCGGATCTGAGCCTCGATCGCGTCCCGCTCACTCCCTTCGCCAAGGATCACCAGCGGTACCGTCCGGTCCGCCAACAGCGGCAGCGCGGCGATCAGCCGGTCCCAGCGCTTCTGCGGTTCGAGCCGACCGACGCCGAGAATGAAACGCGCGGGCAGATCGGGCAGTGCGCCCGCAATCGGCAACGCCGGCGGGTTCGGGATGACGCTTGTCCGCCCGACCATCCGCGTCGCCCGCGCAGCCTCCTCCGCAGTGGCCGGAGTCATCGCCACCAAGTGATCGAGAAAACTCCTGTGCCGCGCCAGCCAAAGCTGATGCGCAGCGTGCATCGCCCAGCCATGATCGCCGCGCGCAGGCGCGTTGGACATCTTGGCGACGATCGGCGGACAGGTCTTCCCAAGCTGCAGCCGGGTCCAGGCCGCAATCCCGGTATAGAAATTACCCGGGCAGAAGATCACATCCGGCGAAAAACGCCGAACCACCCCCGGCAACGCCAGCAACCGCGACGGCGCGACGATCTCCAGCCCAGCCGGCAGTTCCGCCGCCAGCGGCCCAGAAATATCCTCGATCGCCAGCGTCACGCGCCGCCCCGCCGCCAACCAGCCGCGCGCGAGGCGCAGTTGTGCGCGTTCGACCCCGCCGCCGCGCAAATCCCTGGCATAGGTCAGGATGTGCCGCGCGGTCGGTGGTTCGCTCAGGAGTGACATATGGGGGTCATCATGATGCGCGATGGATAAAGCGGAGATCGGGACCGATTGAAACCGACTTTGCGTGCATGCACGATGGCGGGCGGCTATCAGGCCGCGCGACGGTGGGCAGCAGGGGGCGGCGGGCAACGGGCGTCAGGATGGCTTGAGGACAATGGTTTGAGGACCGGCGAGTGAACTTCCGTACGAAAACTGCCGACCGCGACGGCTATGCGGATATCGCGCGCGTCGGGCTCGAGCCGCTGAAGACGCTTGGCAGCCGCTGGCCCGCGATCATCGGTGCGGTGCTGACTTTGGCCATGATCGTCGGGCTGGGGCGCGAGTTGCTCGGGCACGGCCTCGTCGGACTTACGCGATCGGTACCGCAGGACCCGCGCTTCTACCTGTGTTTCGGCTTGCTCTACATGTCGCCGCCGACCGGGGATTACGTCATCTTCCGGCGGCTATGGGGCATCCCCCTCGGCGGCCTCGTCGCGCTGATCAAGAAGCGGATCGCGAACGAAGTCGTGTTCGGCTACTCGGGCGACGCGTATTTTTACGCCTGGGCGCGGGCGAAGGCGCGGATGGTGGCGTCGCCGTTCGGTGCGGTGAAGGACGTGTCGATCCTGTCGGCGATCGCGGGCAATGCGGTCACGCTGCTGCTGGTGGCGATCGCGTTGCCGCTCGGCCGGCATCTGTTGACGCACGATCAGTTCCGCACGGTGCTGGCGTCGGCCGGCGTGACGCTGGCGATCTCGTTGCCGTTCCTGATCTTCTCGCGACGGGTATTCTCCCTGCCGCGTGCGAAACTGTGGTGGGTATTCGGGATCCACTGCATACGGCTGCTGTGTGGATCGGTGCTGATCGCGTTCGCGTGGCATTTCGCGCTGCCGGGCGTGCCAGTTGGCATGTGGCTGTTCCTGGCCGCCGGGCGCCTGCTGGTATCGCGCCTGCCGCTGGTGCCGAACAAGGACCTGCTGTTCGCCAACGCCGCGATTCTGTTGATCGGGCAGGATCAGGCGCTGTCGGAACTGATCGCGTTCACCGCCGCGCTGACGCTGCTGGTGCACGTCGCGCTGATCATCCTGTTCGGCATCCATGCCGGGCTCACCCGGTTGCGCGCGTGATCCGCGCCTGTGTCGCGCTGGTCGCGATCGCTGCGCTTGCGGGACCGGCCGGCGCGCAGGTGCTCGGCAGCGACGCCGCGGCGTGCCGACCGGGAGGGGGGCCGGCGATTGCGGTCGAAATCACCGGATTGAAGGATCGCACGGGCGAGTTGAAACTCGAACTCTATCCCGGCGAGGAAGCAGATTTCCTGAAGGACGACCACGTCCTGATCGCGGCGGGCAAGACGTTCCGGCGGGTGGTGGTGTCGACGCCGCCGAGCGGCGCGCCGATGCTGTGCATCAGGGTGCCGCGACCGGGCCGCTACGCGCTGTTGCTGACGCATAATCGCGACGGCAAGAACAAGTTCAGTTTCTGGACCGATGGCGCCGGGTTCGCGAGCAACGTGAAGCTCGGACGATCGCGCCCCAAGGTCGAACAGGCGCTGGTCGAGGTCGGTGCCGGCGTGACCACGGTGCGGATCACCGTGCAGTATCTGCGCGGGCTCGGCGGGTTCGGGCCTGTCACGCCGTGAGGGCTCGCCTGTGAGGATCGTCGACGTCAACGAGTTCTACTCGCCGACCGGCGGCGGCGTGCGAACCTATGTCGACCGCAAGATGGGCATCATGGCGGACATGGGCCATGAACTGATCGTCGTCGCGCCCGGCAGACAGGACCGCGTCGAGGAACGGCCGGGCGGCGGGCGAATCATCTACCTCAAGTCGCCGGGCATGCCGTTCGATCGCAACTACGGGCTGTTCTGGGACGAGGGCGCGATCCACCGCGTGCTCGACGATCTCGATCCCGACGTGGTCGAATGCTGCTCGCCGTGGCGGCCGGCGTGGTTCGTCGGCGACTGGCAGGGCCGCGCGGTGAAGGCGTTCTTTATGCACAACGACAACATCGCGGCGTACGCACAGCGCTGGTTCGCGGGCGTCGCGAGCCATGACCAGATCGAGCGCGGCTTCGCCTGGTACAGTCGGTACATGAACCGCTTCCTCGAGAAATACGACGTCGTCGTCACCAATGGTCCGGCGCTGGAGAAGCGGTTGCGCGCGCGTGGCGTCCGCATCGATGCCGCAATGCCGTTGGGGATCGAGCGCGGACATTTCTCGCCCGACCTGCGCGACACGCGGTTGCGCGCGGCGTTGCTGCGGCAGTGCGGATTGCCCGAGGACGGGATGCTGCTGCTCGGGCTCGGCCGGCATCACGGTGAGAAGCGTTGGCCGCTAGTGGTCGATGCGGTGGCGCGGGCGGGGGCGACTTTGCCGGTCGGGCTGGTCCTGATCGGCGCGGGTGCGCAGACCAAGGCGATCCAGCGGCGGATCGGCGGCTCGCCGCATATCCGGATGTTCGCGCCGGTGTATGACCGGGAGCGGCTCGCGCGGATCATGGCGAGCTGCGACGCGCTGATCCACGGGTCGGAGGCGGAGCCGTTCGGGCTGGTCGCATCGGAGGCGATGGCGTCGGGCCTGCCGCTGATCGTGCCGGATACGGGCGGGTGCGCCGAAGTCGCGGACCGCCATGCGAGCGAACTTTACGCGGCGCGCGATGCGGAGAGTGCGGCGGCGGCGATCGGGCGGTTGTTCGCGCGCGATCCGGCGATGCTTCGGCGTGCCGCGGCGGTGGCGGCGCGGCATGTGCGCAGCGACCGCGAGCATGCGGTCGAGCTCATGGACTATTATGCGGGACTGGTTGCGGCGAAGCAGGGGCGCGAGCTGGCGGCCTAAAGGCTGTGAAGCGCGTGCCGGGGATCGGGATCGCGTCGTACCCGGCGTCGCGCGCGGCGCTGGCGAGTGCGTGGTCGAGGCTGGCGTCGCCGCTGGTCGCTGGGCCTTCGCCGCCGGTGAGAATCGTCGATCCGTCGAGCTTTATGCGCGCTCTGGAGATCAAGTGAAGTGCGCGTTCCTGAGACGCGTCGAGCAGCGTTGTGCTGCGGAAATAGAACGGGCCGGTGGCGAAGGCGGGGTCAGGCAGGCGATTGGCCGCGGGTAGGACTTGCGGAGATAGCGTGGTGATCGGGCCTTCGAGTCCACGTCGGTCGAGCGTGCGGCCGACCGCTCGGCCTTCGCGCTGGGCCTGGGTCAGCGAGAGGCCGTCCGAATCCGCCAGGGCCGCGACCGAGGGGGCGAGGCCGGCGATGGCGAATGTCGCGAACGCGATCCGCCATGCACGGCTCGGGGGCGGGATCATCGAGAGGCGGACGAACAACGCGGGCAGGGCCGGGAGGAGATATTGCCGCCACGTCGGGAACGGCAGCAGTGCGGCGATCAAGCCGGCGAGGATTAGCCAATCGAGCAGTCCGACCGTGCGGCGTCGCCAGGCGTCGCGCGCGACCAGCGCGAGCGCGGGGAGGGCTGCGCCGAGCGCGAGGAACTTGAGCGTATCGATCGCCTTGGCGGGCAGCGACGTCTTCCACGGGCGGAGTGCGTAATATTCGGCGGGGGCGCGTGCCGGGAAGGTGAAAGTGCCGAACACGAACCCGGCCGGGCTCGTGGCGTAACTCCACGCAACGAAGGCGATCACCGGGACTGTGCCGAGCAGGATCGCGGCAGGGCGGTGGCGGCGATCGACCAGCGCGTAG
Source organism: Sphingomonas faeni (assembly GCF_030817315.1). Lineage (NCBI taxonomy): Bacteria > Pseudomonadati > Pseudomonadota > Alphaproteobacteria > Sphingomonadales > Sphingomonadaceae > Sphingomonas > Sphingomonas faeni. The sequence goes on along the minus strand of NZ_JAUSZF010000001.1, from coordinate 2,711,053 downwards.
ACGCCGTAGGCCAGCGCGGGGAACGCGTAGGAGATCTTCGCGGCGGCGGCGCTGGCGAGGAGGAGGCCGGCGAGTGCGGCGGTTTTGTGCGTGATGGCGGGGCGGACGATCAGGGGGAGTGCGGCCGCCAGAAGCGCGGCGGGAAGCGCGTCGTTACGCGCGGTGCCGATGCTGAAGAGAAGGATGTCGCAGGTCGCGAACAGGGCTGCGCAGGCAAGTGCGGCTTTGGGTTTGGCGCCGAGGGTTCGGGCGGCGGTGTGGATGCAGGCTATCGTCACGACGCCGAGCAGCGCGTTGAGGATGCGGAGCGCTGGCCAGGTCCAGGGGCCGGCTAGGGCTGCGACGGGTGCGAAGAGGTAGGGCTGGAGCGGGGTCTGGAGGTACGCGAAGTCCCGGTAGGGGAGGAGGCCGTGGGCGGTGAGCGCGGCGGCGGCGACGTATTGGCTCTCGTCGTGGTCTACCGGGCGAAGGAGCGCGAGGGTGATGAAGAGGATTGCCAGCGCTGCCAGCATCAGAAGTATGTTCACCCGCGAAGGCGGGTGCCCAGACTGGGCACCCGCCTTCGCGGGTGAACAAGGTAGGGGAGGGAAGCGCTCCATTACTCAGCCCCACCCCGGCGGAGGCCGGGGCCCAGGTGGGGGACGGTGATGATTAGCGATCGCGCTGCGTTACCACGACCTTTCCAACTGGGCCCCGGCCTCCGCCGGGGTGGCGGCGAGAACCGGGGTGGCGGCGTGCGCGGCAAGGTCAGGCTTTTACCGCGGTCAGGAAGTAATCGAGACTGGTTGAATCGCTCAGCGTGAACCCCGTCGCGGGCGAGAAGCTCAGCCCCCGCGTATCCGTCACACGCAGCCCCGCATCCTTCAGCAACGCCGTCAGCTCTTCTGGCGTCAGGAACTTGTTCCAGTCATGCGTCCCCTTGGGAATGACCCCAGCACCTTCCGCTACGGTGATCATCGCCAACCGAGACAACGGCGTACGGTTGGGCGTCGACAAAATCAGCAGCCCGCCCTCCGCCAACGTCCGCGCCAAACCCCGAACAAAGCCGGCGGGATCGCTGACATGCTCGATCACCTCGAGGCTGGTGACCAGATCATATTGCCCGACCAGCCCCTCGACGCCCCCCGCGCGATAATCGATCGCCAACCCGCTCTGCGCCGCATGGGTCTCCGCCACCGCGATATTCTCGGGCGCGGCATCGATCCCCGTCACCGTCGCGCCGAGACGAGCGAGCGGTTCGCATAGCAACCCTGCGCCGCAGCCGACGTCGAGCGCGGTCTTCCCCGCCAGCGGCGTGAAGCTAACCCCATCGCCGCCCCAATGCGCGTCGACCTGCTCGCGAATATAGCGCAGCCGCGGCGGGTTGAGCTTGTGAAGCGGGGCGGACGAGCCCTTCGGATCCCACCAGTCCTTGGCCATCGTGCCGAAATGCGCGGCCTCGCGCGGATCGATTGTTGCGCTGTTTACGGTGTCACTTGCCAGTATCATGCGCGCTACCTATCAGGGCCGCCGCTTCGACCCAAAGGGATTTGCGCTGCCAATGGCCCGTATCGTGATGAAATTCGGCGGGACGTCGATGGCTGGGATCGAGCGGATCCGCAACGTCGCCGCGCGCGTGAAGCGCGAAGTCGACGCCGGCAACCAGGTCGCCGTCGTCGTCTCCGCGATGGCTGGCGAGACCGACCGGCTCGTCGGCTTCTGCCGCGAGGCGTCGTCGCTGTACGATGCCAAGGAATATGACGTCGTCGTCTCGGCCGGCGAGCAGATCACGAGCGGCCTGCTCGCGATCGCTTTGCAGGCGGCGGGTTGCAAGGCCCGGTCGTGGCTCGGCTGGCAGTTGCCGATCAACACGTCCGACGCGCACGGCTCGGCCCGGATCGGTGAAATCGACACGGCCGCGCTCGATGCGAGCCTCGCCGAGGGTGTCGTCGCGGTGATCCCAGGTTTCCAGGGCGTTGCGGACGGTCAGCGCGTCACCACCTTGGGCCGCGGCGGCTCGGATACGTCGGCGGTGGCGATGGCGGCGGCGATGAAGGCCGACCGCTGCGACATCTATACCGACGTCGACGGCGTCTACACGACCGACCCCAGGATCGTGCCGCGCGCGCGAAAACTGAGCAAGGTCACGTATGAAGAGATGCTGGAACTCGCCAGCGTAGGTGCCAAGGTGTTGCAGACGCGCTCTGTCGGCCTGGCGATGAAAGAGAATGTGCGCGTGCGCGTGCTGTCTTCGTTCGAAGACGGCGATACCAATGACGGTCACCGCGGCACGCTGATCGTGGGCGAAGAGGAAATCGACGATATGGAACGCCAGCTCATCACCGGCATCGCGCACGACAAGAACGAGGCGAAGATCACGCTGACGCAGGTCAGCGATCGGCCCGGCTCGGTCGCGGCGATCTTCGCGCCGCTGGCGGACGGCGGGATCAACGTCGACATGATCGTGCAGAACGTCGCGCACTCGACCGGCTCGACTGACGTCACCTTCACGGTGCCTGCGGCGGACCTCGCGCGATCGCTCGATATCCTCGACAAGGCAAAGGAGGCGATCGGCTATGCGACGATCGTCCACGATACGCGCGTCGCCAAGGTCTCGGTCGTCGGCGTCGGGATGCGCAGCCACGCGGGCGTTGCATCGACGATGTTCACGACGCTCGGCGAGCGCGGCATCAACATCCAGGCGATCGCGACCTCGGAGATTAAGGTCAGCGTGCTGATCGAAGAGGATTATACCGAGCTGGCGGTGCGCGTGCTGCACACGGCGTACGGTCTCGATGCCGAGGACGCGGCGTAAATCTCTCCCCTCCCGCTTGCGGGAGGGGTCGGGGGAGGGCTAGGCGGGGCGCATGACCGATATGTCCGCGCTTCAGGCTACCTCATCCCCCGCCCCCCTTCACTCGGTAGGCGCCGAGCGGCTCGCCCGCCGGATGGCGCGCGGCGCAGCGTTCCTCGGGTCGGAGGTCGCCATTCTCGGCGGCGCGATGTCCTGGGTAAGCGAGCGTAACCTCGTCTCCGCGATCTCCAACGCGGGCGGGTTCGGCGTGATCGCGTGCGGCGCGATGACGCCCGCGCTGCTCGATACCGAGATCGCCGCGACCAAGGCGATGACCGACAAGCCGTTCGGCGTGAACCTCATCACGATGCATCCCGACCTGTTCGAGCTGATCGCGGTCTGCGCCAAGCACAAGGTCGGCCACATCGTGCTCGCCGGTGGCCTGCCGCCCAAGGGCAGCATCGAGGCGATCAAGGAGACTGGCGCGAAGCTGATCGCGTTCTCGCCTGCGCTGGCACTCGCGAAGAAGCTCATTCGCAGCGGCGTCGATGCGCTGGTGATCGAGGGGATGGAGGCCGGCGGCCATATCGGCCCGGTCTCGACCAGCGTGCTCGCGCAGGAAATGCTGCCCGAGATCGCAGATCAGGTGCCGGTGTTCGTCGCCGGCGGGATCGGTCGCGGCGAGGCGATCGCGGGGTATCTCGACATGGGTGCGGCGGGCGTCCAGCTCGGCACGCTGTTCGTGTGCGCGACCGAATCGATCGCGCATGCCAATTTCAAGAAGGCGTTCATCCGAGCGTCGGCGCGTGATGCGATCGCCAGCGTGCAGATCGATGCGCGGCTTCCGGTGATTCCGGTTCGCGCGCTGAAAAATGCGTCGAGCGAGTTGTTTACGGCAAAGCAGCGCGAAGTCGCCGGGCATCTGGATGGCGGCCGCGTGGAAATGGCCGAGGCGCAGTTGCAGATCGAGCATTACTGGGCGGGCGCGTTGCGCCGCGCGGTGGTCGACGGCGATGTCGAGCATGGCTCGGTGATGGCAGGCCAGTCGGTCGGCATGGTCAAGCGCGAGGAGCCGGTCGCGGATATCATCGGCGGCCTGATGGCACAGGCGGCCGCCGCGCTGGAAGCACGCGCGGTTTAAGGTACTTCTGATCCTCTCCCTTACGAGGGAGGGTCAAGAGGGGCGGCATCGTTTTAACGGCGTGATACTTCACCCCAGCACCACCCCGGCGAAGGCCGGGGCCCAATTGGGGGACGTCGCTGACTGAGGTCGCGCTCCGTTACTCTCACCTTTCCAATTGGGCCCCGGCCTCCGCCGGGGTGGTGGAGTTGCGGGGAACCGGCCCCCCCACTTCAGCACAACCCTGAACCCCCACCCTCTCTCAACTCACCGCAAACCGTATACGGATTACGTCTCGTTAACCTAATCCCTGCATAGAGTGTCCCGTCGGGGGACGATACGAGGTGGTTGCGATGAGTCGTCGGTTTGCTTTGCTGTCCGTTACCGCATTGGGCCTGCTGGCCGGCTGCACGTCGAAGCCACGGACCGTGGCGCAGGTCACGCCGCCCGTCATCATGGTGCCGGTCCCTGCGCCGACGATGCCCAAGGGTGCGTCGCCGACCATCGTCATCCCGGTCGCGCTCGCCGACGGCACCTATCCCACGCCGAATCGCAACCTGACGACGTCCGCCAAGGTCTGGCATCTCCGCGCCGCTCTCAACGTCGCCGCGCTCGCGTGCCGCGGGCCGCAGGAGTTGACGATCGTCGCAGGCTACAACGCGCTGCTCTCGGCGCAGAAGCCGGTGCTCGCAAAGGCCGAGGCGACCTATGCAAGTGAATACAAGGCAGGCGGCGGCGACTGGCAGGATCGCTACGACGATTCGATGACGCGGCTCTACAACTTCTTCTCCCAGTCCCCCGCGCGTGATGACTTCTGCGCCGCGGCGGGCGCTGTTCTCGCGCAGAGCACAGGTCTGACGGCCGATACCTTGCCCGCGTTCGCCGCACAGAACCTGCCGGTGCTCGAGCGGCCGTTCACCGATTTCTACCGCGCGGTCGACGCATGGCGCGGTCGCACGGTCCGTCCGGTCCAGCCGCAGCTGGTCGCCTCGCGCCAATATGCGTCGAACGCGCCGGTGCAGGCGATCACGCAGGCCCGGCTCCAGCCGGTCTCGCAGCCCGTGCCGCCCGCGCAGCCTCGCCTGAAGCTCGACCCCAGCGTCTTCCAGTAAAATCCTCTCCCTTGCGGAGAGGGGGCGCGTTAACGTTTCACCGCCGTTACCGCGCACATCTTGCAGGCAATGGTTGGCTTCCCCGCAAAGACTGGGTTAACAGCCGCGGGAATGGCTGAAGTTTCAGATCGTCCGGCGGAAGGCCGCTTCGACGGGCGCGAGCACCGGTTTCCGGTACGCGTGTATTTCGAGGACACCGACCTGTCGGGCGCGGTCTATCACGCCAATTACCTGCGCTACATGGAGCGCGCGCGGTCGGACATGCTGCGGGTCGGCGGGATCGATCAGCGCGCGGCGTTCGAGGCGGGCGAGGGCTCCTACGCGATCGCCAGCGTCACCATCCGCTATGCCGCGCCCGCCAGGCTCGACGACGCATTGCTGGTCGTCTCGCGGATCGTGCAGGTCCGCGCGGCCGGGGTCGCCATTCATCAAAGGGTCATGCGCGACGGGCTTGTCTTGGCCGAGGCGGACATCGTGGCGGCGTTGGTCGCCCCGAATGGTCGCCCGCGCCGCCAGCCACGCGCATGGATCGATATCTACGAACGCCTAGTCTGGCAGGGGGAAGCATGAATCCGGTGTTGACTATGGATAGCGCGACGCTGTCGCCGATCCACTTGTTCCTGCAGGCCGACTGGGTCGTGAAGGGCGTTATGATCGGGCTGCTGCTCGCCAGCATCTGGACCTGGGCGCTGATCGTCGCGTTCTGGCGGCGGATCGGCAAGACGCGCAAGAACATGACCCGGTTCGAGCGCGATTTCTGGAAGGCCGAGGATATCGACGTCTTCTACAAGGCGGAGGGCGAGAACGACCTGCCGTCGGCGCGGGTGTTCGCGGCGGGCGTGACCGAGTGGCGGCGTTCCACCGCGGGCGGCACGATCGACAAGAGCGGCACGCGCGAGCGGCTGGCGACCACGATGGGCGCAGCGGTTGCTGGCGAGATCGACAAGCTGTCGGATCGGTTGAACGTGCTGGCGACGGTTGGCTCGGTGGCGCCGTTCGTCGGGCTGTTCGGTACGGTTTGGGGGATCATGCGGAGCTTCACGAGCATCGCGGCGGCACAGAACACGTCGCTGGCGGTGGTCGCGCCGGGTATTGCCGAGGCACTGTTCGCGACGGCGATCGGCCTGTTCGCGGCTATTCCGGCGGTGATCGCGTACAACCGCTTCTCGCACGGCATCAACCGGATCGAGGCGAGCCTCAACCGGTTCGCCGACGGCTTCCACACGACCTTGAGCCGCCAGCTGGACGGCTCGCGATGAGCGCGACGCAAATCCTCCCCGGCACGGGGAGGGGGACCGCGACGCGCAGCGGCGTGGTGGAGGGGGTTCTCCACACAGCGCGTCGCCCGTTTGACGAGGACCTAAACGCATCCGGACGTCTGCGGCACGCCCCCTCCACCAGCTTCGCTGGTCCCCCTCCCCGCGTGCGGGGAGGATTTTAGGTGGCGATGAACCTTCCTTCTTCCCGCGGGCGCGGCCGCCGCGCGCCGATGGCGGATATCAACGTCACGCCGCTGGTCGACGTGATGCTGGTGCTGCTGATCATCTTCATGGTGACCGCGCCGCTGATGACTGCAGGCGTGCCGGTGAACCTGCCCGACGCGCGCGCCAAGGCGCTCGACCAGGAGCAGAAGCCCGTCGAGATCTCGATGGACGGGACCGGCGCGCTGTTCATCGACAAGGATCAGGTGACCGACGACGCGCTCCCGATCCGGCTCGCGTCGATCGCCGCCAGCCGTGCGGTCGGCGACGAGCCACAGGTGCTGCTGCGCGCTGACCGGAAGCTCGACTACGGGCGCGTGATGCGCGTGATGGGCGAACTCAACCGCGCCGGGCTGAACCGCGTCGCGCTCGTGACCGTCGAGGGTAATCAGAACTGATGGCGCTGGCCTGATGGATCGCTCGGAGAAGATCGGCTTAGGCGTTGCCGTCGTCGGGCATGTCGTGCTGTTCGGCCTGCTGTCGCTGGGCTTTCTCAGCGCGCCCGAACCGCCCAAGATCCAGCAGCAGCCGATCGACGTGAGCCTGGTGCCCGACGTCGCGCTGGAGGCGACCGCGCCGCAATCGACCGAGGCGCCTGCGCAATCGATCGCACCGGACGAAGGCGCGCCCGAGGATGCCGCGCCGCCGGCTCCGCAAGAGGCCGAACCAGAGCCGAAGCCCGATCCGACCCCGCCTGCGCCGCAGCCCAAGCCCGCGCCGCCAAAGCCTGCGCCCAAGCCACAACCGGCCCCGGAACCCGCGCCCAAGCCGCAGCCCAAACCCAAGCCTGCGCCACCAAAGCCTGCCGCCAAGCCGGCCCCGGTCGCGAAGCCTGTCGTGAAGCCGCAGCCAGCACCCGCCAAGGCGAAGCCGACCAAGGCTGCGCCGGCGAAATCGGCGCCGGCGAAGACTGCGACGAAATCGACGGATACTGCCGCCAAGTCGTCGTCGAGTTCGGCCAAGCCTGCGAAGCCTTCCGCGACCAAGGGCAGCGGCTCGACCGCGGAGGCCAAGGCGTCGCGTCCGCGCGGCTCGCGGCTCGGCGACAATTTCCTGAAGGGGCTGTCGGCCGATCCTTCGCCGAGCAAGTCGGAGGCGCCCAAGGCGGCCAAGCTCGGTGCGCAGGCGGCGGCGAACATCGGCTCGGCGATCCTGCGGCAGGTGCAGCCTTGCGCCAACCGTCAGGTCACGCCCGGGCCCGGCGCGGAGCGGATCCGCGTGACGATCAACCTGAAGCTCAACCGCGACGGCACGCTGAAGTCGCGGCCGACGATCAGTGGTCATGCTGGGGTCGACGACGACAACCGGCGTTATGTCGACCGCGTCGACGATCTGGCGATCGCGACCTTTGTCGGGTGTTCGCCGCTACGCGGTTTGCCCGACGACCTGTATGACGTGCAGAACGGCTGGAGCAATTTCAGCCTGCGCTACAAACTTCCCGGCTGAGGATGTCCGTTATGACTCGATCGATCCTGGGGTTTTTCCCTTCGCGCCAGCTGCTTCCAGTTGAGAAATACCACCCAGCGCACGGCAACCACCCCGGCGGAGGCCGGGGCCCAATTGGAAAGGTCGATGTAACGACGCGCAACGATCCCTCAGCGGCGTCTCCCAATTGGGCCCCGGCCTTCGCCGGGGTGGAAGCTGGGTTGGGTGGGCGTCGGGCTCGATCGATTCTTGCATCGGTTGGGTTGCTCGCGTTTGTCTCCGGTGCAGCCAGCGCACAGGACGCACCTTCACCAGCACCCCAACAAGCGCCCGCTGGCTCCGCCGCGCCAGCCCCGGCCGGCGACCAGTCCGGCGGCCTCGTGGTCGACGTCACCGGCGGCATCTCCGCGCCGATGCCGATCGCGATTCCGGTCATGCCGACCGCCGCAGTCGTCTCCACGCCAGCCGGCTCGACCGACGTCCTCGGCCGCCAGCTCGCCGATATCGTCACCAACGATCTTCGCAACTCGGGGCTGTTCACGCCGCTTTCCCCCGGCCAGCTGCGCCCGGTCAGCTTCCCCGAAGTCACCGCACCCGGGTTCGATTACTGGGGCAGCACCGGCGCCCAGGCGCTGGTGCAGGGGTTCATTCGCGCCAATGGCGACGGCAACCTGACGGTCGGCTGCTACCTCTACGACGTGTCCTCCAAGGCCGAGCTGACCCGCACCGGATTCGTGGTACCGCCGTCGGACTGGCGTCGCGCAGGGCATAAATGCGCCGACATGGTCTACACCCGCCTCACCGGTGAAGGCGCGTATTTCGACAGCCGCGTCGTCTATGTGTCCGAGACCGGACCCAAGGGGCGCCGGATCAAGCGGCTCGCGATCATGGATCAGGACGGGGCCAATCACCGCTTCCTGACCAACGGCCAGTCGATCGTGCTAACGCCGCGGTTTGCGCCGAACAAGCAGTCGATCGTCTATATGAGCTATCTCAACAATCGCCCGGCGATCTATGTCTACGATATAGGGTCGGGCAAGCAGCGGCTCGTCGTGTCAAACGCGAACCTGACGTTTGCGCCACGCTTCTCGCCCGATGGGCGCAACATCCTGTTCTCGATGGCGCAGGGCGGTAACACCGATGTCTACCGCGTCTCGGCGCAGGGCGGCACCCCGCAGCGGCTGACCAACTCGCCGGGGATCGATACCGGCGGCAGCTATTCGCCGGACGGCTCGCGGATCGTGTTCGAGAGCGACCGCTCGGGTGGGCAGCAGATCTACGTGATGAACGCCGACGGATCGAACCAGCAACGGATCAGCTTTGGCGGCGGGCGCTATGCGACGCCGGTCTGGAGCCCGCGCGGCGACCTGATCGCGTTCACCAAGCTCGGCGGCGGTTTCCGGATCGGCATCATGAGCCCGAGCGGCGGCGGCGAGAAATTGCTCACCAACGACTGGCAGGATGAAGGTCCGAGCTGGTCGCCGAACGGTCGCGTGATCAACTTCTATCGCTCGGGACGCGGCAGCGGCGGCAAGGCGGACCTCTGGTCGGTCGACCTCACCGGGGTCAACGAGCGCAAGATCCCGACGCCGCTCGACGGCTCCGATCCGGCCTGGGGCCCGCTTCGTCCGTAAACCTGCTATGGGGGCATAACGGGGACACGTGTTTTTCTACGGGAGACTATCTATGTCGAAGCTTTCCAACATCTTGCTTGCGTGCACCGCGCTGATCGCCGTCGCCGGCTGTGCGAAGAAGCGTCCCGAGGTCCTGCCGCCCGCGCCGGTCGACAACAACGCTGCCGTCGATCCCAATGCCGGGATGAACAACGGCAACGTCGGCGGTGCGATCGTGCCGGGCTCCGATGCCGACTTCCAGCGCTCGGTCAGCTCGAACACGGTGAATTTCGGTCTCGACATGTACGACATCGATCCGACCGCGCGCGCGATCCTCGACAGCCAGGCGCAGTGGCTGGCGAAGTTCCCGAACCAGCGCATCACGATCGAAGGTCATGCCGATGAGCGTGGCACGCGCGAATACAACCTTGCGCTCGGCGATCGCCGCGCGAACGCGACGAAGAACTATCTGGCCGCAAAGGGTGTATCGTCGTCGCGGATGACGACGATCAGCTACGGCAAGGAGCGCCCGGTCGCAATGGGCTCGGACGACCAGAGCTGGGCCGCGAACCGCCGCGCGGTCACGGTGGTGCTGAACTAGGTTTGTCGCGGCGATCCCTCTCCCTGCGGGGAGAGGGAAGGAAGAGCCGTAGGCGACGGAAGGGTGAGGGGCTTTGGCGCGGGTGTCCCAAGCCTCAAGCCCCTCACCCTCCCACGTGCAAGAACACGCGGGCCCCTCCCTCTCCCCGAAGGGGAGAGGGTAAGTGGGTCAGCCCAGCGCCCTATCGAGCAGTTTCGCCAACCGAATCCCCCCGCGTCGGACCTCTTCCCGCGATACCGGCACCATCTTCGCGATCGTGGCGTCGTCCATCTTCACCCGCGCTGGCACCGCACCGCACGCGTCCCCGCCCAGCGCCGCCGCATACGCCGTATGCGAGGCTTCCCACGACTCCCGGCTCCAGTCGACGACCGTCCCAGCCCCGATCTTTGCCCGCTCCGCCGCCGGATAGCGCCGCACCAGCGAAGGTGGCGTCGAGATCGCGCGCTCCGCCAGCGGGCCATCCCAGATCGAATGCAAGTTGAACCGCGCCGGCCCGTAGATCCCGTAATCCGCCTTCACGTCGTTGCCGCCCTTGTCGTGGCGGTCGCCAGCGTGGAGCGGCTGGTGGAGATCGCCGACGAAGTGGATCAGGAACGCCAGCGCCTGCACGCGGTCCTTTTGCGACGTGGCGCGATCCCGCAGCAATTTAACGTCGCGGTCGATCTGCGCCGAGACGCAGTCGCCGTCCTTGCATGCGGGCGCCAGGTCGAACGGCGCGCAGACGTCGGCGTTCTGGTAGTGCCAGCTATACGCGAACCCGAACCGCGACTTGCCGTCGGCGGTCTTGAGCGGCTTGATGCAGTCCGCCCAGACGCTCGCCTCCTCGATCGTGCCCGCCGGGCATTCGGGTGTGTCGAGCAACGCCTGTTGCGCGAGCAGTTTGCGGATCGCGGCCTTGGTCTTGGGCGTGACGTTGGCATAGGCGATCTGCGCGACGGTCTGGTGGCCATACTCCCAGAACGCGGTGGCGGGGGAGGCGAGGCCGGTAACGGCCAAGGCGGCGAGGAGATAGCGCTTCATGCCGCTTCGTTAGCGTAGATCGCGACCGTCCGGCTACCCGCTGACGACGCGGTGCCGCGGTACATGCCGACGGTGTTGAAGCCCCACGCCATGTCGCCGTCCGGCCCCGCGACGATGACCCCGCCGGTGCCGCCGAGCGCCTTCACTTCGGCAAGCACCGCGTCGGCGGCGACCTGCAGCGATTCGCCCGACAGGCGGACACGCGCGGCGATCTCATGGCCGACGCCGACCCGGAGGAAGAACTCGCCCGAGCCGGTGCATGATACCGCACAGGCGCGGTCGTCGGCGAAGGTGCCCGCGCCGATCACCGGCGTATCGCCGATACGGCCCCAGCGCTTGCCGGTGACCCCGCCGGTCGAGGTAGCGGCGGCGACGTGGCCATGCGTGTCGCACGCGACCGCGCCGACCGTGCCGTACTTCATGTCGACGTCGAACCCGCCGCCATCCGCCTGGAATTCCGCGAACTGCCGCCGGCGTTCGTCGGTCGCGAACCAGTCCGCGTCGGCTTGCGGCAAATCACGATCGCGCGAGAACGCGTCCGCGCCCTTGCCGGCGAGGAATACGTGGCGGCCGTCGTCGAGGATCGCGCGCGCGAGCCCGACCGGGTTGCGCGTCGCGGTCGCTGCGGCGACGGCGCCGGCGGCTCGCGTCCGGCCGTCCATGATCGCCGCGTCCAATTCCAGCGTGCCGTCATGCGTGAAGACCGCCCCTCGGCCTGAGTTGAAGTGCGGGTCGTCCTCCAGCACACGGACCGCCGCTTCGACCGCATCGAGCGCGCTGCCGCCATCCGCCAGCACTTTCGACCCGGCGTCGAGTGCGTTCGACAGGCCGGCGCGCGCGCCGGCATCCTGCTCGGGCGAGACCATCTCGCTATCGAGTTTGCCGGCGCCGCCGTGGATGACGAGGGTCCAGGTCATGCTGAGTCTTTCGAGGGTAGGGCGCGAAGGCCGATGAGGGGACGGAGCGGCGCGATGCTGCGGCCGATCCAGTAGAAGGCGACGCAGCCGACGATCGTCGCAGCCAGCAGGCATGCGAACTCCACCCAGCCCGGCAGGCCGGCGGGGAGCAACGCGTACATTACGAGGACAATGATCGTCTGGTGGATCAGGTAGAACGGGAACACGGCCTCGGTCAGGATCGGCCGCCAGCGATGGTCGCGGTTCCAATGCCGCTCGGCGATTCCGATCAGCGCGACGATCGCGCCCCATTGCTCGACCGCGTGCGCGATACCGTAGGGCGTGTAGACCCAGCGCGGCGTCGGGACATCCGCCGGCCAGCGCAACTCGATGCCGATGATGCAGAGATAGCTTAGCAGTGCCGCGATCGCGCCGAACTTCCACCAGCGGCCGATCGCCGCCATCGCCGGCTCCGACCGCGCAAGGCCGAAGCCGAACAGGAAGGCGGGGAAATAAGTGACGTGCGCGATCCAGTCGCCCCACAGCGCCTGCGTCTCGCCGACCATCCGCATCCACCAGGCATGGACGAACACGAGCCACGCGATCGGCAGCAGCACGACCGCCCAGCCGCTAAAAATCCGGTCGAACGCGCGTTGCAACCACTGGCCGCGGACGACGACGACCCCGAGCGTCAGTACGGTGGTGTAGACCCAGAGATAGACGACGAACCACAGGTGGTTCCAGGTAGGTAGGGAAAGCCCTGCGAGCTTGCCGAAGCGGAAATAATCGTGTGTCCAGAACGTCCAGTAGCTGCCGGCATAGCCATGCTTGGTAACCAGCTCGACCCAGGGTTGCGGCGGCACGATCACCGCGATGCCGAACAGCAGCGGCACGAGCAGCCGGTTGCAGCGATTGGCAAAGAACCCGGCGGTGCCGCTCGACCGGGCGAGCAGCGCGCGGCTGGCGTATCCCGACACGACGAACAGCAATGTGAGCCGCCACGCATTGCTCGCCAGCATCGGCAGCCGCACCCAGTTCTCGACATGGAGCGACTTCACATGGAAGTTCCACGGCACGAAGACCATGCCGATATGATAGACAATCAGCAGGGCGAACGCGCCGATCCGCAGCCAGTCCATGCCGAAATGCCGGTTCATCGCGCGGCCCTACGGGGCGTGGGGCGGTGCCGCAAGCGCAGGACGGCCAAGGTGGTGCGCAGAACCGACCGGTATCCCTGTAATCCTCCCCCGCAAGGAGGAGGTCGCTGACGCTAGCCAGACGGAGGGGAAGATCGTGCAAACAGTGTTTCGGCCGGTTCAAACCTTCATGCGTGGCGTGCCCATGAAGTCGCGCTTGCCGATCGGCACGCCCTGCGCGCGCAGGATCGCGTAGGCCGTCGTGGCATGGAAATAGAAGTTCGGCTGCGAGAACGACAGCAGGAAGTTCGCGCCGGTGAACGGCATGACGAACGTCCCGAACTCGAACTTGGTGTCGTTGTCGGCGAGCGCGTCGAACGTCTCGCGGTCGATCGCTTCCAGCGTGGCGATCGCGTCGCGCAGGACGCTATGGAGCCCCGCGAAATCGGTCGGCCAGGCTGATCGGTCGGGCGAGAAGGTGCCGCAACGGACGCCCTCGATCCCGCCGACAGAATGCGCTGCGCAGGATTTCACCTGATAGCCCAGCGGTAGCATGTCGTCGGCAAGCTTCGCGTCGATCAGTGCCGCGGGGTCGATACCGCGCTCGACCGCGAATGCCTCGGCCTTGTCGAGCAGGGCGTCGACCGCGCGGAGGATCTGGAGGTTCGAGGGGATCGTCGCATCGTAGAGGGAAAGCGTCATCGACCGGGCTCCTATGTGTTGCGCCGCTATGGCCGACGTTGGCCACACCTGCCAGCACCGTCCTTGCCAGCGCCGTCTCGCCAGCGATGTTCCGTTCCACCGCGCAAGTCGCTATATGCATCCTCGAACTCCCGAGGAATCTCCATGTCCCTTCGTCCCTGGCGCGATATCACCCGCCGCAAGAGCCGCCAGATCATGGTCGGCAACGTCCCCGTCGGCGGCGATGCGCCGGTGACGGTGCAGACGATGACCAACACGCCGACCGACGACGTCCGCGCGACGGTCGACCAGATCCGGCGCTGCGAAGAGGCGGGCGTCGACATCATCCGCGTCAGCTGCCCCGATGTCGAATCGACCACCGCGCTGAAGCAAATCGTCCGCGCGAGCCGCGTGCCGATCGTCGCCGACATCCATTTCCACTACAAGCGCGCGCTCGAAGCGGCGGACGCGGGCGCGGCGTGCCTGCGGATCAACCCGGGCAATATCGGCTCGGCGGCGCGCGTGAAGGAGGTCGTCGACGCGGCCAAGTCGAACGGCTGCGCGATCCGGATCGGCGTCAACGGTGGCTCGCTCGAGCGGCACCTGCTCGAGAAATACGGCGAGCCTTGCCCGGACGCGCTGGTCGAGTCGGCGCTCGATCACATCAAGCTGTTGCAGGACCATGATTTTCACGAGTTCAAGGTCGCGGTGAAGGCGTCCGACCTGTTTCTCGCGGTCGCAGCGTATCAGCAGCTGGCCGAGCAGGTCGATTGCCCGCTGCATCTCGGCATCACCGAGGCGGGCGGGTTCGTCGGCGGCACGGTCAAGTCGGCGATCGGGATGGGCAGCCTGCTCTGGTACGGCATCGGCGACACGATCCGCGTCTCGCTCTCCGCCGAGCCGGAAGAAGAAGTCCGCGTCGGCTTCGAGATCCTGAAGTCGCTCGGCATCCGCAACCGCGGCGTCCGCGTCGTGTCGTGCCCATCCTGCGCGCGCCAGGGCTTCGACGTGATCCGCACTGTGCAGGCGCTGGAAGAACGCTTGCAGCACATCCGCACGCCGATGTCCCTGTCGGTGCTCGGCTGCGTCGTGAACGGCCCCGGCGAAGCGCGCGAGACCGACATCGGCATCACCGGCGGCGGCAACGGCAAGCACATGGTGTATCTGTCGGGCGTGACCGACCACCACGTCCAGGATGCCGACATGGTCGATCACATCGTCCGGCTCGTCGAGGCGAAGGCCGCGGAGATCGAAGCTGCGGACGAGGCGATTGCTGCATTGGTGCCGGAGATGGCAGCGGAATAACGATTTACGCGGGCGGCTCCAATTATCCCGTCATCCTGACGAAAGGCAGGATCCAGAGCCATGAAGGGCGACGTTCGTTACCCTGGATCCTGACTTTCGTCAGGATGACGCAGTGTGGAGGTGGGCGCCTTATCGTTCTCCCGCGAAAGCGGGAGTCCAGGGTAACAGACGATAGCGTTCGTGGTCCTGGGCCCCCGCGTTCGCGAGGGAACAGTAATATTGTGTGGGCACCGCTCTTTCAAAACGGAACCCGCGTCGACGATAGCGTAGCGATGCTATGCCGGTTAAGCGGATCGCATGGTAATTGTCCGGGCACTAAGCGTTCACAATGCGGTCTAGTCCCGTGACGAACCGCGTCGTCTCCCCCGCTCTGGCCTTCGCGATCGCCGCGCTCGGCATCGGCCTGTTCTCCATGATGGACGCGGTGATGAAGTCGCTCGTCCTGGCGATCGGCGTCTACAACGCGCTCCTCTGGCGGCAGATGATCAGCGTCGGTCTCGGCGCGGTGGCGTGGAAGCTCGGGAACAGCGGCCGGCCGAGCGGGCGTGCTCTGAAGCTGCATCTGGCGCGGGGGCTCGTAACCACGGCGATGGCGGTGCTCTTCTTCTGGGGCCTCGCGCGCGTACCGATGGCACAGGCGATATCGCTCACCTACATCGCGCCGATTCTCGCATTGCTGCTCGCGGCGGTGACGCTGGGCGAGCGCGTCGGGTGGAAGACCTTCGTCGCGTCGATCGCCGCACTTGGCGGCGTGCTGGTGGTGATGATCGGGCAGGGACGCGAGGTGCCTGGATCCGAGACGTTCCACGGCACGCTCGCGATCCTCGGCTCCGCGGTGCTGTATGCGGTCAACCTCGTGATCGCGCGGATGCAGAGCCAGGCCGCGCGCCCGGGCGAGATCGCGTTCTTCCAGGCGCTCGTCATCACCGCGACGCTGGCGCTGGCGGCACCGTGGCTTGCAGTCGTGCCCGAGGCCGCGGAGTGGCCGAAGCTCGTGCTCGCCGCGGGGCTTGCGACTGCATCGTTGTGGCTCCTCGGCTGGGCCTATGCACACGGCGACACTGGTTTCCTCGCGACCACCGAATACACCTCGTTCGTCTATGCCGCGGTGCTGGGTTTCCTGGTGTTCGGCGAGCGGGTATCGGCGTTCACGCTGGCGGGCGCGGCGATCATCGTCGTCGCGTGCCTGTACGCGGCGCGGCGGCGTGACATCGCGCAGACATCGATCGAGGCAAGTGCATGACCGTCATCCGTTCCGCCACCGCTGCCGATGTCGGCACGATCCTGCGCTTCGTCCGCGAACTCGCCGCGTTCGAGCGCGAACCGGATGCAGTCGAGGCGACAGAGACCATGCTGGAAGAGGCGCTGTTCGGGGAAAAGCCGGCGGCCGAGGCGTTGATCGCGGAGAGTGCGCACGGTCCGCTCGGCTTCGCGCTGTTCTTCCACAACTTCTCGACCTGGACGGGCAAGCGCGGGCTGTATCTGGAGGATCTGTACGTGACGCCGGACGCGCGTGGGCAGGGGGTCGGCGGCGCGCTACTGGCGCATCTCGCGGGCGTGGCGCTCGATCGCGACTGCGCGCGGTTCGAATGGTCGGTGCTCGACTGGAACGCCGATGCGATCGCCTTCTACCGGAAGGTCGGTGCGGTCGGGATGGAGGAATGGACGATCCAACGGATGTCCGGGCATGCGCTGGTGAAGCTGGCAGGGCGGTAGGTCTGGGCGCCGTCCCTCACCGGTCCCGTCGAGTAATTCCTCCCCGGCGCAGGCCGGGGTCCAATTGGGAGCCAGAGGTAACGAAGGATAGCGCTCCGTTACTTCGACCTTTCCACTTGGACCCGGCCTGCGCCGGGGCGGCAAATTTGCGACGCGACCGGTGCAATAGACCGGAAAGACGTCAGATCAGCGCCCGACGATGTCGTCCGCGTTCATCGGCTCTTCGCCCTTGGCCTTCTCGGCTTCGTAGCGCTCGATCGCCTCGATCGTCACGCGCTTGGCTTCGTCTGCATCGCCCCACTTGCCGACGCGGACCCACTTCTTCTTTTCCAGGTCCTTGTAGTGCGTGAAGAAGTGCTCGATCTGCTCGAACACGATCTCCGGCATGTCGCCGCGCTCGCCGATGTTGGCGTAATACGGGAACACCGAATCGACGGGTACGCAAACGAGCTTCTCGTCGCCGCCGGCTTCGTCTTCCAGGTTCAGCACCGCGATCGGGCGTGCGCGGACGACGCAGCCCGGGATGAACGGCGAGCGCGCGATCACGAGCGCATCGAGCGGATCGCCATCGGGGCTCAGCGTGTGCGGCACGAAGCCATAGTTCGCGGGGTACCGCATCGGCGTGTGCAGGATGCGATCGACGAACAGCGCGCCCGATGCCTTGTCGAACTCGTACTTCACGGGCTCGCCACCGGTCGGCACTTCGATGATGACGTTCAGGTCTTCGGGCGGGTTCTTGCCGGTCGGGATGAGATCGATACGCATGGCGGTCCTTTCGAAATGGCGATGCCGGCGCTCCTCTTCTGGGGAGCGGCCGGCACCACGTTGGATTAGTCTCTGGTCAGCGCGGCATCAGCAGCTTGTCCAGCCCGCCGTCACCTGTACCCACCTTCTGAAGCCGCGGATAGCGCGGGCCGTCATGGTAATCGAGCAAGATGTCCCGGAATCGGTCGTTGTTCTTTACAGTCAGGCGGATCGGCACCTTCGTACCCTTCGCCGCAAGGATCGCCGCCTTGATCCGGTCGGACGAATACGCCTCGTTGTTGACCGCTTCGATCTCGGTGCCGACGTCGAGGCCAGCCTTGAACGCCGGACTATCCCAGATCGACGAGGTCACGACGCCCTCCTTGTTGATCACCATGCCCAACGAATAGCTGACGTCGGTGCCGCGGGTCTTCTCGGCCTGCTTAAGATACGGGCTCTGCTCGGGGCCATAGACCAGCTTGTAGCCGTTCATCGCGAAGCCGTTGATCGGCGCGGGCTTGCCGGTCTCGGTCAGGCGGGTGTTGAGGAACGTCGCCCAGTCATAGGGGACGATGCCGTTGAGCGTCTTGGCGACGTCGGCGAAGGTGTAGGTCAGCTCGCCGTAATCGCCGTCGCGGACGCCGAAGAAGGCGCGCGCGAAATCGTCGATCGACTTGGCGCCGTTCGACTTCTGGCGGAGCATCGCATCGACCTCCATCCAGACCATCAGGCCTTCGTTGTAGTAATCCTCGGACCGCTGCCAGCTGGTCCAGCCCTTCGGCTTGCGTGCCGAGATCACGGGATCGTTCGTCGTATCGATCAGCGGACGCCACTGGCGGCCCGGCGCGGTATCGTAGTTGCCGAGGATCGAAGCATAGCCGTCGAGCGTGTCCTGCTTGCTGACCAGCCCCGACCGCGCCTGGAGCACATAGCCCCAGAACTGCGTCTGGCCTTCGTACACCCACAGCAGCGAATCGCGCATCGGCGTGCGGAAATCGGGCGTCCAAAGGTCGGCACCACGACGGAACTTGCCGTCCCAGCTGTGCGTGAACTCATGCGGGAGGAGGTTGCGGCCGGCGGCACCGGTCTCCCACTCGGTGAAATACCCCGGACGAACGCCGTTTTCCGAACTGCGATGATGCTCCAGGCCGATCCCGCCGAGTTGGTCGGTGATCGACAGCAGGAATTCGTAGCGATCGTAATGCTGCGCGCCGAACGTCTTCACCGCTTGGTCGACGAGGCGCTTGTGCGCGTCGATCTGCTCCGGCTTGGCGGCAAGCTGATCGGGGCTGTCCGCGAACACGTTGAGGCCGACGCGGGGGCTGAGCGGCCAGACCTTCCCGTATTTGCCCGCGAGCGTCGGCGAATCGACGAGGATCTCGTAGTTCGTCGTGTCGTAGCTGTAGGTCGAGCCCGACACCTTGGCCGGCACCGCACCCGCCGCGGTCCAGCCCGCCGGATAGGTGGCGGTCATCTTGATCGGGATCTGGCGCGTGAAATAGCCGGCCGGGTACAGGCTGACGAGGTTCGGCTGGAGGCTGACCATCGTCGGCGTCATCACGATGCGGCCCTGGTCGCCCTTGGTCGCGGAGATGAACTGGAACTCGGCCACCAGGGTCTTCACACCGGTGGGCACGTCGATGTGGAATGCGAACACGTCGACCGGATCGCGCGTCCAGGGAATGATCTTGCCGTTCGCGCGGATCACGAGGCCGGCGAGCTTCTCGATCTCGCCGCGCGGGGAATGCGCGCCTGGCAGCCACTTCGGATAGAGCAGCGCCATCGGGCCTGCCTTGGCGACCGGGATCGTCTCCTTCACGCGGAAGATGCCGCGCTCGGTATCGGTCGCATCGACGTCGAGGATGAGCGTGCCCGGATAGGGCGTGTCGACCGGGTCGGGAATGGTGTCGACGAACGGGACGGGCTGCGGCGCGGTGTTGCCGGCGGGGACCTGCGCGATGGCAGGAACGGCAGACGCGAGCAGGGATGCGACGAGGAGCTTGCGGATCAAGGAAGGGCCTTCCGGCTGAGAGACGATGACACGAGGTGTAATCGCGATAAAGGGCAGTCGTCCAGTCCTTTACCGAGGCGTGGTTCGGGGCCCCTCCGGCGTCACCAAACCCTTCCCGTCATCCTGACGGTGGCGGACCCTCAACCACTCCCCAGCACATTGATCGTGAACGCCAGCACGCCGATGTTGAACACGAACGCTGCCATGCACTGGCCGAGCGCCGCTTTCCGCACCCGACGCGAGGTGATCTGAACGTCCGACGTCTGGAACGTCATCCCCAGCGTGAACGCGAAATAGGCGAAGTCCCAGTAATCGGGCTCGTCGCAACTCGGAAAGTCGAGGCCCTTGGCGTCCTTCCCGTCCGGATCGTCGACATAATAGAGATGCGCATAGTGGAGCGTGTAGATCATGTTCGAGAACAGCCACGCGAGCGCCAGCGTCGTGATCGTCAGCGCGATTCCGACCGCGTCGTTCTTGCCCTGCAGTTCCTTCGCCACCGCGACCAGGATGACCAGCATGATCGTCCCGCTGAACCCGAGCAGCACCGCGCGGTTGGCGTCGTTCTCCACCGCCGTTCGGCGCATCCGCTCGGCGCCGGCGTTGCGGAACAGCGTCGAGACCGCGATCAGGAACACGACCGCCCCGACGTCGAACGCCGCCATCGTGCCCCGGCCGAGCCCGAAGCGCGGGATCATCGCGACCAGCCCGATCGCGAAGACCAGCACGAACAGGACGAAGCGCGGCGGGGCCACGCGCTGGCCGAGACCCCAATATCTGGCTTTGCTGGTCATGCTACAGCGCTAGCGCTTAGCGGGGACGTCGCCTAGATACGCGCGCATCATGGCCAAGACAGAAACCCCGCGCCGCATCCGTGGCACCCAGGACATTTTCGGCGACGAGCAGCGCCGGTTCGCGCACGTCCTGTCGACGTTCGAACGGGTGCGCGCGCTGTATTGCTTCCAGCGGATCGATATCCCGGTGTTCGAATCCACGGCCGTGTTCGCGCGCTCGCTCGGCGAGACGACCGATGTCGTGTCGAAGGAAATGTACACGTTCGAGGACCGCGGCGGGGATTCGCTCACGCTCCGCCCCGAGTTCACCGCCGGCATCGCCCGCGCCTATCTGACCGAAGGCTGGCAGCAGTTCTCACCGTTGAAGCTCACCACCAGCGGCCCCGTATTCCGCTACGAACGCCCGCAAAAGGGACGCTTCCGCCAGTTCCACCAGATCGACGCCGAGGTGATCGGCGCGGCCGAGCCGGCGGCGGACGTCGAGTTGCTCGTGCTGGCGGACCAGTTGCTGCGCGAACTTGGGGTTTCCGAGGGCGTGACGTTGCAGCTCAATACGCTCGGCGACGCGGCGACGCGCGACGCCTGGCGCGAGGCGCTGGTCGCGCATTTCGAAGCGCATCGCGGTGAGTTGTCGGAAGACAGCCTGACCCGGCTCGAAAAGAACCCGATGCGGATCCTGGATTCGAAGGACCCGCGCGACCGCCCGATCGCCGACAGCGCGCCGGATATCGACGCATATCTGACGGACGAGGCACGCGCGTTCTTCGAGGCGGTGACCGCCGGTCTCGATGCGGCGGGGGTCGCTTGGGAGCGCAACGCGCGGTTGGTCCGCGGCCTCGACTACTACCGCCACACCGCGTTTGAGTTCGTGACCGACAAGCTGGGCGCGCAGGGGACCGTGCTGGCTGGTGGTCGGTATGACGGGCTGATCGGGTCGCTAGGCGGGCCGGAGACGGCGGGCGTGGGCTGGGCCGCGGGTGTCGAGCGGCTGGCTATGTTGCTGGAAGAACCGGCGGTTGAACGTCCACTCGTGGCAGTTATTCCCAAAAGTGCCGACTGGAATTCACGGGCGCTGGAGGCCGTTACACTTCTTCGTAGTGCGGGCTTTTCTTGCTCAATGGCGTTCAAAGGTAATCTCAAGCGGCGGGGCGAGATCGCGAATAAGGAGGCTGCCGTCAGCAAGCTTTTTGTCGGCGATCCGGACGGTCCAGGTTCTGCTCTGGAAATGAGTTTTTACAACTCATCGTTGTCCAATGCTGAACAAGACGAGCTAGTGAACAAAGTGCGTGACGTTCTCGGTGACCGCTTTGGTTGGTCGATGGGAAGCGCGGGTTGGAACAATCCATGACCCAGATCTCCCCCGACCGCATCCGCGCGATCGAGGCGCGGCGTGACGAGTTGCAGGCGCTTATGTCGACCGGCGACCTCCCCTCCGACCGCTTCGTCGCGGTGTCGAAGGAATATGCCGAGCTCGAACCCGTCGCGCAGGCCGCCACCGAAGTGCGCCGGTTGCGGCAGGAGGCGGAGAGTCTCGCGTTCATGGCCGACGATGCCGATGACGAACTGCGCGCGATGGCGTCCGAGGAGTTGCACGAGAATCGCACGCTGCTCGAAACCGCGGACCGCAAGCTCGCGCTCGCGCTGTTGCCGCGCGATGCGGCCGACGAACGCGCGGCGATGCTCGAGATCCGCGCCGGCACCGGCGGCGACGAGGCGGCGCTGTTCGCGGGCGACCTGTTCCGCATGTACCAGCGCTATGCCGAATCGCAGGGCTGGCGGGTCGAGATGATCTCGGGCTCGTCGTCCGACGCTGGCGGCTTCAAGGAAGTCGTCGCCAGCGTCACCGGCCAGGGCGTGTTCGCGAAACTCAAGTTCGAAAGCGGCGTCCACCGCGTCCAGCGTGTCCCGACCACCGAGGCGGGCGGCCGCATCCACACGTCGGCCGCGACCGTCGCGGTGCTGCCCGAGGCGGAGGAGGTCGACGTCAAGATCGACGACAAGGACCTGCGCATCGACGTCTATCGCTCGTCGGGGCCGGGCGGCCAGTCGGTCAACACCACCGACAGCGCGGTGCGGATCGTCCACATCCCGACCGGCCTGACGGTGATCCAGCAGGACGAGAAATCGCAGCACAAGAACAAGGCCAAGGCCCTGCGCGTACTCAGGACGCGCCTTTACGAGGCCGAGCGCGACCGGCTGCATGCCGAGCGGGCGGGTGCGCGGAAGTCGATGGTCGGTTCGGGTGACCGCTCGGAGCGGATTCGCACGTACAACTTCCCGCAAGGCCGCGTGACCGATCACCGCATCAACCTGACTCTTCACCGCCTGCCGGAGATCGTCGCGGGCGAGATGGACGAACTGATCGGCGCGCTGGTCGCACAGGACGAGGCAGACCGCCTGGCGCAGCTGGATGGCTGAGCCCGCCTACTTCCCCCCCTCCCGCAAGCGGGAGGGGGCCGGGGGGTGGGCTCGCGGCTCGTTCCACACGAACGGGTCGCTCTGGTCTTTCGACCAATCGCCAATGGTGCGTCCAAGGTGAGCGCGTGCCCACCCCCCAACCCCCTCCCGCAAGCGGGCGGGGGGGTAGCTGCAGCGATCGCCACCGCCGCCGCGCAGTTCGCGTTCTCCGCCCACCCCCCGCCTCGACGCGGAACTCCTCATGGCGCACGCACTCGGCATCGACCGCAACGCGATCCTCCTCGACCCGACCCGCTACAGAGTCCCCGCCACCTTCGCCGCGCTCGTCGAACGCCGCCTCCGCCACGAGCCGATCGCCTACATCACCGGCACCCGCGGCTTCTGGTCGATCGACCTCGCCGTCGGTCCCGGCGCGCTCGTCCCCCGTGCCGACAGCGAAACGCTCCTCATCGCCGCGCAAGCGCATTTCGCCGGACGCGCTCCCGCAACCGTGCTCGACCTCGGCACAGGCCCCGGCACGCTGCTCCTCGCAGCCCTCGACGAGTGGCCCGCGCAAGGCCTCGGCATCGACTATTCCTCCCAGGCGCTCGACTACGCTCGCGCTAACGCCATCACACTCGGGATGGCCGACCGCGCCCACTTCATCCATGGAAGCTGGGCCAGCGCGATCGTCGGCCAATTCGACCTGATCCTCGCCAACCCGCCCTACATCGCCACCGACGAGCAACTCCCGCCCGAAGTCCAGAACCACGAACCCCACGCCGCGCTCTTCGCCGGCAGCGACGGACTAGACGACTACCGCATCCTAGCCGAGCAACTCCCCGCCTTGATCGGCTCCGGCGGCGCGGCGGTGATCGAGATCGGCTCGACGCAGGCTCCCGCCGTCACGGCGCTGCTCGAAGCGCAAGGTCTGCACCTCGCGCTCCACCAAGACTATGGCGGCAACGCGCGCGCGTTACTAGCAACCCGGGGGCCCGCGACTTGAACAATATGGCGCTAAACCTCACATTTCGCTTGTAGTAGGTCCCTTGCGGACGCTATCACGCGGGCAGGGGCACGCAATCTCGACATGATGGTCGGTTTTGAGCGTTGACCCGCATCCTTCGCTTTGAGGTCGCTGCAGTCCGGCGGCCCTGGCAAGTTCGACGCACCGATCTCGTATAGATCGTCGGTGCGCGGCGGGGGGTTTGCACCGCATTTCGGAGCACGACCAGATTTTGGTTCGACGACTGAGGACACAAGCTTGATCAACAACCGGCAAGCCGGCCGCCGTCGCGGTCGTGGCAACAATAATAATGGCGGCGGCGGTAGCGGTGGCGGTCAACGCCAAGGTGGCGGCGGTGGCCAGGGTGGTCGCGATACCGGCAACCGCATCGACAGCCGCGCGCGCGGCAACGCGAGCCAGCTGTACGAGAAGTACAAGAACCTCGCGCGCGACGCACAGATGCAGGGCGACCGCGTCAACATCGAATATTACCTCCAGTTCGCGGACCATTATTTCCGC
Source organism: Sphingomonas faeni (assembly GCF_030817315.1). Lineage (NCBI taxonomy): Bacteria > Pseudomonadati > Pseudomonadota > Alphaproteobacteria > Sphingomonadales > Sphingomonadaceae > Sphingomonas > Sphingomonas faeni. The sequence continues at coordinate 2,686,706 of NZ_JAUSZF010000001.1, read as the reverse complement.
GTCCTGAGCGAAACCCGCGCGCGCTTCGAAGAGAGCCAGCCGCAGGCCCAGCAGCAGCCACGCCGCCAGCAGCCGTTCGATCTCGACGGCGACGACGATTACGGCGACGAGGGCGAACCGATCCGTTCGGGCGAGCAGCAGGGTGCGCCCGAGCAGCCGCGTGGCGAGCAGAATGGTGGCCAGCAGAACGGCCAGTACCAGAATGCACCCCGCCAGAGCCGTGAAGATCGTCCGCAGCGCGACGATCGTCCCCAGCGCGAAGAGCGCCCGCGGTACGAGAACAACCGCTACGAAGGCCAGCGTAACGACGGCCCCCGGAACGAGGCTCAGCCGCGTAACGACGGCCAGCGCGAAGACCGCGTCCGTGGCGACGGCCAGCGCAATCAGCGCAACGCTCCCCGCGATGCCCAGCCACGCGATACCCAGCCCCGCGACGACCGCAGCGGCGAGGAGCAGGGACAGGCTCGTGAGGCCCAGGCTCGTGAGGCACAGTCGCGTGAGACCCAGCCCCGCGAGAACGGGCGCGAGGAGCAGGTTCGCGAGCCCCGCAGCGACTACCGCGATGCGCCGCAGCGTGAGACTATCCGTCGTACGCCCCGCGTGAGCGCGCCGGTGGCCAACGCCAACCAGGATTCGGAAGCCGACACGCTGCGTTCCGCGACCGAGACTGCCCAGCCGACCAATGATCAGGTTGTCCAGCCGGGCGAAACCTCCGAGGCCACGGCGCCCGTTGCCGCAACCGAGGAGCAGCCCCGTCGTCGCGGCCGCCCGCGCCGCGATCGCAGCCTCGACGCACCTGTTGCGCAGGACGAGGGCGCACCAACCGCGTTCGACGCAGATCGTCTGCCGCCATCGCTCGGCATTTCGGCGGTCGCGCCTGCTCCGGCACCGGCACCCGCGGCTGATGCCGCCGCTTCGGACGCCACGCCTGAGGAAAAGCCCCGCCGCCGTCGCGTTCGCGCGGTGCCGGACGAAGTCCAGGCAGGCTGATCCGATCAGTCCGAACTGCTTCGGGATCATCAGGTGAAACGGAAAAGCCGGTATCGCATCACGCGGTGCCGGCTTTTTTTGCGGCTCGGTGCACCAAATTCCGTTTCTCGCGAAGGCGGGGGCCCAAGGCCAGGTGAGGTGTTCCTGGTCTGCCTTAGGTCCCGCGTCCGCGGGAGAACGGTAACCAGAGTCCTGCTTTCCCGATCCGCTCAATCGATCCGGGTCACATTCTCGTCATGCCCGCTTCCCGAACTGAGGAAGGCGAGGCCCATCAACAGTCCCGCGAGCATCACGGATCCGCCGACTCCGCCGATTATCGCAAGCATCGTCACGAGGTGCAGCGGCCCTTGCACATACGCCATCGTCGCAATCACCGCGGCGACGCATATGGCCGCAGCCAGGATCATCCATGCCATGATCTCACGAAACCGTGCCCAGGCGAACGCGGCATAGTGCGGGTCGTCCAGCCCGACGGGCGGTTCAGGCGGTCGATCGGTCATCGCTTCACATTGCCGCGCAAACATGGTTTCCTCAAGCCACGCGCAACAGACGCAGTTGAGGAGAGGCGAAGATGACGATCGCGGCGATCCTGAAAGACAAGGCCCTGAAGGACAAGGGCGACATACAGGCGCTGACCCCCGATTCCACCGTGGCGGACGCAGTCGCGTTGCTCACGGAGAAGCGGATCGGTGCGGCGCCGGTACTCGATGGCGGCC